>JAXHOI010000029.1:0-122115 GCA_034519505.1 Sphingobium sp. | reverse complement strand
ATTGTCCTTTAGTTCAGTTGCGTATTGCTAAGAAATTATTTAAAAAGTATCAATAGTAGAGGATGTGGAAGTCTTCTGACGAATCAATCATTTTTAGATAAAAATGGAAAGAATATTCCAAATTTTGAACTTAAAAATTATCCATATAAAACGATTCAAATAGGGAATATAGATTTTTCACTTCGTCTTACTTTTGAGCTGTCTGATTCTATTCTTGACATTACATCAAAAAAGATTTCAGAAAATCCATATAATAATATAAATGCAGCAATTGCTGCAATAAAGCAAGATATTTTGACTCAAAAACAATTTTATCCGGCATATTATTTTTTTCACTCAAAGCATATCTAAAGATTTGGTTTTTATATGAATCAAAACAAGAGTATTCACTCAGAGTGGTGAATTTATGAAAAGATACAAATTAGTTTACAAAAAAATATTTCTTCAAAATGAAAATTACTCGATCTCTCAACTACCAATAAAATAATTGAGATTATTTTGAAAAGAATTGGTGTCTTATTCTTTTACTGATAAAAATTTTGAACCGGTCACTCAAGTCACAAAAGAGCAACTTCCAGTGTTTCGTGTTGACTGATTTGATCAAAATGGAAATTATCTTTGTATGTGCTTCTGATTATCAAGCCAATCAACTCGCTGAACTCAGTAAGCCGGTAGTGTATTATTATTCTGATACTCAAAAAACAAAACACACTTCAAGTAAATCTTGTTTCTCCACTTGATAGTTATACCAAATTAATTCCAAATTTTAATGAAAAAAATGCTTGGAAATTTTCAACAGATAAAAATCATAAAAATTTTTTGTAGAAAAGGAAAAATATGATTACCTGTATTATTCTATTCTCCAGTTCAAAATATCAACATAATACTGATGGTTGGATTGTAAAATGATGAGATATTGAAAAGTTTTTGACGAAAAACTCAGTAAAATGAATTTTTTACCACATGAGAAAAAAGATTTTATTGAATATTGGAAAAACGAATATGAAAAAGAAAAATATTATTTTGTTTCTTTTAAGTTTAATAAAGAAGTAGACGAATTGGTTTGATTACAATTCAAATATACTCCAGACAATCAAATGAGAGTGTTACTTGATAGTTATGAATATGATTTTCACCAAAAAAAGATGAATTTTTCTTGTATAAAGCTTGAAAAAAAGATAAAAAAGATGCATATTTACTTCAAAATTTTTCAAGATGAAATTCAAATATAGGATTTTTGAATGGGGAGGAGTTTTGAGAAAATGAAGTGGTATTATAAAATAAAAAAGTTTAGGAATATTCTAAACTTTTTTTATATCTCTAAGCGTCTCCCGCACATTTTGGTTTATAGTCTGGAGTTTCAGATTCATTTTTTAAGAATAAATGCATAAATCGTGCATCATACGCAGTATCCGATGCTACTCTCCGAGAGCCACATAAATGCAAGACACATAATACAAAGTGTGAGGATTAAATATCCGGCAAATCCCAAAACCTATCGTGAGAATTGCGACAAGTCCGCTCATCGCGAGTCCAATTGCCCAAGCAAATCTTTTTTGAATGGCTCATACGTATTCTGGAGTTTGCTTTCTCACAAGCCATCTTGCAATAAAAAGAGAGAGGAGAATATTTTGGTCACCACAATACTTTTATTCCAAAAATTCGACATAAAAAATCAAATAACTACAGTATGCATTAAAAGATAGTCTTTTAAAGTGGAGGGTGGTGAGAAGAGTAAAAAATCAAATGGCAAACATAATGCCAGCAGTTGCTCTCCACAGCTCTTTTCGTTGAGAACTGGATATGGAGCTGGTTTTCCGTTGATTTCAAGTCCTGGAATAATTTCTCAAATTTCTTTTTTTAAACATGGTTATAATTTTTTTAAACAATTTGAGAATATTGTATGAAAAACTTCTCAAAAATCAAAGACTTTTTTGTTCTTTAAATCTTTCCCAGCCTCAAAAAACTTGCAATCCAAGATATTCACATATAATAACAGCATATTTTAGAGAATAATCAAATATATGAACAAAAAAATAATTATTCTTCATGGATACATTTTTGTATAAATGAGGAGGGAGAAAGACTGATTATGATGATGGGAAAAGCTTTTAATGCTGATATCGCATCTGGATTTTTTAGTGCGGGAAGTTTTGACTTGAGAAAAGAATGATTTCAAGGAAAAATGATCCCAATTACAACAGAAATTTTTAAAAAAGGATTTCGTCATTTGAAGCTCAAATTTGCTTTTTTGTTTAAAACTGGATTTTTGCGTGAATATGAAACGGTTATTTTTTCTGGAGATAGTATCAGTGCTGTGAGAAACTGCAGCTAAAAATCAAAAAAAAGATTTACTATTGTCATACTCCACCAAGATATTTGTATGATTTGCATGAGCTCTATGTACAAAAAGTTCCACTTTTGATGCGTCCAGTATTTAAAATAGCCTGCATTATATTTCGTTTTCTCTATGAAAAAGATATTAAAAAAATGGACGTGATTCTCACGAATTCAAAAAATACTCAAGAAAGAATAGAGAAATTTCTCTGACTCAAAAGTCAAATTCTCTATCCACCAGTTGATCAAACACTTTTTTCTTTTCAATGACAAAAAGACTATTATCTCAGTTTTGCTCGTCTTGCTGACGCGAAAAGAGTCGATAAAATCGTGAGTGCATTTCAACAAATGCCGGATGAAAAACTCGTGATTATTTACGGAGAAAACGACCCTCAAAGACAAAAAATATTTGATCTTGCTCAAGGATATGAAAATATTTCTTTTGTGACTTTGCCAGGAAATGTTGGATTTTATGATTATGTTGGGAATGCAATTGCAACACTGTACATTCCAATTGATGAAGATTTTGGAATGAGTCCAGTTGAGAGTATGGCAGCAGGGAAGCCAGTTATTTGAGTGAATGAATGATGATTGAAAGAAACGATACTTCATAATAAAACTGGAGTTCTTAATCTGATCAGAGCTTGTAGAGTAGAGGATATTGTTCAGAGCTGTTCAAGCTTTGACTCCAGAAAAATGTCACTTGGAAATGAGAGCAAAAATGTGAGGCAAGAGCTAAATGAATTTGGTCTTGAGAGTTTCTGCAAAACAATTATGGGAAGTGGTATAGATGAACCCTCCAAACATCCCTTTTAAAAAATGGGAGCCCAAAAAAGGGAGAGCTTAAAAAAATCCCCCTTTCTAGAAGGAGGCATCGAAAACCGGGGATTTTGAGAGTTGAATAGAATCTAAAAATAATAAAACAAAAAAAGTACGATTTTCGTACTTTTTCTTTTTGTATTTTTTGTGTCTTTGCTTCTTTTAAAAATTACTTATAAAAACGGGAATAAGTTGTCTTAATTTAACGCAGCAATTGCTTCTTCTACAGTATCAACTGTTGGAACAATTGTAGTAATTCCTACAAGTTCTAATACGTCTTTTACTCCATCATCACAATTTGAGATGTACATTTCTACCTTCACCTTCTTCAATATTTGAGAAAATATCAGACAATGTATCCAATCGATTTTGAGTTTAGATATTTTAACCAAACAAGATCAAGAATAATTTTTCTGTTGGTAAAATCACCAATTTCACTATTTACACCGGCAAAAGTTTTGTCAGCATTGGTTTCGTCAAGTTCTCCATTAAATTCAAAAATGACAACTCCATTTTGTTCTTTTTTATTTACTTCTATTAAAGTTTCCATACAATAAGGGTTAATAACTAATGTACAAAGCAATTATAGTATATTTTTTTGAGAAAATCAAATTTTTTCTACTTTTTTACCTTACTTTTTTGGAAATTATGATTCAAATATATAAAAAAACAGATCTTCATACCTTTTTTCTCGAAATTGTTCCGTGAGACATTATTTTTTTACGTTGAGATCTCGCAGCTGGAAAAACGACTTTAAGTAAACATATTATCAATAATTTGCTCAAACAATCAGATGAAGTACATTCTCCAATACCATACGTATTATAACAAATATGATTCGAATATTTTTCATTTTGATTTGTATCGTTTGGGGGATTATGATGAATTTTTTGCAATTGGATGAGAAGAAATTCTTGATAACTGAGGGAATATTTCACTGATAGAATGGCCTGATATCATAGAAAAATATTATAAACCAACGGTAGAAATATTTCTCACAAAAACTCAAAATGAAGATGAGAGAATGTATCGAAGTCAGAGATTATCACAAATAAAAAACCACTTTTAAAAGTGGTTTTTATTTTTCTCAGACGAGAAAAATTGTATTGTTTTTCACGATTTTTTTTTGTTCTTCTGACCAATTTTTTGTTCCTGAAAAAATGAAATTTTTGGAGTACATTTCTTTTTGGCAACTCCGCTTGAATGAAATATTTTATCATATGGAATTCTGACTCTTTTGTTTGCGTAGGTTTCAGCAACATACACTCACTTTCATCGAAGCTGTATGCCGCAACGATGTGTCAAACTGTTTTTTCTCTCATTTTGAAATTGTATTCAAGAAGGTAGCTCACTGAAATTGGTTCTCCAGCTGAGAGGCTTGCAAAAAAGACTTTCTGTTGAGAATATCCGCTTCTTTGTATTCCGATTGCAGAATTAAACTTTTTTTGTATCTTCAGGGTACCAAAGCTTTGATGGAGATTTTTCTATGTATTTTTTCTACATCGGGGCTTTCTGAAAGCTCAAATATGTATTTTGTGTTTCAAAATATTTCTCACCGTAAACATAACAAGCGTGGAGTGCGGGGAAGTACGGGAAAAAGTATTTTGGAGAAAGTGCGGGACAATCATGCATTCCAAAATCTTTTTGGAGAGATGAGAGTTTTTCTGAGATTTTTATTAGTATTTTATCAACATAACAAAATATGCTGATTTGTAGATAAAAGTATCATCCATTCTTTTTCACATATTTTGAGAGCAATACAGGTTTGTCTATTTTTAAAGACTCACAGACGCTTCATTACCGTAAATGCTTTTTGATCAGCTCTTTCATTAGGAGAAAAGTTTTTTAGATCACAAAAGCTTTTTGCTTACGAAAAAACGAAGTTTTTCCCAAAATCACTCTGCATATCCACATCTGCTGAAAATATTTTTTATCGATTTGAGGAGGATTGGTATTCAAAGGAATATTTTTATAGATTGGATACCAGAATTGCAAGAGTTTCTACAGAATTTCTTTTAACATGAGTTTTCTCAAGGATTTTTTGTATTTTAACCAAATTCTTTTGTTGTTTTTTGGAGTTTTTGAAATATACTCTCAGCGAAAATATTTCAAAAACTTATAAAAAAAATAAGAAGAAGAAAGTATTTGTTTCATATTTTAAAACAAAAAATAATATCTTTCAGTATAAGTGATAAAAACTTTTTTACAATCTTAAAAAATATTTAATGTGAAAAAGTGAGTTTGAATTTTTGACAAATAAAAATGTTAAAAACTTTTTCACAAATATTTTGTGTGAGTTTTTGCTTTTAAAAAACAAAATAAAAATTTGCAATCTTTTTAAAACTCAATAAAATAGTTAAAAGTAATAAAAAATTATAGTAAAAAATATTTTATTTTTATAGTAAAAAATATTTTATTTTTATAGCTTAATTTTGTTTTAAATACTGATATTTTAAATATGATAAGTTTTGATAAAATTGTTAACAAAATGTGAAATAAATGATGAAAAGTAATTTTTAAGAAGGAAGAGATTTATGAACTCATCGATCCAGAAAAAAAAAGCCAGAATACCAAACTCAAGTTGATAAAATCGTGTATCGTTTGAAATCAGAAAAACACATTATTTCTATAAGAAATGGAGTGTATGTGATTCCTTTGCTAGAAGATAAAGATCTCAATGAGCTTGATCTGATGAAATATTATTATCAATTTTTAAAAAAATTCATTACTTTAAAATGTTGGGAGTGAGTATTTTATTTCTGGGAAAAAATCGGCGAGTTTCATATGAAAATTATGAAATTCCTGAAAAAATTTTGGTAATGAATAGAAATCTCAATAAAAAAGTCATGATAGAGAATTATACATTGTTTTTAAGCTTCATCAACGACTCTGCAATCAAAAAAACTCAATTTATTTTCTCGTTTAAAGCAATTTTCTACTCCAGTTGAGATTTATTGAGTTTGATTTCGTATTGCAGATTTAGAGCTCGCTTTATTTGAGGCTGCATTGATCGAGAAGAATAGTGATTTAGTTGATGTCTCACTTTTGAATAAATCACTCAAAAAATATGCCAAATATTTCAAAATAGACGTATTTTATAACTTATGAGAACAAGTATAGTATGTCTTTGAATCGTTTAAAAAAATTAGCCAAATGAATCGATCCAAAACTCTCTCCATTATTTCTTGATATTAAAAAGAATGGATGATTATTTGTTTGAGAAAGTTTGAAAAATATAGTTGACTTTTTTATCGAAATTATTTATATTCCTCAAGGCTTGGCTTAAAAAAGGAGTAATATAACAGAAAATATTCGTTGGAATATTAATAGATGGTCTTGTTCCAGCACAGCAAAGCATTTGGGGCCTATGATGAAGAAAAAGACTCAGAGGAATAATCCCTGAGTCTTTTATATTTAAAAAAAAATCGTGATTTTCACGATTTTTTAATTATGCATTTGCATTTTTCTTCATAAGATGAATGCTGTTAAGATTGCAGCGAGGATAAGAAGTAATACTTCTTTTGGTCCTGTTTGTACTTTTGTCATTTCTTTATTTGTTGATTCAACATTACATTTTCCATCATCAAGTACAGCTTTAATTACAAAATCATCATATTCTACAATATCACCAGTAATATTTATTTCGATTTTTGGTTCTATTACTTTTTCTACAAGTTCAAGCTCACCAGTTGTTCTATTTTTGTAGACATTATATGCAGCAGCTTTTTCTATTTTATCCCAAGTAATTACTGATTTTGATTTCATTTTTATTACTTTAGTATTTTTTACGACTAAGTCTTTTGCAAGATCTTCACATGATATTTCAGGTGTAGCAGCATTTTTAACAATTGGATTTACAAGAATTTCTTTTGCAGCTTTTTTCTGTTTCTACTCAAAGTTCACTTACGAGAATCACATCGATTTTTATAATTTCATTTCTACTTTGGGCAATGGGGATTCCAGTATGGTTCCATTTTTCATTCGAAACGTTGATTGAGAAAAATCATCCAAAATTACTTTTACTTCTTTGAGTCCTGGAGTTAGTGATTTCGATTTGAAATGCAGATTCAGCTTCCACAGTATTTTCAGGAGTTGTTTTTACTGATTTTACGCTTGGAACGAGAGAATCTACATTAAGAATTTCAGTACTTGTTCAGATAATTTTCCCAGTTGCATCTAGTACATCTGCTTTAATAGAATTTTGACCATCTACAAGATCTTTGAGTTCTACATCAAACATTCCTTCACCATTACTGATAGTTTCAAATGTTTTCCAGCATTGAGAGTAGCTTTTATTTTTGAATTTTTGGAGCTTTTCGCGATATTTTTACATTTTTTGCGCAATTGATGTTCCATTTACTTGGTGAACTGATAATTACTTGTTCGTTAGAAACGCTTGCAACATCTGTAGTTGATATCGTTACTTCTCAAACACCCATAATATCATCACTCATTGTATCAAATACACTAATATTTTGTTTTTCAGAAGTTTTACTAAATTTGCATTTTCAAATTTTACGAATCATTGATCAGCTGGCTTTTGAATTTGTAAGTATTTTCTGCTAAATACTCAAGGAAACTCTGCTTTATTGTCTGAGTCTGAGAAGATCAAGAATATCTCCAACATAACATTTAAATACATTTCCGTCTTTATCTAAGAGCTTTTACCGTGATGTCTACTGTTTTCTCCAACTTTTGCTTGTTTCGGTGAAACATCTACTTCGAAACGGTCAATATTTGCGAATGTTACACTAAAACCAAGTGCAAGATTGAGAACCACAAATTGAATGAGTTTGTTTCTAAACATTTGTATTTTTGTTAAAAATCTAAATTACGTGCCCTATTCTATCCCGAAAAGTAAATATTCGATAATAAAATTATATTTACATTTTCATTATTTTATGTGTTTTTATATAAAAATTCTTTTTGCATTTATCTCCTTCATATATCTGTAATATTAGTTATAATTACTTGATGATTTTTTAGATTTTTCAAGAAGGATATCTCTGTGTTGTTCCATCGAGCTCACTCATCAAATCATCTATCAGAAAAATGCATTTTTACCTGCTATTTTTTTTACAAAATCAAGTTCTAAGAGTTTGAGGGAAATGAGAATTGTTTTTGTCTCTCCACGAGAAGCAAAAGTTTTTGCACTCAAAGTCCGTTTAGGAAATGATATCAAAATCATCTAAATGCGGACAAATATGTGTTTTTGCAAGTAATCGTATCTCTTTGAAAGTTTGTTTTGAGATACTCGCGCATCGAGTTTTCTATATCTGAGAGTTTCGTTTTTGTTTTATAGGTCATCTGGATTTTATTCTACTTTGATTCAAAAAATATCGGTATGTTTTTCAGAATCTTCGTTCACAAATTTTAGGCATTCAACTCTTTGTTTATAGATAATTTTTGCATATTTTATGAGTTCTTCATCCCAAAAATTGATTTCATCAGGAGTTGATTTCTTGCTCAAAAATATTTTTGAGCAGTTTATTCCTATTTTTTACAATATTGTATCATAACTTTGGATAGATTTTTTGAAAAAGTCAGGATATACATTTTTGATAATCTCATCTAAAAAAATCTCTTCTACTGTATTTTGGACCAAGATAAAATAAATTCATCGTAAAAGGAAGAAAAACACTTACAATTATGTTTCTATTCGTTTCTTAGGCTTTTTCGTTGCTTTTTTTCCGTTCAAATAGAAGTTCTTTTTTATTTTCATTCTTTTTTCATAACTCAAACTTAGTGGTTTCTAGGAATTTCATTAATTTTCAAAACTAGTCATTATATATAAAACATATTTTCTCATTGTGAAACTGATATCAGGAAGGGCATTTCCTGAAAAATGATTTCAAAATAAAAGACCAATACTTTTCTAAAATATATTGGTTTTTCACTGCCTCAGTTGTTTCCTATAATGAGATTTATTCCATTTTTTGAAATTCATAGTTTTTTTATTGAAATTCCTTTAAATGAAACGATTTTGAAGAAAAAACTTTGCAACATATTATTATTTCATAATATCAGACAGTGCAATTTGGTTGGCAGTTACTTTTGTTTTGAATGTTTTGAGAAGTGCTGCATGGAGCAATTTCTCTTTTCTCTTTATCAGTTCTGCGAGGATTATTATCAGTTATTACTGAAACAGTAGGGATAACTCCTGTTGTATCAACTTCACCAAGTAAATCTATGTAATCAAGAATAGAATTCATATTTGCAACGACAGTTTTTTCTTCATTTTTTAGAAGTTTGAGCTTTGCAAGTTTTTTTGCAATATTTTTAACTTGCTCTTGTGTTATAGACATTTTTAATTATATTATGTTTTAAATACGGGTTCAGTATACTATAATTTTTTAAAAAATCAAGTATGGATTTGAAAAAAATAATTCAAGAAATTCAAAATCATCCCAAAATTTCTGAGTACAGATACGAAAGCGCAAAAGTATGTTTTATATGGAATGAGTCTTAATCTTTTTTCTTAATTTTATACTGAATATGGAACAAATTTTTTACTTTCTGAAAAAAGTGTGTTTCTTTCTCACTTACACATATGCATGATTTCTTAGCGAACGTTTTTGATTTTTTACATCATCTTTGATTTACAAAAAATATTTCCTTCATTTGCTAGTAAATCTCTGAAAATAAATGTTTGTTATAATCATAGTTCTTTGAGCTCTTTGTTGATTATTTTGTTTTTCCTATTTTTGCATAATAATTTTCTAAAATATATTGATATGAAAAAAACAATTGCAATTATACTCAGCAATTTTAGTATTCGTAGCTTACTTGTTGTGGATCGCTCCAGCCGAAGAAACTCAGAACAAGCGGACTTATTGACTTCCAAGTGATTGATAAAAAGTGAGTTTAGTATCTCTCTTCCTGAAAAATGGAATCAAAGTACTGATACAAACAAACTCCCCAACTCTCAAAAATTTGAGAATTAAGTCTTGCTGCAACTTCATCAGATCTAAAATATGGTTTTGCAAACAATTTACTCGTTCTTTCTCAAGATATTTCAAAACCAGTTACTTCGGAAATGATTTCTCACTATCTGAATAATGTTGGATCATCAAGAGGAAATATCTTAGAATATCTAAAACTTGGAGTACAAAAAAACTAGAATTTGCTGATAAAAAGATAGTGAAAACTGCATATATATTTGAAGCAAAATATAACGCTCAAAATCCAAAACTCAAATTTATTACAATACTGGAAAAGTTTGCTGACAAAAAAGAGCACATCTCATAACTATTGCTGTTGGACAAGACACAAAAGAATATGAGATCCATATCATCAACTTTTGCAAAAAACATTTGCTTGTAAATAAATTTTCGAAATAAAATTTGATATTTTAAAATATTTTATATAATACTCAAGCTATAAAATATTTTAAGGTGCCTATAGTAAAGTGGTTATACACGGGTCTGCAACACCCTTCACGGTTCGGACAATGTGAGCATTCCTCCAAAAAAATTATAAAAAAAACTCTCTTTTTTACAAAAGAGAGTTTTTTGCTCAAAAAATTTGACAAAATTCTCAAAAAAAATATAAGGAGTATAGCTAGTATGGAAAATATTTTGAACTATGTTTGTTGATATGTGATAAACGGACTTACCACGAATATCGTGAAGTATAGTTTTTGATATTTGAGAAATACTTTTAATATCAAAACTGCCCATCAAGGATTTCGAGAGGCAGTTTTTATTTTCAAAAAAAATTATATTTTCTTAAAAATTTCAGTTCTCAATACCGAGCTTTTCCAGATTCGATAAGTTCTGGATCGTCAGTAAGTCTGATTTTTTGAAGTTTATCACCTCTTTTTATATCAGAAGCTCATTTTACTTTTATGTCTTTGATTGCAATTACAGTGTCTCCATCTTGGAGAATTGCTCCGTTAGCATCTTTTACTTCTCTCGAAGTATTTTTCTTCCTCATCATCTTCAAAATTTTTCTTTGCCATAGGGGTTTATTAAAAATAATAAAAAAAATAATTATACCGTAAAAATATTTTTCAAGAAATAATATTTCCTATATTTCTTATAGTATTTTTTAATGTTAGCTTAAAAGTACGTGATATGCAAAGGTAATTCAAAAATTTAATATTGTTTTAATATCATCATTATACCTACTTTTTTTGATATTTTATATAAAAACCTTTGACTTTCTGAAAAAAAAGGTTATAATGTGTCATACTAGCTATTATATAGCACACAACAATATTATATAACTATTTGCTTATGTTAACAGATAAACAACAAAAGAGTCTTAGATATTATCACAGACTTTGTGGAAGATATGGAAAATCTCCAACAATTGAAGAATTACAAAATCTTACTGGTCAAAAATCAAAAGATGAGTAGTTCTAAATATTTAGAATCTTTAGAAAAAAAAGGATTCATTGCTGAAATTCTAGGTTTAGAAGTATTAGACTTGGAAATGGTGTAGGATTTCAAACTATGCTTTTAATTCCAATTCTTGGTATTGCAAATGCTGGAAAACCTCTTAGTATTGCAGATCAACAAGAATACGGAACTCTTCCAATTTAAAAAATGTAGTTGGTGGAATCATTCAAATTTCTTTATCGTAAAAGTAGAAGGAACTTCTATGAATGATTTTATGGTAAACAGGAAATATATTGAAAACGGAAGTTATGCCTGCCCCCATATCAATAAAGAAAAAGTAATTAACACAAAAGATGCATTTTTATTTGTTGTTGATAACGCAGCAACTCTAAAAATTCCTAAAAAAGAAGGAAAAAATCTTTACTTAATTCCATGGTCGATGGCGTCCATGTGCTGACGTCGTGACGGGTGCAGGCGCTGATGCGCGGGCAGGACGTGACGTGCCACGGCGCGCTATGCCGGTGGGGCTGACCCGCGATCTGGGCGAGGTGCCGGCGCGGCGCGAAGCGCGCACCCTGTCGCTCGACGCGCTGGTGGCCGGGGTGCTGATTCTCTACCCCCGTTATCTCGACCCGGTGACGGGCCTGCCCTGCCCGCCCGAAACGCTGGTCGCCCGCATGGCGAGCGCGACCGCCACCAACCGCCTGCGTACCGGGTGGCGCCGCGTCAGCGCTTGCAGGGCAAGCTGGTGAATGCCTTTCGATGACCGGGGTGGATCCTGGATATCTCGCGCCTGATCTCTCGCCTAGGGCTATGCAACGCCATCGGGCGTGGACCGAGTCGACCCGGCCTATGCCTGCAGCTACGTGTACTGGCTAGGCGCCGATCTGGCGCTGGCCGTGCATCCGCTGGGTCGTTATGGCCGAGGTGCGCACAAGGCGGCGCCTCACCTATTTCGACGAGCTGGAGCGGCGCTGGGCGAGCGAGGCGGCGGACGGCGCGTTGCCCCTGCGCCAGCGGTCGCCCCTCCATCCACCGCGCACTCATGGCGCTGTTGCCGAGCGGGCCGGGGCGTGGGAACGGGGGCAAGGGGAAAACGCCGTCTACTGTTCAGGCGACCTCACCCCATCACCTGACCGATGCCGCGAAAGGCAGCGCATCCTACGCGGTAACGGGCGAAGTTCCTGTGCCTGGTCCATGACCTGATCCCGATTGAATTTCCCGAATATGCCCGCCCGTCCGGCGCGGCGCTGCACCGGCGGCGGATGGAGACGGTGGCGGCCGCCGCTGTTGCCGGCAGCGGCGGCGCGGCCACATCAATTCCTGCCCGACGGCGAGCCGATCGCTCGCCCTGGCTGATGCCGCAGACGCCGATCCACGTCGCGCTGCTGGGCACGGAGGCGCTGGCCCCCGCAGTGGCGGAGGTCGCGCCCGACAGAGCACCCTATTTCCTGTCACATGGGCACCATCGAGCCACGCTGGAACCACCTGCACTGCTGCACCTGTGGCGAGCGCTGGCCGAAAAGCCTGCTGCTGCAGAAGTCCCCGGCCTGATCGTGGTGGGCCGCCGTGGGCCGGAAAACTGGGCAAGGTCATCTACATGCTGGAGCGCTGCCCGCGCTCGCCGGCCGTGTCGAGGAGCTGAACAATACGCCCAGGGCGCATCCGCCTGTCCGCCCTGTTGCGCGAGGCGCGCGCGCGATCGCCGGCGCGTCCTTTGCCGAGGGCTACGCGGCACTGCCCATTTGCATTGGCCAAGCGCTGTCGGTCGGCACCCCCGTCATCGCCAGCGGCGACTCCACCCGCGCTGTGCGAAGTGAAAAGCGACGTGCCCGATTATCGCATGATCCGCAGCCGGACGGGCCGGGATGGCGCTGCCGATCCTAGACCATCACCGCGCGCGGGCCGATTTGTCCAGGCGCAGATGGCGCGCCTGGCCGGGCTGGCGCAACCGGGCTGGGCCTACACCATATCGCCATCGTGGCGGCGGCGATCGAGGCATTGCGGAGGCGGCGGAGAGCGGCTGAGCGCGGTGGTTCGGTCGCGGTAACGTCTCGCCGCGCAGGCGTTCAGGCGCGCGGGGCGCGCGCATTGCCTTCCGCCTCGCGCCTCGATGGCGTCGTGAATATCATTACGGCCCGCGAATGGCCGCACTTCGCGCAGAAAGATGTACTGGATCAGATTGCCTTTGAAGCTGGCGAGGCGCTTGATCTGGATGAGCGGTGATGTAGCGAGATCATCCTCGGTCTCGTTCCGGCCACCTCATGGTTGAGCGTGCGTCGTCGAACAGGAAGGATCGCCGTCGCGCCAGGTGGAGGACGTACGGCGTCCCCTCCTCCACATGGCATACGCGCCTTTTGCCGGCTGCGCGGCGCCTGAAGCGCGAGGCGATAGGTCAGCATGCCCTTCGTCATGCCCCAGTGGCGAAGATATTTTGCCCGCCTGCCATATCTCTACCCAGGCAGTTTCGCGGTGACCAGCCCCGTTATCTTTTTGCGACGAAGCGCAGCAGACGACCGGGCGCGCTGGGCGTTGCCGGGCATGCGACAGCCCAGCAGCGCCTTCAGGAAGAAGGGCGCCAGCGTGGTCATGGCGATCCGGCCGTAGGTCGAAGGCCGATATGTCGCCAAGCTTGCGGGATTCCTCCGCACCGGATGGGCATTTTCCGGCACCATCTCGGGATGGCTTCCAATGCGTTTCCAAGCTCGGCGATCCACGGAAAGAACACCTTGTCCTGAATCGCCGCGTCGGGAATTCAGCGAGTTGCGCATGATGACGGCATCGACCGTCATTGCCAGCTCGCTTGCCGATTTGAAACAGCGACTTTGTTGACGAAGGCAGTTTCCAGCCCGCGCATTGTCCGTCTTCTGCGCCTGATCGCGGGTGGCTCGCGCGCCTCCTTCGGCTCCGAAGCGAGCGGATGCGCGATCCGAAACACCCCGGTCCCAGAACTAGGCCGAGATCGCAAAGCGTCTTCGCGTCTTCGTTCGCATAATGGTGGCGCGTGTGATGCCGTTTGAACATCCGGCCCAGCGGGCCGCGCATATCCCACTGATGGCAGGCGAAATGTACCGCGTCATACATGACATATCCGGTCATGAAGCCCAGGAACAGCCAGGTGCCGCTGGCCCCCATCAGGGCAAGGCAGGCGAGCCAGATCGCGCCGCCGATCGACATGCTGACGGGCAAGCGTCACCAGCCCGCGCAGCCGATCATTGGGGCTGCTGTGGTGATTGCCGTGGATCGAGATAGAGCGGACTCACTGAACGATGCGCAGGTCCGATTCTAGGGATGGAACAGGAAACGTGCATCATATTCTTTGAACAGCGTCCATATCGAACAGCCCCGCACGCCGGCCCGAGGCCCGCCATCGTTAGCGCGGTTGCGGCGCGTGGCCGCCCAGCCGCCGATCCAGCCCCGCTCGCGCGCGGAGCAGCGGCTGCCAGGATAACGGCCCAGCTGATCGCGAAGGTGCGCGGAGAAATCAGCGTAAGCTTTTCAAGGCGTTCATTTTTGAACAGCCTGATACGCTGCGAACTGGGAACGGGGCCAGGACATTGCACCTTGTGCGAGCAACAGCTGGCCCCTGTCTGTCGAGAACGCCGGCCATCCCGGTGCGACGAACGCCCGGCGTCCTTTGGCGACCTGTAGCGCTTTGCGCCCTCGCCGTGCAGCTTGGCGGGCAGGCGCGGCACCGCTTCGTGCGCTTTCAGGCAGATAGCGCCCGGTCCATCCGATCCGGCGCAGGTACGCGCAAGCCGCTTCATTGCTCTCTCCAACCGGCGCGCCGGCACCGGCGTCAAGTCACATGATGCAGCACCGCGGTGTCAGGTCGGCGTGGCGGTTCGTGCCGGGCACAGGCTTTCCGCCTTGTCCATGCCGGCGCGCGGCCTGCGGGCGTGTGCCAGCAGTCGCGCGCAGGCGTCGGGCGGCACCGATGCGCCGGGGATGCTGGGGCGATGGTCGCCGAAGAAGATCAGCAGCGCGGGCCGCCGCAGCGCCGCCAGCCCATCGGCCAGCGCGGTCAGCATCGCATCGCCATGGCGCACCAGCCGCATATAGCCATCCACCAGATCCGGGCTGCCGCCGCCGCGCGAATCGGGTGCCCAGGGACCGTGATTTTCGATGGTGACGGCATAGATCAGCGTCGGTTGCGCCGTCCCCCCGGCAAGGTCGAGGATGGTGTCGGCCATCGCCGCGTCGGTGACATAGCGCCCCTCGCCCGGTGCCGGAGGCACCGTGCCCTCCACCAGCTCCGCAAAGCCGCCCGCGGGCATGATCGTGTCGCGGTTGTAGAAGCGCATGTCGTGGGGGTGGACGAACAGGCTACGCCAGTCGCCGCCCCCCTCCCGCAACCGCGCGGGCATCGCATAGCCCGCGTCCTGCGTCGCAGTGAGGAACGGGTCGTAGCGGCGAAAGCCCAGCGCCGCCTCGTCCCGAGCAAGGCATATTCGGTCCGCATGGTGTAGGCGCCAAAGCCGCTGACGTTGAGGTTCCCCCACTGCATCGCCTGCCCACGCGCCGCCGCCAGCCCCGGCAGGGCCAGCGCGGGATCGCCGAACAGCTCGACCGGGTCGGCAAAGCTTTCGCACTGGATGACGACGATCAGTTCGGGCGCTTCGTCCGGCGTCGCGCGCACGGCGGGCGGGCAGGCGGCGGGTGCCTTCTCACGCCGCCAGCGCAGCCAGTAGAGCAGCATCGTCGGGAACAGGCCCAGCTTGCCGGTGTCTGTCGCGGCGTCGGGAACAGGTGCGAGCGTGCGCCATGGCCCCAGCGAAAGCGAGATGGCAAGCGTGCCGATCCCCCCGATCATCAGCGCCGCGCCGATCAGATGCGCGCGCGGATCGGCATGCGAGAACCAGCCGATCGCCCCCACCAGCGCCACCGCGATCAGCGCCGCGACGGCCCGCTGCCACAGGCGCACGGCAGAGAGATAGAATTGCGGATGCCGGAATATCGCGCCGACCAGCGCCAGGTCGGAAAACAGCAACGGTTCGCCCAGCATCGCGTGCTTGGCATTGGACGACACGGTAAACAGCGCCTGCACCGCCAGCGCCAGCGCTAGCGCCATGACGCCGTTCCCCGTCAGCGCCAGAAACAGGCCAAGCAGCGCCACCGCCATGCAGACGAGCAGCCACAGGCCCGCCATGGCGCGCATCGTGCCGCGCGGCCGCACCAGCGCGTCCAGCCCCGCCGATCCGGCGATCAGGCCGGCCATGATCGCGGCAAATGTCGGTCCATCGAAAGTCACAGTCGGTTCGTACCGTCGCCCATATCTGCCCCCGTTTCGGGCGAAGCGCGCGCCTCATAGCGGCAATGCCCGGCACTGTCATCGGCCATCGCCATCCCATGACCGGCATCTGTCTGATCGAACATCATTTCCTTGATCCTCGTCCCACAGCAGACTTGCAGCATCGCGCGCAGGCGACTAACGAGTGCACCGCAACTTGGGGTCATCAAACGCAATGGGCTGATCGGCGGAGAGGCTGCCCGGCCCAACGGAGCATGTTTTTTCCGAAATGCAGGATACCCCAGTCTTGGCCGCCGATCTCGTTCCGGCCGCCCCCATGCAAACGCCCCGCACCGTACTCCTGCTCCAGGGGTTGATGGGCCCGCTGTTCCGGCGGCTGGGCCAGCAACTCGCGCGTGACGGGCACAATGTTCACAAGGTGAACTTCAATGGCGGCGACCGCCTGTTCTGGCGCCTGCCCAACGGGATCGAATATCGCGGCACGCTGGCCGATTGGCCCGATTTCTTCGCCCGGCTGCTCAGCGAACGGGGCATCACCGACGTCGTCCTGTTCGGCGATTGCCGCGACCATCACATGCCCGCCATCGCCATCTGCCGGGATGCGGGCATTCCCGTGCATGTGTTCGACGAAGGATATATCCGGCCCGACTGGGTGACGCTGGAACTGGGCGGAGTGAACGGCCATTCGTCGCTGCCGCGCGATCCGGCCTGGTATCGGGACGTCGCCGCCGCCCTGCCCCCGGTGCCGCCCCATGCGCAGGTGCCGTCCTCCTTCCGCCGGCGCGCGATGGAGGGGCTGGCCTATAACGCGGCGGACGTGCTGACCCGCTGGCACTATCCCGGATGGAGCAACCATCGCCCCTGGCATCCGGTGGTCGAGGGCATGGGATGGTGGCGCAAGCTGTGGCGGCGCAAGGCGCGGGAGGCGGCGTCGGCGCAGCTGCTGGCGCGGCTGGAGCAGACCGGGGCGCCCTATTTCCTGTTTCCGCTGCAACTCGATTCCGATGCGCAGATCCGGCTGCATTCGCCCTTTGCCGGAATGCTGCCCGCGATCCAGCTGGTCATCGCTTCCTTTGCGGCGCATGCCCCGGCGGGCACCCGGCTGGTGGTGAAGGAACACCCGCTGGACAACGGCGTGCGCAACTGGCGGCAGGAGGTCGCGGACCTGGCGCAGCAATGCGGCGTGGCCGACCGGGTCGATTATCTCGCCTGGGGCGACATCGTGCCGATCACGCGCGGGTCGCTGGGCATGGTGACGGTGAACAGCACCAGCGGCACCTTTGCCCTGGCGGCGGGCGTGCCCGTGGTGGTGCTGGGCCATGCGGTCTATGACGTGCCCGACCTCACCTGTCAGGGTGGCATCGATGCGTTCTGGGGCAATCCGGTGGCCCCGGACGAAGCGACCTTCGCCGCGTTCCGCCGCGTGCTGATCGAACGCTGCCTGATCCCCGGCGGCTTCTTTTCCGAAGAGGCGCTGGACAAGGTGGTGCGCCATGCCGTCGCCCGGCTGGAAGGCAGGCCGATCGCGCCGGAATGACGGCGCGGCGTTCCACCCGCGCGCGCTTGTCGCCGGGGAAAAGCGTGCCTAAGGTCCGGGGATGACCGCCGCTGCCCCACTGGATCGTCGCTCGCTCGTCCTGGCGGCGCTGTCCACCGTGGTGGAATGGTATGATTTCACCCTGTTCCTCTATTTCGCGACGGTGCTGTCGCGGCTGTTCTTCGTTGGCCAGAATGCGGTTCTGACGACGCTGGCGGGCTTTGCCCTCGCCTATCTGATGCGGCCGCTGGGCGCGATGGCGTTCGGCCATTTCGGCGACCGGCACGGGCGGCGCGCGACGTTGCTGGTGTCGATGGCGATGATGAGCGTGGCGATGCTGCTGAGCGCGCTGTTGCCCACCGTGGCGCAGATCGGGCCGGCGGCGGGGCTGCTCCTGCTCCTCCTGCGCTGTGTCATGGGCTTTGCGGTCGGCGGCGAATATACCGGCGTCGTCGCCTATCTGATGGAGGGGGCAAAGCCGCACCGCCGCGGCATCGTCACCTCCATGGCGGCGGCGACCAGCGAAGTGGGCGGATTGCTGGCCGCCGGTGTCTGCGCCCTGACCGTCAGCCTGATCGCCGCCCCGGCGCTCGACAGCTGGGGCTGGCGCATCCCGTTCCTGTTCGGCGCGGCGCTGGCCGGCACGATCCTGATCGCGCGGGCGGCGATGCGGGAATCGCCGGAGTTCGAGGATCGCCGGGCAAGTGGCACGCTGGTGCGCAATCCGTTGCGCCATGCCGTGACCCGCCACCGGGCGGGCATTGCGCGCGGCTTTGCCATTTCCGCGCTGGGGTCGATCACTTATTATATCGGCATCACCTATCTGCCGATCTATCTGGTTTCGGTCGGCAGCCTGAGCGAGGCCGCCGCGCTGCGGCTGGCGATAGTGCCCGCTATCGTCGTGATCGTCGTGACGCCCGGCGTCGGCTGGCTGGCCGACCGGCTGGGGCGAACGCCCGTGCTGGTCGTGCTGGCCCTGCTGGCCGCGGTTCTGCCTTATCTGGCGTTCGGCCTGTTGGCGCGGGCGGATGCGTCATTCGCCATGATCGGGGCGGTCGTGCTGGCCGCGCTGGCTGGCAGCGTCAGTGCCGTGGGTGCGATCGCCACGGCCGAGCAGGTTCCCGCCGAAGGGCGGCTGAGCGGGCTGGCGCTGGGCGCGACCAGCGCCACCGCATTGTTCGGCGGGCTGACCCCGTGGCTGGCGCAGTGGCTGGTTGAGCGGACGGGATCGACCGCTGCGCCGGGGATCATGATCGCGCTGGTGTCGCTGGTGGTGCTGCCGGTTCTGATGACCATGCCCGAAACGCGCCCGCGCCAACGATAGCGCCCGGCCCGGTTCATCCATTCCGGATCTTTCCCGCGCGCAGACGGGCGGGCGCAGACCCATCACGGCATGGCGCGTTAACCGTTTCGCCTCAGCAATTGTTAACCCCCCGCCGCCATGGTCCCGCCCGACGCGCGGCGGGGACGTGCCCGCATGTTTCTGGCTCACCATGTTTCGGGCCAGCGCGTTGCGGGGATGACAGACGATATGGACAACAGGGTGCCGATCCGGTCGCTTTCGCGCGGGATCGCGGTATTGCAGACGATCAACCAGGGCGGCGCGATGACCATCACGGAAATCTCGCGCGCCTGTGGCCTGCCGTTCGCCACCGCGTCCCGCCTTGTCCTGTCGCTGGTGCATGACGGGCTGGTGGTGCGCGACGCGGATCGCCCGCGTTATCGCCCGACGGCGCTGGTGCAGACGCTGTCCAACGGCTTTCGCGGGGACGAAGGGCTGCTCCACGCGGCCCGCCCGCACCTGATCGCGCTGACGCAGGCGACCGGATGGCCCGCGGGGATCGCGATGGCGGTCGGGCGCACCCTGATCCTGCGCGATGCGGCCTATTCGCCGCAGTCGCCCGCCTTCGAGCCGATGCCGATCCCGCCTGCCGCGCATATGGGCGACCATGCGCCCGGCCTAGCCTATCTCGCCGCGCTCGACCCCGAACGGCGCGCGGCGCTCGACCCGGCCCCAGCCCGGCGCGCCCGCACCACGCCCGCCGGCCCAAGCACGGCGCAGATCGACGAAGTGCGCGCCAATGGCTTTGCGATCAGCCAGCATGGGGCGACATCGTGCAAGGCCGCGCCCCTGTTCGACGCCAATGGCCCGGTCGGCGCGCTGTGCGTCGCGTTCGACACCCATGCCCAGCGCCAGCGCGATGCGACCGCGCGCATCGCCCCGCACCTGCTGCGCACGGCCCGTTCCATCAGCGAGGCATGGGCGCACGCGCCGCGCACTGAGACGTCCGGCGGGGTGCGCGGACCGCTCAGCCCGGACGATATTTGCCGAATTCCTGCCGCGCGATGGCGCGCGCATGCACTTCGTCGGGGCCGTCGGCAAAGCGCAGCGTGCGCTGATGCGCCCACATGCGCGCCAGGGGAAAATCGCCGCTGACGCCGCCGCCGCCATGCGCCTGAATGGCGTCGTCCAGCACTTTGAGCGCCATGGTCGGTGCCTGCAGCTTGATCATCGCGATTTCCAGCTGCGCCGCCTTGTTCCCCGTCCTGTCCATCATATCGGCGGCCTTCAGGCACAACAGGCGCGTCATCTCGATTTCGGTGCGCGCCCAGGCGATCCGCTGTTCCCACACCGACTGTTCGGCGATCCGCTTGCCGAATGCGACGCGAGACAGCAGGCGCTTGGCCATATATTCGATCGCCACTTCGGCCGCGCCGATGGTGCGCATGCAATGGTGGATGCGACCCGGCCCCAGCCGCCCCTGCGCGATTTCAAAGCCGCGCCCTTCCCCCAGCAGGATATTGTCGGCGGGCACCCGCACATCGTTCAGCACGATTTCGGCATGGCCGTGCGGCGCGTCGTCATAGCCATAGACCGGCAGCATCCGTTCGATGACGACGCCGGGCGTTTCCATGTCCAGGATCATCATAGACTGCTGCGTATGGCGGGATGCGTCCGGGTTGGTCTTGCCCATCAATATGGCGACCTTGCAGCGCGGGTCGCCCGCGCCGCTGGACCACCATTTGCGGCCGTTGACGACATAATGGTCGCCATCGCGCTCCATGCGGGTTTCGATGTTGGTGGCGTCGGACGAGGCGACGCCCGGTTCGGTCATCGGGAATACGGAGCGGATGTCGCCGTTCATCAGCGGACGCAGCCAGCGTTCCTTCTGCTCGCGCGTGGCATAACGCTGGAACACTTCCATATTGCCGGTGTCGGGCGCGGAGCAGTTGAAGCATTCGCTGGCCCATTCGACCTTGCCCATTTCCTCTGCGCACAGGGCATATTGCAGGTTCGAAAGCTGCGTCCCTTCGAACGTGAAGCTGTCGTCGACGGGCGCAGCGCCCGAATGGGGCGGCATGAAGAGGTTCCACAGCCCCTCCGCCTTCGCGATCTCCTTCACCTCCTGAATGACGGGGATGACTTTCCAGCGTTCGCCTTCACTGGCCTGCCGGTCATAGTCCGCCTGACGCGGCATGACGTGCCGTTCGATGAAGGCGCGGACCCGGTCCCGGTAATGGGTTTCCTGCTCGCTGAGGGTAAAGTCCATGGCATCCCGCTCCTTCATTTTTCCTGCCCGGCCCGTGCGCCGGGAGGCGGCAGGATAGCGGCGCGGATGCACAGGGAAAGCCCCATGCGCCCGACGCTACGGCATGGGAGCGCGGACCTTTCGCCCTATCGCGACAGGAACGCGGGCGACTCGAAAGCGGGTCACTCGCCCGTCACCAGCTCGCCCGCCACCACGCGCAGCGGCCATGGGATCAGCCGCTGGCCCGCGCATGGCCCGCCGATGCACAGCCCGTCCTCGATCCGAAACAAAGCGCCATGCCAGTTGCACGCGATCAGGCCGCCGCCGGGCGTCAGATAATCGTCCAGCCGCGCGGTCATCGGCACGCCGGCATGGGGGCACATGTCGGCATAGCCAAAGGCCTGCTCACCCCGCCGCACCGCAAAGCCGTGGAAGCGCCCGGCCTTCATCTGGAGCACGAACGCGCGGGCCGCACCGTCGGCGATCTGGTCCAGCGGTCCCAGCCTGACCCCGGCGGGCGTCGCGAACACACGCCGGGAGGAAGGATCGACCGGCGTTTCGGGCTTCTCTGTCATCCGCGCAGCATAGGGGCCGGGACCACCCACGCAACCGGGCGGATCATTCGGGCGACATCAGCCCCAGCATCTCCGCAATGGGCACGAAGGCGAAGGCGACCGAACTGTCCGCCACGCCATAGGGCATGAAGATCATGTCGCCATGCTTCATCGCGCCGCAGGTATAGACGACATTGGGCACATAGCCTTCGCGGTCGTCATTATAGGCGGACAGGATGGGATTGATGCTGCGCCGAAGCACTTTCGACGGGTCCTCCTTGTCCAGCAGGATCGCGCCGATCGAATATTTGCGCATCGCGCCGACGCCATGGGTGAGCAGCAGCCAGCCTTCGTCCAGCTCGATCGGCGCGCCGCAATTGCCGATCTGCACCAGTTCCCAGGGGTAACAGGGACCGATCAGCTTCTCGCCCTCGTTCCACTGCGTCAGGTCGTCGGACTTGATCAGGAACAGGTTTTCGCCGTCCTGCCGCCCGATCATCATATATTGCCCGTTCACCTTGCGCGGGAACAGCGCCATGCCCTTGTTGCGCGCCGCGCTGCCCCGCATCGGCACCATTTCGAAACTGCGGAAATCGCGCGTGCGCATCATTTCCGACTGGATTTCGCGGCCGTTATAGGCGGTGTAGGTGCCCAGCCACTCCGCCGACCCATCCTCATGGGTGAAGTGGACAAGGCGCAGATCCTCCAGCCCGTTCGACTGCGCCGGGGTGATCGGGAAGATGACGGTGCCCGACAGCGTGCTGTCCTTGTGCCGGAAAATTTCCACCGCCCCTTCGGGCGCGGCATCTTCATCGCCCAGCGCGTCGGCGGCGGTGGCGAAGGGCGGCTCGGCGGCCAGATGCAGTTCGCCCTGATCGGTGATCACCCCTTCGCGAAAGGCGATGGAGCTGATGTGCCCTTCCCCCACCGCGCGCAGCGACATGACGATGCGGCAGCAGCCGCGCGGCATGCCGCTCTGATCGGGGTGCGGCACCACGCTGGGGTTCATCAGCGCGGCGGCGGCATAGCTGTATTCGTGGCAGAAATAGGCGCCGATCAACTGGCAGCGGGCGTCCGACAGGCCATGATCGTCCAGACGCAGCAGCTTGGCGATCTGTTCATAGCGGGTCATGAACACCCGCCGCGTCTGCCAGTGGCGCGCTTCGAAATCGATCAGGACGCGGTGCAGCTGTTCCTGAACCGCCTGCTCGTCCATGGCCAGGACCGCATCGACGATGCGCTGGGTGCGGCTGGGGGCACCGCCATTGGCCTGCCAGGCAAGGTGGAACGGGCGAACCACGACACGCGCGGGATCGGCATGCAGACGCAGCCGCAAACTATGTATTCCAATCACGTTCCAACCCCCGCTGGCCGTTTTAGTGCAGGTCGATCAGGCTGAAACGGCTTCGGTGTCGGTTCGTTCCGTGTCTGGCACAATCTGGATCAAGTCGGACAGGCGCTGCATGGCGCAGGCGGACAGTTGCAGCGCCAGCAGCGATTCCGCGCCCTGGTTGCGATTGACCCCGTTCGGCGTCAGTCCGTCGAAACAGCCGCCCTGCCGGTCGCCCAGCGACACGTCGAGGTCGTTCTGGCCCCAGAACCAGCGGTATGCGGCCTCCGCCACCTTGACCCAGCGGGGATGCGGGGCGACGCGATAGGCATCGATCGCCGCCTCTATCGTCGCCTGCGCCTCCAAGGGTTGCTGGTCGAACGGCAAGGGTTCGGCATAATCCCGGCCAAAGCTTTCCGAACCCACGGCGCGGAAATGCCCCTCCGCCGCGGTCTGCCGGCCGACCAGCCAGTCCAGCGTCATGACGCCGGTGCGCACCAGCGCGGCGTCACCCAGATGGCGGCCCGCGACCAGCAGCGCCTGCGGCAGGCGGGCATTGTCATAGGCAAGGGACGGCTCGAACCATTTCCAGTCGCGCCGCACATGCCCGTCCTCCATCAACCCCGCGATCAGATGCGCGAAGCGATCCATCAGCGTGCGGGATGCGGCATGGCCCGGCTGCGCATCCAGCATGGCGCCGGCACCCAGGATCGCGAAGGCGCGGGCGCGCGGCGCGGTCAAACTTTCAAGGTGCGGCAGCACCGCATTGTAAAGGCCGGTCGCCCATTCGCGCAGCGCCGGCTGGGCTGCATCGCGCGCGGTGACGCCCAGTGCCCAGAGCGTGCGGCCGCAACTGTCCTGCGACCCTTCCTCCTCGCACCATTGCCGGTCGAAGCGCATGAAGTTGCGGAACCGGCCCCGGTCCGGGTTCCAGCCATGCTGGACGAAGGCGGCAAAGACATTGGCCCAGCGGTCGCGCTCGGCCGGGTCGGCATTGTCGACCTGCGTCATCAAAATCAGCGCGCGGGCATTGTCGTCGATGCAATAGCCATGGTTGCGATCGGGCACGGACAGGATCGCGTGCTGCAACATGCCGGTGGCGTCGCACATGCGCAGCACGCCGGAGAGGTCCGGCTCGACCAGGCGATAGCGGCGCTGCGCCGGCAGCCGGGTCGGCACCGCCGCCATCGCATCGCGCAGCAGATCTGCCGTGCGCTGGGCAAAGACCGTCCAGATCATGTCGCGGCCCACCGTATAGGCGCGCGCCGCATAGCCCCGCCGCGCCAGATCGTCGGACAGCAGCATGCAGACCCGATCGGCCATCGCCGCGCTGTCGCCGAAATCGACCAGCAGGCCGGTGTCGTTCGCCAGAATTTCCGTGGCGTGGATATAGGGCGTGGAAATCACGGGCTTGCCCATCGCGACCGCGTAGCTGAGCGTGCCGGAGGTGATCTGGCCCGGATTGCGATAGGGCGTGACGTAAAGGTCGGCGGCCTGCAGATAATCGAGCAGTTCGGGCGTTTCCACAAAGCTGTCGATGAAACGGACATTGCCCGCCACGCCCAGATTGTTCGCCATCGCCATCAATTCGTGACGATAGGCTTCGCCACGTTCGCGGCGGATATTGGGATGGGTCGCGCCCAGCACGACATACAGCGCATCGGGATGCTGCGCGACGATGGCGGGCAGCGCGCGGATCATGCTGTCGATGCCCTTGTCGGGTGCCAGCAGGCCGAAGGTCAGCAGCACCTTGCGCCCGGCAAAGCCGAAGCGCGCCTTCATGGCATCGGGCTGGACATAAAGGCGGTCGGGCACGCCATGGGGGATGACGCGCAGCTTGTCCGCGAACTCGGGATATTGGGCGGACAGGATTTCCCGACCGCGCTCGGCCATCACCATGACCGTCGACGAACGCGCCATGATGGCGTCCAGCACCCGGCGCTGATCGGCGTCGGGCGTTTCCAATATGGTGTGCAGCGTGGTGCTGAGCGGCAGGCGGGTGCGCGCCAGCAAGCGCAGAATCATGTCGCCCGCCGGGCCGCCGAAAATGCCGAATTCATGCTGAAGCCAGATCGCCTGCGCCCCGCTTTCGCCGATGCGCCGCGCCGCTTCGGAATAGGCCAGCGGATCATCCTGCCGGATCAGGTGGATGCCTTCGGGATAGGCCAGATCGTCCTTGCCGTCATCCATCGCATAATGATCGACCTGCATGGCGGGAAAGGCCGCGCGCAGGGCGTCATGGCAATCGGTGGTGAAGGTCGCGAGGCCGCAGCGGCGCGGGATGCTGTTTCCGATAAGGGCGACGTGGTGAAGCGTGCTCGCCCCGAAATCATTGCCGACAACAGGCATGAAGCTCATGAACAAACCCTTCTGGTGCTGATCGGCGAACCGACACGGTTCCCCGGCGCATTCGATGCGTCGTTCATCCAACCTTCATCTTGGCAGAAGGTTTCCGCACCGCACGATCGGTTCGACGCGTTTTTTCAGGGTTGGTCGCAAAGCGGGGTCATCTGGCGAAGGTCGACTTGGCGATCCGGGTCAGGCGGCAGGCAAGGTCCACCTCTCCAGAAGCGACCAGATAATGATCGCCATCCTCGACTATGCCGGTCGTGAACACGATGTCGCGCAGGTAAATCCGGTCCGACAGGACGTCCGTCAGCTCCGGGGCCGCCTCGATCAGCGGCACGCGCGGATCGTGCAGGATGACTGCGGGATCGTGCGCGTCCAGCAGCGTCCAGTAAGTGCGATAGGTGCCGACGCTGTCATTGGGCTCGACCCCGTGCCAGAGGCTGAGCCAGCCATGGGGCGTCAGGATCGGCGGCGCGCCACCCCCCATGCGCGCGCTGACCGGGCTGTCGGCGCGCGGGCGAAGGCCGGGGGCGTCGCTCGGTTTCCAGTGCAGGCCGTCGGGCGAGCTGGCGAGGTTGATCGAGGGGCCGGGCCGCCACGGGCTGCCGGGCGGATAGGCGAAATAGATGTCGCCCAGCGGCCGCGTCTGCGCCCAGTATCGCCCGTCCACCAGCCCTTCGAAAATCAGCATGTCCTTGTTCTGATGGTCGAGCACGACCCCTTCGAGCGTCCAGTCGACCGCATCGCCGGAGGTGTAGAGCGTGGTGCATTGCCGTTCCGGGCTGATCGAGCAGGTGGTCATCAGCCAGCGGTCGCCCACCTTGCTGATGCGCGGATCCTCCACCCCCTGACATTGAAAGGACGCGCGCGGGGCGATGGCGCGATCATAATGCACCGCGACGATGGCCGAGCCATCCGGGGTCAGCTCCACCGGCAGCAGCCATGACAGGGAGGTGAGCGCGATCGACCGCTGGCCGTTCCGGGTAATGGCGATGACGCGCGGGTCGGACAGGTCGACATCGTCGGCGGGCCAACTGTCCAGCGTGAAGCGCCCCTCATCCCACCGGATCGCATGGGCGCGGCCATCGCGCACGGGATCGCGCAGCGCCTCTGCCACCCGCACCATCATCAGCAGATTGCCGCCCGGCATCCGCGTCAGCCCCGGATTGAACGCGCCAAGCACGAAGGTTTCCGCGTCGATCTGCCCCGCGAGCGGAGAGCGGGTGAGGTCGACGTCATCGGGCGTGAAGATCAGCCAGTCATCGGCATGTCGCTGCCCCGCATCCCGCTGCCCCCCGTATTGCTCCATCGTCATTCTCCCGCTCGCCCGTCCGTCCATTTACACCGGCGACAGAATGCGTCCGGCGCACCATCCGTTCCGCCCGGCGTTCGCGAAGCGATTGGGGCTTAACGCGGCCATGCTTTACCCCTAATCGGATCGCCATGCCCTCTGCCGCCGCACAACTCGACATGTTCCGCCATCTGGTCGAGGCCGGCAGCATCGGCGCGTGCGCGCGGCGCGTGGGCCGCCCGCCCGAAGCGATCGCGGACGCCATCGCCGCGCTGGAGGCGCGCCTTGGCCATGGGCTGGTCGAAATCGACGGCGGTCAGGTACGCCTGACCGCGGTGGGCGAAAAGACGTGGGAGGCGCTGCAGACGCTAGAGCAGGACGATAGCGGCGCGGATCGGTTGGCGGACGCGCCGGTCGAACCCCGCCCCGCCCCGCGCGCTGCGGCCACCCGCGCGATCCGCGTCGCCTGTTCCGACACGCTGCTGCGCACGCTGGGCGACCGGCTGGCGGAATTCGAGGCCGCGCATCCCGATGTCGCCATCGAACTGGACCGCGACAGCCTGACCCTTTCCGCCATCGCGCGCGGCCTTGCGACCGGGCGGATCGACATTGCGCTGTTCCACGCCGCGCCCGGCGCGTCGGGACCGCCATCGACCTATTTGTGGAGCGATCCGCTGTCCCTCTTCGTGGCGCAGGATCATCCGCTGGCCGCGCTCGATTATGTCAGTCCCGGCGATGTCGCCGCCTATCCCCCGGTGCTGCCCCGCCCGGCAAATCCGGCGCGGGGGCTGATCGAGGATGCGCTGCGCCGCGGCGGTTTTGGCGATCATGCCCCGGCGGCGGAAAGCGACGATCTGGAGGATCGCTTCACCGCGCTGGTCGATCCGATGGCGGGCGATGCCCCGCCCTATCTGCCCCTGTTCGGGCAGGACGCGCAGATGTTCGCGGGCAGCGAGGGCATCGTGCGGCTGCGCGTCGCCACGCATCAGGCAGCGCTGGACGTGCGCTGCGCGCTGTGTCCCGGCCTCTACGACGATCCGCTGGTCGGCGCGCTGGCCGACACGCTGTCGGGTCAGGCGGGCTAGGACACTCCCCAGCTCCCGCGCGACCGATGGAGCCGCGCGCACGCTGCATTGCAAAAATTTCATCTTCCGTTGTATTGTTATACTGTAACATTGACGCTACGCAGCGCGGATCAAGACCACAAATCAAAAAGGGACCCCCACCCATGACCTCTCGCTCGCGAGTCGCCGCTGCATTCTGTCAGGTTTCCCCCCTTGCCCTCGCGCTCGCCATGGCCGCCCCCGCCCAGGCACAGGACAGCGCCGCCACCGTCCGCCCCGGATCGGCCGCCGCGTCCCACGACCATCAGCCCGCCGGCGCCTATCATGACCAGGCGCCGCAGGACATCGTGGTCACCGCCGTGCTGCCCCGCAACCGCATCGACGTGCTGTCGGGCACTTCGGTGGTCGCCGGCGACCAGCTGACCCGCGAGCTGCGCCCGACGATCGGCGAAACGCTGGCGCGCCAGCCGGGCGTTTCCTCCACCTCCTTCGGCCCTAATGCCTCGCGCCCGGTGCTGCGCGGTTTTCAGGGCGATCGCGTCCGCATCCTGACCGACGGCATCGGCAGCTTCGACGCGTCGGCGACGTCGGTCGACCATGCCGTCGTCATCAACCCGCTGACCGCCGACCGGATCGAAGTGCTGCGCGGCCCCGCCTCGCTGCTCTACGGCTCCTCAGCCATCGGCGGCGTCGTTAACGTGATCGACAGCCGTATCCCGCGCCGCGTGCCGGACGAGCCGATCCACATCGACGCGCTGGGCACTTATGGTTCGGCGGCGGACGAGCGCAGCGGATCGGGCAAGGTCGAAGTGCCGCTGGGCGACCGCTTCGTCGTGCATGTCGACGGCAGCTATTCCAAGACCGACGACCTGCGCATCGGCGGCTATGTCCTATCGCCCGAACAGCGGCGCACGGCGCTCGCCAGCGGCGACCCGGAGATCGCGGACCTCGCCGACCTGCGCGGCAAGCTGCCCAACAGCGCGGCACGCACATGGGAACTGGCCGGCGGCGCGGCGTTCATCGACGATGGCGGCAATCTGGGCATCAGCTTTGCCCATTACGACAATCTCTATGGCGTGCCCGCGCGTTACTCGCTGGAGCCGGGCGGCGAGACGGAGATGGTGCATATCGCCATGAAGCAGGACCGCGCCGACCTGCGCGGCGAAGTTGCGGTGCACGGGCCATTTCTGGACAGCATCCGCCTGCGCGCGGGCTTTGCCGATTACCAGCATAGCGAGATCGAGGCGGACGGCACGGTCGGCACCACCTTCTTCAACCAGGGGCTGGAATCGCGGCTGGAACTGGTGCAGTCGCGCCGTGGCGGCTGGGACGGCGTCAGCGGCGCGCAATATATTTCCCGCCGCTTCTATGTCGTGGGCGAAGAGAAATTCCTGCCCAAGAATTTCACCAGCCAGTTCGGCCTGTTCACGCTCCAGTCGCTCGACCTTGGCGACCTGCGCGTCGAGGGCGGCGGCCGGTTCGAGCACACCGCCGTCAGCGCCGATGCCGACGACACGCTGGGCAACCCGGATTACAACCGCAGCTTTTCGACCATTTCAGGGTCGCTGGGGGCAAGCTATGCCCTGGCGCCCGACTGGCGGATCGGCGTCAACCTGTCGCATGCGGAACGTGCGCCCACGGCCGAGGAACTGTTCGCGCGCGGCAACCATGCCGGGACGCAGGCATTCGAACTGGGCAACCCCAATTTCGGCAAGGAACGCAGCAACGGCGTGGAAGGCACGCTGCGCGGCGGCGGCACCGGCTATTCGCTGTCCGCCTCCGTCTATTACAACCGCTTTTCCAACTTCATCTACGACGCGATCGTCGATGACAGCGTGTGTCAGGCGGTGAACGGCGGCGCGCCGCTCGACTTCCCCTGCTTCCAGAACAATCAGGCGAAGGCGACGCAATATGGCTTCGAAGTCGAAGGCGCGGTCACTTTGGCGACGATCGGCGATTACACGCTGAAGGCCGATGCGCAGGCCGATTATGTCCGCGCGACCATAAGCGGCGATGGCCCCGCCCCGCGCATCCCCCCGCTGCGTATCGCGGGCGGCATGGACCTGGGCAATGATCGCCTGTCGGGCCGGGTGGAGGCAGAGCACAGCTTTGCCCAGAACCGGGTGAGCGCGCGTGAAACGACGACCGACGGCTTCACGCTGGTCAACGCATCGGTCAACTGGAAGCCGTTCGCGGGCAAGCCGGGCACCAGCCTCAGCCTGTCGGCCAACAATATCTTCGACGTGGACGCGCGCCGCCACGCCAGCTTCCTGAAGGATTTCGCTCCGCTCGCCGGGCGCGACATCCGCGTCACCGCGCGCATCGCGATCTGACGGGTTCATCCGATCCCCCTGTCGCGCTGGCGGCGGGGGGATCACCCGATGAAAATCCATTGCGTTCAACGGCATGGCGTGGTGTTTACGATGCCATGCGGATCAAGACACTGGCCATCACCGCGGCGCTGGCGCTGCTTCCCTCCCCATCGCTGCAGGCGCAGGAGGACATCGTCGTCACCGCCATTCCCCACGCGCCGGCGGAATTGAAGAAGGCGGTGGGCAATTTCGTCGCCCGCGTCGGACGCCTGACCGAACAGGCGCAGATGGCGCGGCGGCTGGACGATTATTGCCCGCGCATCATCGGGCTGGACGAAAAATACGAACCCATCGTCCTTAACCATATCAACCAAGCGGCAGAGGCGGCCGGGCTGCCCCGCGCGGCGCCCGATTGCGCCCGCAACCTGATCATCGTCTTCACCCGCGACGGCGACGCGCTGACGCGCGAACTGCGCCGCGCCTCCCCCCTCACCTTTCGCGGCATATCCCCGGAAAAGGGGCGGGAACTGTTCGATTCCGGAAGGCCGGTGCGCTGGTTTTACACCCCGCGATCAACCAGCAAGAACGGGCAATCGGCGGTCGACGGCGTGCTGCGGACGTACAGCGCCAGCATCATTTCGACGAATATCGTGATCGCCCTGTCGGGCACGGTCGTCATCATCGACGTCAGCAAGACCGAAGGCTTTCCGCTTTCCTCCGTATCCGCCTATGCCGCCATGGTGTCCTTTGCGCAGGTCAGCGGCAATCAGCAGATTTTGCGCGAAACGCCGACCATATTGGGCATGTTCAACCGCCAAGGGCCGCGAAAAAATGCGCTGCCGGGCCTCACTCAATGGGATCGTGCCTATCTGCACAGCCTGTATGCGATCCGCATGGACCGCAATTCCGATCAGCAGCGCCGGGCGCTGTCGGGCATGATGAGCGACGAACTGGCGAAGCTGGCGGACGCGCCACAGAACTGAAGGCGGCGCTGCGCCGTCCGGTCTGTCCCCGGCATGTCGCGGGGGTGGTGGAAGGGGCTGGATTGGGCTGGCTGGGCAGTAGGCTTGGAAATCATGGATTGTTCCCCCTGGGGTCTGGAGGGATACCCCCACGGATACCCCTCTTTCTGGTTGTCAGTCGGCGTGCGAGATCTTTTCGGCTATCCAGCCGTCGACCTGGCTTTCCCGCCATCGCGAGACGCCAGCGCTCAGCTTCATCGGCTTGGGAAATTCGCCGGCCCTGATCCGCCGATAGAGCGTGGTCGTGCTGAGCCCCACGCGATCGAGGACGTCGCGCAGGCGCAGCAGCCGTTCGCCGGGCTTGAGAGGTTCGCTCATGGCGTCGGCCCTCCCAGCATCAGGGGCCGGACCTTGCCCGATGTGTATTCGAGGGCGAGATCCTCGCGCGTGCGCTCATAGACCGTGCGGCCATCGGCGGTGACGATGTTGGCGAAGAAAGCCTCCTCAAAGGCCTCGACGCCGCTTTCGACGCTTTCCAGCTTGGCCTTGATGACCAGGAACAGCGCCCGCCCCTTCTGACGGTTCTTCTGCTCGATCCATTTCGCCTGATCGACCGGGCGGCCGTTACCGTGGCTTTCCGGCCCGCCATATTCGGTGACCAGCGGCACGACGAATTTCATCTGGCGATCGGCGAGCGCGAAATAGATGACGATCCGCTCAGGCTCCTGCGTCTGGCCGACGCGATTGGCGCCCGCCTTGCGCAAGAGCGCAACGATCTGCCCGATCGACGCCTCCAGCTCGATCTTCGTTTCCTCGGCATAGGCCATCAGCGCACCTCCTCCCAGCCGTCGCAGACTTCGAAACTGGCAGTGTTGCGCGCCGCCTTCGCCGGCGGGGCGGCGTCCCGACCCTCCGCCTGGATGATGTGCATGCGGCGGTGGGCGTGGAGCGCGCAGTAGCCGACATCGAGCTCCTGCGTTGCGTCCTTGCCGTCGCGCCAAACCCACCAGTGGCGGCAGGTTTCGCAGCGCCGGCGCTCATCGGGCGCGCGATCGCGGACGGGCGGATCGTCGTCGCGCTGAAATTTCAGGGGATGCGTCATGGTGCGCGCCTCTCTTCCTGCCAGGGTTGCTGATGGGCGCAGCCGAGATCGCCGCGCGTTTCGCAGCGCGGGCATGGACCGCGCGATGCGGCATGCGGGCGGGGATCGTGACCGGCGCGGATGCTCGGCCGGGGCTGCGGCCGATCCAGGTCATAGGCCTGCAGCGACATCATGGGCGAAAGGCCGAAGCGCCGGTCGACGATCGCCTGCGCCTCCTGGCGCACCTGGTCGCGCAGGTTCATGCGACCTCCAGCGGGCGGCCGCGCTTTGCAGCGTCCCGGATCATCTGGCCGATCTCGGTCGCGCCCCCCGCCTCGTCGCGGACGAGCTTGCGAAAGAAGGCCGCTTCCCACCAATGATCGGGGATCCCCGCCAGCGCGATCGCGGCGCCGTTCAGTTCAAGATCGGTGACGACATAGACCTGCCCGATCTTGGGCCGGTGCGAGCAGAGCATGGCGAAATCGTCGGCGATGCAGCGCACATGATCGCCGCGGCGCAGCTGCTCATGCGGCTTTGCGCCGCGGCGGTGGATGGCCAGCATGACCATGAGTTTTCCAATGATGTTCATCGTTCGCGTGCCTCCCGTTCGCCGCTGGCAAGCCGATGCGCGATGGTTTCGACGAACTCGGCCGTCTGGCGCGGCGTGCGCTGGTGCAGCCGGCCGATCCCAAGGCAGAGCGTTTCGATCAGCACCCACTGGTCCGCCTCGTCGGCGCCGTGATGGATGATCAGTTTTAGCAGCGGCAGGATCGCCGCATTGTGGCTGTCGGCGCTCATTGCAGCCCCCCGCGCGCGGCCGTCTGCTCGATCATCTGTGCCACCAGGCGCTGCGCGCGGATCTGCAGGTCGACCATGGCCTGCTCCCACAACGCCTCGATCGTCGCGTCGGGATATTGCTGCCTCACCCGATAGACGAATTGCGCAGCGGCAACGGCGGCCAATTGGCTGGCGAGCGAGAGTGCTTCATTATGATTGGCCCCGGGCAGGACGGCGTGCTCGGCCATCGCCTGATGCACGATGTCGTTGAACCGCTGGCCGTACCGCAGGGTGATGCCGGCAACCTCCGGCCGCATGGCCGAATAGATGTCATTGGTGCTCATGCGGGCTGGCTTTCTTCTGGCGTGGGGGCTTCCACCGGCGTCGCGCGCAGGCCGAAGCTGATGATCGGGTGCGTCCAGGCGGCGGCGCGTTTGAGGGCGCGGGTGACGGGGCCGAGCAGCTGGGACGCGGACATCTGGCCCCAGCTGCGATAGGTGGCATCGTCGACATGGGGCCGGGCAAGCGCGATCCGCTGCGCCTTGGGAAAGAGCGCCACCATTTCCTCGGTCGGTTCGACATAGGCGCGGACGGTCGCGTCGCTCAATTCCAGCGCCTGCGCCAGGACATCATGCACCGCGACCCGATAGCCGTCGGCATTGGCCGAGCGTTCGACCATGAAGCCCGCGACCAGCGCGCCGACATGGCGCCGGAAATCGTCGCCCGCGCGCAGGAAGGCGGCGAAGGCCGCGCCGGGATCCGGGTCGGCCATGCTGGCATGTTTCTTTGCGTCGGCGATGGCCGATTTCCAGAGCAGGTGCGCCTCCGTCCGGCGCAGATGTTCCTCCCCACCCAACGGATCGTGGCGGTCCAGGCTGCTGCCGAGGCGGCGCGCGCCGACCCTGTGGCTTTCGCCGCCGGCGAGTTCGAAGCGCGCCAGCGCCCACAGCACGAAATCCGTCGCCACGGTCCCGCCGATTTCCGCATCGGTCACGAAGCCCGCCCGCATCACTTCGCGGCGGACCGAGCGCAGGATATTGACGCCCTCCGCCGTGAGGCCGGTGTCATCCTTGATCGCGGCATCGGCGATGCGGCGGTCGTGATAATGATAGGTGGCGTCGATCGCGCTGCCGGCGTGGCGCAGCTTGTCCGCCGGCGCGGGCGCAGGGACCGGCGTGCCGATGGGCCCGGCCGCGACGGGCGGCTGCGGCTTGCCGCTCAGCGCCTGTTTCTTCGCCTTGCGACTGGCGAACCAGAAGCGCAGTTCCTCCCCCCCGTCATCGTCCAGCTGCGCGGTGGCGAAGATATCGCCATCGGGAAGGGCCAGCAGCATGCGTTCGTGGATGGCGTGTTCCTCCGCCTCCAGCGGGACGAAATCGACATCGAGGACGGCGATCGCGGCGTCGCGCTCCGCCCCCTCCTCCATCGTGTCGACGATTGCCTGCGCCCGCGCGGTCAGTTCGACGATCTCATCCTGGATGAAGGACAGCCGCTCCGCATCCTCCGGCGTGGCCGGCACCGGTTCGACGATGATCTCCAGATCGATGGCGATGCCGCGCAGCTCATCCTTCGGATAGGCGGTTTCGAAGCGCAGTTCCCGGCCCGGCGCATGATTGGCGAGTTGCCTCCGCAGCAGCGTCTTTCGCCGGTTCAGCTTTTCGTCGACCATCCGCCGCAGCAAGGCGGGATCGGTGACGCGGCCGCGCTGCTCCGCATCCTCGGCAAACAGGTCCAGATCATAGCGGCCGCCGGCGGCGCGATAGGCAGGCTCCCCCACATAGGCGAGCATGCGCTGCTCCTCCGGATTGCCGACGTGCAGCATGTGCCGGATGACATCGGCCGAGCGGGAATAAGGCGGGAATTCGGGCAGTTTGCGCCATTGTTCGAACGCCCAGAGCTGCAGCGCCTGATCGTCGGTCGCGCCGAAGGCCCGCGCCTGGCTTTGCGTGACAAGGCCCGATTCGAGCGCGGCGAAGACGGCGGGATGCAGATTGCCGAGCCTGATCCATCCGCGCACGGTGCCATGATCCTGACCATTGGCGTCGGCGAGTTCGGCGATGGTGCGGCCCGCCGCATGCGCCCGCGCGGTCGCGGCGTAAAGCTCATAGGGATAGAGATCGACGCGCTGCGCGTTTTCGGCGAGGCTGATCTCCTCCAGCTCGCCCTCGCTCAAGGCATCGCGCACGATGACATCGATGCCGGGATAGCCGGGCCATGGCTCCCCCTGCTCCTCCAGCAAGGCCAGCGCGTTGAAACGGCGCTGCCCGGCCAGCACGCCCCACGTCCCGTCATCCATCGGATGCACGACCAGCGGATAGAGCAGGCCGAGCTGACGGATCGAGGCGGCAAGGCCGGAGACGCGGGTGGCCGTCGTCTTGTTGGTGCGGCAATTGAACGGCGAAATGCGTAGATCGCCGATCGTCATCGTTCTAAAGGTCATGGGCGATTCTCCTGGGTGTGGAGCAAAAGCCCCGGGCCGACGCGTGCAGTCGTCGACCCGGGTAGTTTCGCGCCGGCCCATTGGTCGTGGCGGGCGCGAAGGCGGGATGAGCGCCAGCTGACGCCCCTCTTGTGGAAATTGTCGATCGAGATCCGCGCAGGTCGCGCAGTCGCAGAAGGCCGCGATGGCGGCCTGCCACTGTAGCAGCGCGGCCGCGCCGATCGGGGTGGGAGCGGCGGTCACTGGATCACCTCGTAAAAGGCGATGTCATGGGGCGCGCCGGTCAGCGACCAGCGGCAACCGCCGCGACCATCGGCGGGCCAGCCCGGCGGGCTCATGGGATTATCGTCGCACGCGCCCATGCCGCCATGGGCGAGCCACACGCGCACGCGCTTGCCAGCCGCTTCCGTTGGGCAATATCCGGGGTTGGGCTTCATGCGTCCCACCCCATGAACCGCTTCAAGGTGTCGGCGATGCGGGCGGCGATCGCGCAATGCTCTTTCGTGCGCCCATAAGTCGTCAGATGCTCGCCGTGCGGATCGGGCTCCTCTCCGACCCGGCGGGCGTAGATGACGACCTGATCATAGCCAAAGTCATCGGCAATCGCTTTCGCGACCCGGATGGGTATGGGTTTCATGCCTGAAGCCCCCTCGCCTGCTGCCAGCGGATCCATGCGGCGGCGTGTTCGACGCAGAGATCCTTGTCCGGGGCCGGGCTGGTCGCGCAGCTTTCGCAGACGGGCCGGTCACAGGTGCCGCTGTTGCGGCCCGGCACCTTCCAGTCGCAGAGCAGGGGCGCGGGCGCGCCGCAGCTGCAGCGCCGCACGGGCTGGCGCGGACCGCAGACGATGGCCGCTGCGCCGCCGGGCAGCTGGACGCGCTGGCACGCCATCAGCAGGGGCCCCGGTAGGAAGATTGCGAATTTAATGCGCGGAGGCGCTTCAGCTCGTGCAAGATCAACAGGATGGCCTCGCCATGCTCTGGCATGAGCACGTGGCTGTCATCGCTATCCATGAATTGGTCGACCGCCGCGATTGAACGGTCAAGGGCGTTTTCGTTAGCAGGAAGCAGCAAGTGTCGAGCCAGAAGCTCGACCTCCTCCTGGGCCAATGTCATGCCAAGTCGCCCGCTTTTTGGATCGGCGGTCCAGCGGATCGCTGCGATCAGTTCGGCCAGCGCAGGGGGCACATGGGCGGAATACCGTGCGGGGTAGTGTGCGTGCGTCATGCCTGCGCCTCCGTCCGGGCCAGCCAGGCGGCGCGGATCGCCTGCCCCCGCGCGGTCAGGCCCGCAGCATCACCGATCAGCCCGCCGAGCTGCAGGTCGCGGACGATGGCCGGCGTCAGCGCGCCGCCATCCGGACGTTCGACGATCGCCTGCAGGATGATGTGGCTCATTTCGAGCGGCTCGCCGCCGTCGCGCCAGTGCCATGGCGTTTCCCTGTCGATCGGGACATGCGCGAGGATGCCGATCATCACGCCACCCCCGCGAGCCAGCTGACATGGACGAGGCGACCGCCGCCATAGAGCACGTCGTTGTCGATCGGCGCGGAGCCGACGCGGTCGATCGCATATCGAAGGCAGGCCGGATTACCATCACAGTCCATCCAGGACTTTCCGGCGACGCGGTCCCACCAATCCTCGATCCGGATGGTGTCCCCGGCATAAGGGCCAGCGATGATCAGCAGCTGCTTGCCCGCAACCGGGCTAGGCTCAGGATGGATGGCCATCATTCCATCCCCAGCGCGGCGAGGTAGGTTTCGAGGACCGCTTCCATTTCCTGCCGGTCGTGCGGTTCCATTTTCCGCAGGCGCAGGATCTGGCGCATGATCTTCGGATCGTATCCGGTCGCCTTCGCCTCCAGATAGACATCCTTGATATCGTCGCCGATGCCCCGTTTCTCTTCCTCCAGCCGCTCGATGCGTTCGATCAGGAGGCGCAGCTGGTCGGCCGCGACGTTTCCGGATTTGCCGCCATCCGGCTTTGGCCCCTCGCTCATGCGGATTTCCTTTTGCTGGATGGGACCGGCTCGCTGGCGAGCATGTCCTGATAGGCGGCCGCCATGTCGTGGCCGAAGCCGGTGAGCATCGCGCCATCCGGCTCGATACGCGTCGACCAGTAGACGATCTCCCCGCGGTGGGTCGTCATCCGCTGGAATTCGATCGAGTCTCCCACCGCGGCGAAATCGAGCGCGGTCTGGACGGCGGCGAGCTGTTCGCGCGTGAGGCTCATTGTGTCACCTCCGGCAGATTGAGCAGGTTGCTGAGATAGACGTGCAGGCCGTGGACCAGGGCGGCGTGCTGATGCTGGGGGAAGCCGCCGGCGATGGCGGCGGCCGCGCCGTCGACATGCGCCTTCAGCATGCCGTGGCGCAGCGCCTCCGGACTGACGGTCGGGTCGGCGACCAGCACCGTCATCTGCTGCTGACTGGCGGCCATGAAGCATTGGCCAAGATCGAAGGCGACGCGCGCGGCGCATTCCGCATTGCGGCTCGCGCTCATGACTGCCACCACGCGACGATATGCGGAGCAAGGCGCATGCCGGCATAGAAGGCGACGAAGGCGAGCCCGCAGAACGCGCCCCAGGCGAAGGCCGCGAGCGGCGCTGCGGGGGACAGGGAACAGCGTGGGGCGGGCGGATCGAGCGGGACCGCGTAGGTCCATATTTCGGGCAGGTCATGCCGCATGCGATGTCTCCATCTGGCAAAAGGTGCAGAGCGGGGTGTGGGTGGCGGGCGCCCCCGACGGGACAGGCGCCCAGGCGCATGTTTCGCCATCGGCGCCGACGCAGGGATCGTATTGCGAGCAGCCGCATTGCGCGCAGAGGAACGGATGCTCCTCAAAGCACAGCATGTGAATCGCGGCGAGCCAGGTCAGGATGGCGATGGAAAAGGGAAATGTGTGGCGCAGGGTAGTGACGATATCCCGGCCGATCGGGGTAATGTCGGCTTCGATCTGGGCAAGCCAGGTGCGCCGATCTGCTTCCTTCAGGTCGGGATCGCTGCCGATCATCGCGGCGACGTCGTCGATCGACAGACCGGCGGCGCGGCGGCGCTTTGCCAGATAGGCCCCGGGTGACATGATATCGGGCATCCGTCGTCCTTCTTTCGGCTTTCCAGCGGGCAGCAAAAATGCCGTCCCGAAAGCAGGTGCGCGAACGGGCGGCGGCGAAACATCTGATCGTGTTTTGATCGGCCGCGCCGGCCATGACGGCGGCGGCGGCGGGGGCGGCAAGGGGACCGCTAGGCCAAGGGCGGGCCGCGATTGTGCGGTTTATTTGGGACAGGCGGGGTTTCGGGGCCAGCCTCCAGCATCAGGACGAGGCCGTTCATCTTCTCGATCGCCTCGATCAGTTCGCGCTGGGCATTGTCCCGGTCGGCCTCGGTCGCGTCGGGGAGCATGGCGCGGATCAGCGCAGACTTTGCATCGCCGATTTCCTTCACCGCCTCGGCGAGTTTCGCCATGACGCAGAAGGCGTCGCGATAGCGCTCCGCCTCGGCCACGCCGAGCAGGCGGGAACAGGCGTCGTAGATCGAGCAGCCCCTGCCCGCCCGCCCGCTGATAGGCCTGATCGAACAGGATCATGGCATAGACCGGAAGGTCACCCTCCCGATCCTCATCCCCCCAGCTGCGCACGGTCGACGCGGACTTGCCGGCGATCGCCGCCAGCGCCTTCCAATCGCCGGGCACCTGGCCCGCGACCTTTGCCAGGGCGGCGTCGAGCGAGAGAGGATCGCGAAGCTTTGTCATCGGGTGCCGGCTCCCCGCTTCGAACGAGAGGAGAAACTCCGGGGATGGATCGGGGGCACGGCCAGATGCCATGGCGATCCGCAGCAGCCGGCGTGCCGCTTCACAGAAAAGAGAACCGGCGCCGGCCGTTTACGGGATGGCCGGCGCCGGTGGGCCTGGGGTTCGCAGTCACAGGCCCGGGGGTAACGGACGCGCGAAAATCGCGCATCGATTGGGAGAGACGCGGGCAAGCGGCACGCGATATGCGCAAGGCATGCCCCGCCGCCCATCACGCCCGCGCCCCGTTCAACCGGTCGACGACCGAGCCGCCGCGTTCCTCCAGCGGGTAAAGATCGGGGCGGAGCAGATGGCGGGAAATGCCGGTATTGGCCTCCACCTTCAGCACATGCTCGGCGGGCAGTTCCTTGCCATGAGCGATCCATTTCCAGACCGCCTGTTGGGTAACACCTACCAGACGCGCCATGGCGGACTGACCTCCGAGAAGGTCAACCGCCTTTCGCAAGGCCAAAACTGAGGGTGATTCCTGATCCACAACCATCGTTTACAACTATGGATGTGAAATCGTCAACTAGCAGACTTCCCTTCCGGCAAAAAACTTTGGTTGTAGGCTGCGGGGCCATGATCATTGGAGGCCGCATAGCTGAACGCATCCAAGTGCTTGGAATTACACAATCCGAGCTTGCGCGCCGAATCGGTATATCGCAGCAGGCCGTCGGCAAGCTGGTGCATGGCGGCAGTCGACGTACAACCTACATTGCGCAATTGGCCTCCGAACTGCGCACCACGCCTGCCTATCTGACCGGAAAAACCGACGATCCGGATACCGATTCTCCGTCGGCACCAGCCCTTCCCTCGGACGCGCGCGAACTCGTCGACCATTTCGAGACAATGTCCAATGCCGATCGGCGCGCGCTCTTGCAGATCGCGCGCTCGATGGCGGGAGGAAACGCGCCGTCAGAGACGGTTCACCAGCCCGGTAAGGGCTACAAGGGGGAGGAAAAATGACGCCGCTGTTAGCGCTGACTGCCGCAGTATCGGCTTTCAATCTGACATGCACCGGCACGATGCATAGCTTCAGTAGGGCGACGGGAAGCGTTTCGAAGCCGTACACGGCGATCTATCGGATCGATCTAACGCGGAAAATCTGGTGCGAGGGAGACTGCAAAGGGACAGCGCCTATTGCGCGAGTGCTACCGACAAGCCTTTTTCTGCGGGATGAAGACGGCAACAGTGCATCGGACACTCAAACGGACGCAGACTGGATCGATCGCGAGACTGGAGAGCACCACTCACTGCTGGAAACCAGTCTATCGGGGATGACTGTCAGGATACGGATGGAGGGGCATTGCGAGCGCTCCGCCTTCACCGGTTTTCCTAAATTCAAGACGAAATTCTGATGAGGCGGCCATGAAAAGCTGGGGCATCGGCCTGCTGTGCCTGGGGATCGCGGTGCTGATCGGATCGCTGTTCATGCCGACGAGCGTGCCGATCGAGCGGATCGACACATTAGCCACCACAGGCGCGCGGATCGGTACTGGCGTGGTCGACCAGGTGTTCAACCTGCAGCGCGCCTATAACCGCTCGCTGGTGTTCGAGAGCGGATGGTTCCTGATCCTAGGCGGGCTGGTGCTGATCGCGGGGGGTGCCGTGCTGGAGCGGGTGGCGGCGATCGGCGCGGGTGATGCGGCCGAGGGCGGCGTGGCCGATGCCAAGCCGGTGCGCAGTGCTACGCCGGATGACATCGCCGCGCGCGCCGCCGCCAAGGCATGGGACGACAAGCCCTGACCAAGCCAGCCTAACCGCTCGCAATTTCGCTGGTTTCCCCTTATGTTCCCCTTCACAGGGAGGCTGAACAGGTGGGGATCAGCGCGCAGGCCCGGCTGACGCCGGCGATGTCCAGCCGCAAGTTGCTGGTAAAGGGTTTCATCGAGCGCTTTTTCGCCGAGCATGGCGTGGGGCCGTCCCTTTCGGAAATCGCGGCCGCGACGTGCCCCGACCAGGAAGGCGGCCGGCGGAGCGTGCGGAAGGCGATCCGGTCGCTCGCGAAAGATGGCCTGATCGAATATTGGCCCGGCATCGCGCGCGGTGTGCGGCCGGTGGGCGGAACGCAGCGCGCGCTGGAGCTGCTGCGCGCGGCCGGGTGGATCGTCAATGATGACGACCAGGCCGTTGCCGCGCCAACGCTGGGCGTGCTGGATTTCACGCCGGAAGCCGGACTGGTCGTCACAAAAAGGCCCCTGCCCCGCCGACCCGTCGCCGGGCATGACAGGCCGGGCGAAAGAGCGGACGAAGGGCAGGCATCAGATGGCGCGCGGCGGGACAAGGAAAATCGGCGGAGCGAAGACGGGCCGGAAGGGCCGTGAGGCCAGCAGCCTGTCCGAAGCGAACCGGCTGGCATGGGCGCAGCGCCACCCGGCAAAGGCGGCGGCCGAGCGACGGTTGCGCAAGGCGCAGGCCACGGCACAAGACCGATGGCGCCACAAGGCGAACGGCACCGTCGAAACCCATGCGCATGCGGCGCGGACGCGGCAAGGCGCGATCGCACGCCTTCATCAGTCCGGCGCGATCGACGACGAGCAGCTGGCGGCCGCCGCGTCGCTGACATGGGTCTATGACCGGATCGCGCGCGACGTCACCGTCCGCACGGCATCGATGGAAACGCGCGTCGACCGTTCGCCGCATGGCAAGGCGACGCGCGAAGCGCTGTGGGTGATGGAGATGGAGCTCGCCTATTCCCGCTGGCGCGTCGCGATGGGTGCGCAGGCGGGCGCGGTGCTGGACGTCATCGTCCACGATCGCGGGCTGGTCGACGTCGCTACCGCCGCGGCGATGGGGCCGCCCCGGCTGCGCCGCATGGTCGCCGGGGCGCTGACGCTTTGGTCAAGTATCTGGGCCGAAACCTACGTCGACGAATGGGACGCGCTGTGGGTGGAGCGGCGGATCGGCTAGGCAGTTCGTTCGCGATTATTTTGCAGGGGGCACAAAAAGGCCCCTGCCTTTTCGTCCACGAAACGGGCCATATCGACCCCGCCAGAATTGCGTCCGCAGTTCATTCAAGCCCGGCCGCCATGTCCCCGGCGGTCGGGCTTTCCCATGTCTGGAGGCCCCGCCTTGCAACAGCCCGGCCCCAAGACAGCCCAGCCGCATCGTCGCCCGACCGCCGCCCCACCCCGCGCGGCCCATCGGCCAACGAGTGCCGACCAGCTCGAGCGTGCAAGCGCCGCCTTGGACGAGCTGTGCCGCGACGTGCGGCTGGGCGCCCGCCACGCCAGCGACGTGCATGATTTCGAGGAGCGCGCGCAGGCCATCGCGGGGCAGCTGATCGCCGCATTTCGCGGGGATGACGCGGGCCGCAACGGCCCGATGGCGATGGAACGCAACGGCGCGAGGGCCAGCGCATGGTGGTGAGCGGAGAGAGCATGAGCCAGGATATCGCGCAGCTGCGCAAGCTGGCGTTCGCCGGCGATGCGGCGCAGGTCGTACCCGTGACGCGGCGCGCGCTGCGCGAGATCGTGCGCCGGCTGGATGCGGCGCAGCGCGGCGGGACGCCGGCATGAGCGACAGCTATCAGCCGCTTGCCCTTGGCCGGGTGATCGTCGGCGACAAGACCTATTGGGTCAATGCCGAGGGCGGGTTGATCCCCGAGGGTGTCGTCAAGACAGTCGACAAGCTGCAGGACGAGCTGGTCCGCAAGATCATCGGCTTTGCGTTGCCGTTGTCGGCGCAGGTGGCGCGGTTTCGCGCGCACAGTTTCGACGACGTGGATGCGTTCGTCGCCCTGCTGGAGCAGGAATATCAATCGAAGCGCGGCGGATCGAAGGGCAATCTGACCTTCACCAGCTATGACGGGCTGCTGAAGATCGTCGTCGCCGTGTCCGACACCATCACGTTCGGCCCCGAGCTGCAGGTCGCCAAGGGCATTGTCGACGAATGCCTGCGCGAATGGTCGGCCGACAGCCGCGCCGAGATCCAGGCGATCATCGCGCGCGCCTTCGACGTGGACAGCCAGGGCCGGATCAATCGCAGCGATCTGCTTTCGTTGTTGCGGTTCGAGATCGCGGACGAGCGCTGGCAGCGCGCCATGCAGGCCATTCGCGACAGTTTCCGCGTCATCGGGTCGAAGCGCTATATCCGCCTCTATCAGCGGGCCAACGCATCGGCGGCGTGGGAATCGATCACGATCGACGTGGCTGCCGCATGAGCTGCGCCGTAGCCGGCGATCGCCTTCGCCGCGCCCTTGGCCGGTCGGCCGACATGGCGGGATGCGGCGTGACGTTCGCCAGCGAGATTTCGCGCAGCTGGTGCAGCAACAGTTTCACCGGCGGGCGGCATGCGATCGACCTGCTGGTCAGCGGGCCCGAGGCCCGCGCCTGGCTCAACGGACTGAACGAGGATGTCGTGCGGGTGCCCGGCCATGTGCTGGTCGCCCTCGATGTCTCCAGCGTCGAGCAGCAGGGCGCGCATCTGGCCGCCAGCATCGAGGCGTTGACGATCGAGGAGGCGTGAGTTGCCTGTTATTTCCATAAAGACCGGCGAAGCGCCCGTCGAAATCATGACTTTCCCCATGGGCCAGGAGCATCTGGGCGGCCAATGGAGCGCGCCCATCGTGATCGCCCCGGAGAGCGAGCAGGACATCGCGCTTGGCGACGGCATGCACATCCGTGCCCGCCCCTGCCCCTCCCCGCCCCGCCATCCGCGCCAGCGGAAGTCGAGCCTGAAGCCTGAGGAGGAACGGCCTATGCACATGATGCACTATCCCTTGGCCCTGATCGGCACGGTGGTGATGCTGGCCCGTAGCTCATCCGAAGAGATCGGCGCGCCTTTGCACATCGCGCGGGAAGGCATGCTGCCCAGCCCCTCATCGTTCGGCCGCATCACCACTCATTTCGATCCCCGCATCAACGTGAACACCGGCAAGCCGCATGCGCATGCCCGCGAGGTGGCACGACGGGCGCGGCAGATGGAACGTCGCGCCGCCAGGGCAGCGGTCGCCTAGCCATTGTGACCGAACGCCTTCGCGGCCGGGCCGGTCAGGCGGCTAGGCTGCGCCGACTGGCCCGCACCAACGGGCTCTGCGAGTGGTGCCTGACGGTCGATCGGGTCGAGCCCGCAACCGAAGTCGATCATATCAGGCCGCTCGCAAAGGGCGGTGCGGATGTCGACAGCAACACACGCAACCTCTGCGCGGATCATCATCGAGAGGCCACCGCAGAGCAGTTTGGCCACCGTTTCGTGCGCGGCGGCCGTGGCGTCACCCGATCGGGCCGACCGACCGGCGCCGACCACCCCTGGAACCAGCCAAAGCGGCCCTGACCCCCCGGGGGGTCGAAAGTCGAGCGGCCTGGGGCCCGGACACCGACCGGTCCCTCCGTATACTGCGAGACCATTTGCAGAACAAAAAGTTCGGGGGATTTTGATGGCCAAGCTGCCTGAATCCGCCAAGCAGCCGGACTGGACGCGGATCCTCGTCGACAAGGCCGAGCAACGCGCGGCAAAATTGCACTGGTCCTGCATCGTGAGCGACATGCTGGAGCGGGAAATCTTCTCCAGCTCCAATCGCCATGCCGTCCAGCGCCTGGTGCTCGCCTACATCGTCTATGACCGTTGCTCCAAGCTAGTTGCGGCCGAGGGCCTGGTCGTTGCGCGCAACGAGGAAAATCCCAAGTCGATCGACCGCCTTTCGATCGATTACAAGGCGATGCGGGAGGCGGAGGATACGGCAGAGCGGCTGGAAGCGCAGCTTGGCCTGTCCCCTGGTCATCGCAGCAAGGTCGGGAAGGTAGCGCGTAAGAAGGAGCGCAGCACCGGTGCCGACGCGTTCCTCGGCCCGAAGGCCTAGCCCAGATCCCACCACAGAGTGGGCGCAGGCTGCGGTACGCGGTGATTTTGTCGTCGGTGAAATTGTGCGGCATGCCGCTGAGCGCCATCTGCGCGATCTGCGCGACGCCGAGGCCCGGGGCTATTACTGGCGGCCAGATCTGGCCCAGCGCGCGCTGGACTTCTTCCCGTCGCTTTTTTCCATCACCGATGGACCAGCGGCCGGAAAGCCGTTCCACCTTCTGCCCTATCAGACGTTCTGCGTCGGCAGCCTCATGGGGTGGGTCAATGCGGACGGACGCTGGCGCTTCCGTTCGGGCTTCATCGAAACGGGAAAGGGACAAGCCAAATCGCCCATGATGGCGGGCCTCGGCCTGTACGCGATGGGCTGGTGCGGCTTTCCCCGGTCACAGATCTATTCGATCGCCGCGAACAAGCAGACCGCCTTCGTGCTGTTCAAGGACGCGGTCGCAATGTGCCGTGCCCAGGTACCAGGCTATGACGAGGGCGATACGCTCGAAGGTCTAGGGCATGTCGTGGTGCGCGGCGAAGGCGACAACGCGCACAAGATCGAACATCCGGGATCCAAGTCGTTTTTTCTGCCGCTTGCCGGGGGTGCCCAGCAATCCGGACCGCGCCCACGCATGGTCCTTGCCGACGAGATTCACGAATTCGTGACCGACGCTCAGATCGAGATCTGGCGTCGCGCGATCACCAAGGTCGCCGGCAGCGCCATGATGGTGTTGGGGACCAACACGCCGGCGACATCACAGCTGGTCGGTACGAGCTATTCCGACACGGCGATCGCGATCGCCATGGGGAAGGTGAAGGACGACACCGCCTTCGCCTTCGTTGCCCGGACCGACAAAAAGGACCGGGAAACGGTCTTTGAGAATGAGGCCTGTTGGGGGAAATCCCTTCCCGCGCTGGGGATCACCTATCCAATATCGAACATCCGGGAGGAGGTTCAAACCGCCAAGACCAGGCTGTCCACGGCCTCATCGGTCAAGCGGCTCTATTTCGGCATCCCGACCGGCGCGGCTGACTTCTGGATCGACGAGGAGAAGTGGGGCGCGGTGCTCGCTCCGATCGACGACGAGAAGATCGCCTCGCTGAAGGGCTGCCCGTGCTGGCTATCGCTCGATCTGTCGAAGAAGAATGACCTGACCGCGCTGACGGCAACATGGCGCGATGATGCGGGTAAGCTTTGGCAAAAGACCTGGTACTGGACGACGGTCGAAGGCCTGGAGGACCGATCCAAGGCCGATGGTGCCCCCTATACCGATTGGGTCGAGGGCGGTTTTCTGACCGCGGTACCGGGCGCGACGATCGACAAGAGCTTCGTTGCTGCACGCGTCGCGGAGCTCGACGCAGAACATGATGTCCAGGAACTCGTGTTTGACCCTGCACAGATGGCCGATTTCGAGGCCGCATGCGAGGAGATCGGCTTTGCGGCGTGGCGGTACGAGGGGCCGGACAAGCCGAGCGGCAATGGCCTTCGGATGGTCAAGCATGCGCAGGGCACGAAGGTTGTCTTCGAAGATCGCCAGTATTGCATGCCGCGATCAATCGAGCGGTTTGAAGATCGCATCCTGAAAGAGACAATCGTCATCGACAGCTCGCCGGTGACGTACATGTGCGCGGCCAATGCCGCCCTGACTTTCGACGGCCAGGATAATCGGGCCTTCGACAAAAAGCGGTCGCGCGGCCGCATCGACGGCATCGTCACCAGCGCCATGGGCGCCGGCGCGGCCGACAATGTAGCGCTGGAGGAGAACAGCTATGGCGGCAGCTTCTTCGTCGAGCTCGATGATGATGAAGATGAGGCCGTGAATGACGATTGAGGGCTACCGCCTTTCCGCGCGCGCCGCCGCGGCCGAGGAGAGATATAAGGTCCGCAACGCCACCGACAGCAGCACGATCATCGCCGGCGATGGGGCCGTGTTTGAATGGTTCGGCGGCGGTGGACGTGGGGCAGGCATCAGCGTCACGCCGGAAACGGCCATGCGGTCGACTACAGTCTGGCGCTGCACGACGCTGATCAGCGGCACGATGATGTCAGCCCCGATGGGCGTCTATGAGTATCTGGAAAACGGCGCCCGAAAGCCGGTTCCCGACCATGCTTACAACCGTTTCCTTCAGGTCGAGCCCAACCCGGATATGTCCGGGCCCGAATTCGTCGAGCTGCAGGCGATGGCCATGCTGCTGCGCGGCAATGGATATGGCCTGATCCGACAGGCGCGCAATGGCACGGTCACTGGCATAGATTATTATCACCCGGCCCGCGTGATGCCGTTCCGATCGACCGATCGCGCAGTCTGGTACCGCTTCACCAACGAAGACGGCTCCACCGAGGACCATCACGCATCCTATGTCCTGCATTTTCGCGGACCAGGCCGGGACGCTGGCGGGATCCGCGCGCTCTCCGCGATTTCACACCATGCGCAGGCGATCGGCATCAACCTGGCCACGCGCGATTACACTGCCGGCCAGTTCGAACGCGGGCTGATGACCAATGATTTCTTCCAGTTCCCGAATGGGATGACGCCGGCCCAGCGAGCGGACTTCAAGGAGTATCTGCGCCGGCGCGCTCAAGGCATCGCCAATGCGCATAATCCATTGCTGCTGGAGGGCGGCGCGGAATGGAAGCGGGTGGCGATCACCGCCAAGGATGCCCAGCTGCTGGAGCTGCTGCAATATTCGGTGGTCGACGTCGCACGGATCTTCGGCACGCCGCCGCACATGATCGGCGAAACCTCTGCCGCGACGACGTGGGGCACCGGTATCGAGCAGATGACGATCGGCTTCAAGCTGTACACCGTCATGCCGCACATGCGGCGGTTCGCGAAGGAGCTGAGCCGCAAGCTGTTCCCCCCGGTCGGTGCGAAGCCCAACCGGCTGTTCATCGACTTCGATGCCGAGAGCATGGAAGTGGGCGATTCCAAGTCACAAGGCGAATATTTCAGCCGCGCACTCGGCGGCAACCAGCTGCCCGGCTGGATGTCGCAAAACGAGGTGCGCCGGCGCAAGAACCTGCCGCCCACGCCGGATGGCGACCGCGTCTATTTCCCACCCGATCCCGCGCCCGCTCCCGCTGGTGCTCCCAGCGACAGTGGCGGTCCGCCCATCGACCCTGCCGAACACGAAGAGGATAATCCCGATGCGTAAACTGCTGAACCTTGCCCAGGCCAACCGTGGGAAGGGCGTCGGCATACGCTCGGAAGCGTCGGCAGCCGATACGACCACGATTTACGTCTACGACGTGATTGATAGCTTCTGGGGCGTCTCTGCGGCCGACTTTGCCCGCGAGATCGCGGCGGTTACGACGCCCAATGTCCTGCTGCGGATCAATTCGCCTGGCGGGGACGTATTTGAAGCTCGGGCCATGATGACGGCGATCGGCGACCATCCGGCCAATTTCGTTGCCAAGATCGACGGCCTTGCCGCGTCTGCCGCAACAGCGCTCACCCTCGCCTGCGATAGCGTGGAGATCGCCGAAGGCGCCTTCTACATGATCCATCAGGCGTGGACCTTCGCCATGGGCAACGCGGACGACCTGACGGCCACGGCCGCGCTGCTTGCCAAGGTCGATGGCGTGCTGATCGAGGGCTATTCGGCCAAGACCGGGAAAGCCAGCGACGAAATTTCCGCCTGGATGAAGGCAGAAACCTGGTTCACCGCCCAAGAGGCGGTCGATGCCGGATTCGCCGACGCGATCGCTGCCTCCGCAAGCAAGCAGGCGCGCGCCTGCGCCTTCAATCTCTCGGCCTTCGCCAACGCTCCGAAGGCCCTCACCGAAGTTCAGACCGAGGACGCAGACACCGTACGCGCGCGCATGCTGTCCCGCCTCGGCCTCTACGAGCGAACGGTCGACTAAATCCCCCGTTCATCGCGGCGCCGATCCCCCGGACGCCTCCCGCAAGCCCCGCCCACCGCGGGGCTTTTTTCGTTGAAAAGGACGATAGATGCTGAACATCAAAGCGCTCCGGGACCAGCGCGCCGCAAAGGCGAAGGAAGCCCGCAACCTGCTGGACACCAATACCGGCGACAAGTGGTCGAAGGATATCGAAGCACAGGTCGACGCGATCTATGAAGAGATCGATCGCATCGATGCCCAGATCGAACGTGCCGAGAGGCAGGCGAAGATCGATGGCGACGCCGCCGCCGACGACAATGCGCGTGAGGCCGGCGAGCGCGCGCTGAACAACCTTTCCCCCGAGCAGCGCGAACAGGCCGCCGCGTATCGCGCGGCGTTCCGCAATTTCCTGATCCATGGCGAGCGCGGGATCAGCAACGAGGAAATGACCGTGCTGCGCAGCGGTCGACCGCAGAACGCGCAGTCCGTCGGCACCGGTTCCGCCGGCGGCTATATCGTTCCCACCGGCTTCGGCGGCGAGCTGCTGGAGGCGCTGAAGGCATTCGGCGGCATGCGGTCGGTCGCGACCGTCATCCAGACCGCGTCGGGTGCCACGCTGCCGTGGCCGACGGTCGACGAAACCGGCCAGATCGGCGAGATCGTGGCCGAGAACCAGCCTGCGTCGGCACAGGACGTCACCTTCGGCATTACGAACATCGGCGCCTATAAATGGTCGTCGAAGATCTTCACCCTGCCCTTTGAGCTGTTGCAGGACCAGGGGCCGGGAATGGATGTGGAGGCATTCGTGCGCCGCGCCGCCGCCACCCGTATCGGCCGGGCACAGAATGCGAAGTACACGGTCGGTACCGGCACCAACGAGCCGGCCGGCATCGTCACCTCGGCCGGCGCCGGCAAGGTCGGGACGACCGGCCAGACCCTGATCGTCACTTGTGACGACATGGTCGACCTGGAGCACTCGGTCGATCCGGCCTATCGGTCCATGCCCGGCGTGAGCTGGATGTTCCACGACAACACCCTGCGCAACCTGAAGAAGCTCAAGGACAGCCAGGGCCACCCGCTTTGGCTTCCGGGCCTGTCGGCGAAGGATCCCGACACGTTCCTCCGCTACAAGTACACGATCAACCAGGACATGCCGCAGATGGCGGCGAATGCGAAGTCGATCCTGTTCGGCGACCTTTCGCAGTTCCTGATCCGCGACGTGATGGAAGTGACGCTGTTCCGCTTCGACGACAGCGCCTTCATCAAGAACGGGCAGATCGGCTTCCTCGCATGGGCACGCGGCGATGGCAGGACCATCACGGCCGGCGCTCCGATCAAGTATTACCAGAATTCGGCCTCGTAAGCCGATCAGTGGCCGGCGCGCGCATCGCGTCGGCCACCGACCTGCCCGCAAGCCTGTTCCTCAACTTCTGAAAGGAAAATCTCATGGCGGAAGCCACCAGCAAAGAGCCCACGACCAAGAAGGTTCGCGTCCTGATCGCGCATGGCGATCATCTGCCCAACCATGTCCTGACCCTCTCCATCGAGGATGCCGCGCAGGCAGTCGAAGAGGGCTGGGCCGATGACAATCCGAAGGCGGTCGCATATGCGCTGAAGCATGAGCCGCAGCCGGAAGCCCCGAAAAAGGCGGAAAAGGCGGACTAAGCGATGGCCGAGCCCGTTTCGCTTGCCGAGATCAAGGAACATCTGCGCATCGACGCGGACGTAACGGACGAGGACGTGACCCTGGGCGCCATGCTGATCGGCGCCCGGGTCGCCTGCGAGGCGGAGACGAATCGATCCATCGTGGGATTCACCGCCACCATGCATCTGGACAGCTTCCCCGACGGCAGCATCGATCTGACCGGCGGCCAGGTCACATCGGTGACGAGCGTGGAATATCTGGCGCCCAATGGCGACGCCGCAGTGTTGCCGAGCGATCGCTATGTCGCGGCCTTGGGGGAAGTACCGGGCCGCATCGCACCGGTGATAGCCTGGCCAGCAACAGCGGCTCAGCCCGAAGCCGTCACCATCACCTATGTCATCTCTCCCCTGTCATCCGATCATCTGGCAGCGGTTTCCATGGCGATCCGGCTGATCGTCGGCCATTGGTACAAAAATCGGGAAGCCGTCGCGGTCGACCAGCGCGGGGTGCCGGCTGAACTTCCGCTTGCCGTCAACTGGCTGCTCAGGCCGGTCTACCAGTTCGCCACGTCATGAGCCTGAGCGCAGGACGGCTCAATCGCCGGATCCAGATCGAAACCCCGACGCGGGCGCCGAACGGGTCGGGCGGGTTCACCAAGGGCTGGAGTGTGCCGTTCAACATATGGGCCGAAATGATTGCCCTTCGCGGCGACGAGGCCGTCCAGCACAATATCCTCAATTCCACGCAGCTTTGGCGGGTCACTATCCGATACCGACCAAACGTGTCGGAGGAATGCCGCGCCATGTATAATGGCCAGCCCCTCAACATCCGGTCATGCGTCGATCCTGACGGCCAACGCGAGCAGCTGGTGATGACGTGCGAAAGTGGAGTGGCGACCTGATGGCGCGCCGGCGATCGCGCGGGTCGACGGAGATCCGCGCCCTGTTTCGCGCGCTTCCAGATGCCGCCCGCGAGGAGATGGTGGACGTGCTGGAGGGGGGCAGCCGTTCCATCCTTGCGAACATGATCCGACGCGCCCCGAAGGGAAAAACGGGAAAGCTACGCCGCGGCCTGAAATACAAGGTTTCGCGGACTGCCCTGACGGCGCGCATCGGCCTAGTCGATACACCGAAATCACGTAACCGGATTTTCTATGCGCGGATCCTCGACCTTGGCCGCAGGGCGCAGGTTGCCAAAGCGGTGCGTCGCACAGCTAGCGGCAAGATCTCGCGCTATACGATCCGCGTCAAAGGGTTCACCGGCCTCCACTTCATCACCGGCGAATATACCAACCTGCGCACGGTCATGGGCGAGAAGCTGCGCGGCGCGTGGGATCGCATCCTGAAACGGGCAGGTGCGAGCAATGGCTAGTGCGAAGGACGCGATCGAGGCGGGCAGCTATCAGCTGTTGACCGGCATCGCCGGCGCGCAGCTGTTCCAGCACGTACCCGAGAACACGCCGCCGCCCGTCGTCATAATCGGCGATATCGAGCTCGACCCGCTGGGCGGAAAGGATGATCCGGATCGCATCGGCACTTTGACGATCGTCAGCGTGACCGAGGGCGAGGAGCGCAAGCCATTGTCCGCCATCATGGAGCAGGTCGACGATCGCCTGGACGGCAAGACGGTGACGATCGCCGAATGGAAAATCGCCTTCAACTTCCAATCCGACGATGCGGTCCTGGCGCCTGATGGTGCCGGCTATGTCGGCCAGGGCCGGTACCAGGTCATCGCGCTCAAAAACTGACCAACCCGGAAATTTCAACAGACCAGGCCCCGCCCACCCCGGCGGGGCTTTTTTTATGGGAGCCGCACATGGGTAAGAAGCTTGGCAACGACTATCGCCTCTGGATCGAGAGCGCGGTCGCCGGCACGTATAACGAGATCAAGGGGCAGACGTCCCTGAAGATCAACCGGCAGGCCGGTTCGATCGACACGTCCACCAAGGACGACTATCCCTATGGCACGCAGGCGCCCGGCCTGAAGACGCTGACGATCGACGCCGAGGTATATCCGAACCTGCCCGACGCGAACGGCTACACCCGGCTGGAAACCCTGTCCAAGGGCAGTGCCCCGGTGAAGTTCCAGATCCGCAAGGGCGGCAGCGCCGGCGCGGCCGGCGATGTCGTCTATGAGGCATCGCAGTGGATCGGCAATTTCGACACCGATTTCGGCAAGAACGACGTGGTCAAGTCGACCTTCCAGCTGACGCTGGACGGCGCGCCGACCACCGACGCCCTCGCATAAGGGGGCATCGATGGCCGAGAAGAAGAGCACGTCGGCACGGCCGGCGAGCAAGGAACGGGGCGAAATGGCGCTGATCCTGGAGGGCGTCGAATATGTGCTGCGCCCCAGCCATGAAGCGATCGAGGAGGTCGAGCAGCTGACCGGCAAGAGCCTGTTGCAGCTGGCGCGGGAAGCGCTGCAGGGCAAGCTGACGACTTCCGAAATCGCGCAGATCGCGACGGAGTTCATCCGCGCCTTCGGCCGCGCCACTGAATCGCCCGCGATCGCCGCCAGCAAGGCGCCGCGGATCCGCGAGCTGATCGGCGAGGCCGAGGGCGGCTTCCAGTCGGGCATGTCGGCGATCGCCGCCGTGCTCTCGCTCGCGTCGACCGGTGGATATACCGCGTCGGGGGAGCTGAAGGCGGCGACGATCCCGACGATGGAAGATCCCCACGCCGCCGCCTGATGGGGCTTGCCGCCGCAACGCTGGGCTGGCGCCCGGCGGAATTCTGGGCGGCGACACCGCATGAGTTCTGGGCCTGCATAGAGGGTTGGGAAGAAGCCAACCCTCCGCCGCCCGACGAATAATCCCGGGAATATCCTTTGGCCCAAATCGACACCAAACAGCTGCTGCTGCAGGTCGACGCGTCGATCGAGCTGCTGAAGAAGAACATGGCGGCCGGGGAACGCACGGTCGCGGAGTTCGAACTGGAGGCCGAGCGCCAGCTGAACAAGCTGGAGGCCCGGTTCTCCGGATTCAAAGGCGAGGGCCTCAACAATTCCATGCGCGCCGTCGCGCAGGACTTCAAAAAGAACTTCACCGATATTCAGAAGATCGCGGCGCAGGCGATCGAACTGCCGCCGCTGAAAGGCGGCGGGCTGAACCTCGGTGCTGCCGACGCCAAGGCCGCGGCCGATCAGGCGCAGAAGCAGGCGATGGCCATCAACCTGGTCGTCGCATCGCTGGAGCGGCAGGCACTGGCGACGGGCACGTTGAGCGTCGCGGAGGAAACACAGCTGCGCGCCGCCAAAGCTGCCGCCGCCGCGGCCGAACAGAACGCCGTCGCGCTGCGCCAGGAGGCCGGCGCGCTCGAGCGGCTGGAAATGGATCTGGCCGCGACCAGCGCACAGCAGGGCATCTTCAACGCACAGACGCGGCGCGCGACCGTTTCTACGGGCCAGATGCGCGCCGCCCAGCAGCAGCTGACGTACAACCTGGGCGACGCGGTCACCATGTGGGGCCTGGGCGCGAAGCCCATGCAGATCTTCGTCAGCCAGGCCAGCCAGGTCACCGGCGCGATCGGCCTGATGACGAACAGCACAAAGGGCTTTGTCGCGTTCCTGGGCGGGCCGTGGACGCAGGTGCTCCTTGCGGCCATCACGATCCTTACCGTGATGACTGCCGGCGATGACAAGGCGGCTGCATCGAAGAAGAAGCACGCCGATGCCGCCGACGCTCTGAAGGACGCCGTCGATCGCCTGAACAATGCGTCGGCCGCCGCCAACCATACCACGCGGCAGGGCATCATCGACGATCTGAACAAGGCTGAAGCGATGCGCCAGCGTGAGCTGGCCACGCGTCGCACCTTGATCGCCGAGCAGCAGCTTGCGCGCGAACGCCTGACGGAAAACCTGGCTGCATCGAAAAGAGCGGCACAGACTGGCGATATCGGTGCCAGGGGCGCGGCAGGGGGCAGCAGCGTCCTGGCGTCGTCGGACGAGCGCCGCATCGCCGATATAGAATCATCGATCCGCGAGCAGAACGCGAAAATCATTGAGGCCGATCAGGCCAAGGTGAATGCCGCCGGACTGCTGCTGGATCGGGACGCTCGGGGCCGCATCGATCCGCGCGAGCGGATCAATCAGAATTACGATGATGCCCGCGATCGCGCGCGACGTGAATTCGAACGCACGGGCAACGGGACCGCCTATTCTTCCGCGCTGACGCGGGCCGAACGGACAAAGGCCGCACAGGAAAAGGCTCTTGAGAAGGGCAGGACCGGCCCGTCGGCCGAGACGATCCGGCAGCGCGAGATCTCCAACGACATATCGTTCAATCAGCAGCTGCTGCAGGCGCGCCGCCAGCTGCTCGACGCGACCGGCCAATCAACGACCAGCGAGCTGGAGCGTGACGAGCTGCTGAAGGAGGAGATCAACACCGAGGCTGATGCGGCCCGGGCCAAGATCCGGCTCCAGCAGTCGAAGGGACAGATCAGCGCCGCCGAGGCGGAGCAGCTGGACGCCGTCAACGAGGCGATCCGCAGCCAGCGCCTTGCCAACGTCGCGCAGGACCGGATCCGCGCCACGATCGACGCGCAGTTCACCGCGACCCAGCACAGCACCGATGCCGAAATCGCCATGCTGCGGATCAAGGAAGACATGGCGGTCAGCAACGCCGAACGCCGTTCCATCGCGCGCATGATCCTGGAAAAGGAACAGCAGGCGGCCCTCGAGCAACTGGCGCATATCGTTTCGACCAGCAAGAGCCAGGCTGAGATTGACCAGGCCCTCGCCGACCGTGCCGCACTGCTGAAACGGCAGAAGGCGGAACGCGAAAACTTCGACGCACAGCCAAATGGCCCGCTCGATCAGTACCGGCGGGACATCGCGACCGTCGGCGCCAATCTGAACGAGAATTATCAGCAGGTGGCGGTGGACGGCCTTCGTCGCCTGAATGACGGACTTGCCGACGCGATCGTCAACGCCAAGGGGTTCGGTGACGTATTTTCCGATGTCGCCAAGCAGGTCATCGCCGACCTGATCCGCATCGCCGTCCAGCAGCTGATCGTGAACCAGCTGGTCGGCGCGCTGGGCGGCGCGTTTGGTCTGGGCGGCGGCGGCGGTCTCACGGGCGCTCGGATATTCAGCGAGCAGTCGACCGTAGGCAGTGTGCCGAAGATCTTCGGCTTTTCCGGCGGCGGCTATACAGGCGACGGGTCGTCCACCGATATCGCCGGCCCTGTCCACAAGAAGGAATTCGTCTTCGACGCCGCAGCGACGTCGCGCATCGGCGTCCCGACGCTGGAGGCGCTGCGCCGGGGCACCTATCGCGGGCCCGCGATCAGCACCTCGCGCATCGCGGGTGGCAGCGCCGGATCAGGCATGGCCCGCGTGCAGCTGGAATTGTCCGGCGATATCGATGCGCGGATCGATCGCCGTTCGCAAAATGTCGCGATCGACGTCGTGCGCGCCACCGCGCCGACTATCCAGCGCGCGGCCGTGGGCGAAACGATCAGCACCCTTAATCGCCGGCAGCTTTGATATGACACTGATCGCCATGCCGACCACGCCGGGCTTCGTTTCGGTGCAATGGACGCCGCCATCGACACAGGTGCAGCGCAACCGATCGGAATGGTCCGGGGCGACGCGAGGCGTCCGCCTGCCCGGTGGCCAGCGCTGGAAGGCCAAGGCCACATTGCCGCCGATCGTCGGCAAGCCCGACGTCGCGGCCGCATGGGGCGCGTTCCTGATGGCGCTGGACGGGCCCTATAACAGCTTTCTGCTCCCATTCCGCAAGAACCAGCACAATCTGGCGCTGGACGTTCGCATCGGCGCCGGCGCGGCCGGCGGCACGACGATGACGCTGACTAACCTGCCCGCGTCGGCCACGTTGCTGCCGGCAGGTTATTGCATCACCGTTCCGCTGCCGTCGGGCCGCGTGCAGATGCTGCGCCTGATCAGCGCCCTGACAGCCGACGGCGCGGGCAACGCCACCGCCCTGTTTCGTGCGCCGTTGCGCGAAACGCTGGCGGCGGGCAGCTGGTGCGAAACGCGCAATCCCGTCGCCGAAATGATGCTGGTGGGCGACGCCCCGAACGAAACGGACGGCCTCGCGCGCGCCTGGTCCTTCGACGCGATCGACCTGGAGGAGGCGTTCTGATGTCACGCCCCGACGCCACCGCATCGGCCGCGCTAGAGGCCGACTTCATCCAACCGGAATTCTTCGCGTTCCTGGACATCGTGGGCGACCCGATCCGTTGCACCACTTACGGGCGCGATGTCGTGCCGACGGGCACCGGCTTTTCGGAGCTGGACGATCATATGTTTTTCGGCCTGCGCGGCGATCTGATCGATATCAGCCCGGTCAGGTCAAAGCAGGGCGGATCGGACCGCGTGACCGCCAAGATCTCCGGCTTGCTGGGCATCGACCAGGAAACGCTGGATCAGATCGGCGATCGGGCAAACTGGCAGGGCCGCGTCGCCATGCTGTGGCGGATGATCCGCGACACGGACGGCACGCAGAGGGGGGCGATCCAGCATTATTATACCGGATACATGACCGCGCTGCAGATCGGCGGCAGTCCGGCCTCGCAGTCGATCGCGGTGACGATCGAGGGGTGGCTCGCGGCCTTCAGCCAGGCCAGCAATCGCACATATCTGGACCAGGCCGATTTCGACCCGGACGATCACAGCGCAGAGGCGTCGATCGCCATCGCCAACGGCATCAGCACCAGCCCGGCTACCGCCGTGCCGCTGGGCGGCGGGTGGGGCCCCTATTTCGATTATCAACGGGCGCAGCAGAAATGAGGCGCGCAGACTGGGAAGCGGCGCTGTCAGATTATCTGACGGCGAGCGTCAACGCGCGCTTTGCCTGGGGCGAAATGGATTGCGCCCTGTTCGCCGCCGGCGCCGTGCGCGCGATGACGGGCATCGATTTCGCCGCGCCGTTTCGCGGGCGATATCGCACGGCCAGAGGCAGCGTGCGCGCACTGCGCCGATATGGCGCAGGGTCGCTGGTCGCCACGGTCGAGCAGCTGCTGGGCGAGGTGCCGATAGGTTTCGCGCGCCGCGGCGACATCGTCCTGCATGGCGATGAGCGAACGGGAGCGCTGGGCGTCTGCATCGGCGGAGACGCCCTGTTCGTCGGGAGGGATGAAAGCGGCGATCTGGCCCATGAAGGGCTGGTGCGGATCCCACGACACCAGTGGTCGAGGGCGTGGGCCGTATGAGCAAGGTGCTGAAGATCGGCGCGCTGGTCGTCGCCGGCGTCGCCCTGGCCGCGACCGGCGTCGGCCTGGTCGCCTTCGGTACGATCGCCAGCATTTCGGTGGCGGGCCTCAGCGTTGCGACCTTGCTGACGATTTCGTCAGCACTCACCCTCGCGTCCGGACTGCTCGCCAAGCGGCCGAAAGCCCCGGCGACGTCGCCGGCGTCCATCGAGCGCCTGAATGCGTCCATCAATCCGCGTGCGCCGCGAACGATCGTTTTCGGTCACACGGCGATGGCGACGGATGTTCGCGACCAGGAATACAGCGCCGGTCAGACCTATCTGCACCGTTTTGTCGTCGTCGCCAGCCATGCCGTGCAGTCGATCGAGGAGATCTGGTTCGACGACAAGCTGGCCTGGACGGTCAGCGGCGGCGTCCAGGGTGATTTTGTCGGCTATCTGGTCGTTTCGCCAGTGCTGGAGGGCAATGCCGGCAACGCCATCAATATCGGCCCGCGCATGGGGAGCAGCCGACGCTTCACCGGCTGCGCCTATGTGTATTTCCAATATAAGCTGACCGGGAACAGCAAGAAGACGGAAAGCCCGTTCGCGCAGTCGGTGCCGACGCGCATGACGATCATCGGCAAGGGCGCCAAGGTTTACGATCCACGCCTGGACAGCACGGTCCCCGGCGGATCGGGATCGCACCGTGCCAACGATCAGTCCACCTGGGCGTGGAACGACAATGCGAGCCGCAATCCGGCTCTGCAGGAGCTGTTCTATCTGCTGGGTTGGCGGATCAACGGCAAGCTGGCGGTCGGTAAGGGCATGCCGGCGTCGCGCATCGACCTCACCAGCTACATCAGCGCCGCCAATCTGTGCGACGAGGCGGTCACCAAGGCCGCGGGCGGAACCGAGCCGCGCTATCGCACCGACGGCGTCTTTTCCGAAGGCGACGACCTGAAACTCGTGACCAGCGCCTTTAGCGCCGCCATGAATGGAGAGATCGACGATGCGGCGGGCAAGCTGCGGCGGATCGTGCTCCACAACGATCTGGGATCGCCCGTCGTCGACCTGACCGACGATGATCTGCTGGGCGAATTCATCTGGGATCAGACGGCATCCCTGGACGAGTCCTTCAACATCGTGCGCGGCACCTATCCGGACCCCTCCCCTACCGCGCTTTACCAGATGGTCGACTATCCGCAGGTCCGCATCGCGAGCCCGGACGGAATCGACCGGATCGAGAGCGTCGACCTGGCGCTGGTCCAGTCGCCCAGCCAGTGCCAGCGGCTGGCGAAGCAGCGGCTGGCGCGCATGCTGTATTCCGGCACCTTCACCGGCAGCTTCAGCCATCGCGCATGGAAGGCCGACAAAGGATCTGTGGTCCGCCTGAGCCTCCGTGCGCTGGGGTGGACCAACAAGCTGTTTCGCGTGGCCGAGGCGGCCACGCAGGTGGACGGGATTTGCCCGATGGTCCTGCGTGAGGAACATCCGGACATCTATCTGTGGGATGCAGAAGAAGCCCCGGAGGTGCAGGCTGCTGAGCCGACGCGCTATGACCCGCTCCTCAGCCCGATCTATCAGGATCTGGTCGCAGCGGGCAATGGCGCCGGGCCCGGTTTCGCTGTCGTCACCTCGGCCGGGATCGAGCTGACCGGGATTAAGCTGTCCCGCACCGCACCCTATACTGGCGCATGGGATCAGGGCTGGCGATCAGTCGAGAGCTATGTCGGCGGCGCGAGCCTGACGATCCGGGTGCTGGACAGCCAGTGGCTGGAAACCTTTTTCGGACTGAACGACGATCCGGCGGCCGACGACGATTATGTCGGCATCAACTATTCCTTTCAGCTTAGCTATTCCAGCGGGCGGAAGGTATCAATCCTTCAGGGGGCGAGCTTCCTATGGGTCAGTGCTGACGATTTCTTCGCCGACGGCGATGTCTTCAACATCCACTATAACGGCAAGGACGTCCGCTTCACGCGCAACGGCGTGCCCTTTGGCCCGGCGATTTCTGCGGCGGCCGGGCAGCGCCTGTTCATGGACGGGTCGAACGCCAGTGCAAACGGCACGGCTGCATTTGCCGAACTGATCGGTTTCACGGCGGCGGGTCCGGCTGGTGCAGACGGTGCCCCCGGCGCGGCCGGCGTGCCCGGTTCGCCTGGCGCTCCCGGTGCTCCTGGTGCAAATGGCGCGACGATCTACACCCATTATGCCTATGCCGATTCTCCCGACGGCATCAATTTCGTCACCGGCTTTCCGAATGGGCGGACGTGGCAGGGTGTGCGCTACAATCAGACCAGCCCGATCGAGAGCGCCAACCCGGCCGACTATACATGGTCGCCCTATACCGGCCCGGCAGCCTTCGGCCTTGCCGCATCATCCGGTGCGCTGGTGTCGGGCAACAAGCTGGTGCGAAAGACAGCCTACTCTGCTGCGTGGGATCAGCAGATCTACTCGACCGAGGGCTTCTACCAGGGCGCAACCGTCCGCTTCAAACCGCTTCCCTACGCCGGTTACATGGGCGGCGTCATGGTCGGGCTGAACACCGACCCGACCTCGGGCGACTGGACGACGCTCGATCACGCATTCTTTCTGGAATACACGACCTCCGGTGTCGGCGTTATCTACATCGCCGAGAGCGGAGGCCTGATCGCCACCGGCTGGAACTACGACGAGTCCTACATCTTCACCATTGCGTACGACAACGATCAGATACGCTACTATGCCAACGGAACGCTGCTGCGCGCGCTAACCGTGGGGCCAGACCTCACTTTTTACATGGACAGTGCAATCGAAGTACCGGGACCAATGGCGCTGGTGCTGGATTTCAGCCCCCTCGGCAAGCGTGGAGCGGACGGGTCGCCCGGTGCGCCGGGATCGCCGGGCAGTCCGGGCGCTCCCGGCAGTCCCGGTGCGCCGGGTGCAACTGGCAGTCCTGGCGCACCGGGATCGCCAGGCGCTCCGGGGGCAAACGGATCGATAGCCGAGGCCAGTCCGGCTTTCTTCGGCGTGAACTGCTATTCGGGCGGCACGCCCAAGCCGGGGCAGCTGGCAGCCATATCCGGGCAGCTGCGCCTGCGCGTCGGCAGCACCGTCATCACGTCCGGCGCGACATACTCCGTTGTCTCTCAAAGCAACATGCCGGGCATCTCGATCGACGGCGGGGGCAATTTCGGCGGGGTGACGGCGATCCTCGATGCCAGCGCAAGCGCGGTGCTGAACGTCAATTATGGCGGCGTCGATTATCCCGTGACGATTTCGGCGCGGCGGATCATCGACGGTTCGGCGGCGAACAGCGGCAATGCTGCGATCACCAGTTTCCCGGCATCATCCGGCTATGCGCTGGCGGCGTCGGCCGTGACCCTGACGGTAGCGAACGGCGCATGGCTGAACGCCAATGCCAACTGCACCTATGGGCCGACGTCATCGGGCACATACACGCCGCAGATGAAGCTCACCTATCAGAACCTGACTGACGGCGGCGCTGAGACGGACTTCCCGACGACGGCCGAGCATCCGGCGACGGGCGGCGCGGCCAACACGTCCGACCCGGATGCCGTCGCAACCTATGGATCGGTCCAGAACCTGACCGGATCGGCCAAGAGCTATGCCATTCGCGTTTATGTGCGGCGTGCGGGAGGTGGCGGAGCCATTCCGTCCGGCAACCTGTTCGGATCGATCAATGGGGACGTGGCATGACGCGCAAAGCCTTGTTCGCTGCCGGCGACACGAAGCCCGCCCGGATCATCGCGGCCGATGACCTCGCCTTCACCGACACGGCCGGCATGGACGTGGTCGACTGGGACGACGATTGGGGCGACGGCAGCGGTGTCCAGCGCATTGACGGCGCGATCGTTCCTGACATGGCGGTCGCCTGGGCGTCGCTGCGCTCGGCGCGAGGCGCGATGCTCGCGGAGGCCGACTGGACGCAATTGCCGGATGCCCCGTTGACGGTCGAACAGGTCGCAGCGTGGCGCACCTATCGCCAACAGCTGCGCGACATGCCGGAGAATCTGGCCGACCCTCGCAATCCGATCTGGCCGACCCGGCCCGATAGCGCCTGACTTTTCAGGCACCCCGAAAGGAATGGACATGCTGAAAACCATCGCCGCGGCGGTGCTGGCCCTGTGCGCCTGCGCCTGCGCAAGCCAGCGCCATGCCGGCATCGATCCGACGATCGAGACGAACCAGACCTATAGCGACGGCACCGCCAAATGAGCGACGGCGCGATCGTGCAGGCCCTGCTGAGCTGGGGGCCGGGTGGCCTGATGTCCGGCATTCTGCTGTTGCTTTGGAAGCAGGACCGTGCCGATCGCGCCGCCGAACGCGCCGAACGCCTTCAGATCGACCGGAACAAGGTCGAATCCGAAAAGCAGCTGGCCGTCGCACTGACGCAGCTGGCCATGAAGATCACCGGAAAGCCGATCGATGGCGACCAGGCCTGAAAGAACGCCGGTCAGCGTGGCCGAGGCGGCCGAGCAGCTGATCCAGGCATGCGCCGGGGTCGCCGCCATCCTGTTCCTGGACGAACAGCCCGAGTGTCGGCCGCGGCGCGCGCGAAGCCGCCGGCGACGCCCTTCCTCCAACTAAAGGACAACATCATGTGGACATGGAGCCAGTCGACCGGTGCGCTGAGCCGGGACGGCATCGTCCTGGCGCGCGGCTATTCCGGCCGCGACGCGGGCAAGAACAACGCTGCCATGGAAGCGGTGCGCGGCGTCGGGCCGATCCCGCAGGGCAAATGGAAGATCGGCGCGCCCTATGACAGCAAGTCGGTCGGCCCCTATGCCCTGCCGGTGACGGCGATCGACGCCAGGCCGGACGACGACGTGCACCAGGGCACGGGCCGCAGCGCATTCCGGATCCATGGCGACAGCATCGCCCACCCCGGCACCGCATCGCGCGGCTGCATCATCCTGCCCCGCGCCGTGCGCCGGCAGATCTGGATGAGCGGCGATCGCGAGCTGCTCGTCGTCGCCTGATCCCTCCCGCCTCGAAAGGACACGCCATGAAGCGCCTTATCATCGCCGCCCTGCCCCTCTGCCTGCCCGCCTGCACCACGCTGCAGAAGGTCGATTGCGCCAAGGCCGACAAGGTCCGCGCCGCCGCCACGCTGGCCCTGCAGACGCTCGATCGCGTCTGCCCGGCACCGGGGCTGCTCCAGCCCGAATAGGCGCGGAGCCGCGCGCTTCGCCCGTCAACCACTTCATCGGAGAACCTTATGACCCAGATGATCGGCGGCAATTTCGCCGCAGTGGGCCAATCCCCCACCTTCCGGATCCCGCAACACCGTGTCGGCTTCAACATTTCCGTCTGGGGAACCTTCGTCGGCACGGTCGTTGTCGAGCGCAGCTTCGATGGCGGGACGACCTGGCTGCCGAAATGGCCGTCCTCGGTCTACTCCATCAGCTCGGTCATCAGTTTCACCGACGAGGAGACCGAGGACGGCGTCGCTTATCGTCTTAATTGCACCGCGTACACCAGCGGCCCGATCAACTATCGGGTGTCGCAATGAGCATGGACATTATTGCCCGGGCGCTGGCCTCCGATCAGGAGAAGGCGCGCTATGCCATCGAGACTGGCTTTTTCTCGCGCCCGCCGCGTCCATTGGTGCGCATCGTCCACAGTCGCGCGCTGAACCAGGTCACGCTGGGCGGCGGCACGACCTTCGAAATGCTGGTGGAGGTGGCTGCCCCCTTTTCTCGTGTGCAGCCCATCTTGGCAGCCGGACAGAATGGGGGCGCGACGGCCAGCTCACCCTCCTACTTTGTGTGGGTAGCCGCAGTTCCCAACGCCACGAAGGCGGCGGCAGACGCAGCGACATGGCGATCTGTCAGCATGGCTACTGCCAACTATGCGCCCGCCCCGGCGATCAATCGTAACGCCTGGCATTGCGGCGCAGACATGACCTTGCTGCCGAGCGTGCCGCGCGATGATGGTGGCAGCGGTCGGCTGGTGCTGATCCGCGTTTACATGGGCGCTGGCACGGTCGTGATGCTGGGCAACGGCACGGACGAATTCACGAACTGGGCCGCGCGATCGAGCCGAATGTTCCGGTGGCGCGAGCAGCCGGGGGATTATACCACCGCCAATCAGGCTGGCTTCACGTCGGTGACCAACGCGAACCGCTCGCCGATCGCCGGTCTGGCCTATATGCCGACCGACGGTCGCGGCGTTACATTGGCGGGCGATGGTGACAGCAACGCGGTCGGTTCCGGCGAGACGATCGGCGCGAACCATATCTTCCTGGCATGCGAGAAGCTGACGCAGGACACCGGCATGCCCTATGAATATGCGGAGGTTGCCTGGGCGGGCTTTGCATCCACGGCTATCCGCGACCGGACGATCGATCTGTTTTCGTCGACCGGCCTTTTCAACGCGACCACCGGCCTGATGCCAAGCGCAGTGCATATCCCATGCGCAACGCAGAACGACTGGGCGCAGGGGCCAACGGTCACGACGATCGACGACGCGACCGTCGCGACGATGGAGGCGAACCTTGCCCAAGCGCGCGTGGTCGTTGCGCGGGCGGGTGTGCCGGTCATCCGCTCAACATGGCAGGCATCGACCGCGCGCGTCTGGAATGCGTCAGATCAGGTCCGTCGCGCGCGCAACGACCGCTGGCGGGCCGAATGCGTGGCCAATGGCGATCTGATGATCGATGTCGCCAGCGTCATCGACGGACCGCTGAACGGCAACGGACAGGCCATCATCAAGGCGATCTACCAGAAGGACACGGCGCACTATAACGACGCGGGGCATCTGGCGGTGATGCCACTTTCCAGGCAGGCGATCCTTGCGGCCGTCCCGATGCCGAGAGGCATGCTGTTCGACTGAGGTCCGGCGAGCCGTCCGACCGAGTCCACCGCGCCGGACGGCTCGACAGCCAGCCTAAAGGCGGCAGAATGGCCCCGCAAGTGGGGGTACTTGGTGGGGTATGAGGGTTTTTCCCCGCGCGGGGAAAAAGCCCGATTTCTGCCATTTCGTCCGCGCGTCGGACGGAGGGGTTGTCCGTCATCCCGGGAGGCGATCGACCAGCGGCAGCAGCATGCCCACGACCAGGGCAAAGCCGATCACGAAGGACAGGCCGATCGTTACGGCACGGACGGCACGATCGCGGCGCATCTCCCGATCATGGCGGTGGGCGCGCCAGCCTTCGCGTTGCAGGTCCATCGGGCTTCCTTCTTACCTAGGCCAGGATATCGGGCGGATGTGCGGGGAACACATAATTTAATGTGCTTCGCCGTCAAATGGGGTGGATTAGGTCGCCCGATAACGACCAAGCCGGGGGCCTCGCGAGCTTGTCCAGGTCATGTCACCACCCCGCGCTCTCGGGGTTTATGACGCCAGAATAGATCGACAATCTGCATCGCCACAATGCAAATTCGTATCATTCGGCCCCGCCGCGCCACTGGCTGATCGGTCGGCTGAGGCCCATGGGACGGATTTCGCCGGGTTTGAGCACCCATTCTTCATTCACCCAGCACAGCAAGTCGTCAAATATCTGCTGCGCGGTCCAGCCGACCCCGTTGGTCTGCATTTCGATCTTTTGCCCAGCCCCTTCGACCCGCATCCACATATAAAGCCGCTTGCCCTCGTGCCGGCCACCCCACCCCCAAGACAGGCCATTCGCTTCAGCGAACAGCTGCAGCTTGCGATCGTCGACCGGCCCTTTTTCCATGAGAACAATCTAGGAACATTGGCCGCGAGTCGGTCAAGCATCCTCCGCCTGATCAGGATCATATCCATGCTGAACAATGCCGCGGTGCGCACCGCGCGGCCAAAGGGGCGCGCCTACAAACTCTTCGACGAACGCGGCCTGCACCTGTTCGTCGCGCCGACCGGCCTGATGGCCTGGCGCCTGAAATATCGGGTCGGCGGGCGCGAGCAGCTGCTTTCCATCGGCCATTATCCCGACCTGCAGCTGCAGGAGGCGCGCAACGCGGCCGACCGCGCTCGCGACCTGATCCGCGCCGGCATGGATCCGCGCGCCGCAAGCAGCGCGGCCAAGGTCCAGTCGTTCGAAACGGTCGCGCGAATCTGGCATGAGGAGCGGCGGGCGGGATGGAGCGCGCGCCACGCGGCCGACGTCATCGCCAGCCTGGAGCGCGACATATTTCCGGCAATCGGCGCGCTGCCGATCGGCGCGATCGACGTGCCGGGCGTGCGCGCGGTCCTGCGCGAGATCGAATCGCGCGGCGCCGGCGAAACGGCACGCCGGATCTGCCAGCGGCTATCGGGCATATTCGCCTATGCGATCACCGAGGGCCTGGCCGAACAGGATCCCGCCGCGATCGTCGCGCGCGTGCTGAAAACGCCGCGGCTGAAGCGGCAACATCCCGCGATCGTCGACATCGATGCACTGCGCCAGCTGCTGGCCGACGTCGAGCAGCTGGGCGCGCCGGCGCATCTGAAACTGGCGAGCCGCTTCCTGGCCCTGACCGCCGTCCGCATGGGCGCGCTGATCGGCATGCGATGGGGCGAGGTTCGGCTGAACGGGATGGAAGACGCGACCTGGACGATCCCGGCCGCGCGCATGAAGCTGGCCCTGGCGAAAAAGGGGGAGGAGCGGTTCGACCATGTGGTGCCGCTGACCAGGGCGGCGCTGGATGTCCTGCGCGCCGTGGAGCCGGCCGGGGGATGTCATGTCGATGCGCTGGTCTTTCCCGGGCTGGAACCGGACGACATCGCCGCGCTGTACCGCCGCGCCGGCTATGCCGGCCGCCATGTGCCGCATGGCTGGCGCGCCAGCTTTTCGACCATCCTCAACGAACATTTCCCCGCCGATCGCGCGGCGATCGACCGCGCGCTGGCGCATTTACCAAAGGACAAGGTGGAAGCAGCCTATAATCGCGCCGAGCAGCTGGACCGCCGACGCGCATTGTATGACGCCTGGGCTGCCCTGCTGGTCGCTTAATCCTGTATCCCCCAGGGCTGCCACCCGATGCTGACGAGAGAGAGCTCGGCGAACGGAGCTTAGATGCCCTCGCCCAACTGCAAGACAATCTGCCTGCCCCATAATTGCGGATCCTGCCGCGCACTGCTGTTCAAAGCTGCGCCTGGCGCGATCGCTGCCCTGGTCGAGATAAAGTGTCGACGTTGCGGCAGCTTCAACTGTCTGAGGCCTGTGAGCCCCCAAGCGATCGCCGAAAGAGCGACCACTGGAGGCCTACCTTGTGGATCTACGTTCCCCCAACCAACCTGACCGCGAGCTGCGCGGAATTTCCCTGTGCGCCGGCTATGCCGGCCTCGATCTCGGCCTGCACATCGCAGAGCCATCCTATCGCACTGTGGCTTATGTCGAGCGGGAAGCTCACGCAGCAGCCACTCTCGTGGCGCGGATGGAAGACGAGGCCCTGGGCCAAGCGCCTATTTGGGACGATCTGCGCACCTTCGACGGCAGCGCTTGGCGCGGCCGCGTTCATATCGTCTCTGCCGGTTATCCCTGCCAACCCTTCAGCGCCGCGGGCAAACGCCGCGGCGCTGACGACCCCCGGCACCTCTGGCCCCAGGTCGCCCGGATCGCCGACGAAATCAGACCCGAGTGGCTGTTCTGCGAAAATGTCGAAGGCCACCTCGATCTGGGATTTGCCGACGTCATCGGAGACCTTCGCGCAATGGGCTACAGCCCAAAGGCGGGATTGTTCACGGCGCGAGAAGCAGGCGCGAGCCACCGGCGTCGTCGCCTCTTCATCCTGGCCCACGCCAACGGCATCGGATGCGGGCTATTATCCGGACCTGATGATCCAGCCGGGCTCGATCCAGCCGGTGAAGCCGATCGACATATCCGAAAACAGCTGCGGCCAGTTCGCGATCAACAATGCGTCGCGGGTTTGGACGCTGTTGTGGCAGATCCTGACGGCGATCGGCGTCGACCCGGCGACGGCGACGTTCCCCTGTTCGCACCCGCTCCGGATCAGTTTCAAGTTTGGGCCGGGCTCCTCGCTGGGCGACCTGATCTCCAACCCGCAATTCTACGAACATCTGATGGGATGGCCGATCGGGTGGAGCGCACCAGGGCAGCCGGTAACGGGGTTTGCAGCCTGGCTGCAGCAATCGCGTGGCGCACTCTCAAGTCGGCTCATCTCGGCCGACCGATCGACACCCGCGCCTTCCAGATAATCGACCGCTGAGCCGACCGGCCGGCGTGTCCAACGAATCTCGTTCCTGCCGGCGACGCCGGCGGGAGCGGGGGCTCCGGGCTGCCACCCGGAAGACCGACGAGAGAGAGCTCGCCACGACACAGCTGGCCGACTGGCCGCCCCGCACCCGCGCTTTCGGGCGGGGCTTTGATAGCGAGTTGATTTCACATGACAATGGAGTTTGTTACGCCCGTGGTACCACCCGCCGGATATATGGGCGGCAAGCGCAATCTGGCCCGCCGGATCTGCGCCATCATCGATACGACGCCCCACCAAGGCTATGCCGAGCCGTTCGTCGGCATGGGCGGGATTTTCCTGCGCCGATCGGCGCGGCCGAAGGTCGAAGTCATCAACGATATCAGCGGCGACGTCGCCACCTTCTTCCGCGTGGTGCAGGAGCATTATCCCTATTTCATCGACATGTTGCGTTTCCGGATCAGCAGCCGGGCCGAATTCAACCGGCTGCTCGGCCTGGACCCGACCAGGCTGACGGACATGCAGCGCGCCGCCCGCTTCCTTTATCTGCAGCGGCTCGCCTTCGGCGGGAAGGTCCATAATCGGCGCTTTGGCATAGATGCGGCGGCCGGCGCCCGCTTCAACGTCACGAAGCTTGAGCCGATGCTGGCCGACATTCACGATCGCCTTGCCGGCGTGACGATCGAGCAGCTGGGCTATGCCGAATTCATCCGCCGCTACGACCGCGCCGGCATGCTGTTCTACCTCGACCCACCCTATTGGGATTGCGAACGTTTCTACGGGCCCGACGTCTTTGACCGGGCGGACTTCGACCGGCTGGCCGCGCAACTGGGCGAGATCCGCGGCAAGTTCATCCTGAGCCTGAATGACACGCCCGGCGTGCGCAGCTGCTTTGGCCGGTTCCATATCTTGGGCGTCGAAACCACGTACACCTTCGGGGCCGCAGCGGCCGGCGCAGCGAAGAAGGTGGGGGAAGTTCTGATCAGCAACTTCCCGATCGGGTAATAAGGCCCGCCTGCCCTCCCCAGGCGCTGCGGCCGCGATCTGGCACGATCCTCGCCTGGGCTCCCCCCTGGGAAGCCCCCGGGGGCGCGCAAGCGCCTCCGGCCTCGACACAGCAGTCCGTGCAGGATGAGGGCGCTTCCAGGCGTGGGGGGTGCGATGATGACCGCTAAGCGAGCGTCAGCCGAAGGCTGTCCTTTTATCTTATACCTACAGCCGGATAGTGTCGGAACTTCCGACTTGCGCTTCTGGCTTGGGGAGCCCTTCCTCGATTGACGCGAGAATGGCGGAAATTTGCGGGTCCAGGGGCCTCTGGAGGGCGACCTGCTCTGTCCGTAGCTCGGGCGGGGCGTCGCCATGGCGCTGCCGCAGGCGGCGGCGCAGGGCCTTGCGGAAGGTTTCATAGACGCGCTTGGCGGTGGCGCGCATGTCGAAGAAATAGCCGTTGGACGTCTGCTCGCGCTGCGGCCCGGCCTGGCCGGCATTGTCGGACACGATCGTGCGCCTGACCCATCGCAGGCCGAGCCAGTGCGCCAGGCGCTTCACCGCCTGGATCGCCGTATCCCGGGCGCAGCCGGCGCGCGTGGCGATCGTCTGATAGCAGGGATCGAGGCGGCCGGTCTTGAAATCGAGATATTTCAGCAGCGCGCGAAGGACGCGGCGATCGCCGTCCTGCAGGCGGTCCTTGCCCCTGTATCGTTCCTCGCGCTGCGCCTGAAGCAGTTCGTCGAATGTCTGCAGCAGGGCATAGACGAAATCCCAACCATCCTTGATCGGCCGGAACACCTGCGCGCGATCGTCATCGACGTCGAAGCTGTTGCGGCGCGGCACGCGGGTGCGATCGGGATTGCGATAGCCGACGAAACCCGAGGCGATCTCGCCAAATGACCGGGCCGTCATGCTGCGGCCCCTTGCGCCGTCAGTTGCGCGGACTGGTTAGGATGCTGGCCACAGGAGGGAACCCGTCGAGCAGCAAGTCGGCCCACTCCTGCGCGATTTCGCGGCGGCGCTTCATATAGGCCGATCGGTTGTAGATCGGCTCCACCCCCTCCTGTTGATGCGCGAGCATCATATCGATGATTTCCCGATCGCCGCGAATATCCAGCGCGGCCGCGCGCTCGTTCATGATCGTGCTGAAGGCCGCGCGCCAGCCATGCGGGACATGCAGATCGCGATAGCCATTTTCCCGATAGAGCTTCGATATCGTCGAATCGCTCATCGGCCTGGCGCCCGTCCGCATTTTCGGGAAGGCGTAGCGCCCCGTGCCCGTCAGCAGCTCCAGACTGCTCAGCAGTTCCACGGCCTGCCGCGACAAGGGTACCCAATGGTCGAACGCCTGCTGCTTCTTGCGCTCCAGCCGAAGCTTCATGCGCGCCGCCGGAATGACCCATAGCGGTTCGGCCGGGTCCAGGCCGCGCAGTTCGGCCCACGGCGTTTCCTGCACCACGCCCGGCCGCATCGCCGTCAGGGCGATGAACCGCGAGGCCAGCTTGGTCACCGGATGCGCCCTCACCCCCTCCAGCTTGAAGAGCATGGCGCGCAGCGCCTGCAGCTGCGTGATGGCGGGTCGCTTCTCCTGAACCAGCGGCTTCAGCGCAATGCGCGCCGCAGCCGGATTTTCGATGGCGTGGCCGCTGCCGATCGCGTGGTCGAAGATGAAGCAGAGATTTTGCCGGATCCGCTTCGCGGTCTCGATCGCGCCGCGCTCCTCGATCGCCTTCAGGCGCTCGATCACCATCGGCCGCGTCACATCCGCGATCGGCAGCCGCCCAAGCTGGGGGAACACGTCGCGCCTCAGCGCGCGCTCCACCGTCTGCGCATAGCGCGGCGCCCAAGTCGGCCGCTGATCGTCCAGCCAGTCCTCGGCCACCGATTGCACCGTCGCGTCGGCCTTCGCGCGTCGCGCCGCCTCCGCCTGCTTCCGCGCGACCGCGGGATCGATTCCCTCCGCCAGCATCCGCCGCGCCTCGTCCCGCCGCTCGCGCGCCCGCTTCAGCGAGATTTCGGGATAGGCCCCGAACGTCAGCAGCTTCTCCTTGCCGGCGAAGCGATATTTGAAGCGCCAGCCCCTGAAGCCCGACGGCAGCACCAGAAGGTACAGCCCCTGCCCATCCGGAAGCTTTCGCTTCTTGTCCCCGGCCTCCGCCTTTCGACACACCACATCGCTGAGCATCGCCCGATACCCCCAAATTCGGACGCTGGTACCCCGTCGATACCCCCGCGCCATATGAGAACGTATGGCAAAGCATGATAAAGCATGGCAATGCCCCCGCCCCAACAAAGGCCGTAATCTGGGGTTTTTGGAAAGGCATGGCCCTGCATGGCAAGGGCCGGTGGTGGAAGGGGCTGGATTCGAACCAGCGTACGCTCTCGCGGGCAGATTTACAGTCTGCTGCCATTAACCACTCGGCCACCCTTCCACAGGTGTCGCGGGATCACTTTTGAAGCGTGATTCCGTGGCGGAGGGCGCTCATTGGCGAAAGGAGGCTTGCCTGTCAATGCCTGCTTGTTAAAGAAGCCGCGCATGAAAAGAGGTCATCGTACTGGAAAGCCCAAGGGCGGCTTCCCCCGCTTCTATGGACGGCACGCGGTCATCGCGGCGCTGGCCAATCCCGATCGTGTCGTGCGCAAGATCTGGGGCACGCGAGAGGCCATCAACGCGCTGGAGCTGCCCCCCGTGCTGCCCATCGTCTATGCCGATGTGCAGGATCTGGGCCGCATGGTGCCGCAGGGCGTACCGCATCAGGGCATCGTGGCGGAGGTAGAGGCGCTGGACGACATCTGGCTGGGCGACTTGCTGGAGGAAGGATCGGGCGACGGCGACATGCGCCCGCTGCTGGTGCTGGATCAGGTGACCGATCCGCACAATGTCGGCGCGATCCTGCGTTCGGCCGCGGCGTTCGATTGCCTGGGTATCGTGACGCAGGACCGCCACTCGCCGCCCGAATCGGGCGTGCTTGCCCGGTCCGCATCCGGCGCGCTGGAAATCGTGCCATGGGTGCGCGTGGTGAACCTCGCCCGCGCGCTCGATGAAATCGCGGAGGCCGGCTTCTGGCGCATCGGCCTGGACGGAGAGGCCAATGTGCTGCTGTCCGACGCCATCGGCACGTCGCGCGTGGCGCTGCTGCTGGGGGCGGAAGGCGACGGCCTGCGTCAGAACAGCATGGCGCATTGCGATATTGTCGCTAAGCTGCCGATCAGTCCGCGGATGGAATCGCTCAACGTCTCCAACGCCGCGGCCATCGCGCTTTACGCCTCCGCCGCACGGTAACCCACGCGGTTCGGCCGGGCGGAGCCGAAACGGGGGTTGTTGACGATGTTCCATGCGCTCCGCCTGCCGGCGGTTCTGGCGATGACGTTCCTCTTGTCGGCCTGTCTGGTGACGCCGGGCAAGTTCGTGTCGACGCTGGACATCCGGGCCGACCGCAGCTTCACCTTCACCTACAAGGGTGAAGTGCTGGTATTCGACATCGGCAACGAGATGAAGGGGCTGGGCGATACGAACAGCGAGGGCGGCGACGACGGGCAGGAATCCTTCGACGGCGAACCGTCCGAAAGCAGCCTGTTCCGCCAGATCGCGATGCAGAACAGCAAGGTTCCGGCGGGCGGCGCAGGCCCGGCCGACAACGCCACCGGCAGCAACGGCGACGAGGATTTTTCGGATGTGGCGCAGGGCACGGACGCGGGCAACGCGACCGGCGGCATGCTGAACGCGGAAACCAGCAAAGCCAAGATGGAAGCCATTGCCGAGGCTTTGTCGAAGGAACGCGGATACCGTTCGGTCAAATATGTCGGCGGCAACAAGTTCGAGATCGATTACGTCATCACCGGCACGCTGGACCATGGCTTCGTCTATCCCTTCAACATCGACGCCGAAATCGTCTTTCCCTTCATCGCCATCGAAATGCGCGGCACCGACAAGCTGCGCGTGAAGGCGCCGGGCTTTGCCAATGACGAGGGGAAGAGCAGCGGCATGGGCGACGCGAAGAAAACGCGCGAGGCGGTGGACGGCACCTTCACCCTCACCACCGCGGCAGAGATCGTCAGCCAGAATCAGGAGGATGGGCCGACCACCCTGCCCGATGGCCGCCGCCAGATCATGTGGCGGGTAACGCCGCTGACGAAGGACGCGCCGACCGCCGTGCTGAAGGTGAAGGCGCTGCCTTGAACCATCGTGGCGCAGCGGGGCAACGGGGCCGTGAAACATAAGCGGGAACGCGGCGTTCAATCCGCCATGTCCGCTTCCCCCCCGATCGCGCGCCGCGCCCTTGCCGGCGGCATGCTCGCTGCCCTGCTGCTGCCCCGCATGGCGCTTGCCGCCGCCGCTGCCGCTACGCCCCGCGAGCTGTTGACGCAAGCCGCGTTCCAGACGGGCGACAAGGGCAAGGCGGTGGCGCTGGTGGGACAGGCGATCGCGGCGGCCGACCGCATCCTGGCGGCCCGCCCCGGCGACCGTGAAGCGGCGCTGCAACGCGGTGTCGCCATCGGCTATCGCGCGCGCCTGACCCGCAGCCGGGGCGACGCGCGCCTGTCATTGCAGATATTCGAGGGGCTGGCCGCCCGCGACCCCCGCGATGCGGAGGCGCAGATCGCGATTGCCGGCTGGCATCTGGATGCCATCGACCAGCTGGGCGGCTTCATCGCCCGCACCATGGTCGGCGCGAAGCAGGCGGTGGGCGAAGCGGCGCTGGATCGCGCGGTGGCGCTGGGCGGCAACCGCGCCTTCTTCCCCGGTCTCGCCGCGCTGATGCGCATCCGCCTGGCACCCGGCAATGTGGCGCAGGCGCGAAAGCTAGCCGAAGCGGCGGCAGGCGCGTCCGCCCCCACCGCCCTCGACACGCTGATGAAGCGCGACGCGCTGGCGATACTGCCCGCCCTGCGCACGGGCGACGGCAAGGCCGCCGCCGCGCAGGCCCGCCGGATGCTGCCCTTTGGATCGATGGACCGCTGAAAAACCGCAGATAGTTTCGATATCGTTTCTTTCTCGTCCCTGCCCCACCCGCTTCCTTGTTCCTACGGATAATGGCCCGCGCGCCGGTGCAGCGGCACTATTCGCGCCGGGAAATCAGGGGGGAGGATCACGGGATGATCGGTATCTACGCGGATCAGGCGCGCATGTTCGCGCTCGTCTTTGCGGCCATTTCGACCTTTGCGCTGGCGTTGCCCTTCATGGTGTCGCCGCTGGGCTGGGGCAAGGCGATGCGCTGGCCGGTGCCCGCCGATCCGTTGCTGGTCAGCTATTATGCCCGCTGCCTTGGCCTGCTGGCGCTGGCGGGCAACGGGCTGGCCTTATGGGGTGCGTTCGTCGAGCCGGGGTTGCTGCGCGCCTATTTCGTGCTGGTGACGCCGTTCTGCGCCAGCATGGTGCCGCTGCATATCGTCGGCTGGCTGCGCGGTGAGCAGCCATGGACGGAAACGGCGGAGATCCCGGTCTGGACGCTCGCCTTCATCGGGTGCCTGCTGGTATTCCCGCACTGATCGCGGCGGCCCGCACCGGTCAGGCGGCGGTGGCGATGCGGGGCGATGCAGCGGAGCGGCGCGCGTGCCAGCGGCGGGCGATGATGCGCGCGGCCGGCTCCTCGACCAGATAGTGCAGGCCGCTCGCCAGCGCGATCGCCAGCATCGATGCGCCCGCCGCCGCCATCCACGGGCCGGCCCCCGCCCGCTCCATCAGCAGGATCGCGACGAAGCCGATATTGTGATGCACCAGATAGAGGGCATAGCTGATCGCCCCGAACCAGAGCAGCAGCGGGTGGGTCAGGAAACCGATCCGCCCGCGCGCCAGCGCCGCGAACAGCGCCAGCAACCCGGTGGCGACGGCCAGAATATCCGCCGTCTCGCTCAACCCCACGACCAGCAGCAGCCACGCGGCGATGGGCAATTGCTCGCGCCAGTGCCGCTCACCCGACCAGAGCCGATGGGCGATCATGCCGATCGCGAAGAAGGGGATGGGATCGACCACCATCAGCAGCGCCAGACGGGAAGGCAGGAAGGGATAAAGGTCGTTCGCCCAGTGCAGCGCCAGCCAGAACGCCAACACCAGTTCGGTCCGGCGCAGCAGCCCGACGCGCCAGAGCAGCGCCATGCTGATGTAAAAGGACAGCTCGATCTCCAGCGTCCAATAGACGCCGTCGACGCCGGGCAGGAACAGGAAACCCTGCATCATGCCCATGTTCGCCAGGATCGCCGCAGGGGAGACCCACAGCGCGCGGACGCCCGCGCCATATTCGACCATCAGCGTCAGCGCCATCGCCGCCCAGTAAGCGGGAAACAGCCGGGCGAAACGGCGCACGGCAAAGTCGCTCAATCCATCGACGCGGGAGAGGGAGAAGGCGATGACGAAGCCGGAAATGGCGAAGAACAGCAGCACCGCATAATGGCCGATCATCAGCGCCACGGGCACATGCGGCGCGCGCGGGAACAGTTCGTGGAAGCGCACGCTGTAATGGAACAGCACCACCGCGATCGCGGCAATCCCGCGCAGCGCGTCCAGTTCGCGCAGGCGGCCCTTGCCCACCGCCCCGCTCATGCCGCCACCGGCGCCTTGTCGCGCGCCTGCCGCCCCTTCCACCAGCGGTCGATCGCGCGCTGGGCGGGGCGCTCCACGAAGCGGTTGAGCGTGTAGCCAAGGGCGAACGCGGTCAGCACCGCAACGGCAAAGCCGACCCAGGGATTCAGTCCCCAGCGGCTGCACATCAGCATGATGACGAAGCCGATATTCTGATGCACCAGATACAGCGAATAGGAAATCGACCCGACCCACAGTAGCGGGCGGGCGCAGATCCAGCGCAGCCGACCCGTCATCATCGCGGTAAAAATGGCGATCAGGATCGCGCCGGCCAGCACGATGTCCCAGGTTTCGAACATCGCCAGCGTCAGCATGGCAAAGCCCAGCACATGCACCTGCTGCGTCCAGCGCCTTTGCCCGTTCCAGATGCGGCCCAACGCCATGCCGATGACGAAGAACGGCACGAAGCGCAGCACCGTCAGCATGATGATGCGTTCGGGCATGTCGACGAACATCAGCAGCCAGAACCAGCGCAGCCCCAGCCAGGCGATCAGCCAATATTCCAGCCTTCGCGTCGCGCCGGTCATCCACAGGAACAGGATGGAGGCATAGAAGCCCAGCTCCACCGTCAGCGTCCAGTGCGCGCCGTCGACCATGTGCAGGAACAGGAACCCTTCCATCATGGTGAAATTGGCCAGCACTTCCACCGGGGGGATTTCCAGCGACCGGATGTCGGCGGCATATTCGAAGCCCAGCGTCAGCATCAGGGCGACCCAATAGGCGGGGAACAGGCGCGACACGCGGTTCACCACGAAATCGGCAGGACACCGCACATGATCCAGCGAGAAAAAGATCGCGAAGCCGGAAATCACGAAGAACAGCAGCACGCGATAATTGCCGCTGACGAAATCGAACGGGACATGGCGCGCCTGCGGAAACATCTGATGAAAGCGCGTGGAATAATGGAACAGCATCACCGCCAGCGCGCCGATCCCGCGCAGCGCATCCAGCTCGTGCAGCCGTTCCTTCCTGCGCGCTGTGGTGGCCATCAACCCGTCTGATCCCGCCGGGCGTTGGCACGGCCCCGCGCCTTGCCATCCCGATCACCGGCCCATAGCGGACAGCCGTTAACAAGCCGGTAAGAACGATGTCCCGATTGTTTCCCGCCCGCATCGGCCAGAAACATTACAAAAGCGTCATGCCCCCGCCATCGCCCGGCGGGGCGGCGGGGTGCATAGGGTGTCTCACGGCCGGCGCATCCCCCCTTCGCACCGGCCGACCGAACCAAGGAGACCACGACTTACGGTATCCGGCGCGCTGTCTTCCCCCCTTGTGCAGCACGCCAGTCCAGTTGACCGGTCAGGCGGGAGCGGGCCCACCCCCTTCCCCCCTGTCTTGGGCACAAGCCCGCTTCCGCCGCCCGGCCAGATTGCGATGCCACCTTCCCCCAACCTTGGGGCATCGCAAGAAAAGAGGCCCGCCGCAGATCCTCCGCGGCGGGCCTTTTCATGTTTTGCCGATCGGCACTGCGGCATGCGCCGCGATGCGAAAAGGGCGACCCGCATGTTGCAGGCCGCCCCCTCCTCTCCCGCGGTCGCCGCATCGACGCCCAGGCTAACTGCAATGCGCGTTACACCACGCCGAAGGCCAGCATGGCGTCCGCCACCTTCTTGAAACCGGCGATGTTCGCGCCCTTCACATAGTCGGTGTAGTCGGACGACACCCGGCCATAGGTCAGGCAGCTGTTGTGGATGCCTTCCATGATGTCGAGCAGCATCTGTTGCAGCTCGCTTTCCTTCCAGGCGCGCCGTTCGCTGTTCTGGCTCATTTCCAGGCCCGACACGGCAACACCGCCGGCATTGGCGGCCTTGCCCGGCGCGTAGAGGATCTTGGCATCCTTGAACACGTGCACGCCGGCAAGGTCGGTCGGCATGTTCGCCCCTTCTGACACGGCCATGCAGCCATTCTTGACCAGCGTCTTGGCGTCCTCTCCCAGCAATTCGTTCTGCGTGGCGCAGGGCAGCGCCACGTCGCACGTCACGCCCCAGGGCGTCTTGCCCTCATGGAAGGTCGCGCTCTTGAACTCCTCGCAATAATCCTGGATGCGCCCGCGCCGATAGGTCTTGTGCGATTTCACCCAGTTGATCTTTTCCTGCGTGATGCCGTCGGGATCGTGGATGAAGCCGCCCGAATCCGACAGGGTGACGACCTTGCCGCCCAGTTGGACGATCTTTTCCGCCGCGTGCGTCGCGACATTGCCCGAACCGGAAATCACCGCCGTCTTGCCGCTGAGATCCTGCCCCTTGGTGCGTAGCATGTTGGCGAGGAAATAGACCGCGCCATAGCCGGTCGCCTCGGTGCGGATCAGCGAGCCGCCCCATTCCAGTCCCTTGCCGGTCAGCACCCCGGTAAACTCGTTGGTGATCCGCTTGTACTGCCCGAACATGAAGCCGATTTCGCGGCCGCCAACGCCGATGTCGCCGGCCGGCACGTCCACGTCGGCGCCGATATGGCGATAAAGCTCCGTCATGAAGCTCTGGCAGAAGCGCATGATTTCCCGCACGCTCTTGCCCTTGGGATTGAAGTTCGAACCGCCCTTGCCCCCGCCCATGGGAAGGCCGGTCAGCGCGTTCTTGAACGTCTGTTCGAACGCCAGGAACTTCAGCACGCTTTCATTGACGCTGGGGTGAAAGCGGATGCCGCCCTTGTACGGGCCGATGGCGTTGTTGTTCTGCACGCGATAGCCGCGCTGGACGCGGACATTGCCCGCATCATCTTCCCAGCATACGCGGAAGGACACCACGCGATCCGGCTCCGCGATGCGGCGCAGGATCTGCTGCGAATGATAGTCTTCCTTGTCGGCGATGAATTCATAGATGTCTTCGGCGACTTCCTGAACCGCCTGGACGAATTCCGGCTGGTTCGGGTTACGCTTCTTCACGCCTTCCATAAAGGTCGGCAAATCGACATGGTCGGAAACGGCCATCGTGCACTCCCCCGCAAACGGTATGTCACACGCGACCCGGTCGTCGCCCGCTTTCTATTATCGAGTCGGGCTGACTAGCGGGGCGGAGATTAGCAGGCTTTTCGCGCTTGTCGCGTGCGAAAGCGGAGAGGGCGTTTCAGGACGCCGTGAACAGCGCGGCAAGGTGCGCCAGCTGCTCGCCGATCACCATGTCGACCTGCGGCGCGAGGTCGCCCAGCGGGAAACGGGCATAGCCGCCCGCGACATAGTCGAAACGGATCAGCGTGCCGCCGCCCTCGGCCGCCTTCAGCGTGATGGTGAGGGTGCCCGTCATCGCCTCTCCCTGCATCGGGCCGAGCGCGCCGGACAGCCGCAGCATGGCGCCGGGCCGGGCGAACAGCACCATCGCGTGCTGCACGCTGCCGCGCGGTTCGCCCTCCTTGCTGGGTGGCAGCTTTTCGCAGAAGCATCCGCCCGCCTGCGGATCGAGGTAGAAATTGGCCGCGTCGCCCGACCAGCTATGTTTCGCGGACCACCAGAGCGCGGGCGCGCGCAGCTTTTCCCACACCGCCATCGGATCGGCCGGCACCTGCGCCTCATGGCTTACGAAAAAGCCGCTGTCGGACGCGGACTTGACTTCGGCGGCGGCCTCTCCGGCGTGGAGCGCCGCGCCGATCAGCAGACATGCGCCCATGGCGCGGCGGAAAATCATGATGACTGACATGCCGGTTCCCCCATCCGATCGTGCGGCCATCCTATCGCGTCGGGCGCGGACAATCACCCGGAAATGCGGGGTGAAAGCACGCGGCCCCAGGAATCTTCCGCCGCGCCCCGCGTCCCCCCTTGCCCTATCCCACGCCCCAAGCTAAAGCGCGCTCCTCCCGGCTCCGGCCGGGCGCAGGGGCGTAGCTCAGCTGGTTAGAGCGTCGGTCTCCAAAACCGAAGGCCCTCGGTTCGAATCCGAGCGCCCCTGCCATTTCATCCATCTGCCACGACACGCTTTTCCCGCCGACAGGCTTTTGCCCCGTCGGCTTGCATCGCGCGGCGGAAGCAGCTAAGGGCGCAGCCGACTTTTCACGACAACGAAGTCAGGGCCGCCCCGGCAGCGATGCTGGTCGCGGCTTTTGGTTTCGGTGTCACGCCAAAGAAGAAGAATACGGATCGATCATGGCTAATCCGGCATCATGGCTGAAGCGACTGCCCGTTTTTTCGCGGGAAGTGCAGGCGGAAGCCAAGAAAATCGTATGGCCGACCGGCCGCGAAACGATGATGACCGCGCTGATGGTCGTCATCATGACCGGCACGCTGGGCATCTTCTTTTTCGGCATCGATTCGCTGTTCGGCTGGATCGTCAGCAAGCTGCTCGCCTTCGCGGCGGGCGCCTGATCCGGTCAAAAGGGTAAGGGAATAAGGACGCACATGGCGCGCTGGTACATCATCCACGCCTATTCGGGTTTCGAGAACAAGGTGCGCGACCAGATCCTGGCCGACGCCGAACGCCTGGGCCTGTCGGCGCTGGTCGAATCCGTCGAGGTGCCGACCGAAACCGTGACCGAAGTGCGTCGCGGCAAGAAGGTGCAGTCCGAACGCAAATTCTTCCCCGGCTATGTGCTGGCGAAGCTGAGCATGAACGACGATGTCTATCACCTGGTGAAGAACACGCCAAAGGTGACGGGCTTCCTCGGTTCCAGCGGCAAGCCGCAGCCGATCAGCGAGGCGGAAGCCGCGCGCATCCTCAACACCAAGGAGGAAGCCGCCGCCGCGCCCAAGCACAAGGTTTCGGTCAATTACGAGATCGGCGATCAGGTCAAGGTGCTGGACGGCCCGTTCGCCAGCTTCAACGGCGTGGTCGAGGAACTGGATTTCGAAAAGAACCGCGTGAAGGTGTCGGTGTCGATCTTCGGCCGCGCCACCCCGGTCGAACTGGATTTCGAACAGGTCGAACTGGCGAAGTAATTCGCGCGCATGGATTTTCGCGCCGCCGGGCTGGTCCGGGCGGTGCGGCACGACATTCCCGCAAGGGAATAAGCCGGCGGGAGGTGCCCCCTTCAGGACACCGTCATAACCGCTAAACTTGAACCGGAAGGCCGGCCTGCCCGTCCCTCCAGCAACAGAGTGAGTCACAATGGCCAAGAAGATTACGGGCTATATCAAGCTCCAGGTGGCGGCCGGTGCCGCCAACCCCTCTCCGCCGATCGGCCCTGCTTTGGGTCAGCGCGGCGTCAACATCATGGAATTCTGCAAGGCGTTCAACGCCGCGACGGGCGACATGGAAAAGGGCACGCCGCTGCCCACCATCATCACCGTCTATGCCGACCGTTCCTTCTCGTTCGTCACGAAGCAGCCGCCGGCGACCTATCTGATCAAGAAGGCCGTCAACCTGAAGTCGGGTTCGAAGGAACCGGGCAAGGTTTCCGCCGGCAAGATCAAGCGTTCGCAGCTCGCCGAAATCGCCCAGGCCAAGATGAAGGACCTGAACGCGAACGACATCGACGCTGCAACGAAGATCATCGAAGGCTCCGCCCGCGCGATGGGCCTCGAAGTGGTGGAGGGCTAAGACCATGGCAAAGCTGACGAAGAAGGCGAAGGCCCTGGCCACTGCCGTTGACAAGGAAAAGCTGCACGGCGTCGATGAAGCGCTGGGCCTGATCAAGACCCACGCGACCGCGAAGTTCGACGAAACCGTCGAAATCGCCATCGGCCTGGGCGTCGATCCGCGTCACGCCGACCAGATGGTGCGCGGCGTCGTCACCCTGCCCGCGGGCACCGGCAAGGACGTGCGCGTCGCCGTGTTCGCCCGTGGCGACAAGGCCGAAGCCGCGACCGCGGCGGGCGCCGACATCGTGGGTGCCGAAGACCTGCTGGAATCGATCCAGGCCGGCAACATCGACTTCCAGCGCGTGATCGCCACCCCGGACATGATGGGTCTGGTCGGTCGCCTGGGTAAGGTTCTGGGTCCCAAGGGCCTGATGCCGAACCCGAAGCTGGGCACCGTGACGCCGAACGTCGCCGAAGCCGTGAAGGCCGCCAAGGGTGGCCAGATCGAATTCCGCGTCGAAAAGGCCGGCATCATCCACGCGGGCCTGGGCAAGGCCAGTTTCAGCCAGGACGACCTGCGCCGCAATTTCGACGCCTTCGTCGACGCGATCGTCAAGGCGAAGCCGTCGGGTTCGAAGGGCAAATATGTCCGCAAGATCGCCCTGTCGTCCTCGATGGGCCCGGGCGTGAAGGTCGACGTGGCGGAAGTCGCCAGCGCCTGATCCTTAAAGGACAGCCGATCCCCAGCGGATCAAGGAAACAGGGGCCGGGCGATCATCGTCCGGCCCCTTTTCTTATGCGAGTGTGCGCCCGTCGCGATCCGCCCCGGACGGTGAGGAAACTTCGGCTGGCCCGCTCGTTCTGCGCTGCATGTCCTTGACGAGAATATCCGCATGAACCCACGCCTCTCCTTCGCTTTCTCCGCCGCGCTTCTCAGCATACTGGCGCAGCCTGTTGCCGCAGCGTCGCCGGACTGGGGGATGCAGGCCGGGGTGCAGCGGCGGGTTCAGAGTGACATCAACGGGATGCAGCGGCAGATTGCGCGCATGCGTGAGCGCCCCGGCGGCGGTGGCAAGGTGGCGGCGTTGCGGCGGGACATCGCGGCGTTGCAGCGGCAATATAATGACTTCATGCGCGGCGGGCTGACCCGCGCGGAGGGCGCGACGCTGGAGCGCGGGGTCGCTTCGATCCGCGCCCGTCTGCCCTGATGCGGGGTTCTCTGCCCGCCCCCGCCCCAATGGACATCGGCCCGTCGCATCACGCGATCGGCTTGACGGAACAGGAAAGCCGTTCATCTTGTTGAGAAGCAGGGCTTGATAGAACAGGTCCGCCGCATTCTGGCAGAAAGGTCCGCCGTCCGCTCATGTCCGTTTCATCGTCCCGCCACGCTTCCCTGATCGCCGCGACCGTGGGCATGCTGCTGGCGCTTAGCCCCGCTGCGTCGGCGCAGACGGGCACGCCCCCGCCCTCCCCCGCGCTCAATGCCACGATCACCGATCCGCAACCGGCGCTGGTCAACGTCACCTTCACCACCAGCCTTGGCCCCGTCGTCATCGCGCTGGAAAAGGAGCGCGCGCCAAAGACGGTCGCCAACTTCCTGCGCTATGTCGATGGCAAGCGGTTCGACGGCATCGGCTTTTATCGCGCGTTCAACTATGGCGCTGATGGCGGCGTGGTGCAGGCCGGCATCCGCCAGACGATCAAGCCACTGTTCCCGCCGGTCGCGCATGAACCGACCAGCCAGACCGGCCTGCATCACAGCGCCGGCACTATATCGATGGCGCGCATGGCGCCGGGCAGCGCGCAGGCGGATTTCTTCATCCTGTTGAGCGACATTCCCGCGTTCGATGCCGATCCGGCGGCGGCCGGCGACAATCTGGGCTTTGCCGCGTTCGGCCATGTGGTCGAAGGCATGGACATATTGAAGCAGGTGCTGGCCGCGCCCCGATCCCCCACGGCGGGCGATGGCATTATGAAGGGGCAGATGCTGGACCCGCCGATCAAGATCATATCGGTGCGGCGCACGCCATGACGATCGACGCCGGCGCGGCCCTGCTCACCGCCAACCTGCTCTCCGCCCTACCCGACGCGCGCGCGGCGGAAGTGTGCGAGGACATCCTGCTGCGCCACGGCCTGCGCATCGAGCGGATCGTGTCGCAGGGTCAGGTTACGCTGATCGACCGCCCTTATGTCGAAGCGGTGGACGAATGGGTGCTGATCCTGCGCGGGGCGGCGCGCCTGTGGCTGGAGGGGCGCGACGCGGAGGTCGTGTTGAACCCCGGCGACCATTGCCTGATCCCTGCGGGAACCGCGCACCGCGTGACCTTCACCAGTCCCGACGAACCGACCGTGTGGCTGGCCATCCACAGCGACCCGGCCTGAACGCGCGGGGAGCGAGGCGGGCACCAGCCCGTCCGCCGCTCCTCACCCTGCATCCTCACGCCGGTTGAACGCCGCACAGCGTCAGCATCCGGCGCGCCAGTTCCCGCTCGCCCATCACGATCTGCCGCACGCCGCGCTTTTCCAGATGCGCGACTTCGGCATCGCTGTGCGCGCGCACGATCACCTTCACACTGTCGTTGAGGTCGCGGATGTGGTGGAAGATCGCGCCGCCCTCAAAACCCTCCGGCACGGCGATCAGGACATGGCCGGCATGTTCCACCCCGGCGGCGGTCAGCACCCGGTCGTCCAGCGCATTGCCGCGCACCACCTTCAGCCCGTCGGCCTCCGCCGCCTGCGCGCGATCGGCATCGTCCTCTATCACCAGCACGGACCGGTCGCCGCCGCGCAGCCCCTCGGCCAGCACGCGCCCCACCCGGCCATAGCCCACGACCACCACATGCTCGCCCTTCGTCACGGGATGCGGGGTCGCGGCCTGCACCTGCGCCACCTCGGCATCGCGCGCGCCGTGGCGCATGATGAAGGTGAAGAGGAACGGGTTGAGGAAGATCGACAGGATCGCGCCCGCCAGGATCAGGTCGCGCCCCTCCTGCGGCAGGATGCCAAGGCCGCCGCCCAGCGAAGCGAGAATGAACGAGAATTCGCCGATCTGCGCCAGGCTGGCGGCGATGATCAGGGCGGTGGCGTTGTCATGGCCGAATGCGCGCACGATCATCCACGCGGCCAGCGACTTGCCGATCAGGATGATCGCCACCGTCGCCAGCAGCGGCAATGGCTGCTGCACCAGCACCGCCGGGTTGAACAGCATGCCCACCGACACGAAGAACAGCACGGCAAAGGCGTCGCGCAGCGGCAGCGTCTCTTCCGTCGCGCGGCGGCTGAGCTGCGTTTCGCCCAGGATCATGCCCGCGAAGAACGCGCCCAGGGCAAAGGACACGTCGAACACATAGGCCGCGCCGAACGCCACGCCCAGCGCGATGGCCAGCACGGCAAGGCGGAACAGCTCCCGCGATCCGCTGTGCACCACCCAATGCAGCACCGCCGGGATCAGCCGCCGCCCGACGATCAGCATCAGCGCGACGAACCCCGCGACCTTCACGATGGTCGTCACCAGCGGGCGGATCATCGCGCCCGCGCCGCCGCCGTCGGCCGACTGCATCGCCTGCGCCAGGGCGGGCAGCAGGACCAGCGCCAGCACCATCACCAGATCCTCGACGATCAGCCAGCCGACCGCGATCTGCCCCTTGTGCGTTTCGACAAGGTCGTGCCCCTGCAACGCGCGCAGCAGCACGACCGTGCTGGCGACCGAGAGCGCGAGGCCGAACACCAGCCCCGCGCCCCAGTTCCACCCCAGCCACAGGCCAAGGCCCATGCCCAGCAGCGTCGCGACCGCGATCTGCACGATGGCGCCGGGCACCGCGATATTCTTCACCGCCAGCAGGTCGCGAAGCGAAAAGTGCAGGCCGACGCCGAACATCAGCAGGATGACGCCGATTTCCGCCAGCTCATTGGCAAGGCCAGCGTCCGCGACGAAGCCGGGGGTGAATGGGCCAACTAGGACACCGGCCAGAAGGTAGCCGGCAATGGGCGACACTTTCAGCCGGTGGGCGATCGCCCCCATGACGAAGGCGACGACAAGACCGGCGACGATGGTGCCGATCAGCGGAGTGTGGTGGGGCATAAGGGCGTTTGTCCTTCCCTGTCATTCTGTCTGGCGCGGCGGGTGCGGCGCGGCGCGCGAACCGGCGGGCGGCCGGCAAAGATCGTCTGAAGCGATGGAGCATGGCTCAGCGTGCGGGCGGAACAGGGCCAGCCTGCCCCGCCCGCGACGGTTCAGAAATGCAGATGGCCGAGCAGCGCGGCCATCGCCATGCCGGCAAGGGCCAGGCCCACGATCATCACCGGCACGAACCAGGCGGGCGGCCTGGACGATCTCCTGAATCTGCGCATGACAATTCTCCCTCGCGCATTCTTTCGGGCGCAGGGAGGCGGTTGCGTCCCTACGCGCGGCTTTCGAATGTGGCCGTGGGCGGCGCGCGGGGCGCGTGATGAACGCACAGGGAAAAGCGCGTGACGCATGGGTCGGGGATGGCGGCTGTCAGCGGCGGAGCGCGCGCGGCGACAGGCTTCGCGAGCGCGATCCGGGGGAGGAAAGCGGCCTGTACAACGGTGCCGCCGCCCCTGCCCGCGCCCATCGGCGTCACGCCGCCCCGGCGGATCGTCTCGCGCGTGGCCGTGCGCTGTCGGTCGGGCCGGCTGCCCAACGCCACTTCGGGATTATTGGGGCTGAAGGCGGAACCGGAAAGCCGGGCCGATGGCGTCCCCACCGGGCAGATGGCAAAGAACAGGGCGATCAGGATCGAAAGGCACAACGGCATCCGGTGGGGCATCCGGTGGACCGGAGCGTGACCGGGCGTTCGGGCCGGGCGCGCGGAGCCATGCGCCACGCGCACGCTCCTGCTCCAACCATCCTGCGTCCGGCTTTTCATCTTCTCCCCGACCGATCGTTCCCTGTGCGTAACGCCCCAAAGGCGAAAAAAGATGCGTGACAGGACGGAAAAATCCCTGTAACGGCCGCCGCTCCAACGATGTCTGACATCGAAGGAAGGGCGACATGCTCGCATGTCGACCCACCGTCCGAGACAGCAGGGGAAGGGAATATGCCCTTCTTAATATCCTGCCGAGACGGGGAAAAGCGTTTTTAAGGTGGCGTTCGCGCCGCCCGTCTGCCCCAAGCCGCCTGCCCTTTCCGGCAGCCGCATCCGGGCCGACAGATGCCATCCCCATTCGGACAAAGCCCCGCACGGTGCGCAAGCACTGCGCGGATTTAGCCGTTTCCCGGCATCGTGCCGGGAAGCAATGACTGGAGAATGGCATGGATCGTACCCAGAAGGCTGAGGTCGTCTCCGCGCTGAACGCAGCTGCCGCCGAATATGGCGTGGTCGTCGTGACCCGCAATCTCGGCATGACCGTCGCACAGTCGACGGATCTTCGGCAGAAGATGCGGGATGCCGGTGCGTCCTACAAGGTTACGAAGAACCGCCTCGCCAAGATCGCCTTCAAGGGCACTGCCTACGAAGCCATCAGCGACCTGCTGACCGGCCCCGTGGCACTTGCCACTTCGGGTGATCCGGTCGCAGCCGCGAAGGTTGCGGTCGAATTCGCGAAGACCAACGACAAGCTTGAAATCGTTGGCGGCGCGATGGGTGAAGTGGTGCTCGATGCAGAGGGCGTGAAGGCCCTGGCGTCGATGCCGTCCCTGGATGAACTGCGTGGCAAGCTCGTCGGCCTTATCGTGGCCCCGGCGACCAAGCTCGCAACCGTCACCCAGGCGCCGGCCGCGCAGCTTGCGCGCGTCTTCAACGCCTATGCGGAGAAGGAAGCGGCTTAAACCGCATCCCTCATTTTTTCTTTCCTCTTGTTTTAGGAGCCCTCCGGCTCCGCCCAGAAAGGTAATGTGAGTTTTATGGCAGACATCAATGCTCTGGTCGACCAGCTGTCGGCCCTGACCGTCCTGGAAGCTGCTGAGCTTTCCAAGGCTCTCGAAGAAAAGTGGGGCGTTTCGGCCGCCGCTGCCGTCGCCGTTGCTGGCCCGGCTGCTGCCGCTGCTGCTCCGGCTGCTGAAGAGCAGACCGAATTCGACGTCATCCTGGCCGGCGACGGCGGCAACAAGATCGCCGTCATCAAGGAAGTCCGCGCCCTGACCGGCCTGGGCCTGACCGAAGCCAAGGCGCTGGTCGAAGCGGCTCCGAAGGCCGTCAAGGAAGGCGTCAGCAAGGACGAAGCCGAGAAGGTCAAGGCTCAGCTGGAAGCAGCCGGCGCCAAGGTCGAACTCAAGTAATCCGGCGCGGGCCGCCTGACGGCCCGACTGGACTTACGATATGTGGAAAGGGCGGCCTTCCTTTGGGAAGTGCCGCCCTTTCTCTTGTGCGACCCGATTGGCCTCGGGGGGTTTGAAGGGTTTGATCAGGCGGGAACGAAGTTGCCCGTCGGATAATCGCTGCTGCGACGGGTGTCGTCGGCGCGGCGGCCCTTGCCGAACGGCAGCGCGGCTTCGCGGGCGACGCGCATCTTCTCACGCTCGGCCGGATGGATGCGATCGGCGACCGGATGCGCCGCCTGCTCGCGGGCCATCGTGGCATGCGTGCCGCGGGTAACGACCGGGTGCGCGGCCGAGGTGCGAATAACGGCGCGCGACGCCGGACGCTGCGCCATCACCGGCTCACGCGGCTCGACATAGGACGGCCGGGCGACGGGCGCGGCGACGACCGGCTCCGCCACGGTTTCGCGCGGGGTCAGGCCAGGCGCGGCCATTTCGGTGGCGCGCACAGGCTCTGCCGCATAAGCGGGCTGCGCCATGGCGGTCGCGGGCGGAGCGACAGGCTGGATCGCCTCTACATCGCGGCGATTGCGACGCCACAGCAGCAGGCCACCGGCCGCAACTACGGCACCTGCCGCCAGCGCGATCCACAGGCCCAGAAGCGAACCGTCACCATTGCTTTGCAGCGGCGACACGCTTTCGCTGGCCGCCGGGGCGGTCGCGGGTTCGGGAGCCGTGGTCGGCGCGGGCGTCATCGGCGCGACGGCTTCGACCGGGCGGCTCAAGCGCGGTGGGCGCTACGGTCGCGGCGGTCGGAGCGGCTGCCGCTTCCGGCTCGGCGCGGGTTGCGGCGCGTTCCGCACGCGGCGCGCTGGCCGTGCGAGCGGCTGGCCGGGCTGCCGGCTGCGCGGGTGCTGCGGCAGGCTCATCGACCGTCGCCGTCACGGCGGGCGCTTGCGGCACCTGCTGAACGACTTCGGCCTGCGGCTTGATCACCATCTGCGGGGTCTGCGCAGCGGGGGCCGGGGCCGGCGTCGCGGCAGGCGCAGCGACGGTCGGCGCGCTCGGCACGGTCGCGACGACCGGCGGCGGCGCGGCGACTTCCTGCGCCAGCACGGGGGTGGTGGGGATCGCGATGGCCGCAAAAGCTGCAGCGATGGCGAGGCGAGAGGGGGTGGCATCCTTTATCATAGCGTCGGGTCAATCCCGCCAATCGTCATTTCGGTTCATCGCAATCTGCAAAACCGGGATGAGCCGTGCGGGTCCATCGGCGAAGCGACGAAACAGGTCAGAAACCACAACCCATTGGTTCCATGAGATTATTTACCGCAGATGAACGTTCATCTGCCAGCAAGGTTGCGGGATGCCGGAATGACCATGCCTTATATCGGCGGCGCGCAACTGCCCCCTTTTCAAAATCCAACAGCATCCCTATATGGCGATCAGGAAATTCGGTCCGACCATCCACGCCAGGATGGTCATGGGGCCGCCAGCCATTCCCCCGGGCCACGGTTCGCATGGCGAGCGAAGCGCGACGAATTGGGCGGAAAAGGCAGGTTCCTTCCAACGCTGACAGTGCGGTTCGGACAGTCCCGACCCGCACTTTTTTGCGTCCCGCATCCACGCGGATCGCGGCCGAATCGACTGAATTTTCGCTGCGATGCGAAAAATGTGCGACGAATTTAACGGCTCAACGGACCATCCGGTTCCGCGAGCGGCATAGAGGCAGGACAACGCATGGCCACCAAACCGGCTCCCACGCTCAACAGCGCAAAGCGCATCCGCAAGGTCTTCGGCGACATTCACGAAGTCGTGCAGATGCCGAACCTGATCGAGGTTCAGCGTGAGAGCTATGAGCAGTTCCTCCGCTCCGACCCCAGCACCGGCTATGTCTCGGGCCTGGAAAAGACCCTGCGCTCCGTGTTCCCGATCCGCGATTTCGCCGGCACCGCCGAACTCGACTTCGTGAATTACGAGCTGGAAGATCCCAAGTACGACGTGGAAGAATGCCGTCAGCGCGGCATCACCTACGCCGCGCCGATGCGCGTCACCCTGCGCCTGATCGTCTTCGAGGTGGACCCGGATACCGAAAGCCGCTCCGTCCTCGATATCAAGGAGCAGGACGTCTACATGGGCGACATGCCGCTCATGACGGACAACGGCACCTTCTTCGTCAACGGCACCGAGCGCGTCATCGTGTCGCAGATGCACCGTTCGCCGGGCGTGCTGTTCGACCATGACCGTGGCAAGACCCACGCTTCGGGCAAATATCTGTTCGCCGCGCGCGTCATCCCCTATCGCGGTTCCTGGCTGGACTTCGAATTCGACGCCAAGGACATCGTCAACGTCCGTATCGACCGCAAGCGCAAGCTGCCGGTCACCGCGCTGCTCTATGCGCTGGGCCTCAACGGCGAGGACATGCTGAACTATTTCTACAACCGCCTGACTTTCGAGCGCGGTGAGAATGGGTGGAAGATCCCCTTCTCCGCCGAAGCATGGCGCGGCCAGAAGCCTGCGTTCGACATCGTCGACGCCAACAGCGGCGAAGTCGTGTTCGCCGCCGGCCACAAGATTTCCCCGCGCGCCGCGAACAAGGCGGCCAAGGACGGCCTGGAAACGCTGCTGATCCCGACCGAGGAAATCTTCGGCCGCTACAGCGCCTATGACCTGATCAACGAGAAGACCGGCGAGATCTATATCGAGGCGGGCGACGAAGTGTCGCCGGAAAACCTTGAGAAGCTGGACAAGGCGGGCGTCGACCGGCTGGAACTGCTGGACATCGACCATGTCACCACCGGCCCGTGGATCCGCAACACGCTGAAGGCCGACAAGGCCGAGGACCGCGATCAGGCGCTGTCCGACATCTATCGCGTCATGCGCCCCGGCGAACCGCCGACGAAGGAAACCGCCGAAGCGCTGTTCGACGGCCTGTTCTTCGACCCGGAACGCTATGACCTGTCCGCCGTCGGCCGCGTGAAGCTGAACATGCGCCTTGGCCTGGAGTGCGAGGACACCGTCACCACCCTGCGCCGCGAGGACATTCTGGCGGTCGTCAAGGAACTGGTCGGCCTGAAGGACGGCAAGGGCGAAATCGACGACATCGACAACCTGGGCAACCGTCGCGTGCGTTCGGTGGGCGAGCTGCTGGAAAACCAGTATCGCGTCGGCCTGCTCCGCATGGAACGCGCGGTGAAGGAACGCATGTCGAGCGTCGACGTGTCGACCGTGATGCCCAACGACCTGATCAACGCGAAGCCGGCCGTGGCCGCGGTGCGCGAATTCTTCGGCTCCTCGCAGCTGTCGCAGTTCATGGACCAGACCAACCCGCTTTCGGAAGTCACCCACAAGCGCCGCGTGTCGGCGCTCGGGCCGGGCGGTCTGACCCGCGAGCGCGCGGGCTTTGAAGTGCGCGACGTTCACCCGACGCACTATGGCCGTATCTGCCCGATCGAAACGCCCGAAGGGCCGAACATCGGCCTGATCAACAGCCTTGCGACGTTCAGCCGGGTGAACAAGTACGGCTTCATCGAGACCCCCTATCGCAAGATCATCGACAACAAGGTGACCGACGAGGTCGTCTATCTGTCTGCGATGGAAGAGGCCAAGCACACCATCGCGCAGGCGAACGCCGAAGTGAACGCCGACGGCAGCTTCGTGGAAGACCTGATCTCGGCGCGCGAAGCCGGCGAATTCCTGATGGCGCCCAAGGATCACATCACCCTGATGGACGTCAGCCCCAAGCAGCTGGTGTCGGTCGCGGCTTCGCTGATTCCGTTCCTGGAAAATGATGACGCCAACCGCGCGCTGATGGGATCGAACATGCAGCGTCAGGCGGTGCCGCTGGTCCGCGCCGAAGCGCCGTTCGTTGGCACCGGCATGGAAGCCACGGTGGCGCGCGATTCGGGCGCCGCGATCGCGGCCCGCCGCGCCGGCATCGTCGATCAGGTCGACGCGACCCGTATCGTCATCCGCGCGACGGAAGATGTGGAACCCGGCAAGTCGGGCGTCGACATCTATACCCTGATGAAGTTCCAGCGTTCGAACCAGAACACCTGCATCAACCAGCGTCCGCTGGTGAAGGTGGGCGACGTGATCCAGGCCGGCGACATCATCGCCGACGGCCCGTCGACCGAATTCGGCGAGCTGGCGCTGGGCCGCAACACGCTCGTCGCGTTCATGCCGTGGAACGGCTATAACTATGAGGACAGTATCCTCATCACCGAACGGATCGTGAAGGACGACGTCTTCACCTCGATCCACATCGAGGAATTCGAAGTGATGGCCCGCGACACCAAGCTGGGTCCGGAAGACATCACCCGCGACATTCCCAATGTCGGTGAAGAAGCGCTGCGCAACCTCGACGAGGCAGGCATCGTGTACATCGGCGCAGAAGTGGAGCCGGGCGACATCCTGGTCGGCAAGATCACGCCGAAGGGCGAAAGCCCGATGACGCCGGAAGAAAAGCTGCTGCGCGCCATCTTCGGTGAAAAGGCCAGCGACGTGCGCGACACCTCGCTCCGCCTGCCGCCCGGCGTTGCCGGCACCGTCGTCGAAGTGCGCGTGTTCAACCGCCATGGCATCGACAAGGACGAGCGCGCGATGGCGATCGAGCGCGAGGAAATCGACCGTCTGGCCAAGGACCGCGAGGACGAACGCGGCATCCTCAACCGCGCCACCTTCAACCGTCTGCGCGAAATGCTGATCGGTCAGGTCGCGTCGGCCGCGCCCAAGGGCATGAAGAAGGGCGTCGTCATCGACGAGGCCACGCTGGATGAAGCCGAGCGCCACGAATGGTGGAAGTTCGCGGTCGAGGACGACGCGCGCCAGTCCGCCATCGAAGCGGTCAAGGCCCAGTATGACGAAGCGGTGAAGTCGATCGTCGAGAAGTTCGAGGATCGCGTCGACAAGCTGCAGCGGGGCGACGAACTGCCGCCGGGCGTGCTGAAGATGGTCAAGGTCTTCGTCGCGGTGAAGCGCAAGCTGCAGCCGGGCGACAAGATGGCCGGCCGTCACGGCAACAAGGGCGTCATCAGCCGCATCCTGCCGATCGAGGACATGCCGTTCCTGGAAGACGGCACGCATGTCGACATCGTGCTCAATCCGCTGGGCGTGCCGAGCCGCATGAACGTGGGCCAGATCTTCGAAACCCATCTGGGCTGGGCCGCGCGCGGCCTGGGCCAGCAGGTGACGAAGGCGCTGGAGGATTGGCGCGAAGCCAATCCGAACCCGCACGGCGGGCGAGATCCGCCCGACCGCGGTCGTGCGATCGCCTCAAGACCGTTTATGGCGAACGCAGTATGCCATGCCGAGATCGAGGGGCGTCCCGCACCGACCAGATCGTCGAGATGGCCGCCCTGCTGAAGAACGGCGTGCCGATGGCGACGCCGGTGTTCGACGGTGCGCGCGAAGCCGACGTCGCAGCGATGCTGAGCCTTGCGGGCCTGGACGAGAGCGGTCAGTCGACCCTGTACGACGGCCGCACCGGCGAGGCGTTCGACCGCAAGGTGACCGTGGGCTACATCTACATGCTGAAGCTCCACCACCTTGTCGACGACAAAATCCACGCCCGTTCGATCGGCCCTTACTCCCTCGTCACCCAGCAGCCGCTGGGCGGCAAGGCGCAGTTCGGCGGCCAGCGCTTCGGGGAAATGGAGGTCTGGGCGCTTCAGGCTTACGGTGCCGCCTACACCCTGCAGGAAATGCTGACGGTGAAGTCGGACGACGTGGTCGGCCGTACCAAGGTCTATGAAGCGATCGTCAAGGGCGACGACACGTTCGAAGCGGGCATCCCCGAAAGCTTCAACGTGCTTGTCAAGGAAATGCGCTCGCTGGGCCTCAACGTCGAACTCTCCGCGCTCGACGAGCTGGACGACGACGACGGCATGGCCGAGGCGGCGGAATAAGGGGCCTGGACGGGCTCGCTGCGAGGCGGCGGCCCCTCCCCCGCCCGCTTCCAGGATTTACCCCTCTAGAGGGACTGAAAAAATGAACGAACTGACCAATTTCGCCAATCCGATGGCCAAGCCGGAAACCTTCGACCAGATCCAGATCGGTCTGGCGTCGCCGGAACGCATCCGCAGCTGGTCCTTCGGCGAGATCAAGAAGCCGGAAACCATCAACTACCGCACGTTCAAGCCCGAACGTGACGGCCTGTTCTGCGCGCGCATCTTTGGCCCGATCAAGGATTACGAGTGCCTGTGCGGCAAGTACAAGCGCATGAAGTACAAGGGCATCGTGTGCGAAAAGTGCGGCGTGGAAGTGACCGTGTCGAAGGTCCGCCGCGAGCGCATGGGCCATATCGAGCTGGCCGCACCGGTCGCGCACATCTGGTTCCTGAAGTCGCTGCCTTCGCGCATCGGCCTGCTGCTCGACATGCAGCTCAAGCAGCTTGAGCGCATCCTCTACTTCGAATCCTATGTGGTCATCGAACCGGGCCTGACCCCGCTCGAACGCTATCAGCTGCTGACCGAAGACGAGCTGATCGACGCGCAGGACGAATATGGCGAAGACGCCTTTTCGGCCGGCATCGGCGCCGAAGCCGTCAAGCAGATGCTGATGGACCTCGACCTGGAAGGCGAAAAGCTCGCCCTGATGGAAGAGCTGGCGACCACCAAGTCGGAACTGAAGCCCAAGAAGATCATCAAGCGGCTGAAGGTCGTCGAAAGCTTCCTGGAATCGGGCAACCGCCCCGAATGGATGATCCTGGACGTCGTTCCGGTGATCCCGCCCGAACTGCGCCCGCTGGTTCCGCTGGACGGCGGCCGTTTCGCGACGTCGGACCTCAATGACCTGTATCGCCGCGTCATCAACCGTAACAACCGCCTGAAGCGCCTGATGGAACTGCGCGCGCCGGACATCATCGTGCGCAACGAAAAGCGCATGTTGCAGGAAGCGGTCGACGCCCTGTTCGACAACGGCCGCCGTGGCCGCGTCATCACCGGCGCCAACAAGCGTCCGCTGAAATCGCTGTCCGACATGCTGAAGGGCAAGCAGGGCCGCTTCCGTCAGAACCTGCTCGGCAAGCGCGTCGACTATTCGGGCCGTTCGGTCATCGTGACCGGCCCGGAACTCAAGCTGCACCAGTGCGGCCTGCCCAAGAAGATGGCGCTCGAACTGTTCAAGCCGTTCATCTACGCCCGCCTCGACGCCAAGGGTCTTTCCATGACCCTGAAGCAGGCGAAGAAGTGGGTCGAAAAGGAGCGCAAGGAAGTCTGGGACATCCTGGACGAAGTGATCCGTGAGCACCCGGTCCTGCTGAACCGCGCGCCCACGCTCCACCGCCTTGGCATCCAGGCGTTCGAACCCGTGCTGATCGAGGGCAAGGCGATCCAGCTGCACCCGCTCGTCTGCTCGGCCTTCAACGCCGACTTTGACGGTGACCAGATGGCCGTCCACGTTCCGCTGAGCCTTGAGGCGCAGCTGGAAGCGCGCGTGCTGATGATGTCGACCAACAACATCCTCTCGCCCGCCAACGGCAAGCCGATCATCGTGCCGTCGCAGGACATGGTGCTGGGCCTTTACTACCTGTCGATGGAACGCGAAGGCGAACCGGGCGAAGGCATGCTGCTGTCCGACCTGCAGGAAGTGCATCAGGCGCTCAATGCCAAGGCCGTGACGCTGCATTCGAAGATCACCAGCCGCGTGCCGCAGACCGACGAACAGGGTCAGCAGTACATGAAGCGCTTCGAAACGACGCCGGGCCGCATGCTGCTGGGCGAATGCCTGCCCAAGAGCCACAAGGTGCCCTTCGACGTGGTCAATCGCCTTCTGACCAAGAAGGAAATCGGCGACGTCATCGATCAGGTGTATCGCCACACCGGCCAGAAGGACACGGTGCTGTTCGCCGACGCCATCATGGCGCTGGGCTTCCGCCACGCATTCCGTGCCGGCATCTCGTTCGGCAAGGACGACATGATCATTCCGGACGCCAAGGAGCCGCTGGTCGAAGAGACCAAGGCGCTGGTGGCCGATTATGAGCAGCAGTATCAGGACGGTCTGATCACGCAGCAGGAAAAGTACAACAAGGTGATCGACGCCTGGAGCCGTTGCGGCGACCAGGTCGCGGCCGCCATGATGGACGAAATCCGTGCGATGCCGAAGGACCCGGAAACGGGCCGCCTGAAGCCGATCAACTCGATCTACATGATGTCGCATTCGGGTGCGCGTGGTTCGCCAGCGCAGATGAAGCAGCTGGCCGGCATGCGCGGCCTGATGGCCAAGCCGTCGGGTGAGATCATCGAAACGCCGATCATCTCGAACTTCAAGGAAGGTCTGACCGTTCTTGAATACTTCAACTCCACCCACGGCGCCCGTAAGGGTCTGGCCGACACCGCGCTCAAGACGGCAAACTCGGGTTACCTGACCCGCCGTCTGGTCGACGTGTCCCAGGATTGCACGATCGTCGAGGAAGACTGCGGCACCGACAAGGCGCTGGAGATGAAGGCGATCGTTCAGGGCGGCTCGGTCATCGCGTCGCTGGGCGAACGCATCCTGGGCCGCACCACGGCGCAGGACATCACCGAAGGCAAGGACGGCCCGGTCGTTATCCCCGAAGGCACGCTGCTGGACGAGGCGATGATCGCGAAGATCGAAGCCATCGGCACCCAGGCGGTGAAGATCCGCAGCCCGCTGATCTGCGAAAGCAAGATGGGCGTGTGCGGCAAGTGCTATGGCCGTGACCTCGCCCGTGGTACGCCGGTGAACATCGGCGAAGCCGTCGGCGTGATCGCGGCGCAGTCGATCGGTGAACCGGGCACGCAGCTGACGATGCGGACCTTCCACATCGGCGGCGCGGCGCAGCTGAACGAACAATCGAACCTGGAAGCGGTGGCCGACGGCACGCTGGAACTGCGTGACATGCCGACCATCACCGACAGCCGCGGCCGTCGCCTCAGCCTCGCCCGCAACGGCGAACTGGCGATCATCGACAATGAAGGGCGCGAACGTGCCGTTCATCGCCTGCCTTATGGTGCCACCATCCTGTTCGCGGACGGCGCCAAGGTCAGCCAGGGCGACCGCATTGCCGAATGGGATCCGTTCACCATGCCGGTGATCACGGAAAAGGGCGGCATCGTGAAGTATCGGACCTGATCGACGGCAAGACGCTGACCGAACAGACCGACGAAGCCACCGGCATCGCGCAGCGCGTGGTGACGGAGCATCGTGGGTCCAGCCGGTCGAAGGAAGATCTGCGTCCCCGCCTCACCCTGCTCGACGACGCTTCGGGCGAAGCGGGCCGTTACATGCTGGCGGTGGGCGCGATGCTCTCCGTCGACGATGGCGCACAGGTTCAGGCCGGTGACGTTCTGGCCCGTGTCAGCCGCGAAGCCGCCAAGACCCGCGACATCACTGGCGGTCTGCCGCGCGTCGCCGAACTGTTCGAAGCCCGCAAGCCCAAGGACAATGCGATCATTGCCAAGGTGTCGGGCCGCGTCCAGTTCCTCAAGGATTACAAGGCGAAGCGCAAGATCGCCATCAATCCCGAGGATGGCGGCGAGCCGGTCGAATATCTGATCCCCAAGTCCAAGGTGATCGATGTTCAGGAAGGCGACTATGTGAAGCGCGGCGACAACCTGATCGGTGGTTCGCCCGATCCGCACGACATTCTGGAGGTGATGGGCATCGAGCCGCTGGCCGAATATCTGGTCGCCGAAATCCAGGAAGTCTATCGCTTGCAGGGCGTGAAGATCAACGACAAGCACATCGAAACGATCGTTCGTCAGATGCTGCAGAAGGTCGAGATCACCGTGTCGGGCGAAACCACCCTGCTGGTGGGCGAGCAGGTCGACCGCGAGGAAATGGACGAGATCAACGCCAAGCTGTTGCCGGGCCAGCAGCCCGCCGAGGGCAAGCCGGTGCTGCTGGGCATCACCAAGGCGTCGCTGCAGACCCGCAGCTTCATCTCGGCCGCTTCGTTCCAGGAAACCACCCGCGTCCTTACCGAGGCGGCGGTTCAGGGGAAGAAGGACACGCTGGTCGGTCTGAAGGAAAACGTGATCGTCGGCCGCCTGATCCCGGCGGGCACGGGCGCCGGCATGAATCGTCTGCGCGTGGCGGCATCCAGCCGCGACGCGGCGCTGCGGGCGCAATATCGCGCGTTGCAGCAGCATCTGATCGCCCCGGAAACGGCGGCGGAAGAGCATGCGGCCGAACTCGCCCAGGGCGCCGAAGCGGCGATCGGCAACGATCCGCTGGCCGCTGTCCAGGGTGAGGACTTTACGACCCAGGATCTGGATTGATCCGAACGCGGGATTTTGCGCGGGCGGCCTTGAAAAGCCGCCCGCCGATCCCGAAATGCAATTTGCGCTGACCGCCGCCCCTGCCCCCCAGAAACGGGCGGCGTCAATCGCAAGGCAGCCTGTCGTCCCCCCTCTCAATGGGACGCGGTGAGAACCCCGCCGGAACCATCCGGCGGGGTTTTTCTTTGGCCGCACTGCTTGGCGATGTGATGCGATTCCATGCCGAAACGGCACGACACGCCGCACGCTCCGGTCATCTACGCGCTGGACAGCGCAACCTGCGCCGTGCTTGATCGTTCAGGCGTCAGGAACCGGCCGCACCCCCGATGTGCTGCCTACGACTAATCTGAAAGGAGTTTCCATGACCCACCGTCCCGGCCGCGCCGCATGGATGGCCCCCGCCCTGTTGACCCTGACCGCCGCCTGCGCGCTGGCCGCCTGCTCCGACAAGGATGCGGGTAACAATGCCGCCAACAACACGGCGCTTGCCAACAGCCCGGACAATATCTCCGCCATTCCCGAAGATGGCGACGCGATGGCGATGGCGAACGGGTCATTTGGCAACGGCGCTGCGGACAACATGACGGCAGCGGGCACGGCGATCGCCGACAAATGGACCGGCCGCTGGACCGGGCCGGAAGGGCTGTTCCTCGATGTTGCCAAGGGCGACGCACCGGGCACCTATCGCCTGACCGTCAAAGACAATCTGGACAGCCAGGCCAATTATATCGGCAAGGCGGTGGAGGACGGCATTGCCTTTACCCGCGCCGGCAAGACGGTGACGATCCATGCCGGTTCGGGGCACGACACCGGGTTCAAATATCTGATGGACAAGGAAAACTGCCTGATCCTGGAAACCGGCAAGGAAGGCTATTGCCGCTGAAATCTGGGCGGGCGAGACCGGCCATCGCATCTCGGCCGGTCAGCCCGCGCCACGACGGCTGCGAACCGGCTCCATGACTGCGGGACGTTGCGCTGTACCGGGCGATCACGCCCAGCAGCAGCGCGATGACCAGCATGGCCGCCTCAGCGCCCCGGCGACCAGCCCGGCGGGGCCAGCACGAAACCGGAAAAATCGAAACCCGGCACCACGACGCAGCTGACCAGCGCCCAGCCATTGCCCGCCTCTGCCGACTGCCAGTGATCGGCGGGGATCAGATAGTGCGGTTGATGCCCCGCCAGCACGTCCGGCCCCAATGTCACATGCGCCACCGGCCCTGCATCGCCGGGCGCATGGCCCAGCGACAGCGGCGATCCCGCGTGCCACAGCCACAGTTCCGTCGCGTCCACGACCTTGTGCCAGTGCGACCGCTGGCCTTTTTCGAGCAGATAATAGATCGCGGTTCCCGCCGAACGGCCGCCGTCGCCGGTTGCGTCACCCCGCCAGCGCTCGGCATACCAGCCGCCCTCCGGATGCGGAGCCAGGCCAAGTCTATCAATAATCTCAACTGCCTGCATGTCACGCATATCGGGCCTTTCGCCGCCGCCGCAATGTGAACGATTGCCGACCCGGTCGTTGTTTTGGGTTCATGCAACCTATGTCAAAGATTGGCCGTTGTGGGGACCGTAATCATCAGGAAAGGGAAGGACCCAAGATGAAAAAGTTCATGCTCACGCTCGCCGCCACCTCGCTGGCAATTCCGGCCACGCTGGCCCTGCCGACTGAAGGCGCGCAGGCCCGCCGCCACCACGAATATCGCGAATGGCGCGGCCGTGACGGCCGGACCTACTGCCGCAAGTCGGACGGCACGACCGGCCTGATCGTCGGCGGCGTCGGCGGCGCTCTGGTGGGTCGCAGCATTGACACCCGCGGCAGCCGCGCGACCGGCACGATCCTGGGCGCCGCAGCGGGCGCGCTGATCGGCAAGGAAATCGACAGCAAGCGCCGCTGCCGCTAATTTGTCGCTAGACGGAAAAAGGGGCGACCTCCGATGTGGAGGCCGCCCCTTTTCTTATGCATTGTCCGCGAAGGGATCAGTTGGCGGCTTCGATCACCGCACCCTGCGCCGCGCCCTTGGCTTCAGAAAGGTTGAACGCGACATGCTGGCCGCCGGAAACACCGGCAACGCCATTGCCGCGCACGGTCAGGGTGAAGGGTTCGGCGCCGGGATAGCGCTTGCCGGTGATCACCTTGCCGCTCGCGGTTTCCTTGACGTCGTAAACATAGGTGAAGCCTTCGTGGCTGAAGCGCTGCTTGCCCGCATCTTCCGCATGGGCGGGTGCGACGGCGGCAACGGCAAGGGCGACGAAGGCGGAACGCGCGAAGAACTTGACCAGCATTGAGGAGGACCTTTCTTTTGCCAAAGCCTCTACAACACAAGATGCATGTGTCCTGAGGTTGCGCCGATTATGTTGCAACGCACAACGACCACAAACGCAAAGTCCGTCAGAACGATTGCAGCAAATGCAATCCGCCGAAATCGGACAATATTTATATTATGAACAGCATGTTAGTCGATAATCACTGGCTCGAATCCAGATCCCTACATGCCTTCGCAAATGTCTTTGCGCCGGATCAATGCGGGACACCGCCATTCGCAGGCGCACATAATTCTGCGCCTCCCGATCGGCCTTATCCCGTGCTGACGTTACGGCACGCGACCCGGTTCAGCCCTTCGCGCCCGCCATTTCCAGTATGACGGCATATTCCTCCGCCGCGACGGGGGAGACCGACAGGCGCGACTGGCGAATCATCGCCATCTGCGCCAGCCGCGGCTCGGCCTTGATGGCTTTCAAGGTCACGCCACTGGGCAATGGCTCGACTGGGGCGACCAGCACCGATTTCCACTTGCCCGTCTCGTCCGTCGTGTCCTGCTGCGCCTCGCCCACTATTTGCATGATGCCCACGCATTCCAGGCCGATATTGCTGTGATAGAACAGCGCCCGGTCGCCCAGCTTCATCGCCTTCATGTTCAATTGCGCGGCGTGGTTGCGCACCCCGTCCCACTCCGCCTTGCCCTGGCGGACCAGATCATCCCAGGAAAACACGTCCGGTTCCGATTTCATCAGCCAGTATTGCATAACGGGGCGTTCCTCACGACATGAAGGCTCCCCCCATAATCAGGAGTTTCATCCATGACCACCCGCACCGCGACCGCGCATTACGAAGGCCTGGGCAAGGAAGGGCGTGGCGCACTGTCCACCCAGTCGGGCGTGCTGGATCAGCAATATTACGGGTTCAACACCCGCTTCGAAAATGAAAAGGGCACCAACCCGGAGGAGCTGATCGCCGCCGCCCATGCCGGCTGCTTCACCATGGCGCTGTCCTTTGCCCTGGCGCGCGAAGGGTTTACCGGCGGCACCATCGACACGAAGGCGGCGGTGAAGCTGGAACAGGGCGATGGCGGCTTCGTCATCACCCGCTCTGACCTGAGCGTCACGGCCAAGATCCCCGGCATCACCTCCGAACAGTTCGAAACCATCGCCAAGGGCGCGAAGGAAGGCTGCCCGGTGTCGAAGGTGCTGAACGCCGAAATCGGCTTTGAATGGACGCTGGAGGATTAAAGTGCCGCGGCGCGCCGGAGCGGGCGGCGATGCCGCCGCTCCGGCCGTCCATTGGTAAGCCACCGGATGACAGACGCGCCCGCCACCGCTAATCTGCGGCCAATCATCAGGAGTTTTGCATAAGTGCCGCAGACGATTTTAGAGAAAGTGCCGGTCCTTTCGATGGCCGATCTTTCCCCCGCCGATTTCGCACAGGCGTTCGGCGACAGTTTCCGCAGCTTTGGCTTCGCCATGGTGCGCGATCATGGCATGGACCCCGAACTGGTCGCCGATGGCTGGGCGCTGTCGAAACAGTTTTTCGACCTGCCCGTCGAAACCAAGCGCAGTTACCTGATCCCGCAAGGCGGGGGGCAGCGCGGCTATACCGCATTCGGCACCGAAATCGCCAAGGGCGCGAGCGAGAACGACCTGAAGGAATTCTGGCATGTCGGCCGCGACCTGCCGGAAGGATCGCCGCTGGCCGCGAGCATGCCCGCCAATATCTGGCCCGGCGAACTGCCCGCGTTCGAACCCACGTTCCGCAAGCTGTTCGCCGAATTCGACCGGATCGGCGGCAAGCTGCTGTCGGCCATCGCGGTCTATCTGGACCTTCCCGCCGACTGGTTCGCGGACAAGGTGGAGTTCGGCAACTCGATCCTGCGGCTGCTGCATTATCCGCCGGTGTCGGTCGATGCGCCCGGCGTGCGGGCGGGCGCGCATGAGGACATCAACCTGATCACGCTCCTGCTCGGCGCGGAGGAAGGCGGCCTGCAACTGCTGGCGAAGAATGGCCAGTGGCTGCCCGTCACCCCGCCCGAAGGGGCGCTGGTGGTCAATGTCGGCGACATGCTGCAACGGCTGACCAACCATTATCTGCCCTCCACCAGCCACCGGGTCGTCAATCCGCCGGTGGAACGGCGCGGTTTTTCGCGTTTTTCGATGCCTTTCTTCCTGCATCTTTCGCCCGACATCATCATCGACGCGCTGCCGCAATGCGTAAGCGCGGAAAATCCGCGCCGCTATCCGCCGATTTCGGCGCATGATTATCTGCACGAACGTCTGGTGGAGATCGGCCTGATCAAGAGGTAAGCGGGTCGGACAGGGGCGCGGGACGGCTGGCCTTCCCGCCCCTATTCGGCGCGCGCCGCAGCCGCCCGCCGCTCAATATCGCGGCGGTGGCGGGGTGGATGGCCAGCAGCATGCGGCCCAGCAGCACCGCCCCGCCCAGCGCGAGCAGCGGCTGGACCAGGAAATAGGCGGGCCACCATGGGCTGCCGATCGGCCCGGTCAGCCGCCCGATCGCCGGCCCGGCCAGCCAGATCAGGATCAGGTGGCAACAGAACATCAGGAACATGAACGGCTCGACCCGGCGCAGCAGCGGCATCGCGCGGCCCGCCGCCAGCGCCCATGCGCTCCGCCAGAACAGGGCCGCAGCGCACAGCCGCAGCGCCAGTTCCGCGCCCGCCGCCATCTGCGCGTGCGCCACCATCCAGTCCATGCCCCAGATTGGCAGCCACATGCGAAAGGCGGCCAGCAGCAGGAACGGAACGGCGAGGAATGGAACGGGCCAGCGCGCCACCCGCTCACCCAGCATCGCCCGCCGCCCGGCAATGCCGATCAGGAAGAACAAGGCGATCTGCGGTCGCAGCAGCAAGGGGAAGAACCATTGGCTTACCACCCATGTCGCGGCCAGCGCGATGCTGAGCGCCAGCGCCCATCGCGGCAGGCGCACCAGCAGCGGCGCGGCCAGCATACAGAGGAACAGGTCGCGCAGGAAACCCATCTGCACATTGATGTCGTTGGCGCGGGTCAGGCTGAACATTTCCTGCGCGACCCATTCCAGGCTGTGGGGCGTGGGCGCCTGAAGCCCGAACGCCCGCACCGCCGCCCAGATGACCAGGATCGCGATGGCGTTCCACGCCAGCATGGGCAGCAGGATCGCCCGCGCCTTGCCCGCAACGAACGCGCCATAGCCGCGGCGCAGCGCGCTACCCGCCACCAGCCAGCCGGAAATCAGGCCCAATAGCGGCACTGCGCTGCGCCCCAGCCCCTCCATCATCGCCCAGCGCAGGATGGACTGTCCGCTTTGCGCCTGCTGCGCCAGTATCTCGCCGGTCGCTCCGGTCCATGCGTGGACATAGACGATGCCCATGATGCAGATGACACGTGCGGCGGCGATGGCATCCGAATGGCGCGGGGTCAGTGCTTCGGTGGGCATCGAGAGGGGGCGCTCGGTCGTCACGGGAAGGGAACGGCACCCCTTTGCCGCCGGTTCCGGGTCCGTCCATGCGCTTGCGCCGAAACGAACGGTCCCAAGCGGCAGAAAGCGTTAACCTTTGCGCTTTACCTTTCCTTTATCTTGCGAAGGAAGTGCCGATGTCCCTGCTCTCCATCCTGTCCAACAGCGCGTCGGGTGCGGGCGCGGCCTATGGCAGCTCCTCGGTCAGCGCGACCATCGAAGCGGCGCTGGCCAAGGCGAAGGAGGGGGATAAGGGCAGCACCGCCGACGCGGGTTCTTCCGCCAGCATCTCTGCCGCCGCGCAACTTGCCGCCGCCGAAAAGGCCGACGGGGCGAAGGATTTCGCGGCACTGACCAGAGAAACCCGCGCCGCGCTGGATACGCAATATGCCGCCGGCGCGCCCCGCCCCGACCTTTCGAAACTGTCGGGCCGCGCGCTCGCCGCGATCGCGCTCAACCGCAGCCACGATTTCAGCGCCGCCGAAATCACCGCCACCCGCGCGGAATTGAAGGGGCGGGAGAAGGCGACGCTGCTGTCGGCGATTTCCGGGGGCATGAACATCGCCAGCCTCGCCAGCTATGGTAAAAGCCTTGCCACCGCCTATGACGCGATGAGCGCGGAGGAGCGGGAGGCGCGCGGATGGACCGACCGGACGCGCAGCAGCTTCGCCGCCATGGCCGACACGTCGAAAGTCAATTCGCTGTTCGACGCCCTGCGCCAGCAGGACTGACGCGCCAGCCCACGGGTGCCAGCGCACGCCCGTTATCGGCGCCAGCGGCCCATGGTGATGCCGATTTCCTCGCTCCGCTCGGTCAGCGCCAGCTTGACGATCTTCACCTCGACATGGACGACCTTTGCGTCCTGCATCAGCACGGTGTCGATGATATGCTCGGCCACCGCCTCGATCAGCGTGAAATGCCGATCCTTCGGGATCGCATCGGTCGCCGCGTGTTTCAGGTCCATGTAGTTTTTCGACGCGCTGAGCGGAGTATCAGGCCGGTAATGATCCGCCATCTTCAACATCGCGCGTACGCTGATGCGCAGCGGCTGGGCCAGATGCGTTTCTTCCGAATAGATGCCGGTGAGGACGTCGACGTCCAGCCCCTCCACCTCCAGCCGCAGATAATCCTCGCCCGGCGGCAGCGGCGGCAATGCGCTCATGCGCTGGCTCCCGGACGCTCCGCCATGCGGGCGTGCCAAGCGCGAATCGCCGGGCGCTCCCCGATGTCCAGCTTCGTCGCGACGCCGAAATCGATCGCGCACAGGGCATAGATGTCGGCATAGCTGAAGCTGTCCGTCGCGATCCATTCCCGCGTGCCCATCCGGCTTTCCAGAAAGTCCATGAACACGTCCCACATCATCGCGCCGCGCGCGACCAGTTCGGGCAGTTGCGGCATCCGCACGGGCCAGATGCCGGTCACCGGATTGGCGGCAAAGGCGGGCTGGCCGTTGCGATAACGCATGACAACGGCCTGATAGCATTCCGCGTCGATCCGCCGCAGCCATGCTTCGATCAGGCCGATTTCCGTGGGATTGGAACCGAATAAAGGCGGTTCCGGATACAGCGCCTCAATATAGCGGCAGATCGCGTTGCTGTCGTCCAGCACGGTGCCGTCCTCCAGCACCAATGCGGGCAATGTGCCGCGCGGGCTGATCGCCAGGAAATCCGGCGCGCCATGTTCGCCCCCGCGCAGGTTCACCTTGCGGACCGGAATTTGCACGCCCTTTTCGGCCAGGAAGAAGCGCACGCGGCGCGGGCTGGGTGCCCAGTCCGCATCGTAAAGGCACATTTGCCCGTCACTTTGGGAGCCGTTCATGGTCAAAGAAACGCTTTTCATTTACCCCGAAGGCGCTAAAGCGCGCCGCTCCGGGCGCTATTGCCCGGACTGTCGCGGAACGGCAAGAACAATGCGCATCGTCCCTTTAAGCGAGATCGGCCATGACGCCGTCGAGGCACTGCTCGACGCCGCGTTCGGTCGCGACCGTTTCGGGCGGACGGCCTATCGCATCCGCACGGGCATGCGCGAATTGCCGGAGCTGAGCCTCGCCCTGCTGGCAGACGACGGCGCGCTGATCGGCACGCTGCAAAGCTGGCCCGTCGCGCTGACCGATACGCGCGGCGTTTCCCATCCGCTGGTGATGGTCGGCCCGGTCGCCGTCGATCCCGCGCATCAGGGGACTGGCCATGGCCGCGCGCTGATGGACGCGGTGATGGATCGCGCCCATGCCATCGGCGCCGACCCGCTGATGATGATCGGCGACCCGGACTATTATGGCCGCTTCTGGGGCTTTACCGCAGAGGGCACCGGGGAGTGGGACGTGCCCGGCCCGGTCGAACGCCACCGGCTGCTGGTCCACCGGCTTGGCCGCGCGATCGCGCTTCCCGCACGCGGGACGCTCGGTCCTCGCGGCGCATCGGCCGCCTACCGCCAGGCAAGCTGACAGGACGCATTGCCGCGCGGGGCTTTGCCAAGTCGCGCGTCCATGCCTATCTTGCGGTCATGCCGATGGAAGCCCTGCCCGATCTCGACACCCTCTCGCTCGCCGACATCGCGCGGCTGGTGGAGGAAAAGAAGCTGCCCCCCGTTGCCCAGTGGAACCCCGATCATTGCGGCCATAGCGACATGCGCATCGCGCGCGACGGCACCTGGTTTCATCAGGGATCGCCGATCGGGCGCAAGGAAATGGTGCGCCTGTTTTCGACCATCCTGCGGCGGGAGGCGGATGGCCGTTTCGTGCTGGTGACGCCGGTCGAAAAGCTCGACATCGACGTGGACGACGCCCCTTTCGTGGCGGTGGAAGTGAAAAGCGCGGGCGAAGGCGAAGCGCGCGAACTCGCCTTTCGCCTGAACACCGGCGATCTGGTGGTGGCGGATGCCGACCATCCATTGCAGGTGCGCGAAATGGACGATGGCCCCCACCCCTATGTGCGCGTGCGCGACGGGCTGGAGGCGCTGATCGCGCGCAGCGTCTATTACGAACTGGTCAACTGGGCGCTGGAAGAAGGCGGCGACGAAGGCGACATCGCGCTGTGGAGCCGCGGCGCGCGCTTTTCCCTGACCCCTGCCGGATGACGACCCGCCCATGAGCCTGGCGACGACGTTGCGGCGGGCGCTGGCGGCCGAGCCCATGCGCGTGGCGACCTGCCCATGGGGCGGGTGCGCGACCCGCGGCTGGATCCGGCGATAGAGATGCACCATGCCGCCGTGCTGGTGGCCATTACCGACCGGCCCGAACCCGGCCTCATTCTGACGCAGCGTTCCGCGTCGCTGCGCAAACATGCCGGGCAGGTCGCCTTTCCCGGCGGCCGCGTCGACGCCGACGACAGCGACGAAATCGCCGCCGCCCTGCGCGAGGCGCAGGAGGAAATCGCCCTGCCCCCCAGCAAGGTGGAGGTGGTGGGGACCAGCGACCGGTTCCAGACCTTCACCGGGTTCGACATCATTCCCGTCATCGGCGTCGTCCCGCCCGACCTGCCGCTGCGCGCCCGTGCGGGCGAGGTGGAGGACTGGTTCGAAGTGCCCCTTTCCTTCGCGCTGTCCCCGGAAAATCATCAGCGCCGCACGATGACCTGGGACGACCGGCCGACCAACTTCGTGGAAATCAACTGGCAGGACCGGCGCATATGGGGCATCACCGCCGCCATTCTGACCAATCTTTCCTATCGACTGGGCTATGACGATCCTGTTGCCTGACGCTCCCTGGCGCGCGCGCGCCGACCTTGCTGCGCTAATCGATGTTCTGGGGGGCGACGAAGAGGCGCGCTTCGTGGGCGGCGCAGTGCGCGACACGCTGCTGGGCGTCGCGGTGAAGGATGTGGATGTCGCGACCCGGCATCAGCCCGACGTCGTGATCGACCGGCTGAAGCGCGCGGGCATTCGCGCCGTGCCGACCGGCATCGCGCACGGCACCGTCACCGCCGTGCTGGACGGATGGCCGGTGGAGGTGACGACCCTGCGGCGCGACGTGGCGACCGACGGGCGGCGCGCGACTGTCGCTTTCGCGCAATGCTGGGAAGAGGACGCGGCCCGGCGCGATTTCACCATGAACGCGCTCTATGCCGAAGCGGCGAGCGGGCGGGTGCATGATTATTTCGGCGGGCTGGCCGACCTTGCCGACCGGCGCGTGCGGTTCATCGGCGATCCGCGCGCGCGCATATTGGAAGATCATCTGCGCATCCTGCGCCATTTCCGCTTCTTCGCACGCTTTGGCGGGGCCGAGCCGGACGAGGCGGCGATGGCCGCCTGCATCGATCTGGCCGCGACGCAGAAGTCCCTCTCGCGCGAGCGGGTGGCCGACGAATTGCTGAAGCTCCTCGGCGCTGCCGATCCGTGCCGCGCGGTCGACCTGATGGTTGCGGGCGGCATTTTCGCGGCGATCGTGCCGGAAGTGGACGCAGACGGTGCCGCGCGCCTGCGCCGGCTGGTCGCGCGGGAAGCGCTTGCCGGTGTCGAGGGCGCGCCGCTGCGCCGGCTGGCCGCGCTGCTGCCGCCCGACGCGCGGGTCGGCGAAGCGGTGGCGGCGCGGCTGAAACTGTCGATCAAGGCGCGCAAGCGGATCGCGACCGCGCTCTCCCCCGCGCCCGATGCGCCCCATGCCCGCGCCCTTGCCTATCGCCTGGGCGCGGAGGGCGCGGCGGACCTGCTGCTGCTCCGCGACGACGCCGATGCGCGCGAAGCGGGAACGATCATCGACTGGATGCCGCCGCAACTGCCCATCGGCGGCGGCGTGCTGGTCGGCATGGGGGTGGCCAAGGGGCCGGAGGTCGCCCGGACATTGCGGGCGGTGGAGGATGCGTGGATCGCGGCGGGCTTCCCCGACGCAGAGGCGACCAGGGCGCTGGCCGCTCAGATCGTGTCGACGTTGCCGCGCGCCAGCCAGTAGCTTAGCGCCTCATCCGGCGTCATCGGCTTCGCGTAGTAGAAGCCCTGGCCCTTTGCGCAGCCGAGTGCGCACAGCACATCGGCCAGCGCCTGATTTTCGATCCCCTCTGCCGTGGTCGACAGGTGCAGCGATTCGGCAAGGCCCAGAATGGCGCGGACCAGCGACTGCTTGTCCTTGTCTTCCAGCATATTGGTGATGAAACTTCGGTCGATTTTCAGGATGTCGATCGGCAGACGTTGCAAGCTGGCGAGGTTGGAATAGCCGGTGCCGAAATCGTCCATCGCGATGGTGACGTCGAAACCCTTCAGCGCGTTCAGCACCTGCCGCGCCTTGTCCGGATCGGCCACGATCGCGCTTTCGGTCAGTTCGACGCACAGCCGATGGCCCGACAGGCCGGAATAGCGCAGCGCCTCTTCCACGATGGTCGGCACGTCGTCGCGCGCCATCTGAATGGGGGAGAGGTTGACGTTGACGCTGATCGGCAGCGGGCGACCGACTTGCGCGTCCCACCGCACCAGCGTCTGCGCCGCTTCATACATCGCCCAGCGGCCCAGCGGCATGATAAGGCCCGATTCCTCGGCAATCGGAATGAATTCGACCGGCGATATGCTGCCCAGTTCCGGGTCGTTCCAGCGTGCCAGCGCCTCGAAACCCGCCACCGCGCCGCTTTTCAGGTCATGGATCGGCTGGAACGAGAGTTCCAGCGCGCCGGCCGACAATGCGTCGCGCAGGCGGCTTTCCAGCGTGAAGCGCCGATGCACTTCCTTCAGCACGCTGGGGCGATAGATTTCCAGCTTGCCCGTGCGCTTGGCCAGCCGCACCGCCGCCTGCGCCTGGCGCAGGACGGTTTCGCCGTCGTCTCCCGGACCCGACAGGGCGCAGCCGATGGCGCAATCGACACCGATTTGCAGGTCGGTCAGCCGCACCGGGCCGACCAGCGCCTCGTTCACGCGCTGCACGATGTGAAGAGCGTCCGACAAGCCGTTGTTGATGCGCGCGAAGATCGCAAATTCATTGCCGCCGATGCGGCCGAGGATGTCGCCCTGGCGCAGCGCGGATTTCAGCCGGCGTGCCACGGTGATGATCACTTCATCCCCCGCCAGCCCGCCGAGCGATTCGTTGATGCGGGAAAAGCGGGTGAGGTCGACGGACAGAATCGCGAATGCCTTGATCGGGGCCGTGCCGCCGCCACCGGCCAGCAGTTCCTCGACATCCTCGCCAAAGCCGCTGCGATTGGGCAGCGCCGTCAAACTGTCCGACAGCAGTTCGCGGCGGAAATTCCGCTCGGTCAGTCGCTCGGTCGTGCGATCGATCGCCGTGATCAGGATGCGGTGGGTGCCATCCGATGCCGGTTCGAGCCGACCCAGCGAACAGCTCATATGCTGCGGCCCGATCGGGCTTTCCAGCTGGATTTCGAAGCTGCGCGAATCCCGGTTTTCCGCCGCGAACTGGGCGATCGTCTCGGTCGCGGTCGCTTCGCGGCTTAACCGGAAATCGAGGTCGGAGAGCATCTTGGTGGCGAACATCGGGTTCGCCTTGACCACGCTGACCCGCTCGCCCCGCACATGCAGGACCGCGGCGGCCAGCGGCAGACGCGCGAGCCAGTCCGGACATGGCGGCTCGGTCGGCACGGTGGTAAACCCCGTGTCGTTTCCGGCTTTCGCCACGTTCCATTTTCGCGGTCGCGCGACTGTCATATGATGGAACATTGACAGTAACCGTTAAATTTTTGCTGAAAATTCCCGGCTTTGGTTGTCGCTTCGGACCCGTTCCGAATAAGACATTGGTATAACTGCTTCAGTTAAAGCGGTTATTGCGGGGAAAGCCATTGGGCGGCAAACGCCCCGTCCCGCCGCGATGCCCGCGCCAGGGTTCCAGATCGCTTTCCGTGCGCGTGCGCCCGCTGTCCCCGCCCATCGTCCAGCTAAGCCCGTCGGCCAGACGGAACGCCATCACGTCGGACAGGCCGCCGTCGCGATATTTCTGGATGGTGACGCCCTGCCCCCGCGTCATTTCGGGCAGTTCGTTGATCGCGAAGACCAGCAGCTTGCGGTTGTCCCCGATCACCGCGATATGGTCTGCACCCGGCACATCGCCCTGCGCGCGCGGGATGGCGCGCACCGCGTGCAGCCTTGCCCCGGTGCGCAGGTTGACCAGTTGCCGGCCCTTGCGCGTTTCCGCCACGATTTCCCGCGCGTCCGCGACGAAGCCCTTGCCATCGGAACTGGCCAGGATCAGCTTGTCCCCCGTGCGCACCGGCAAGAGGTCGATGATCTCCGTCTCATTGGCCAGGTCGATCATCAACCGCACCGGCTCGCCAAAGCCGCGTCCGCCCGGCAGCTTGTCCGCCCCCAGCGTATAGACGCGCCCGTCCGACGCGAAGAGCAGCATCTTGTCCGTGGTCTGGATGCGCAGCGGACGGCCCCATGGCCCGTCGCCCTCGCGATATTTGACACCCGCGACCGTTGCGTCGTCGACATGCCCCTTCATCGCGCGGATCCAGCCGCGTTGGGAGAGGATCACCGTCACCGGCTCGCGCTCGATCATCGCTTCGAGCGGGATGTCGCGGGGCGCGCCCGCTTCCTTCAGGTCGGTGCGGCGCACATCGGCGGCATAGCGCTTGCGCAGGTCCGACAGGTCGCGTTTCAGCCGGGTGCGCTGGCGCGCCGGGCTTTCGATCAGCTTTTCCAGCTCGTCCTTTTCCTTGAGCAGCGCGTCATGCTCGCGGCGCAGCTCCATCTCCTCCAGCTTGCGCAGCGAGCGCAGCCGCATGTTCAGGATCGCCTCCGCCTGCCGGTCGGTCAGCTGGAATTCCTCCATCATCACCGGCTTTGGCTCATCCTCCGTGCGGATGATCTGGATCACCCGGTCAAGGTTCAGATAAGCAATGATGAAACCGTCGAGCAGTTCCAGCCGCGCGGCGATCTTGTCCAGCCGGTGCCGCGCGCGCCGCAGCAACACGTCGATCTGGTGCTTCAGCCACTCGGTCAGCACTTCGCCCAGGCCCATGACGCGCGGCGTACGGCTGGCGTCGAGGACGTTGAGGTTCAGCGGAAAGCGCGTTTCGAGGTCGGAAAGGCGATAGAGGCTTTCCTTCAGCACATCGGGATCGACATTGCGGCTCTTGGGCACCAGCACGATGCGCAGTTGCTCGTCGCTTTCGTCGCGCACATCCTCAAGGATGGGCAGCTTCTTGTCGGCGATGATCTGCGCGATCTGCTCGATCAGCTTGCCCTTCTGCACCTGATAGGGAATTTGCGTGACGACCAGTTGCCAGGTGCCCGCCCCCTGCCCCTTTTCCGGTTCGTCGGCAAAGCGCGCGCGCACCCGCATGGAGCCGCGTCCGGTACGATAGGCCTCCGAAATCGTCGCCGCGCCGTCGACCAGCAGGCCGCCGGTGGGGAAATCCGGCCCGCGCACCAGCGCCATCAGCTCCTCATGGCTCGCCTGCGGGCTGTCGATCAGGAGGTGCGCCGCGTCGATCAGCTCGCCCACATTGTGCGGTGGGATGCTGGTCGCCATGCCCACGGCAATGCCGCTCGACCCGTTGGCCAGCAGATTGGGGAACAGGCCCGGAAAAACCTCCGGCTCTTCCTCCTCACCGTTGTAGGTCGGCTTGAAATCGACGGTGCCCTCGTCCAGCCCGGCCATCAGGTCGGCGGCCGGCTGCGTCAGGCGGCATTCGGTATAGCGCATGGCCGCCGCGCCATCGCCATCGATATTGCCGAAATTCCCCTGCCCCTCGACCAGCGGAGTGCGCAGCGAGAAATCCTGCGCCAGCCGCACCATCGCGTCATAGACCGATGCGTCGCCATGCGGGTGATATTTGCCGATGACGTCGCCCACCACGCGGGCGCATTTCTTGTAGGGCGTGGAATTGCGCGCGGGATTGGCGACCAGCACGTCGGGCGCCGCGCCCGCCGGCTCCATGCGCAATTGCCGCATCGCCCAGAGCAGGCGGCGGTGCACCGGCTTCAACCCGTCGCGCAGGTCGGGCAGCGAACGCGCGGTAATCGTCGAGAGCGCATAGACAAGGTAACGCTGCGAAAGCGCTTCGTCGAACGGATGGTCCTTGATGGCGTCGAACGGATCGACGGGATCGGCGGGATCAGGCATGGGCCGAACGGTTAGCAGGCCGAAACGGCTTTTGCGAGGGGGCTGTTACCATCCGTTCCCTTTTTGATCGCGTGGGCGGATCACCCGGCGCGCATGGAGCCGCTCACAGGATCGTGAAGCCGATCAGCAGCCCGATCTGGATCATGATGATCACCTGCAACGCCGTGCGGAAGGATTGCTTGGCGCTCTTGTGCCGCAACAGTTGCTGCCCCAGCACCGCGCCGATCGACCCGCCGATCAGCGCCAGGCCCAGAAGATTGTCCTCCCGCACCCGCCAGCCGCCCTGCCGCGCGCGCTGCTTATCATGGGCGAAGGCGATGAAAGTGGCGAGGTTGATGACCAGCAGATAGGCGGCGATCTTTGGCCACATCGCTTATGCTTCCGGCTCGGCGGGCAGGAAGCGGTGCTGCGGGTCGCGCGCCAGTTCCTGCGCCAGTTCCGCAATGATCCAGTCGCGAAACGCCTTCACCTTGGGCGTGGTGCGGGCGTGCGGCGGATGCACCAGCCAGTAACTCACCTTCTCCACGACATAGCTAGGCACCGGCTCGACCAGCAGCCCGGCCTCGATCTCCGCCTTCCAGAAATAGCTGTTGAGGATGGCCACACCCTGCCCGGCGATCGCCGCCCGCCCCTCCATCACCTGACTGTCGAGCGCGATCTGCGCCCGGCCCGGCGAAGGGTCGGCGTCCACGCCCATATGGTCGAACCAGTAATCCCACCAGCTGTCCTGCGGCGACAGGCGCGGCCATTCGCGCAGCGCGCGGGCATCGGCCGCCGGCCCGTGCCGTTCCAGAAAGGCGGGGCTGCACAGCGGCGCGATGCGGTTGTTGAACAGCCGCCGCGCCTCCAGCCCCGGCCAGTGCCCCATGCCACCCCGGATCGCGAGGTCAACGCCGTCGCGCGCCAGGTCGACCACATCGTCATTGGCGCGCAGGCGCACCGCAAGTCCGGGCTGGCGCAGCTGAAACCCGCCCAGCCGGGGCGCGAGCCAGAGGTTGGCGAAGCTGTTGGTCGTGCTGATGGTCAGCACCGCGCCGTCATCCTCCGCCACGGCGCGGAAACCGGCGCGCAGATCGTCGAACGCCCGGATGACGGCGGGGGCGAGCAGCCGGCCCTTGTCGGTCAGCGCCACGCGGCGGCCCGCGCGCTGAAACAGGCTGAAGCCCAGCCGCTCCTCCAGCAATTTGATCTGATAGCTGACGGCCGCCTGCGTCATGCCCAGTTCCTGCGCGGCGGCGGTGAAGTTCTCGCGCCGAGCGGCGGCTTCGAACACGCGGATGGCGGACATGGGCGGCAGCGGCTGGCTCACCGCTTTACACAAGCACAGCTTATATATCCGGTCCAGCCTTTTGTTGGATATGCGGAGTAAAAGCGGGCATTTCTCCATCTGTCCAAACCGTGACGGCTTATCGAATGCAGGAGGATCGACATGCCAGACATCTACCAGTCGCACATCTGGGTGCGTCACCATCGCGACATGAACGGCGCGCTGGCGCAGATCATCGCGGACGCACGCGCCGCCTTCTCAGCGCTGCACCGCATCCACTGGCGCGCGCCATGGGACGACGGGCCGCAACGCTGAGCGCCCGCTTCCCGCAACTGCCCACTTCATCGCGCACAGCGCCGCTGCCCGCACATCCGACCCCAGGGGCGGCGTCCCTTCGTCGCCACCTTCTAGGCCCGCCTGCGCCATGCCCGCCCCATCCCCCAATCCTTTGCGGGACGGCCATGATTGCGCAGCGGGCCGCTTTGTCTTATGGGCCATCCGAAACCAGCCCCGGCGACCGCAGATCCCTGACGATTCGCGTTGCCGGGGTTATTCTTTTCATCGCGCGAGGCGGCCTTCCCCACCGGATGCCGCCCCGCCCGCAGCCGGAAAGCCGACGCCATGGTCCGCCGCCGCCAGATCTACGAAGGCAAGGCCAAGATCCTGTATGAAGGGCCCGAGCCCGGCACGCTGATCCAGTATTTCAAGGACGACGCGACCGCGTTCAATGCCCAGAAGAAAGGCACGATCAACGGCAAGGGCGTGCTGAACAATCGCATTTCCGAGCATATCTTCACGCTGCTGGGCCATATCGGCGTGCCCACCCACTTCATCCGCCGCCTGAACATGCGCGAGCAGCTGGTGCGGCAGGTGGAGATCGTGCCTCTGGAAGTCATCGTGCGCAACGTCGCGGCCGGATCGCTCAGCAAGCGGCTGGGGATCGAGGAAGGCACGCAGCTGCCCCGGACGCTGATCGAATATTGCCTGAAGGACGACGCGCTGGGCGACCCGCTGGTTGCCGAAGAGCATATCGCCTGCTTCGGCTGGGCCAGCCAGGAAGAGATGCACGACATCGCCGACATGGCGATCCGCATCAACGATTTCATGTGCGGCATGTTCGCGGCGATCGGCATCCGCCTGATCGATTTCAAGCTGGAATTCGGCCGCTTGTGGGACGGCGAATTCAGCCGCCTGATCCTGGCCGACGAAATCAGCCCGGACGGTTGCCGCCTGTGGGACATCACCACCGGCGAGAAGCTGGACAAGGACCGTTTCCGCCGCGACCTGGGCGGCGAGGTGGAAGCCTATCAGGAAGTGGCCCGTCGGCTGGGCCTGCTGCCCGAAGGCGGGGACACGACCGTCCTCGACCTCGACACGCATCGCAAGAAGCGGGGCAGCTAGGCAACGCGCAATCGCCCGCGCCCCTTCATCGGGGTGCGGGCGTTTCGGGCCGCCCTAACGCTTTTGGTTCAGCCCGCCGCCTTCGATCGATAACCGATCAGCAGGCCGACGCAGAATATGGCGATCAACGCCAGCTGCACCTTTCCGTGCGGATCGTCGTATCCGACGATCTCATTGCCCCAGGCGATCAGCCCGATCGCCATCGCAAGCGCCAAACTCGACATAGCACCACCCCACATGGTCCCCATGCGACCATCGCGCCGGCCTGCCCATTTTTGCAGAGGCAATTCCGGCGCATTAACGAGTCGCTGTCTATCCCACGCGCAATTAACAAATGGATAAGTCTTGCCCCCGCGCGCCCGCGCCTCTAGGGGGGCGCGGTCAGCCCTAATTTCGGAGTCAGCCACCCATGAAGGCCCGTATTCTGGTCACCCTGAAAAACGGCGTTCTCGACCCCCAGGGCAAGGCGATCCATCACGCGCTGGAAGGACTGGGCTTTGCCGGCGTCAACGACGTGCGCGCTGGCAAGCTGATCGAACTGGACCTGGCCGACGGCACCAGCGACGCCGACATCGACGCGATGTGCGCGAAGCTCCTGGCCAACACGGTCATGGAAAATTACCGCATCGAAAAGGTGGGCTGAGCCATGAAGAGCGCGGTCGTCGTCTTTCCCGGCAGCAACTGCGACCGCGACCTGGCCGTGGCGATCGAGAATGTGTCGGGCAGCAAACCCGACATGGTCTGGCACCGCGAAACGGAGCTTGCCGCCGACTATGACCTGATCGGCGTACCTGGCGGCTTTTCCTATGGCGATTATCTGCGTTCGGGCGCGATGGCGGCGCAATCGCCGGTCATGCGCGCGGTGGCGCAGGCGGCGAGCCGGGGCACCTTCGTGCTCGGCATCTGCAACGGCTTTCAGGTGCTGACCGAAACCGGCCTGCTGCCCGGCGCGCTGATGCGCAATGCGGGCATGGCGTTCGTGTGCCGCGACGTGACGCTGACGGTCGAAAACAGCCAGTCCGCCTTTACCAGCCGCTATTCCGCCGGGCAGTCGATCCGCATCCCGGTCGCCCATCATGACGGCAATTATTTCGCCGACGCCGCCACGCTGGACCGGCTGGAGGGCGAAGGCCGCGTCGCGTTCCGCTATGCCGAGGCGGTCAACGGTTCCGCCCGCAACATCGCAGGGATCATCAACCAAACGGGCAATGTGCTGGGCATGATGCCACACCCCGAGCGGGTGATCGAGAAGGCGCATGGTAACCAGGACGGCCGGGCGCTGTTCGAGGGCCTGGTCGAGGGATTGCTGGAGCGCGCCTGAGCGCCACAAAGTCTTGGGTTTCACATTTTAATGTGACATTCGCTTGCAATCTTCACATTTCGGGACGACATAGCGGCCAATATCCGCTCTTTCGGAGTCGTCCGATGTCCTCTGCCCTTTTTTCCACGCTGCGCGATCTGGTGACCGATGGCGGCATGTCCCGTTCGGGTCTGGCCCGTGCCGCGGGCCTTCATGCCAACAGCCTGCGCAAGCTGGGCGATGAGGACTGGAACCCGACCGCCGACACGCTGGGCAAGCTGGAAGCCTATCTGCTCAAGCGCGAGGGCGGCACCGCGCTCGCCTCGCCAGAGGAAATCATCAACGAAGCGCGCAATGGCCGCATGTTCATCCTGGTCGATGACGAGGATCGCGAGAATGAAGGCGATCTGGTCATCCCGGCGCAGATGGCGACCCCCGACGCGATCAATTTCATGGCGACCCATGGCCGTGGCCTGATCTGCCTTGCCCTGACCAAGGCGCGGGTCGATGCGCTGGGCCTCGACCTGATGAGCCGCAACAACGGCACCCGGCACGAAACCGCCTTCACCGTGTCGATCGAGGCGCGCGAGGGCGTGACCACCGGCATTTCGGCGGCGGACCGCGCCCGCACCGTGTCCGTGGCGATCGACGGCAGCAAGGGGCGCAGCGACATCGTGACGCCGGGACATGTGTTCCCGCTGGTCGCGCGCGACGGCGGCGTGCTGGTGCGCACGGGCCACACCGAAGCGGCGGTGGACGTCGCGCGCCTGGCCGGCCTCAACCCGTCCGGCGTGATCTGCGAGATCATGAAGGATGACGGAACCATGGCCCGGCTGGACGACCTGATCCCCTTCGCGCGCAAGCACGGGATGAAGATCGGCACGATCCGCGACCTGATCGCCTATCGCCGTCGGCACGACCATCTGGTCGAACGGCGCGCGGAAACGACGTTCCACAGCCGTTGGGGCGGCGAGTGGAAGGCGATGAGCTTCTATAACCGCGCGACTCAGACCGAACAGCTGGTGCTGCAAAAGGGGCAGGTCGTTCCCGATCAGCCCACGCTGGTGCGCATGCATCAGCTGTCGCCGCTGGACGATGTCTATGGCGCGATAGGCAAGCGGTCCGGCCTGCTGTCCGCATCGATGGAAGTCATCGCGCAGGAAGGCGCTGGCCTGATCGTCATGCTGATCAATCAACCCTCCAGCGAATTCCTGTCCAGCATGCTGAAATATCATGCCGGGGCGAAGGTGGAGATGGACGAGTTGCGCGATTATGGCGTGGGCGCGCAGATCCTGGCGGACCTGGGTGTGCATGACATGATCCTGCTCAGCAATACGCAGCACAGCCTGATCGCGCTCGACGGCTATGACCTTTCGGTCGTGGGTCAGCGCCCGATCGACCTGCCCGCGCAGGCTTAAGGGGCCGGGCGGCCCCGCGCCGCCCCTACCCCGTCGCTTGCCGACTCGTCAGGCCGGGGTTTCGGTCAGTTCCACCACCTCGAACGCATAGCTGCGCCAGCCGCGCATCCTTGCCGCTTCCTTTGTCGCGCCTTCCTTTCGCCGGGCGTCGGCCAGCGACTTGGCATGGCCCCAGAACACTTCCGTCTTGCCGTTTTCCAGCTCAGCGACGATCCGCCAGTAATGGGTGAAGGGATCCGACGTGGGACCGATGGTCTTCACATAGCCGTCCGGCATCGTTGCGGTCAGATAGCGTTTCCTGCGCGCCATGGCGTTACGGCCCCTTCCCCGATGCCGCGATTAGCGGGCGTCGCCGCGCCGATGGCGCTCGCGCCACCAGAGATAGGCCGCGATCGCGCTGGGCAGCAGCATGGTGTTCCAGATGTCGTGGCGAGAGGCCGGCCAGTTGCTTTCCGGGCTGCCGAACCGCTGGTTCAGGTCGATGAACTCATTGCCGCATTCCACCATGAGCAGGAACAGCCAGGCCCACAGCACCGACCGGCGCAGGCGCACCATTGCCCCCGCCGCGACCAGGAAGATCAGCACGCCCACATGGATGTGCAGCGCATCCTGCGACAGGTCCATCGCCCGCCCCAGCGCCTGTTTCGTGCCGCCCCACAGGCTGGCGATGTCGACCAGCTTCATCGCGGCGGCGGCATCAAAGGCGCGTGCGGAACGGCGTGAAATCCGTGCCCTTGTCAAAAACGTCCAGCCCCTCGCGACGCTTCAGCCAACCGACAATCACATAGGTGAGCGGGGTCAGCACCACTTCCCACAGCACCTTCAGCCCCCAGTTGGTGACCATGACGGTCAGCACCTGCCGCCCGCCCCACACGCCCCAGAAGGCGAGCGGGTAGAAGATCAGGCTGTCGACGCCCTCGCCAAAGATGGTGGAGCCGATGGTCCGCATCCAAAGGTGACGCCCGCCGGTCCACAGCTTCATGCGGGCCAGCACATAGGAATTGACGAACTCACCCGCCCAGAACGCGATGATGGAGGCGGCGACGATGCGCCAGGTGCTGCCGAATACCGAGACATAGGTCGACTGGCAGACCGCGCCCGCGTTGCTGCCCTTCACCACGGCGGCGAACATCGGGTCGGCGCTCGCCGCGCAGCCCCACTCGGCAAAGGGCGGCATGGCGACCACCACAGCGCTCATCACCGCCATGAACAGCATCGCGAAGAAGCCGACCCAGACGCAGCGGCGCGCGCGGGCATAGCCATACACCTCCGTCAGGACGTCGCCCAGCACATAGCCGATGGGGAAGAACAGGATGCCCGCACCGAACACGAAGCCGTTGACGATGCTGAGCTTCGCCGCGCCGATCAGGTTCGACAGCAGCAGGATGGTGACGAATGCCGCCATCGCAAAGTCGTAATAACGCAGCGGCCGGCTGCCCAGCGCATTGGCGTCGACCGCCTGAACATGGCCGTCCGCACCGGGTGGCGAGGGGAAGGACGCGGGCGGAAAGTCGAGATCGCTGGACATGCGCCTTCCTGCATATCCTGCTTTGCGGTCAATGCAATTGGGGAGGCTGCATCACCGCTGGAGCGAATCCCAAAGGGCAAGCGAAATGGCCATTCTCGATCAATGGGCGCCCTGTTCGATCTCGGAAATCCGGCGGGCGGGAACGCCTGCATAGACACCGTCCGGGTCGGTAGATTTGCTGACGACCGCACCTGCCGCCACAATGCACCCCGGCGCGATTGTCACCCCCGGAAGGATCTTGGCCCCTGCACCGATCCAGCAACCTGCGCCAATGGTGATCGGCTTGACCTCAAGTGGGCCGGCGCGACGGCTTGACGGGCCGATTGCATGGGTACTCGTGAAAAGCTGAACGCGCGGCGCCAGATGAACATCATCGCCGATCGATATGGGCGCGCTGGTGTCGAAGAAACACTGGGCATTGACGAATACGCGCGATCCAAAGCGCACCCTTGGCGATCCGAAGAAGCAGCCCTCATAGATGCGGACGGTTCGACCTACCTCAAATCCTGCGAATTTCAGCAACTTTGCTCGTCCAGCACGAGGTATCAATGACCATGCCTGAAACAAGCGCAGAAAAAGCCAGATTGTTCGCGTCATGATGACCGCCCCTCATTATCGTGTTCCGTTCGCTAACGGCACGCAAACACCGGGCGGGCTATGCCATGGCGCGGCCCCGTATGTCGACATCATCCATGTCGATCAGATCAGTTCCGGCAATCATGCCCCGCGCGGTCGGCCAGCGAAGCGTCGGCGCGTGTCCGGCCCGTGCGCCCCTGACAGCAGCGGCGGGCAGGACGATGGCCTTCGTCCCCTTCGGCAAAGTCATGTTGACCAGGGCCGGGTCATTGTAGCATGGGGACCGCGCATCGGAGCAGAACAGCGAGCAAGACACTCTGATGCGACGCGCTGAAAAACTCGCGTTTTTCAAGGTGTGCGCCCGTAGCTCAGCTGGATAGAGCACATGCCTTCTAAGCTTGTGGTCGCAGGTTCGAATCCTGCCGGGCGCGCCACCCATTTCGCTGACCGCCAGGAAACTGTCTGGACGCTGATCCCGGCCTGCAACATCAGGCCTCTCAATCCACGATCGGCGGAGCCCCCGCCTCTTCCACGCCGGTCGCGCGAATGCGGTTGAGCGTGCCCAGCAGCGCATGCGTTTCCGGCACGATCAACAGGCGGGTCATCTTGCCCCATTTGATCCATACCACATGTACGCCGCGCGCTGTCGTCACGACGCCATCCGTGCCGGAGTTCGATTCCCGCCATTCGGCAATCGCCAGCATGCTCCACGGCCAGCCGCGCACCGAAACGCGATCGAGCGCGAAATGGATATCGGGCAGCAGGCGATAAAGCCGCTCGTACCAAAGGCGCGTACTGGCCAGCGAATGACGCTCCCCGCCCAAGGCGTGCGTCCCCACGAATGCATGTTCGAAACGCCGGGAAAAGCCGTTCAGGACAGGCTCGAAATCGCCGCGATTGATTGCGTCGAAAAGACTGCGGATACGCGCTTCCACGATGCGATGGATCACGACTTGCGGTGCCCCTTGCCATCGGCCCGACAGATGAAAATTGGGCGAAACTCGGCAGAAAAGCTAAAGCGACGGATCAAAATCGTCAATGTCATCTAGGAATGATAACGCCGGTGCGGGGGGCATGACCCAGTGCGCGGACACGCGTTACGCTGTCCTGTTTCGCATGCCAGCTGGCGAGTTTCGGCCCGGCGATCCTGAACACGCTGCGTGCCGTTGCAGAGAATGTCTGGCTGGGGCGGGAGGATTCGAACCTCCGCATGGCGGTACCAAAAACCGCTGCCTTACCGCTTGGCTACGCCCCATCAGGAAGCCGCGCCTTATACTGGCTTCGCCGCGCCTGGGAAGAGGCAATTATCGCTTTTGCGACTTGCCCCCGCCCCGCGCCGCGTGCCGGAACCGGCGATCAGAACAGCCGCTCGATCCAGCCATGGGTGTCGGCGGTGCGGCCGCGCTGAATATCGACCAGCAGGCTGCGGATACGCTGCGTCGTCTGCCCCGGTCCGCCGCTGCCGATGGTGAAATCGAAATCGGGCGAGCGCACGCGGCCGATCGGGGTCACCACCGCCGCTGTGCCGCAGGCGAAGCTTTCGACCAGACGGCCGCTTTGCGCGTCCTCCCGCCACTGGTCGATGGAATACAACTCCTCACGCACAGTCATGCCCTGCTCGCGCGCCAGCGTGATGATCGAATCGCGGGTGATGCCGGGCAGGATCGTGCCGGTCAGCGGCGGGGTGACGAGCGAACCGTCCTCCATCACGAAGAAGACGTTCATCCCGCCCAGTTCCTCGATCCATTTCTTGTTCGCGGCGTCCAGAAACACGACCTGGTCGCAGCCCTCGCGGATCGCTTCTGCCTGGGCGGCAAGGCTCGCGGCGTAATTGCCGCCGCATTTCGCTTCGCCCGTGCCGCCGGGGGCCGCGCGGGTATAATGCTGGCTGACCCAGATGGTGACGGCGGGCGCGCCGCCCTTGAAATAGGCGCCGACTGAGGAGGCGATCACGGCATAGAGATATTCGGAGGACGGCTTCACGCCCAGAAATGCCTCGCTCGCGAACATGAAGGGGCGCAGGTAAAGCGCGCCGCCCTCGCTAGTGGGAATCCAGTCGCGATCGATCTCGACCAGCTTGCGGCAGGATTCGACGAACAGTTCCTCAGGCAGCCTG
>JAXHOI010000026.1:0-120413 GCA_034519505.1 Sphingobium sp. | reverse complement strand
GGTGACCAGCTGCGTTCAGTTGCATTGCTGCATCGGCCCACGCGCCGGGAAAAGATCGACCTGAAACACCAGCAGGTCGCCCCTTTGGTGATCCAGCACGTGCGAAAGCGGGGTGTTGGATACGAGGCCGCCGTCCCAATAATGTCGCCCGCCGATCTGTACGGGTGGCAATCCGGGCGGCAACGCGCCCGACGCCATGATGTGCCGGGCGTCTATCCGGGTGCGCCGGCCGGTGCGTTCCGATGCGGAGCGATTGTCGAAATATTCGAAATTTCCGCTTTCGATATCCACGGCGCCAATCGAAACCCGCACCGGGCCGTCATTCAGCAGCTTCCAGTCCACCAGGCTGTCAAGCGTTTCGACCAGCGGGCCGCTGTCGTAGAAGCTCAGAGCCGATTGCGACCCTTCCGGCGCGAACATCGGGGGGATGAAATGCGGCTTGAAAAATCCGGGCACGCCCATCGCCGTTACCGCCGCGGCGGCGGACAGATGGGCCAGTTCACGCAGTTCATCGCTGTCGGGCAGCCAGAATGCGGGCAGGTTACCGCTCGCCAGTTCCCAGAATTGCGTCAGCTTCGCGCAGCGGTCCTCCGGCGGATTACCGGCGATGATCGCCGCGTTGATGGCGCCGATCGAAATCCCAGCGACCCAGTCGATGCCGACCCCCTGCTCGGCGAGCGCCTCATAGACCCCCGCCTGGAAGGAGCCGAGCGCACCCCCGCCCTGCAGCACGAGTGCAACATGATCGGGCAGCGGCATTGCCGCATTTGCGCGACCGGGACGGGATACGGGATCACTGTCGGCCATGATGCAGTGCAATATAGGCGTTCGATGACAGTTCGTCACCTGCGTTGGCGGCTACCCCGGATTAAATCCGCGCAACTTGCAGGCAATCTTCGACGCCAGTATCGAAGGCGGAACGAATTGCGCGCATGCGCGCTTCGGCAGGGGTTGGGGACATATCGTCCCGGCAGATGGGGACCAAAGCGCGATGCGGCTGGACGACGAGCAGGAAAGCAGCAATTTCGAAGTGCAGCGCGGTGGCGGCGGCGGACTGGGCTTCGGCGGCGGCGGTGGCGGGATGCTGGGCTTCCTGCTGCCGATGGTCGCCAGCCGCTTTGGCTGCGGCGGGGTCGTGGTGCTGCTGATCGCGCTGGCCCTGTTCGGTGGCCTTGGCAATCTGGGCAGCATGATGGGCGCGGGCAGTGGCGGCCTTTCGCCTTCGGGGCAGCAGGCGAGCAAGGACAGCGGCGAACTGACCGATATTCAGCACTGGTCGCTCAAGGTTCTGGGCTCGACCGAGCGGGTCTGGGGCCAGTTGTTCAAACAGGCCGGCGGCACCTACCAGCCTACCGTGCTGGTCTTCTATTCCTCCAGCGGCACGTCGGGTTGCGGCGCGGCACAGTCCGCCATGGGGCCATTTTATTGCCCCAACGACCAAAAGATCTATCTCGACACCAGCTTCTTCGACGAACTGAAGCAGCGCTTCGGCGCGCCGGGTGATTTCGCGCAGGCCTATGTGATCGCGCATGAGGTTGGCCACCATATCCAGGATCTGGAAGGCACGCTGGGCAAGGTCCACGACCAGCAGCGCCGCGTCGGCGAGGCGCAGGGCAATGCGTTGCAGGTGCGGGTGGAATTGCAGGCGGACTGCTATGCCGGCGTCTGGGGCAAGGTCACTGGCCTGATGGAGCCGGGCGACATGGAGGAAGGGCTGAAGGCGGCGCAGGCGATCGGAGACGATACGTTGCAGCGCAATGCGGGTCAGACACCGATGCCCGACAGCTTCACCCATGGTACGAGCGAGCAGCGGATGCGCTGGCTCAAGCGTGGTCTGGACAGCGGCAATCCCGCGCAGTGCGATACCTTCGCGAGCAATGCCGCATAGGCGGCTGGCCCGGGTCGGCGGCTAGTCCACGACCAGATAGAATGCCGCCTTGGCGCTGCCCGCATTCTGGACGCTGATCTGGAAGCGGCCAGTAAAGACGGGCATCCAGTCGCAACTGGCCTGCGGCGCGCCCACGGCTTTGTCGCACAGCTTGGTCCCGTCGTCTTTCGTCACGGTGACCTTGAGCTGCGCACCTTCGCGCGGGACGACGGAAATCCGCGCTTTCTCACCTGCCAGAAAAGTCTGCTGCATCGCGAATATGCCGCCCCGGTCGATATATCCAGTGCGATATCCCGGCCCCAGCGCCCGCCCGCGATAAAGGGGCGGCGGTCCGCTCGCGCCGCCCTGCTCGGCGATCGACAGCCATTTGCTGGCAACGTCCTCTGCCCCCTCTTCGGGCTGTGCACCCTGCCCCTTCAGGCTGATCGCCGCCTTGCGCAGAGTCGCATAATCCTGCGCCGCGAGCGCGGCCTCTCCTTTGGCGAGGGTCAGCGCCGCGCGAACAGCAGGACCCTCCGCTGGCGTGACCGCCGTTATCGCCGCTGTCTGCACCGGCGTATCGGCGAGCGCCTGCGAACAGGCGGAAAGGCAAACCGCCAGCGCGAGCATATTTCCGCCGATGATCGTCCCCTTCATGCCCCGGCCCTCTCCGGTTCCACCACGAAGCGCGCGCCGGGCGCAGCATCCTCAACGTGAATGGCCAGATGATGCCGCTGCGCGATGGCCCGCGCAAGGGCGAGGCCAAGGCCATGGCTTCCCTCCCGTCCCGCGCCGGGATCGAGCCGGACGTAGCGATCGAAGATACGCTCCCGGTCGGCAATCGGGATGCCGGGACCGTTGTCGGCAACCATAATGCGCGGGCCCGGCCCGATGCGCAGCAGCACATGCCCGCCCGACGGCACATATTTGAATGCGTTATCCAGCAGGTTGGTCATCAGGCGCATCAACTGCATCTCGTCTCCGCGAAGGTTGACGCCCGGCGTCACCTGCGCCTCGAACGAAAGGCCCAGTTCCTCCGCGCTTGCGCTGTAAAGGTCGGCCAGCCCCTCGCCGATGGCGGACAGATCGACCATGTTCAGCCCCCGCACGTCGCCCTTCATCCCCTCCGTTCCGGCGATGTCGAGCAGCGAATCGAGCAAACGCACGACCCCGCGTATCTCCTGGCGCGCCTTGCCCAGCATGTCGGCGACCGCCGGGTCGAGCGTGCGGTCCAGCGCCTTCAGCAAGCCAGTGTCCAGATGCATCAGCGGCGTGCGGATTTCATGCGCGGTCTGGTCAGAGATGTTCCGCTGCGCCTCGATCAGGCGGGTGACCTGATCGAGCATATGATTGGTATTGGCGGCCAGCGTGCCAAGTTCGTCCGACGCCCTGTCCCCCGGTGCCCGCGCGGAAATATCGCCATTGCGGACGGCGGCGAAGGCCGCGTTGACCCCATCGACCCGCCGCCCCAGCCGCCGGGTGGAGGCATAGCCCCCCAGGAGGCTCAGCAGCGCCAGCACCGCGCCGGTGGTCAGGAACGCGCCGCCGATACGCTCGACCAGCCGCTCTGCACCCCGATTGCTGCGCCCCACCACCAGCCGCGCATCCGGCCCCAGCATCGTGGCGCGCGCATGGATGCCGTGCCCGTCGATGCGGATGGTGCCGGCTTGCGAGCGTTCAGCCGACAGTTCGGGCCACACCGCCAGATTGCCCGCAATCCGCTGTCCCGCCGCATTGGCGAGCAGATACCATCCCTGCTCCCCGTCGGCGCGCTCCAGCACCAGGCGGTCGCGAATCCGCGCGACCAGTTCGGCCTTCCCACCCGTTGCATAAATGTCCGACAAGCCGGCGAGATCGGTGTCGATTTCCCGCGCGAGCGCCTGCCGGCTTTGCTGGCGCACGGTGCGGGCGACGGCAAGATAGAGGACAAGCGTCGAGGCCAGGCTAATCGCCAGAAAGATCAGCGTCAGCCGCCCGAAAACGGAATGTAGCAGCGAGCGATGCGTCATCGCGCCGCGTGCCGTGGCACGGCTCCATCACGCGGCGTCATCCCGCCACCAGGCGGTAGCCGGTGCCCCACACCGTTTCCAGTACGGGCGTCGCGAAACCTTCCTCCAGCTTGCGGCGCAGGCGACCGACATTGACGTCCACCACATTGGTCTGAGGATCGAAATTCAGTTTCCAGATGTGGCGCAGCAGCATGTCGCGCGTAACCACTTCGCCCGCATTCTCCATGAAATAGCGGAACAGTTCGAATTCCTTGGGCGACAGCGGGATATGGCGTCCCTGCCTATGGGCGGTGCGCGCCTTCACATGGCATTCCATGTCGCCGAACAGGATGACGGCGCTCGTCGCCTGATTCGCGGCACGGCGGCGCAGGGCGCGAATGCGGGCGACGAGTTCGGCCGGCTCGAACGGCTTGGCCAGATAATCGTCGACGCCGCTTTCCAGCCCTTCGATCCGATGTTCCGCCCGCCCCAGCGCCGACAGCATCAGGACCGGCGCACCGATGTCGGCCGCGCGCAGCCGTTCGATGACGTCCATCCCCGACAGGCCGGGCAGCATGCGATCAAGGATGATGACATCGTGCGCGCCACTGGCGGCCAGCCGCAACCCTTCGTCGCCATTGGTCGCGCTGGCGATGGTCATGCCGTTCTGGACGGCGATGTCGCAAATGTTCGCCTGCGTTTCGGGATCATCCTCGATCAGCAGGACGGAAATGGTCTGCGCCTGCGCCATAAACCCTCAGTCTTCACGGCTGGACTGACTGGCAGATAGCGCTGCAAGCAGCCAGTGACAAAGACTGTTAGGCGACCGCCCCGGCGGACGCGTTCGGCTCTGGCACAGATGAACATGGCCAGCCATCGACCATCACTGATCGGGCCGAGCGGGATGCAGGAAAAAATGGTGGACTGGTGGAGCCGAGGGGGATCGAACCCCTGACCTCTACAATGCCATTGTAGCGCTCTCCCAGCTGAGCTACGGCCCCGTTTCCAGTCGCGCCGTCCTGGGTGGCGGCGAAGAGACGCGCCCTCTAAAAGGGGTGGGCGCTGCTGGCAAGGGGGAAAATGCCCCCTGTCGAAGAAAATCGTCACCGGGCTTGCCCGCTTGCGGCAAGCCGGCTTTCGCCTGCCTGCCGCCTGCGGGCTTCACCCTGTCAAAGCTTTAGACGTCGTCGTCGTCGCTGTCGTCGCCGGCATCGACTCCCAGATCGTCGTCGCCGCCCAGATCGACGTCATTGTCCGGCGAATCCTCGTCTTCATCGACGTCCAGATCGATATCCAGATCCGCGTCGACGCCCTCCGTCCCCGTATCGGCGGCGACCTTCTTGGGCTGCACTTCCTCAAACGGCAGCGGCTGCTTCGACTTCAGCACCGGCTCCGGCTCCCACGCGGTGCCGCAAGCGATGCAGGTGACCGGATCATCCTTGCCCAGGTCGTAAAAGCGGGTGGCGCATTTCGGGCAGGTGCGCTTGGTGCCCCATTCGGCCTTGATCATGTGCCGTCCTGATTCCTGTTCGAGTGACCAAAGATAGTCGGTAAAAGAAAAGTGCGCGGGATTCGGCATGCGCCGCCCGCGAAGCGTCGCGCGCCTTGCCATAGGCTTGCGTCGCTGTCAAAAGCCCGCTCGCCTTTTCCCTTACGCGAACGATCCGACCCATCGGGGCAGAGCGTCCGCCACAGTTTCGTGGTTCCCAATATATGGCGCAGGCCGAACCTTCCCAATCCCCGCTGTCGAAAACATTCCGTGCGGCCCCGCCGCTCAGCGGCACCGTCCGCGTTCCCGGCGACAAGAGCATATCGCACCGTTCCCTGATGCTTTCGGCAATGGCGGTCGGCGAAAGCCGGGTGGAGGGGTTGCTGGAGGGGGAGGACGTGCTCGCCACCGCCGCCGCCATGCGCGCGATGGGTGCGGATATCCACCGCGGCGGTGACGGCGCTTGGACCATCCATGGCGTGGGCGTGGGCGGGTTGATGCAGCCGGCGAGCGCGCTCGACATGGGGAACAGCGGCACGTCGACCCGCCTGCTGATGGGCATATTGACCAGCCACGACCTGACCGTCACCTTCACCGGCGACGCTTCGTTGTCCAGCCGCCCGATGGGGCGCGTCATCGATCCGCTGTCGGCCATGGGCGCTTCGTTCACCGCATCGCCCGGCAATCGCCTGCCGCTGACGATGCGCGGCCTGTGCCCGGCGGTGCCGCTGGAATATCGCCTGCCGGTCGCTTCGGCGCAGGTCAAATCCGCGATCCTGCTCGCGGGCCTCAATACGCCCGGCATCACGCGCGTGATCGAGCCTGTGCCCACCCGCGACCATAGCGAACGGATGCTTCGCGGATTCGGTGCGGAACTGACGGTTGAAGGGGACGGCACCGGCACCAAGCTGATCGCGATTCGCGGAGAGGCGGAACTGCTGCCGCAACATATCGTGGTGCCCGGCGACATTTCCTCCGCCGCCTTCCCCATGGTCGCGGCGCTGACCGTGCCGGGGTCGAAGGTGCGGATCGAGAATGTCGGCCTTAATCCCACGCGCGCGGGGCTGATCGACCTGCTGCGCGAAATGGGCGGCGACATCTCCATTGTCGACCAGCGGGAAGTGGGCGGCGAGCCTGTGGCCGACCTGATCGTGACGGCGGGACCGCTGATCGGCGTCGACCCCGATCCGTCGCGCGCTCCAGCGATGATCGACGAATATCCTGTCGCCTTCATCGCCGCCGCGCTGGCCAAGGGCCGCAGCGTATTCCGCGGACTGGAGGAACTGCGCGTCAAGGAAAGCGACCGCCTTCGCGTGATGGCGGACGGTCTGCGCGCCATCGGCGCAATCGTCGAGGAAACGCCCGACGGCCTGATCATAGAAGGACGCGACGGTGCCCCCTTCCCCGGCAATGTCGGCGGCGCGCCCATCGCCACGCATCTGGACCACCGCATCGCCATGAGCTTTGCGGTCGCGGGCCTGGCATCGGTCGATGGCGTGATGATCGACGACATGCGCCCGGTCGCCACCAGCTTCCCCGGTTTCGAATCGCTGCTGGAGAGCATGGGGGCGTTTGGATGACGCTGGACCTTGCCAGCATTATCGGCCTGATCGGCAGTGCGATCACCGTCGCCGCCTTCGCCTATAGCAACATGGCCAGACAGATGAATTTCGCGCTGTTCAACCTGCTCAATCTGGTGGGAGCGGTGCTGCTGATCGCCTCGCTCACCGTCCATTTCAATATCGCCTCGATGGCGCTGGAAATCGTGTGGGTCGGCATTGCGCTGCTCGGCCTTCTCAAGGCGTTGAAAGGGAAGCACGCATGATCATCGCGGTCGACGGGCCGGCCGCATCCGGCAAGGGCACTATCGCGCGGGCGATTGCGCGGCATTATGGCCTGCCGCATCTCGACACCGGCCTTCTTTATCGCGCGGTCGGATGGGGCGTGATGCAGGCGGGCGGCGACGGATCGGACCTGGATCAGGCGCTTTCCGCCTGCGCATTCGGCCCGGAACTGCTCGACGAACCCGGCCTGCGTGAGGAGGCGACCGGCGCGATGGCGTCGAAAGTGTCCGCCTATCCAGCGGTGCGCGCGGCACTGCACGCGATGCAGCTCGACTTCGCGAGGCAACCGAGCGGCGCGGTGCTGGACGGGCGGGACATCGGCACGGTCATCGCGCCCGACGCCGACGCCAAGCTGTTCGTCACCGCCAGCGTGGACGAAAGGGCGCGCCGCCGCTTTCTGGAGATGCAAGGCAAGGGCGTGGCCGCCGATCTGGAGGCGCTGGCCGCCGACATTCGCGCGCGGGACGACCGCGACATGAACCGGGCTGCCGCCCCCCTGCGCCAGCCCGAAGGCGCGGACTTGCTAGATACCAGCAATTTGACTATAGACGCCGCCGTCCAGCGGGCCATCGCGCTTGTGGACGCACAACTGGCACGCCGCCGATAGAGCGGACAGGGCAGGCGCTTCGAGATTCGGAGCGCCCTTTTCGCTTAGGAAGCGCAAAGCGGTTTGGCGTCCCCATCCACGTGGCGGTGCGCCGGATGTCCGGGGGTGCATGAGGCGCCTCGGACGGTTTGGCCACGGCCTTCGCCCACATTCCTTGCCACAGGGAATCGCAAGCGTCGGCCGCGTTTGAAAAGACCGCCGGAGACAACCGGCTGGCCAGCAACGACGTGAAGGAAACATTATCCATGGCCTCTACGGCATTCCCCTCGCGCGACGATTTCGCCGCGCTTCTCAACGATTCTCTTGGCGGTGAAGACGGCGGCTTCGAAGGCCGCGTGGTCAAGGGCACCGTCACCGGCATTGAAAACGACATGGCGCTGATCGACGTCGGCCTGAAGAGCGAAGGCCGCGTGGCCCTGCGCGAATTCGCGGCCCCCGGTCAGAAGGCTGACCTGAAGGTCGGTGACGAAGTCGAAGTCTATGTCGACCGCGTCGAAAACGCCAATGGCGAAGCCATGCTGTCCCGCGACCGCGCCCGCCGCGAAGCTGCCTGGGACAAGCTGGAATCCGAATTTTCCGAAAATGCCCGCGTCGAAGGCGTCATCTTTGGCCGCGTCAAGGGTGGCTTCACCGTCGACCTCGACGGCGCCGTGGCGTTCCTGCCCGGCAGCCAGGTCGACATCCGCCCCGTGCGCGACGTCACCCCGCTGATGGACATTCCGCAGCCCTTCCAGATCCTGAAGATGGATCGCCGTCGCGGCAACATCGTCGTGTCGCGCCGCGCCATTCTGGAAGAAACCCGCGCCGAACAGCGCAGCGGCCTGATCCAGACCCTGACCGAAGGCCAGGTGGTCGACGGCGTGGTCAAGAACATCACCGATTATGGTGCGTTCGTCGACCTGGGCGGCATCGATGGCCTGCTGCACGTCACCGACATCAGCTACAAGCGCATCAACCACCCCAGCGAAACGATCAACATCGGCGATACCGTCCGCGTGCAGATCATCCGCATCAACCGCGACACGCAGCGCATCAGCCTGGGCATGAAGCAGCTGGAAAGCGATCCGTGGGAAGGCGCATCGGCCAAGTATCCGGTCGGCGCGAAGCTGTCGGGCCGCGTCACGAACATCACCGAATATGGTGCGTTCGTCGAACTGGAGCCGGGCATCGAAGGTCTGGTCCACGTTTCGGAAATGTCCTGGACCAAGAAGAACGTCCACCCCGGCAAGATCGTTTCGACCAGCCAGGAAGTCGAAGTTCTGGTTCTGGAAGTCGACGAAGACAAGCGCCGCATATCGCTCGGCCTGAAGCAGGCGCAGCAGAATCCGTGGGAAGCCTTCGCCGAACGTCACCCGGTCGGTTCGACCGTGGAAGGCGAAGTCAAGAACGCTACCGAATTCGGCCTGTTCATCGGCCTGGACGGCGACGTCGACGGCATGGTCCACATGTCCGACATCGCGTGGGGCATTTCGGGCGAGGACGCGCTGGCTCTGCACCGCAAGGGCGAGCAGGTTTCGGCAATCGTTCTCGACATCGACGTCGACAAGGAACGCATCAGCCTGGGCATCAAGCAGCTTGAAAAGGGCGCGCCCGGTGCAGCTGTTTCCACCGGTTCGGGCCTCAACCGCAACGAAGTCGTCACCGTCACGGTTCTGGAAGTCCGCGACGGCGGTCTGGAAGTCCAGGCGGGCGACGACGGCGCGACCGGCTTCATCAAGCGCAGCGACCTTGGCCGCGACCGCGACGAACAGCGTCCGGAACGCTTCCAGGTCGGCCAGAAGCTGGACGCCATGGTGACCGGTTTCGACCGTTCGAAGAAGCCGACCTTCTCGGTCAAGGCGATGCAGATCGCCGAGGAGAAGCAGGCTGTGGCGCAGTATGGCTCGTCCGACAGCGGCGCGTCGCTGGGCGACATTCTGGGCGAAGCGCTGAAGGCGAAGAGCGAGTAATCGCCCTCCCCCTCGGCCTTCTGGCCTGAGCCAAATAGGAAAAACCCGCCGGATCGGACCGATCCGGCGGGTTTTTCCTATTTGGGACACCCGCGCAATCGATCCCAAACGGCCAATTGTCAGAACCAAAAAAACAGCTTAATACGCCGCGGACCACGGGGACATGTGGGGTGTCAACGTCCTAGGGAGCGCCAATGATCAGGTCGGAGCTAATTCAGAAACTGGCCGAAGAGAATCGCGATCTTACGCATCAGGAAATCGAGCGTATCGTCAGCCTCGTCTTCGACGAAATCACCAATCGTCTGGCGGAGGGTGGCCGGGTCGAATTGCGTGGCTTCGGAGCCTTTACCACGCGCGCACGGGATGCGCGCGACGGCCGCAACCCGCGCACCGGCGAGAGCGTCAGCGTTTCCGCAAAGCGCGTGCCGCATTTCAAGCCCGGCAAGGAAATGCGCGAGCGGCTGAATACCAAGTAACAATCTGGCCGGGCCGTATCGTTCGCGCGATACGGCCCGTCGCCGCCCGACTTGACGCGGCGCCTTTCCTTATCCACCAGCCATCGACCGGCCTATCGGCCCATCCGCGCGACTGTGCGGCGATGAAATGGCACGCGGACGTGGCGAAATCGGTAGACGCAGCAGACTTAAAATCTGCTTCTCATCTGAGAGTGCGGGTTCAAGTCCCGCCGTCCGCACCAGCATTTTGGCCTTTCACAATGCAGCGCCGCCGGCCTAGATAGGGCGATGCTTCCCCTAGCCATCCGCAGCATGTTGCCGACGATGCAAGGGATCGCCCGCCCGCGCACCTCCATCCGGCTGCTCGCGCTTTCGATCCTGACGCTTTCGATCGGCAACTGCACCATGTTCGATCGGTCGACCGGCCCGGTCGCCATCAGCGTGATCGGCGTGACCGAAGACCTGCGAAAACCTGGCGACAACCCGCTCAGTCCGCCCGCCAAGCTGATGCTGGAAGCGACCGCGCGGGGGTTGGTGGCGTTCGATGCGACCGGCGAAATCACCCCTGCACTGGCCGAGCGCTGGATCGTGGAAGATGCGGGACGCAGCTACATCTTTCGCATCAGGCGGGCGCAATGGGCCGATGGCGGGCGCGTTACCGCGCAGGATGTCGCCGCACTGTTGAAGCAACGCATCGCCCAAAACCGCAAACTTGATCCCGCCGGCGACCTCACCGCGGTGAAAGACGTTCTTGCCATGACCGGCGAGGTCGTGGAAATTCGTTTGCGTAGCCCTCGCCCCAGCTTCCTCCAACTGCTCGCCCAACCGCAAATGGGCTTGTTCCGTCGGCGTGGGGGCAGCGGTCCCTTTCGCTCGGAATGGACCGGGCGCGGGATGCTGCTGACGCCGATCGTCACCGCCATTCCCGACCCCGATGACGGCCCCGCTCCGCCCATTCCCGCCGCCGCCCGTCGATTTGTTCGCGCGGAAAGCGGGCCGATGGCGATCGCCCGTTTCGCCACCGGCCATGCCGCACTGGTTCTGGGTGGCCGCTATCAGGACCTGCCGATCCTGCCTGCCGTAGGCATCAACCAGCGGCAGATCCGCACCGATCCCGTCTTGGGCCTGTTCGGCATCGCCATCGGCGCGGGAGAAGGCCTGATGGCCGACCGGAGCATTCGCGAAGCGATCAGCATGGCGATTGATCGTGCGGCGCTGTCGGCGCAGCTAAAGGTCGACAACTGGACCACGATGATCGGCATCGTTCCCCGCCAGCTGGACCTCACCCGCCAGCCGATCGATCCGCGCTGGGCGGGCATGTCGCTGCCCCAACGGCGCGACTACGCGCGCAAGGTCGTCGCCAGCTGGCGCAGCGTCTATGGCGACCCGCCATCGATCACCATCGCCCTGCCGGAAGGGACGGGAAGCCGGTTGCTCTTCATCATGCTACGGGCGGACTTGCGCGCCATCGGCCTGTCGCTGAAAATGGCGGAGAAGGGCAAGCGCGCCAACATGGCGCTGATCGACGAAGTCGCGGCTTATGACAGTCCGTTCTGGTATCTCAGCCGCGTCAGTTGCCCGCGCGGCCTGAGCTGCGATCCCATGGCCATGGATGCACTGACAAAGGCGAACGCGGCATCGGACCCGGCTGAGCGGCAACAGGCACTGGACGAGGCGGAACGGCTTGCGCTCACGCACGGCGGCTATGTACCGCTGGGCCTGCCGATCCGCTGGTCGCTGGTCGCGCAGCGCCTGACGGGTTTTCAGACCAACGGCCGGGCGCGTCACCCATTGAATGAACTGGTCCGCGACACCACGTCACAGTGACGCGGCCAGCTGGGTCGCTTCATTTTGGGAGTGCATGCCGGTGGCTTCGCGTCATCACCGGTTTCATTTCAGGATCATATTGCCCGTGAACTGGGCCGACGGGGCGTGCCCGGCCTTGGCACCGATCCCGCGTCGGTCCGCCAGCGGGTGGAGGCCATGGAAAAGCTGCTGGAACGCCTTTTCGTGATTCCGGGGCTTAACCGGCCTGTTGGGCTGGACGTGCTGCTGGACCTCATCCCCTTCGTCGGCACGGTGACGGCGGCGGGCATGGGCGCATGGATGGTTTGGGAAGCGCGAAACCTGGGCATGCCGAAGTGGAAGCTGGCGCGCATGGCCGGCAATGTCGGCGTCGACGCGCTGCTGGGCGCCATTCCCTGGGTCGGAGCGATTCCCGACTTCTTCTTCCGGTCGAACACGCGCAACCTGCGGATCATCCGCAAGCATCTGGACAAGCACCACCCCGCCACCGTCACCATCGAACAATAACTGGAGGGCCAGCGATCACCCCATCCGCAGGTCAGCGCGTCGGCGGAACGGTGATGCGCGCCCCCTGTGGCAGGCCGCCTGACCGGGGCGGGCAGCGGCGGTAACGCAGGCGCGTGTCGTAGCAGACCCAGATTTCCGACAGCGCATTGTCGTCGCCGGCCGTGACACGTAGCCCATCGGCCCGCATCCCCGGATTGGCGGCGGCAAATGCGGCGGACAGCGCGCCGACGCTGATGTCGCCCCCCCGCGCGATGCGCGCCATGTCGGGGAAACGCAGCGCACGATAAAGGCGCGTGGACCGGGCGAAATAGTCCTCTGGCCGGCGGGTCATGCAGGTGCCGTGCTTGGCCCATTCATGCTGCTGGAGCTGGACGGACGGCGTCGCGCAATAATTGGCCCGCAAGGTCGCGGGGGGCAGGATGCCGGTGGGCGCACAATATTGCGGCCAGGTGCCCGGCTTCACGCCGTTGGGCCAAAGGCCGTGCAGGACGAAACCGCGCGCCTTCGCATCGCGATCGCACTGCATGTCCTCCGCGCCCATCGCCGCACGGCGGCAATGCTGCGGCTGCCAGATCAGCGCCAGCTTGTAATCGCCGATCGGCATCACCCGGCGCGGTTGCCGGTCGCTGGCCTCATCCAGGTGCGGGCGCGGCAAAATATCGGGGATGGCGCAGCTTTGCGCCTGTGCGAAGGCCGCGGAAGGCGCGAGCAGCGCCGCAAGCGGGATGGCGCATGTCAGCCCCTTACGCATTGGCGAAATCCAGGCCGATGTCGGCGGCGGGTGCGGACTGGGTCAGTCGCCCCACGCTGATGAAGGTGACGCCGGTTTCCGCCTTGGCGCGGATCGTATCCAGCGTCACTCCGCCCGACGCCTCCGTCGGCACCCGGCCGCCCACCAGCGTCACCGCGCCGCGCAGGGTCGGCGCATCCATATTGTCAAGCAGCAGGTGGGTCGCCCCGGCCGCCAGTGCGGGTTCGATCTGGTCGATCCGGTCGACCTCCACGATGATCCGCTCGATTCCGGCAGCCACGGCGCGGCGCACGGCCTCTTCCACCGATCCAGCGACCGCGACATGATTGTCCTTGATCATCGCCGCGTCCCACAGGCCCATGCGGTGATTGGTCGCCCCACCCATGCGCGTCGCATATTTTTCCAGCACGCGAAGGCCGGGAATGGTCTTGCGCGTATCGAGCAGCGTGCAGCCGGTGCCGAGGATGCGGTCAACATAGGCGCGGGTCATCGTGGCGATGCCGGTCAGGTGCTGCACGGTGTTGAGGGCGGAGCGTTCTGCCGTCAAAAGCGCCCGCGCCTTTCCCCTGATCCGCATAAGGTCGGTCCCCGCCGTTACCGACTGCCCTTCCTCCACCAATATCTCCACCTCCGCTTCGGGGTCGAGCGCGCGGAAGAAGGCGGCAGCGATGGGCAATCCGGCAACCGTTACGGCATCGCGGCTGTCCATCACGCCTGTGAAGACGGCATTTTCGGGGATGACGCTTTGCGACGTCACGTCCTGCCCCGTGGGACCAAGATCCTCCGCCAGCGTCGACCCGACAAAGGCGTCGAGATCGAATCCGTCGAGGATGTAGGCCCGCTCGGCCATCGCGATGTCGCTCATTTGCCTTCACCCATCAGTTCGCGTTTCAGGAATGCGTGCAGCATCGCCGCGCGCACTGCGTCCTCGGCATGGTCGGCGCCGACCGAATGGCCGCCCTCCAGATATTCGTGATAATAGACGCGGTTGCCATATTCCATCATGCGCGCGGCCATCTTGCGCGCATGGCCGGGGTGGACGCGGTCGTCCTTGGTCGACAGGTAGAGGAAGATCGGCGGGTATTTCACGCCCGGCTTCACGTTCTGATAGGGCGAATATTTCTGCATGAAAGCCCAGTCGGCGGGCACATCCGGGTCGCCATATTCGGCCATCCACGACGCACCGGCCAGCAGATGGGAGTAGCGCTTCATGTCCTCCAGCGGCGAACCGGCGATGACCGCGCCGTAAAGATCGGGCCGCTGCGTCAGGGCAGCACCGACCAGCACGCCGCCGTTGGAGCGGCCGGATATCGCGATCCTGCCCTTCGCCGAAACGCCGGCCCGCACCAGATCCTCCGCCACGGCATGCAGATCGTCGAAGCTGTTCTGACGCTTTTCCCGCAGCGCCGCTTCATGCCAGGCCGGACCATATTCGCCACCGCCACGAATGTTCGCGAGGACATAGGCATTGCCATCCTCCACCCAGAACAAGCCGAGCGGCCCGGCGCGATAGGGCTGCCCGGTCAGATAGCCGGGTGTCTGCGCATTGCGAAACCCGCCATAGGCGTGGATCAGCGCAGGGACCGGGCCGCTGCTCCCCTTCTTGCGCACCAGGAAATAGGGAACGCGGGTGCCGTCCTTCGACGTGGCGAACCGCTGTTCCACGGTGAAGGCGGCGGCATCGAAGGTCGCGGGCAGCGACTGCACCTGCCGCGGCGCGGCGTTCGCACCGGCCGCGCCGTCGATGGCGTAGAGCGTGGGCGGTTGCAGCATGGTTTCGACGGTCGCGAACGCGATGTCGCGCTTGTCCGATCCGCCCACGATATGCACCGTGGCATTCGCCTCCAGCGGGATTTCCCGACTGGCCCATGTCCCCGACGGTTCGCGCGTCAGCGCCAGCAGCTTGCCCGATACATCGTCCAGCACCTTGACCCACAGGACATGGTCGCTGGTACTCACTTCCTCGATCGCCTGGCTTTTGCTGGGCGACATGACGCGTTCGGGCGCGCCCGCCTTCCCCGCGACAATGTCGGCGAGCGACCAGGCGACCAGCGATCCGGCCGGAATATCGCCAAGCGGCTTGTTCAGAAAAACGATCAGCCGGCCCTGCACCACGCCGCGCATGTCGGCGGTGTCGGGAACGGGCGTGCGAACGAACTTGCCGTCCCGCCCGGCGAGCCACAATTCGCCGGTGTAGAAGGTGATTTCGCGGCTGAGGAAGGACCAGCGCGTGTCGCCGTCCAGCACGGTGGAGGGGCGCAGCATCACGTCGCTGGCCTCGCTCTGCTTGACGACCGGCGCACTGGCGAGCGGCGTGCCACGCTTCCACAACTTCACGATGCGGGGATAGCCCGACGTCGTCAGGGTGCCCGCGCCAAAATCCCGCGCGACCAGCAGCGTGTCATGATCGACCCAGGCGACCGCGCCCTTCGATTCGGGCAGCTGGAAACCCGTCGGCTCGAACTTCAGCGTTTCCAGATTGAATTCGCGCACCACCTCTGCATCCGTGCCGCCGGGCGACAGCGAAATCAGGCAGGTCCTGTTGTCCGGTCCCAGGCAGTCCGCCCCGTGCCAGACCCAGCTTTTCCCCTCTTGCTTTCCCAGCGCATCGACGTCGATCGCAGTCGTCCATTCGGGCTTCCCCGCCAGATAGGCGTCGAGTGGACTGAACCGCCAAAGGCCGCGGGGATTATTGGCGTCCCGCCACAGGTTGAACACTCGGTCACCCAGCACCTGATCGGGCATCGCGATCTGGCGATCGTCGTCCAATATGGCGCGCGCACGGGCGCGGTCCTGTTCAAAACCGGGCGATTTCAGCAGCAGCTTGTCCGTCGCCGCATTCCATGCCGTCACCTGATCGATGGCGCGCTTGCCCTCGATCTCCTCCAGCCAGACATAAGGATCGCTCTCGGCCGTGGCGGCATGCACGGCGACCCCGCCCAGCAACAGGGCAGCGGCGAACAGGGGGCGGAATTTCATGACAATCTCCAGTGGGTCAATGCCACTGGATAAGCAATCGGCTGTCTCGATGCTACCCGGCAAACGGCGCCGTCATTGGCATTGCTTGAGCACGGTGCTGAGCGTCGGCCCTTGCGGGTCGATCGCCGCCTTCAGTTCCGAAGGCCGCATGGCATGACGGTTAAGGAGCGGCAGCAGGGCAGCCTTGCGCTGCTGCTCGTCGGTCACGGCATGGAACAGGCCCATGGCGTCCAGCGCTGCGTCCCCCTCTCGCGTCGCCGACAGCTTTTCCAGCATGCAGGTGCAGGTGGCAGTCGGCACGCTCTTTGCCTTGCAGCCGTTCAGGAAAGCATCGACATGCGCCTGCGGCGCGCGTGTCCGGATGACCTCCGCGTCGGCGGGGAAAGCGACGAAGGCGCAGGCCGCGACAAAAGGAAAAGCTGCAAAACGCACCAGCCGCATCAACTGAAACTCCTGGAAGAAGACCAAGATTTATGATGCAGTTCTTGATAGTTGATTAAATCGACCGGATCATCACAGCCGTCCAAGCACCACGCGTTCAGGCGCGCCGAAAGCCCAGCAGAACATTGCCCTCGGTCGAAAGATAATTGCGCTTGTAGTCGAAGCGCGGGGCGTCGGCGAACAGCAGCCAGTAATATTTCATCTGCTCCGACCACCAATATCCGGGGCAGTGATCCTTTTGCTTTTTCGGGTTGCTCGTGACATCGGCCATGCTGGCATAGCCATGGGCCGCGCGGTTCCATTTCTTCATGGCAAGATAATGGTCCCGCCCGATCTGCCGCCATTGTTCCTGCCCGTCGAGCAGCCAGTGGTTGAACGCGGCATCCACCAGTTCGGGGCGCAGACTGTTGACGGGTGAGGTCACTTTCCCGCTTAGATAGTCGAAATTTTCCGGCAGGATGCCGAAACGCTGCTGCATCCAGGCCCAGCTTTGCGTGACCGCAGCACCCGTGCGCGCCGCCCCGCCCTGCGCCAGGAGGCCGCCATAAAAGGATGCGAGTTCATCCTGCTCGGTCGAAAGACGCTTGCCGGTTTCGAAATCGACATCGGCGATCCACAGGCGGCCCTCCGCCTCGTCCGGCTGATGCTTCAATATGGCGGCGGTCAGCACATCGTACATATGCTTGCAATCGGCATCGCCCAGCAGCTGCCAGCCATCCCAACAATATTCGTAGAAGCTGTCGGAGGGCGGCCCTACGGTGGCGCGGCGGCTTTTCCAGCTTCCATCCGTCGCATCGATGCTGTCGGCCAGCAGGTCGATCTTCGACCGGCGCTCGAACATCGCGACCATCGCGCGCTTGGCGGCATCCAGATAGCGCGGATCGCCTGTCAGGCGGGACAGCGTGCCCCACTCGGTGATATGCGTCCCCACCTCCGCCGGGTTGGTGACGGGATCGCGCACCGCCCCGGTGCCAAGATTGACATAGCGATAGGGCATGCCGGTGGGCGTCGCGAAGGCCGGCATCAACCGTTCGGCCAGCTCCTGCGCCTTTTGCAGGGGAACCGGATCGCCGCTCGCCAGATGCGCGGACAGTAGGCCGCCGACCAGCCGGATGGTCGTTTCGAAGACCGAAACCTCTCCATCCACGGCAAAGTCGAGGTCGCTCTTCACCCAGTCCAGCGCCTCGCCGAACTCGGCGTCTAGCTCCATCAGCCAGAGCGTATCCATCGCCTCGATCAGGCTGAGGCCCAGATGGTGGTCCTTGAGCGGAAAGCTGGAGAATGTGCCGCTGATCGGGCGGATTTCATCCTTGCCCCAGGCAAGGCGTTTATACTCGCCCCACGCCCAGCGCATTTCGCTGCGCACATCCTCTCCCAGCGCGCGCCAGTCCGTCGCCGGCTCCGTTGCCGCCCGCAGTGGCATCGCTGCGGTCGCCAGCGCCGCCGCTCCGGCATGCAGCAGCGATCGGCGCGCAATCCCGCCAGCCATCAGGCCGCTGGTCCCAGATCGCCCTTTCCAACCGTTCCGGCCGCCATGTCCAGCATGCAGTCCAGGCTCTTTTTCGCCGCGACGCGCAACCCCTCTTCCATCTCGATGCGCGGCGTCAGGTCGCGCAGGGCAAGGTAGAGCTTCTCCAGCGTGTTGAGCGCCATATAGGGGCAGATGTTGCAGTTGCAGTTGCCGTCCGCGCCGGGGGCACCGATGAACAGCTTTTCGGGCAGCGCCTTCTGCATCTGATGGATGATATGCGGCTCCGTCGCGACGATCAGCGCATTGCCCGGCATCGACTTGGCATAATCCAGAATGCCGCTGGTCGACCCGACATAATCGGCATGGTCGACGATATGCGGCGGACATTCGGGATGCGCGGCGATGGGTGCGTCGGGATGCTGCGCCTTCAGCTTCAGCAGTTCCGTCTCGCTGAACGCTTCATGCACGATGCAAACGCCCGGCCACAGCAGCATGTCGCGGCCCAGCTTGCGCTTGAGATACCCTCCCAGATGCTTGTCCGGGCCAAAGATGATCTTCTGATCCTTGGGGATTTGCGCCAGGATCTTCTCGGCTGAGCTGGACGTCACGATGATGTCGCTAAGCGCCTTCACCTCTGCCGAGCAGTTGATGTAGCTGAGCGCGATGTGATCGGGATGCGCCTCGCGAAATGCCTTGAACTGGGCGGGCGGGCAGCTGTCCTCCAGACTGCATCCGGCATCCATGTCAGGCAGTATGACGATCTTTTCGGGGCTGAGGATCTTTGCCGTCTCCGCCATGAAGCGCACGCCGCAAAAGGCGATGACATCTGCGTCCGTCTCAGCCGCCTTGCGTGAGAGGTCGAGGCTGTCGCCGACGAAATCGGCCAGATCCTGAATTTCGGGCTTCTGGTAATAATGGCCGAGGATGACGGCATTGCGCTCCTTGCGCAGCCGGTCGATCTCCGCCCGCAAATCCAGCCCCTTAAGGCTGCCGCCGATTCCGCCGCGTGCGTCCATTGTTATGCCTGCTCCCGATGACGTCGTTCGAAACAATCGGGCCGCGCCCGACGCGCGCCCCTCTTATGGCTTGTCAGTGCAATGGGCAAATGCCCTTCCTCATTGGACGGCGGCGATCAGTCGCCAGCCATCCTGCCCCTCCGTCACAATATCCCGATCGGCAAGGTCGATCAGATGCGCGAGCACCGATTGCCCCGCGGCCCGGTGCAATCGCGGGTCCAGCCCCTTGTACATGGCGGCCACCATATCGGGGATCGGGGCGGCACCATTGGCCCCGATGAAGCGCAATATCTGTCCCTCACGCTGCTTGCGATGGCCCATCATGCCACGCACCAGCCGGCGCGGATCGGTGATCGGATCGCCATGCGCCGGGTAATAGATGCCATCGTCCCGCCCCATCAGCAGGTCGAGCGAGCGCATGTAGTCGCCCATATTGCCATCGGGCGGCGCGACCACGCTGGTCGACCAGCCCATGACATGGTCGCCGGAGAACAGCGCCTTTTCCTCCCCCAGTGCGTAACAGAGGTGGTTCGAAATATGGCCCGGCGTCGCGATGGCGCGCAGCGTCCACCCCTCCCCGGCCAGCGTCTCTCCATCCTGCATCACGCGATCGGGACCATAATCGCGGTCGAACGCGGCGTCGGCGCGCGGCCCACTGTCGTCCATGAAGAGCGGTGCGCAGCCGATGATCGGCGCGCCCGTCGCAACGGCAAGCGGGCGCGTGCCGGGGCTGTGGTCGCGATGGGTGTGGGTCGCCATGATCGCCAGCACCGGCCGCCCTGCGATCGCCGCCATCAGCGCATCGATATGCGCCGGATCGTCCGGCCCCGGATCGATCACCGCGACATCGCCTTGCCCGATGATATAGCTCTGCGTGCCCGTCCAGGTGTAGGGCGAGGGGTTGGGTGCAAGCACCCGCCCGACCAGCGGCGATAACTGCATCAGCTGCCCGGTGGGCAGCTCGGCCGGGTCGAATGGCATGTCCATACCCCGCCATGTGCCCATTTACCGGCGGATTTCAAGGTTGCGCGGGGCAAATCGCTAGAGAACCGCAACAGAAAGAAAGGGAGCGCCGCTTGTCGCCTGCGCTCCCCTCCTCCCCCGTCGTGCGGCGCGCAAGGGGTTGCGCCGCCTCGAAAAGCCGCGATGCGGCCTTGCTTAATTGGTCTCCACCTCCATCCGCGCGATCTGGCGGTCAAGGTTGGCGAGCGCCCGGACGCGCTGCGCCTCCGACAATTCCATTTCCCCCGCAATGGCGGCACGCGCCTGCTTCATCCCGGCCAGCGCCGCCCGGCGGCCAGCCAGCGCGGCGGCGCGCCCCTGCTGCGCGGCTTCGCGGGATTGGCGAGCGATTTCCCTGCTGCACATGCGGACCACAATCCTTTCCCGCTTGCCGTCACTGCTGGTCGTGCTGTCGGTACGCACCATTTCATGCCCCTCTCCGCAGCTCTCCCGCACATCGATCTCCGGGATCATCGCCGCGATTTCGGCTTCGCTGGGGATGTCCGCTTCATCGACATCGCCATCGCGGTGGCGCACGATCACCCGGCGGCGGCCATCGGCGCTGGTGATGACCTGACTGCGCGCTTCGGACCGTGCGGAGGGTGGCGTGGGCGGGCTGGGCGGCGAAGGCGGTGCCATCGCCGACAAGGGAGCGGCTGGAGCGATAGGCGCTTCGGGCACAGGCGGCGCGGCGGGGGCCGTCGGCGCATCCGGCTCGGCCGGAACCTGAGGCACGGCCGGCACGGCGGCAGGCTCCGCCCGATCCGCGCTATCGGCAAACTTCACACTCTCCGGCAGCAGCTTGACCAGCTTCGTCAGCCGGGCGTCGGCGATGCCATGAGTGACGGTGGCGACTTCCTCGGCGGCCCGGCTGCCCGATGCGGTGAGCGCAAGGCCCGAGAAGGTGGCGACGGCGACGGCGGCCATGCCCCAGCTGATGCGGGCGGCCGACTGATCCTTTCTGGATAGCATTTTCAGGCGTCCTTTCAGATGATCGATACTGTTGAGGTGACAGGCCCCCACGAAGGATCGGCTGCTCGCCGCCTTCAGGATCGCGCGGCCATAGGCCTGCCGCCGGGGGCCGAGAGGATGCTGCATGTCCTGCCGCAGCACGCGGGCATCGCAGGCGGATTCCTGATCGGCGCGAAAGGCGCGGTAAGCGATCCAGGCGACCGGATTACACCAGTGAAGGCCAAGGGCGAGGAGCGCAAAACCGTTGGCGATCAGGTCGCCACGGCGATGGTGGGCGATTTCATGTGCCAGCGCCAGTTCGCGTTCATCGGCATCATATCGCAGTTCAAAGTCTACGGGCAGGACGACGAAGCGGCGCAGCAGGCCAAAGGCAAGCGGCCCCTGCGCACGTTCGCTTTGCGCGACCGCGATGCCGCCATGATAGTCGATCAACTCGCCATCGCGCAGCAGCAGCGAACGGAACCGCCAATAGCCGATCGCCTGCACCAGCATGAAGATCAGCGAGCCGGCCAGCCAGAGGGCGACGCCCACTTCCAGCCAGGGAAAGGCGGTTGCCGCCCCCTGCGTTACTGCGGCGGATGCCGGCGGATAGATGATCGTCAGTCCCGCCTGTTCAAATCCCGACACCGGCAGAACCGCTGCGGCGGCGCTGTTCGACGGCAAAGGGGGCAGCACCATGCGCAGTGCCGGCAGCAGCCACAGCGCATAAGCAACGTGCGGGCCGAAATGGCGGGCGACGGGCCGCCGCAACAGCATGACCAGCGCCATCAGCAGGGTGGAAGCAAGCAGCGTTTCGATCAGCCATATGCTCATGACTTCAGCTCCTTCAGCAAAGCTTCGATTTCCGCGATGTCCTGCGGCGACAACTGGTCGCTTTCGGCCAGATGCGCGACCAGCGGCATTACGCGCCCGCCAAAGAGGCGATCGACCAGCCGGCGCGATTCCCCGGTCACATAATCCTCCCGCGCGACCAGCGGACGATAGAGGTAGCGGCGGCCATCCTCCTGATGGGCGATGATGTTCTTCGCCAGCAGGCGGGACAGCAGCGTCTTGACCGTCTGCACGCTCCAGTCGCGATTGGGCGCGACCGCCTCGGCCACTTCCTGCGCGGTCAGCGGTGCGCGCTGCCATAGCGCTTCCATCACGGCATGTTCAGCATCGCTGATGCGTTCGGGGCTGGCGTTCTTTTCCGTCATGACGTGTGCTGTCTCGCTATTGTGATTCGACCCATCGACTACATGTGTAGTCTGCTTCGACTACAGATGTAATCGAAACACTGAACGGTGGATGAACGATGCGGGTGTAGGTGTTAGGGGACACGAGGGTTTGGAGTGAATTGCAGACGGGATTATCCGGGGAGCACCGGCCTGACCCGGCCCAAAAAAATGGGGTTTTCTGCCGTTTCAGCCGATCACTGCCCAAAATTTGGCCTCGCGGCCTGTGTCTAAAGTGGGCGGGCATTTAGACATGGTTGGGACAGGATCGCCTGGAGTGAGCCGCTGACGGCCGTTTTAAGAGGCGTGCTCATTAAAAGCCTCTTAGAGGCGGAAAACAGCCATTTAAGCGGGCATGAAACTGGCCCTGGCCGATTTCCCAGAGGCGCAACGCCCATAAAAAAGTGGGACCTGAGCGGTCCCACTTCATTTCCAGCATTTTTTCATGCCGCCTCGGCGGAATTCTGCGCTTCGCGCCGTGCGATGATCCGTTCGATGCGGGTAAGCTGCGACGCGGAAGTGGGACCGTTTTCTTTGGCTGCGAACAGCGCGCGAGGGAACACCTCGACCAAGTCAGTGGTCGTCCAGATTTCCGCAAGGACGTGGAGATAGAATGTCCCGGTCGCCTCATCGCGCGTCGCGAAGTCGGCACCCATCGCATCCTGGCAGGCTTCCTCATAAGTCGGACGCCATGGCCCCTTCTGAATGCCGCCCAGGCCAAATGCCCAGGCCGGATCGCGCCGCCGCATCAGAGGGCCAGCCAGTCGAGTTCGGCTTCCTCCAGCGCGACGTGCATTTCGCCATCCGCCTGAAGCTGGTTGAGGCGTTTCGAGACCGCCTGGACATCGCCGGTCAGGGGAAAGCCCCTGTCCATATGCGCAGCCCTGGCCAGAGCGCCGATCGCGTCGTCGCGCTTGACCTGACTGGCAAGCCAGGTGCCGAAAGGCAGGCGGGTGCTGGTGAACTGGGCGGTGTTTTCGTGCTGCATGTCATGTCCTTCCGTTGCGACTCGGACCGATTTCCGAGACGAGAACAAAATAAGAACATGCACGGCATGTAGGAAAGAGTGATTTTCACATAGGCGTTTGATCTTCAGGCGCTTTGGGGCGAAGGATGTCCGCGTTCGCGGGCAGTTATCCGGTCAAAGGCGAAGGACGAGCGCCGCGCCGATGCAGGCGAACGCGGCACCGAGCAGGATGCGCAGCCCGATCATCCGCCATCGCGGGCGCGCCGGCCGGGGTGGCTGTCGATCCGACCATTCGTTGAGCATGTCTATTTACAGAGCCGCATCTAAAGACTGAGCAGTATAAGTGATAATATACTCCGGGTCGGTATCGCTCAGTTCAAGGCGTATATCGGTGCCTTCAGGCGTGACCCAAACATATTTCTTCTCTTCGGTATCGATCCATTTGCCGAGCGTCACGTCACGACGCATTCGGTTGGGATCGCCATATTTCCTAGTGAGCGCGTTAAGGATGATGCGATCGCAATTTGGATCGTTGCGGGTCATGGCCCAAATTCCCGTCGGTGCTTCGATATCGACGCTTTTGACTAGTCCCCCTTCAAAACGGATATTCACCCGCCCTTCACATTCGCTCGTGATCTTAAACCGCTTAATTCCGATGGCGTCAGTTTTGTGAACAACGCCGTTTTGCCCTTCAGCCGCTGGATAAAGAGCTTGGACGCTCTTATAATTCATACCCAGTTCGATATTCTGCCATAGCTTTGTCTGAGCATCCGCTGAACTCGGTAAGGCTAAGGCCGCAGCTAGGCAGGCATATCTTAATTCCATAACTTCACCCCCCTTGCTTCGCCTAAAAACGCTGCATGAATTTACCCAAAATCCGTGCGATGGGAACATATTGTTCTGGGCTGACTTCGCGGGCGGTGACGACGTTGTCGCCGTCCATCGTGATCTGGCCCGCGCCGGACGCGACGGAATAGCGCGCGACGATGATGCCCTGATTGATCCGCCAGAGGATCAGCTGGCCGTTCAGCAGTTCCTGCGGCTCCGCCTCCCGGCAGAACACCAGATCGCCCTCGGCCAGATCGAGCGCCGGATAGTCGGACAGGATGGCCGTCAACCATAGTTCCGACGACGTGCCCAGGCGCTGGGCCAGCCAGTCCTTGCGGATCGGCGTCTCGTCTATCCTGTCGCCCTTGCCGTCGTCGCGGACGTCCCGGAGATCGAAACGCGGCACCCATTCAAAATCGGCCTGATCGGCAGCCGTCAGCGCCGCCGCGCCCCGCGATTCCTCGCCGCTGATCAACCAACGCGGATCGACGCCTAAAGCATCTGAAAGTGGAAATAACTGTTCCGAACTTGGGAAAGATTGCCCGTTCTTGTAACGGCTCAGAGCGCTGGTGCGCAGGCCGGATAATCGCGCAATATCGGCATCTTTAAGGCCCATTTCGTCAATTCTGAACCGCAGACGGCGGGCAAATGCAATTCGTCTCGCAATCTCTTGCGTTTCCCCTTCATGGGATATATTATCCTGTTTATGGGATTTATTGTTTCGAGGTTGCGACATGGTGCGCCGCTCCATTCATAAAGAGGATATCAAGGCGGAAATTCGGAAGCGGCACAGCTCGCTTCGCGCCTTCGAACAGTCGCGCGGCTTGCCGGAAAACTCGGTGCGGGATGTCCTGCGCGGGCGCGCGGTCTCGCGCACCGCGCACGCCATCGCGGCCGAGCTGAACAGCACGGTTGAGCGTCTGTTTCCGGGTCGGTTCAAATCCCATATTCGGGACAATAACCGCGATGCCTGTGCGACGCACTGTCTAAATGCGGAGGGCCGTTGAACATGGCCCGCGCGAAGCCTGAAGCCGTTGACGCGGCTGCCGAAAAATCGGCCCAGTCCGGCGCGATCGACGTGACCGAAACATCATCAATCTATGACCGGCTTGCCCGGCTTGAGGCGATGGTTTCGGCCCTGTTGCAGAAGATGTCCGATCAGGTGGACCTGCCCGATCAGGCCCGGCTGATCAACATGGGCAACTATCCACCGAAGATCTGGCGGGATGAGGCCGTCCGCAATGCCGTGATGGCGAAGCATCGCAGGATGACGATTGCCGAGGCGGTCGAGCAAATTCGCGAAGAGTTCGGTGCCGAACGCGCGCCGTCAAAAAGCGCACTCCAGAGGATGTGGAAGAAGATGGACCGTGCCTTTGCACGCGGAGGCCGTTGAACATGGCCCGCGCGAAGCCCGAAGCCGTTGACGCGGCTGCCGAAAAATCCGCCCTGTCTGCCGCCATTGCCAAGGATGGCGAAGTCCTGCGCATTCCGGTCGAGGATATCGAGATGGGCGATCGGCTGCGCCCTGTCGATGAAGACTGGGCGATGCGCCTGGGCGAAATGATGCTGGTCGATGGGCAGCGCGATCCGATCTGGGTCTGTCGCCTACCCGGTCGCAACAGCTACACGCTGGTGGCCGGCGCGCATCGCTACACCGCGCACTGCATCTTCCCCGAACTGGGGCCGATCAAGGCCATTGTCGTGGATAGCGACCGCATGTCCCGGATCGAAGGCGAAGTTATCGAGAACCTGCATCGCAAGGGGCTGGACCCTGTCGAGCGAGCCACCTTCATCGCCGAACTGGTCTCGGTGAAAAAGCTGCGAATGGGCATCGACCCGGCAAAGGATGGACGCGCCGCGTCGATCGCCGCGCGTTGGCAGCAGCAGGTTCAGGACGAGGCCGAGGATACAAAGCTAAACATTAGCCTTGTATATGGCTGGAACGAACAGGTGGCCGAAGAAGTCGGCCTGTCCCTCGCATCGGTGAAGAACGACATCACCCTGATCCGCCGGCTTTCGCCTGCGGTCATCGACCTGCTGCGGCAGCACAAGCATCACATTCTCACCAATGCCAGCCAGCTGCGTGCGCTCGCCAAGAGTGAGCCGGGCGAGCAGCTGAAGGCGGCGGAGAAGCTGTGCGGCGTCAATCGCGATGCGGCCGAGATGGAACGACCGCTGCCCAAGACGCTGGCCGAGGCGATCGCGCTGGTGAAGGCGCGCGACGGCGTAATTCAACCCGTCCGCACGCCCGAACAGAAGCGGTTCAACAAGGTGCTGGATGCGCTGAAGGCGATGGCTCCGGCCGAACGCCGCGCCCTGTTCCAATCGCCGGCCTTCCATGATGAAATGCCGCCCGAAGCTGCCCGACTGCTCGCTTCGATGCGTCGCGGCGGCAGTGATGCTGTGCAGGATGATGACGATGAACATCCATCAACGGATCGCGATAGCGGAAAAGCTGGGCTGGCTGGAAATGGCGGCGTGGCTGGAAGCGATCGGGATGTCGCGATCGGCGGCGCACAGCATGGTCGCCAGCCGGGCGAAGGTCAGCTGGCGGACGGTATGGCGGTGGCGACGGGATCGCGCCTATCTGGAGGCGATCCTGCGCCAGCACGCCGTAGCGAGCCGCAACAGCCCGCCCTCCCGATCCGCCAGTCGGTAAAACCCGACTACATCGCCTGCCTGGAATGCGGCGAGCGGCACACCAAGCTGCGCGCTCACCTGACATCGGCACATCAGATCGCCAAGGCCGACTATCTGGCCAAGTGGAAGCTGCCCGCCGACTATCCCCTGGTCGCGCCGAATTTCGCCCAGGCGCAATATGAGCGCGCCAGAAAACTTGGCCTCAAGGGGCCGAAGGGCGGTGCGGCATGAGCCGGCGCGGCCCGATCCGGCGCGCGCCGCTCAATTGGGGGCCGCGTGTCACCTGCGCCTGCAACCGCTGCCAGATGACGGTCAAGCGCGGTCAGCTCTATTGCCGCGACCACTGGTTTGCGCTGCCCGCTGGCCTGCGCACCGCGCTGCAGCGCACGCATCGCGCCGGGCACTGGGCGTCCTATCAGGACTATTTCCGTCAGGCGCAGGACCATCTGGACGCCGGGCGCGGACAGATCGCAGGCCGGCAGGGCTTTGTCGTCATCGACGAATATTTCGACGCCGGCCGCATGATCGGGAGGGCGATCTGATGGCCAAGCCGACCATGGGCTATCCCACCCGCACCGCCGCGATCCGTGCGCTGCTGACCGAAGGGCACACCGTCAAGGAAGTGGCCGATATTCTGGGCATTTCATCCAGCACGGTCAGCGGCCTGCGGATCAGCGGCGAGCGGAAGAAGAAGGCCAGCGCGCCCGCATTCGAAGGACGCCCGCCCGCGCTGGTCGATCAGGCGGAAGACCGGGTGATGGACCTGTGGGAAGCCGGCCTTAGCGCCATGCGGATCGCAGCCGATCTGGGCGTCCCGCTCAGCTACGTCCAGCGGGTGTTGGGCTACATGCGCGAAACCAGCACGGACATGGCCTGCTCCCGCAAGGCCATCACCATCGCGTCGGCATCGTTGCTCGCGGCTATCCGCCGCCATCATCCGGAGCGCTGCGCATGAGCCGCGCGAACAATCACGATGCGCAAGTCCTCGACGCCTGTTGTGGGTCGCGCATGTTTTGGTTCGACAAAGCGGACACTCGCGCCCTGTTCCTTGATAAACGCCGCGAGGTTTGCATCGATCCGCGAGCCATCGAAATCGTCTGGTTCGGTCCTGATATTCTAGCCGACTTCGCCGCTCTCCCTTTTGGCGATGAGACATTCGCGCTGGTAGTGTTTGATCCGCCGCACACCTTCAACGGTGTAAATAGTGCGATGGCGAAGAAGTATGGGCGCCTTGACGACCGGCTCGGGACGCGAGTGGGCCATCGGCAAGAGCGGTTCACCGGTGGGCTGTCGGCGTCCTGCGCCCGGAACGCGCTCGGCTTCGAGTGGAATGAGCATCGTGCTGCCCATGACGAGCGTCCTTGCACTGACGCCTGAAAAGCCTCTTTTCGGGCATCGCTCGGGAGCCTCTGCCAAGACGCATTGGCTTGTGTTCTTTAAGGATGGCCGAGGAGGACGGACGAATGACAGCCGACTTCGCCACGGGCGCGGCCGACGCGCGGCATCCGCAGGACTGGTACGTCGAACAGGCGTGGGTGGTTCGGGCGCTGATGAGCGTTGTCGACTTCCATCCAGAGTATGTCGTCTATGACCCCGCCTGCGGCCTGGGCACGATCCCGGCCGTGTTCGCGGGGGCGGGCATCCATGCCGCCGGAACCGACCTGATCTATCGCGGCGCTCGGCCCGCACTGTTCCATGGCGAACATGATTTCCTGGGCGAGCAGGTCCACATGCTCGAAAACTGGCCGCTGCTCAGCATCGTCTGCAATCCGCCCTTTTCCTACCTCGACGGGATCGCGGAAGCCTTCGTCCGCCGCAGCCTGAAGGCGGCACGCGGCAAGGTGTGCATGCTGCTGCCCATCAAGTGGCGCGCAAGCGAAGGGCGGCACGCGCTGTTCGAAGAATATCCGGCCGATATCTATGTCCTGGCCGATCGCCCGTCGATGCCGCCGGGCGACAAGCTGGATCAGCGCGACGCCAAGGGCAGGCTGACCGCGTGGAAGCGCGGCAAGGTCGATTACGCCTGGTTCGTGTGGGACCGCAATCGCCCGAACGGCACCGGCGGCGCTGGTCTGGTCCGTGGCATCGCGCCCCGCACGGCCGAGCAGAAGCGGATTGACCGCGACGAAGACCTGCGCCGCGTCGGCCTGTTGCCCGCAATCGCGGAGGCCGCGGAATGACGCTGGAAGAGCGCATCACGCGGATCGAAACCGCGCTGGGCCTGATCGATGCCGACGCGCGGCCGGACCTGTCCCCGGCGCTGTCCGTGCGCGCCATCCTAGCCGATGTGAGCTATCACATGGGCCTGAGCGCCGCAGACGTAGTCGGACGGTCCCGCCGTTCTGCGTTGACGCGCGCGCGGCAGGCGGTGGCATGGCTGGCCCGTCGTCATACCGACAAGAGCCTGACAACGATCGCGCACGCCATCGGCCAGCGCGATCGCACAACCATCATGCACGCCATTACCGAGGCGGAGCGTCGCCGGGATGCGGGCGACCCGTCCTTTCGCCTGCTGACCGATCGCCTTGCGGCACAATATCGGCGGAGGGCGATGCAGTGACCAGCGACGCCGACCGCTTCCGCCGCGCGCGCACCGAATTCGAGCAGGCGATGGCGCTTGGCATCTCGATCGCGGCGCTGCGCGACCGGCAGCGCCACCTGCGATTCCTGGCCAAGCATTACGCGGCCGAGGCTGCTGCCGACGCCATCACCGATTTGCACCCGGAACCCGGCGATTTCAGCGCCTGGGACTGCCGGCACATGATGAGGGACTGAGCGATGTCGAACGTCAAGGACGCTCCGATCGCGCTAACGCCCACCGCTGTTGCCGGCCTGCTCGGCCTGATCGCGCCGCCGCGCCCGGCCCTGCGCTTAGTCGAACGCGAATGCAGCTACCCGGCTTATAGCGCGAAGGAAGGCAGCGCCAAGCTGCTGGCCGCGATCCTTCGTCATCACCCCGAACGCTGTGGAACGGACCATGCCCGTTGATCCGCGCATCCTTGCGGCGCTGGACGCCCCGCTGCGCACCGGTCCCAGCACGCGCACGCTGCACGGTATGCGGCCGACCGATCACACATGCGGTTCGTGTCGTCACCGCCATCCCACCGGCTCGGATTTCCGCGAATGGGTTTGCGATCTGAAGCAGCGATCCGGCCACATCAGCCGCGATGCCCGCTCCTGCAAAAAGTGGGAGAGCCGACATGGGTAAGCGCAAGGCGTCGGCCGATCAGTTCGCCTTTACCTTCGATCCGCCCGCCCCGGCATCGACGCCCGCCGCGCTGGCCGGTGCTGACGCGCGCGTGGCGCGCACCGTTGCCCAGGCGCTGCAGGACGATGGCCGCGATCGCGCCGTCATCGCCGCCGAAATGTCCGTCCTGCTGGAAGAGGACGTCAGCAAGGCAATGCTGGACGCTTATGCCAGCCCGGCGCGCGACGGCCACAATATCAGCTTTGCGCGCATGAAGGCGCTGATCGCCGTCACCCAGCGCTTCGACCTGCTCGACCGCGAATTGCGCCACATCGGGGCGGCGCTGCTGGTCGGCGAAGAAGTGGCGCTTGCCCGCGTCGGCCATCTGGAAGCCCAGCGCCGCGCGATCGAGGCGGAACTGCGCAAGCTGAAAACACACACACAGCCGATCCGGAGGGGCAAAGACTGATGATCCTGTCGGGGGGCAAAATCTGGTTCACGGCTCAGGAACTCGCCGATCTGGCGCTGCCGGGCCTGCCCAAGAGCAAGCGCAAGGTAAACGAGCTGGCCGAAGACGCGCGCTGGGGCATCCAGTCGGATGGTGCGGGCCTGCCGTTGGCGCGGCAGCGCCAGGCGCGCGGGGGCGGCGTTGAATATCATTATTCCGTCCTGCCGCCCGCCGCGAAAGCCGAACTGGCCAAGCGGGGCATCGTGTTCGACGCGGCCGGCCCGGCGAACGATGACGCCGACAGCGCCAACGACCGGCTGTGGAGCTGGTATGCCGGGCAATCACCCGCCGTGAAGGCCGAAGCCGAGCGCCGCTTTGCCATCCTCGCCCGGATCGACCTGTTCGAAGGCGCTGGAATGACGCGTTCCTCGGCCGTGTCGACCGTGGCGAAGGACATGGGCGTCAGCGCGTCGACGCTGTGGAACTGGCTGGAGCTGGTGAAGGGGATTCCCGTTGCCCACCGCCTTCCGCGCCTTGCCCCGCAGCGCAAGGGTGGCGGCAAGGAAGCCGATGTCGATCCGGCGCTGTGGCAGGAACTGCTCTCTCTCTATCTGCGCCCCGAAAAGCCGACATGGGAAAAGGCGTTTCGCGACGTGGCGAAGATCGCCGCCCAGCGCGGACAGGCGTTGCCCCACAAGAAGACGCTGTGGCGCAAGTTCGAACGCGAAGTGCCGCCGCAAGTCGTGACGCTGAAGCGCGGCGGCGCGGATCAGCTGCGCCAGATGCTGCCGCCGCAGCTGCGCACCGTCGCCGAACTGTCGGCGCTGGAGCTGGTCAATATCGACGGGCACCGCGTCGACGTGTTCGTCCGGATGCCGAGCGGCGAAATCACCCGCCCCACCATGATCGGCATTCAGGACGTTTACAGCCGCATGGCGCTGTCCTGGCGCATCGCGCCGACCGAAGATGCGGTCACCGCGCGTATGGTGTTCGCCGATCTGTTCCGGACATGGGGCGTGCCCAAGGGGCTGCTGTCGGACAATGGCCGCGCCTTCGCGTCCAAGCTGCTGACCGGACAGGTGGCGACCCGCCATCGCTTCAAGATCAAGCCCGACGATCTGGAAGGCTTGCTGCCGAAAATGGGCGTCAACGTCCATTGGGCCAAGCCCTATCGCGGTTCGTCCAAGCCGATCGAACGCATGTTCCGCGACCTGTGCGAGGACGTGGCGAAGGATGTCCGTTTCGCTGGCGCCTATACCGGCAACCGGCCCGACGCCAAGCCGGAAAATTACGGCAATGCGGCCATCCCATTCGATGATTTCGTGCGCATCTGGAACGAGGGCGTGCACGAACATAATGCGCGCCTTGGCCGGCGCACCGAAATGGCAGCGGGTCGCCTGAGTTTCAAACAGGTTTTCGACGCCAGCTACGCCACCGCACAGATCGGCAAGGCGAGCGAGGAACAGCTGGCGCTCGCCCTGCTGTCGGCCGATTGGCGCTCCGCGCACCGCAAGAACGGATCGGTGGAAGTCGGCGGCAACCGTTACTGGTGTGAGCAGATGGCGCATCATCGCGGTGAGCGCCTGATCGTCCGTTTCGATCCGGAGGATTTGCGCCAGCCTGTCCGCATCTATGACGCGAACGACCAGATGCTGTGCATCGCGCCGCTTTGGGAAGCGACCGGCTTCCTCGACATGGAAGGCGCGAAGGAACGCGCCCGTCTGGAAAGCGCATGGAAGCGCAAGGCACGCGCACAGAGCGACGCCCTGCAACTGCTCAGCGCGCAGGAAGTGGCCGGCCGCATGCCCGCCGCGCCGGAGCCGGAGGCCGCGCCCACGCCGAGTGTCATCCGCGCCGTTCGGCCGGGCCGTCGCGGTGGCGCGCAGGCGCTTCTGAAAGCCGATCAAGAGGCTCCGCAGAGCCTTCCCAGACAATCATCCATCGACCGGATCACGGCTGCTGCCCTGCGCCTGGTCCCCCGCGACGACTGAAAAGAAGAAGGAGACGCCCCCCATGATCAACGCCAACACGCTCCCCGTCGATATCGAGGAAATGCGGCTTTGGGCCGAAGGGTATAAAGAGCAGTTCGATCTGAGCTGGGTCGACTTCGGCAAAGCCTGCTCCATCCCGCCCGGCACGCTCCAGCCCTGGGTGAAGGGCAACTACAACGGCGACAATGCCAAGCTGGCGCGCCAGATGTTCCGTTTCCGCCAGACGATCCAGGCGAAATCGGAACGCGAAGTCGGCCTGCTGGTCGATCCGGGCTATTTCCCGACGCCCACGTCGCAGCGCCTGCACGCGCTCGCGGTGATGGCCCAGACGGGCCGCATCTGTGTCGCCGGCACCGGGCCGGGCACCGGCAAGACGATGATGATGCGCGAATATGCGGCGCAGGCCGAACCGGTGTGGCAGGCGACCATGAAGAAGTCGACGCGCAAGCTGGTCGCCGCCCTGCAGGTAGTGCAGGCTTCGCTCGGGCTTAAGGTCCGCCCGACCTACATGTATCCCAGCGCCCTTTCGCGGGAGATCGCGGACTATGTGAAGGGCCGCAACGGCCTGCTGATCGTGGACGAGGCCAATCATCTGGACGTCGACGCGATCGAGGAACTGCGCGCCATCCACGACGAAACCGGCGTGGGATTGCTGCTGCTCGGCAATGAGGAGCTGATCAGCATGATCACCAGCGGGCGCAAGCGCGACCAGTTCGCGCGCTTGAACAGCCGGATCGCCTATCGCCATGTTCAGCCGGTGCCGCTGCAGGGCGATGTGGACGCCTTTTGCGAGGCATGGGGCGTCACCGATCCGGGAATGCAGAAGCTGCTCGCCCGCATCGGCCTGACGCCGGGCACGGGTGGCCTGCGCGAATGCCGTCAGGTGTTGCAGCTGGCCAGCTTCATCGCGGCCGACGCGGGCCGCGCCGTCACGCTGGCCGACCTGAAGGATGCGCAGGCCGACCGCACCACGCAATTCCTGAACGCGGCATGATGGCCATGACAACGTTGCGCCGCATCCTCTTCGTCCTGCTGACCGATCCGCGCACCGGCATGCGCATCGACGGCCGGCAGCTGGCCGGTCACGTGCTGTTCGTCTCAGCCATGTTCTGCAATCTCGCCTGCCTGCTGGTGCTGGCGCTGGGCATGGGAGCCGGACAATGAACGCGCCGGCCCGTGTCCAGGGCGCGCGCGCCCGCTTCGCCGCCGATCCGCACAAGCGTGCGATGATCGCCAAGGTCCATATCGCCAAGGCCGATCTGGGCCTGGACGAAGACACCTATCGACAGATCATCTTCGATTATTGCGGCGTGATGAGCGCGGCCGATGCGAGCAGCGCCGACCTTGCCAAGGTGCTGGATCATTTCAAGGCGCATGGCTGGAAGCCACTGCCCGCCGCCCGCAAGGTCGGCGCGGTCAAGGCGCGCCCGGCTGATAGCCCGATGGCGCGCAAGGCGCGTGCGATGTGGATTTCGCTGCATCAGCTGGGCGTGGTGCGCGATCCGTCCGAAAGGGCGCTGGAACGCTTCGCCACCAAGCAGCTGAAATGCGAGCGCATAGCCTGGGCCGATCAGGGCAAGGCTTACAAGCTGATTGAGGCGCTGAAGGCGATGGCCAAGCGCCACGGCTGGAACTGTCAGGTCGACCATGTCGCCGACGCCTTGAAACCGCAGGTGCTGAAGCTGCGGCTGTGCGAGGCCATTCTCGCCAAGCTGAAGGCCGGCCTTGCCGTCCCGCAGGAATGGACGCTGGAAATCGCCGCCGCCCGGATGCTGGGCATCGTCTGCGAGCCGGGCCGGTCGATCGACGCCACTCGGCTGGACATCATCGCCAAGGGGCTGAGCGCCAAGCTCGCCGATCTTTCACCGCAGGAGCCTGAAGCATGAGATATCTGCCGCGCCGTGCGCTGCTGGCCGACAGCAAGCCGCTGTTCCGCACAACCGGTCGACCGGTCCCGAATGCCGAATGGGAATCGCTGCCGCTGGTGACAGCGAGCCGACCGCAACGCGCCCGCCCGTCGATGATGGTCTATCTGCTCGCCGGCTATGGGTTGGTGCAGCTGATCGCCGCGCTGCTGGGCACGCTGGCATGAGCGGGCCGCGCATTTCCGATCATGCGTTGCTGCGGTTCCTCGATCGCGGCTGCGGCCTGGACGTCGAAGGGCTGCGCGCGAAGCTGCAGGCCAGCTTTGCCCGCGCCCATGAAGCGGCCGAGGCGCTGGGCGGGCAGGATCATTACATCCATGCAGACGGCCTTGCCTATCTCGTCCGGCACGGCGTCGTCGTCACGGTCATCGAGCCGGGCAGCGCCGGTCTGCGCGGCGTAATGCTTGCCCAGGACACGCATGATCGCGGTCGGCCCGTGCGGTGAGCGACCGGCTGGACCATGAGTTGCTTGCCCTGCTGGGCGATGCGGCCTTCATCGCCTTTACCGAGGCGTTCGGCGGTCAGCGGCTCTATGTGCCCAAGTCGATTGGCCCGGATCATGAGATCACCCGGCTGATCGGCGCAGCTGCGGCGCACAAGCTGAGCGCCCGTTATTGCCCCGCCGTCCTCGCGGGTGCCCGATTGCGCCCATGGCTTATCGTGCGCGCCATTATCGCGGCGATCGCGGATGCAGTCCAATGCCCAGATAGCCTCGCGCACTTTCGCATGCCGGAAACCAGGCGTCGAGCGAGATCTTTCAGCCGGATGGACGTCAAGCCAGCCAGAAAGCGCGTATGTTGCTGACAGTCGCCGACTGAACATCTCCCCTTTCCCGGAACAATAGTTGAGGTGCTATGCCCGACAAGTGCGGGCATGCAATCGCGGACGCGCCGGGCCAATTCTGGCCCATGTCCGACACCGCCGACAAATCCGCATTCCCCGCCGTTGCGGGCATCAGCATGACCGCCATGGCGGTGGCGCTTGGCCTCACCACAAAGTGGGAAGGCGAGCGGACCAAACCCTATCAGGACATCGTGGGAAAATGGACGGTCTGCTACGGCGAGACCAATGTCCCGATGAAGACCTACACCCGCGCGCAGTGCCGCGAATTTCTGGTGAAGGCGATCCGTGGCCCCTATGGCCGGGGCGTCCTCAAATGCGTGCCCGCGCTCCAGTCCGCCCCCTATCAGCTCGGCGCGTCGATCGATCACGCCTACAACTTCGGCGTGGCGGCCTATTGCGGCTCCACGATCGCGCGGCAGTTCAACGCAGGCGACTGGTATGCCGCGTGCCGGGCATTCGAGCCTTGGGAGAAGGCGGGCGGCAAGCGCGTGCAGGGGCTTGCCAACCGGCGCATCGACGACATGCGCGCCTGCTTCACCAACCTCCCGCCTGAGCGCACGCTCACTATCAAGGTGCCTTCATGAGACGCTTTTTCGGCTTCGGATTGGCCAGCGCCTTGCTCGCTGTCGCTACCCCCGTTTTCGCCTCGCCGCTTGCTCCTCCGGCCATGGCTATCGAGCGACAATCTCGTCCGGCGCGTCGCCGCGCGAGGCGCAGGCAGTTGGTCAATTGCAGTTATGCCGTGAAGCGTAGCCGGGGTCTGGCTGGTCGGCGGAAGGTCAAGTCGAACCGCCTACATATTTCTCGTCGGGTGCGCCGCCGCCATCGGAGGCGAGCTTGATGGTGTCGATCCTGCGCGCGCTCTCCGTCCTGCTGCCCGGCCTGAGCGGCTGGGTGCGGCGCAATCCATGGCCGGCGGCGGTGATGCTGCTGATCGCCGCTTGCGCCTGGCTGTGGCTGCTGTCCAGCGACCGGGGCGCGCAAGCGGCGGACTGGCACGCCAAGTTTACGGCGCAGCGCGCGGAAATGCTGAAATTCAAGGCATCGGTGCGCGCGGCGCAGGTGGAAGCCGCGCGCGCCGACGCCGCCGAAATCAAGCGGCAGGCCGAATTGTGGGCCGCCCGCGAAAAGGACATGCGACATGATCTTGCGAACGATCTGGCCGGTGCTCGCGCTGGTCTTGCTGAGCAGCTGCGCGCGGCACGGCGCGTTGGAACCTGCGCAACCGGTGGCGGCGGCGCGCCGGCAGTGCCCGACCTTCCCGACCTGTCCCAGGGGGCTGTGCGATCCGGTGCAGCGGCCGTCGTGGATGTCGCCGACCTCGACATCTGCACCGTGAACACGGCGCGCCTGGAAAGGCTGATCCGCGCATGGGGCGAAGCCGTCACGATCGGCGCGCCGGTCGGAAACTGAGTGATTTTTAGGGGCCTTTTCAGGGCCGACAAGCGGGGTTGAAATGGTCTTCGAAAGTCTGGCGGGCATATTTCGGCGATACTGGCGCTGGCAGTCAGCATCGCGAACACGGTTTGGACTTGGGTGTCGAAAAGTCAGACCGCGACGCGCGACAAGGTCGGAGCCGTCGAGGCCAAGGTTGATACCGTCCAGGCGACGCTGATCAGCCGGTTCGATCTGGTCGAGGACGCATCGTCCTGAAGCTGGAGCGCGATTTCCAGCACATGCCCAACAAAGAGGATTTCACCATCCTGCGGGTGCAGATCGCCGGTCTGGAGGCGACGATGCGTCGGGCGGAAAATGAGCAGGCATCGACCCTTCGCATGGTCAACCGCATCGACGATTTTCTGAGAGAGAAGGCATGAGCTACGACGAAACCGTGGCCGAGGATGCGCGGCTGATCATCCTGAAGGAACTGGCGGCGCAGGTCGACGGGCGCATGAACGAAGTGGGCCTCACCCGCGTGCTGGACGCTTTCGCGATCAAGCGCTCGCGCGACTGGGTGCGCACCCAGCTGGTCAAGCTGCAGGTACTGGACGCCATCCGCGTGAGCGAGATGGGCACGGTCATGGTCGCCGAGCTGCGATCGCTGGGCCGCGACCATGTCGAGCGCCGCGAAGTAATCATGGGCGTCGCCCGTCCCTCCGATCCGAAGTGAGGCGCGGCATGGACGCTGAAAATCCCGACTATCTCGGCGACACGAGCGGCCTGTCATGAGCGATGCCGAAACCGAACGTCGCGACGGGCGCGGCCGGCTTTCCTCGATCGACATGCTGCCCGAGGAAGCCGAGCCGGATATCATCTGGGCGCTGGAGCAGCTGCGCGAACCCAAGATGCCGCAGACCGCGATCTTGGCCGAATTCAACGGCCGGCTCGCTGATCGCGGTGTGGCGTCGGTCAGCAAGTCGGCATTTTCGCGCTGGGCGATCCGCAAGTCCATCCAGTTCCGCCGCCTGGACGAAGTCCGCACCATCACGGGCCAGATCGTCGGCGACCTTGGCACCGATGGAGCCGATCAGGTTACGGTTGCCGTTGCCGAGCTGCTGAAGGTCGCGATTTACGAGCTGCTGGAAAAGGGCACGCCCGATCCCAAGAGTGTGATGGAAATGTCGCGCGCGCTGCAGTCCGTCGTCGCCGCGCAGAAAACGTCGACCGACCATCGCAAGAAGCTGGAGGAGCGCGCCGCCGCCCAGATCGAGAAGGCGGCAGACAAGGCCGAGAAGGTCGCGGCCGAGGCCGGCCTGTCGGCCGAACGTGCCGCGCAGATCAGACGCGACGTGCTGGGGCTGCGGGTATGATGGGCCCCTTCCTCTGTCGGATTGGCCTGCATCGCTGGCGTTTGGTGGGAGTGCATCCCATGCCGGCGCTTCCCACCTTTCCAAAGCCCCGCTTCCTGAAGTTGAAATGCCGCCGATGCGGCAAGAGGGATTGGAGCTTCTCCGGTGACTGAAGGGCCAAGGAAGGGAAAATCCATCCTTGGTCAGGTCGCGATGGCCGCCGCGCTGGTGAGCCAGGGCGTGAGCGCCATGCCTCCGCCCGAGACCGCCGCGCCCGTGCTGTCGCGCGATCCGGCGAAGCTGCCGCCCGAACTGCCGCGCGGCTTCGAACTGCCCGCCGACCACGATCCGCTCGCCGACGGCATCTTGATGCTTCATCAGAAGGAATGGCTGGAAGACCAGTCGGACCTGAAGCTCGGCGAAAAGGGGCGACGCACCGGCATCACCTATGCCGAGGCGCTGGACGATACCATCATCGCATCGTCGGCCCGGTCGGCCGGTGGCGACAATGTCTTCTACATCGGCGACACCAAGGACAAGGGCCGCGAGTTCATCGGCTATGTCGCGCACTTCGCCAAGGTGGTCGCCAAAGAGCTGGTCGATATCGAGGAATTCCTGTTCGAGGACGAACGGGAAGACGGCAGCTCGAAATTCATCAGCGCCTATCGCGTCACCTTTGCTTCAGGTTTTCGCGTCGAGGCGCTGTCGTCCAGGCCGGAGAATATTCGCGGCCTACAGGGCGTCGTCGTCATCGACGAAGCCGCGTTCCACAAGGACGTGCGGCAGGTCATGGACGCGGTCAACGCGCTGCTGATCTGGGGCGGGCGCATCCGGATCATCTCCACGCATAACGGTGTCCTCAATCCGTTCAACGAACTGATCCGCGAGGCGAAGGCGGGCAAGGTTCCCTACTCCCTGCACTTCATCCCCTTCTCAAAGGCGGTTGAGAACGGTCTTTATCGCCGCGTCTGCCTGACCAAAGGCAGGGAATGGACGCAGGAAGCGCAGGACAAGTGGGAAGCGCTGATCCGTGGGGCCTATGGCGCGCGGCAAGCGCAGATGCGCCAGGAGCTGGACGCGATTCCCGCCGACGCGGTCGGCGCGGCCTTGCCCCGCGTCATCATCGAGGAGCGTTCGGACAGATCCGTTCCCGTGGTGCGATGGCAACTTCCCGACAGCATGAAGGAAGCGCCGGCCCATATCCGCAAGGGTATCGTCCAGGACTTTTTCCGCGAGCAGCTGCGCCCGCATCTCGACCGGCTGGACGTCAAGCGCCGCCACGATCTGGGCATGGACTTTGCCCGGAGCGGCGACGGTTCGGTGATGGTCATCAACGAGCTTTCCCAGGACCTGATCCGGCGCGGCCGGCTGGTGGTGGAACTGCGCAATGTCCCCTTCGAAATGCAGCGCGATCTGGTCCATCTGGTCGGCGAGGCGCTGCCGCGTTTCGGCCATGCGGCCTTCGACGCCACCGGCAATGGCGCGTATCTTGCCGAAGTCGCGCGCCAGAAATGGGGCGAGCGCGTGTCCGAAGTGAAGCTGTCCAGCGAATGGTATCGGCAGAACAGCCCGGCCTATGTCGAAGCGTTCGGAGACGGATCGATCGTGGTGGCCGGCGACGACGATATCATCCGCGATCATCAGGCTCTCCAGTTCGTCGGCGGCGTGATCAAGGTGCCCGACGACATGCGCTACAAGGGCGCGGATGGCCTCGACCGCCATGGCGACGCGGCGATCGCCGGCATCCTCGCATGGTATGCGTCGCGCCAGGGCGCGGTGGATTATGGCTATGAGCGGGTGCCGGCGATGTCCAACAGCCTCGACGGCGGCGGCGATGACAGCTGGCTTGGGTTCGATGGCGCATCCTCGACCGGCATGCGCGACTGGTGGCGTCCCCCGCTTGGCCGGAGCCTGTTTTGATGAGCCGGACGAGCCATGCCCAAAAAAGCCCTCAGGAGGCGCAGGGGGCGCGTCGACGCCCCTTCGGACGGCGTGACGGGGCAAGCGCCCTCTTAGGGCCTCTTAAATCGCATTTCAGGGGCAAAGGACAGCCGACATGAGTTCGACATTTACCGGGCTGGTCGATCATCGGGGCCAGCCCCTTCGTCGCGAGGTGTTGACCCGCGAGGTGGCCGGCCCATCGCTGACCGGCGTGCGGTCGCCCATTGCGGGTTATCCTGGCGATGGCCTGAACCCGGTGAGCCTCGCCAATATTCTGCGCGCCGCCGATATGGGGGAGCCGCGTGCCTATTATGAGCTGGCCGAACAGATCGAGGAGCGTGACCCGCATTATGCGGGCGTTCTGGGCACCCGCAAGCGGTCGGTGGCCAAGATCGATGTGACGGTGGATGCGGCCAGCGATGATCGGCTGCATGTCGCCCAGGCCGACATGATCCGTAACTGGATCGACCGGGACGAGCTGGCGGACGAGACCTTCGATATCCTCGACGCGATCGGCAAGGGCGTCAGCTGGACGGAAATCATCTGGGACAGCAGCATGGGCCAGTGGCAGCCGCAGCGCCTGGAATGGCGCGATCCGCGCTGGTTCCGTCCCGATCGCCGCGACATGCGAACGCCAATGCTGCGCGGCGGCGAGGATGGCAATGGCGTCAACAGTCCGCTGCCGCCGTTCAAGTTCATCCATCATTCCGTCAAGGCCAAGTCGGGCCTGCCCGTGCGGTCCGGCATCGCGCGCATCGCCGCCTGGAGCTGGATGTTCAAGGCGTTCACGCAGCGCGACTGGGCGATCTTCACCCAGACCTATGGCCAGCCGGTGCGCGTCGGCAAATTCCAGTCGGGGGCGAGCAAGGATGACCGCGACACGCTGTTCCGGGCGGTCGCCAATATCGCGGGCGACATGGCGGCGATCATCCCGGCGGGGATGGAGATCGATTTCAAGGAAAGCAGCAATGTCGGGACAGGAAGCGAGCTTTACGAAAGCCGCGCGGACTGGCTCGACAAACAGACCAGCAAGGCGGTGCTGGGGCAGACGGGCACCACGGACAGCAAAGAGGGCGGCCTGGGCGATGGCGGCAACAATGTGCATGACGGCGTGCGGGAGGACATCGAAACCGCCGATTGCAAGGGGCTGGCTGCGACGCTGAACCGCGACCTCGTCCGGCCATGGATCGATCTGGAATATGGGCCGCAGCTCAAATATCCGCGTATCCGCATCGCCCGGCCCAAGCGCGAGGATGTCAAAGGGCTGGTCGACAATGTCGAAAAGCTGGTCAGCATGGGCATGCGTGTCGGCGAAAGCGAGATGCGCGACAAATTGGGCCTGTCCGATCCGGCCCCCGACGAACGCATCCTGACGCCATCGGCCTCCCGCGCGATAACGCAGCCCAGCCCGGCGCTTGTCCAGGCGCTGCAGGCGGCGCAGGCTTCGGCGCCGTTCCCGGCCGACGCGATCGGCGATCGCATGGCGGCGGACACGGCCGACGACATGGGCGGCTGGCTGGAGGAGATCGAAGCGATGCTGGCGGCGGCCAGTGATCTGGGCGAATTCGCCGAGATGCTGCGCGCGGCCTATCCGCAGCTCGATACCGGGCGGATAGCGGCGAAGATCGCGGGCGGGCTGACCGCTGCCCACGCGGCCGGCCGCTTCGACGTGGACCAGCAAAGTGCCTGATCAGCCCTCGGCGCTGACCGGCCAGTTCCGCAAGCCCTTCAAGGCGCAGGTCGCTTTCTTTCGGGGCAAGCTCGGCAATCTGGTTCCCACCGAGCGCTGGGACGATCTGACCCATGCCGACCATGACACCGCATTCATGGTGGCGGGCGCGCAGAAAGCCGACCTGCTCACCGATCTGGCGGCGGCGGTGGATCGCGCGATCGCGGAGGGCAAGGGCCTGGAAGCGTTTCGCCAGGACTTCCGGTCGATCGTGGAAAAGCGCGGCTGGCACGGCTGGACGGGCGAAGGCAGCGTCGGCGGCGAGGCATGGCGGACGCGGACCATCTACCGTACCAATGCGCGCGTGAGCTACGCAGCCGGTCGATTCGCGCAACTTCAGGTGTTTCCGCTCTGGGTCTATCGCCACGGTGCGTCTGAGCATGCGCGCCCCATTCATCTAAGCTGGGACGGTCTTGTGCTTCCAAAGGAGCATGAGTTCTGGACGATTTTCTATCCGCCATCGGATTGGGGCTGCAGCTGCTATGTCGTGGGGGCGCGCAACGAACGCGGCGTCCGGCGGCTGGGCGGCGACCTCGACAAAAAGCTTCCGGACGACTGGAAGAAGATCATGCCCAACGGCCTGCCAGCCGGCGCTGGCAAGGGGTGGGATTATGCGCCGGGGGCCAGCGTCGCGCCGATTGTCACGGCTACGGCGGAAAAGGTACGCCACTGGGACTATCAGATCGGCAAAGCGTTCATGGACGATATTCCGGCCGGATCACGTGATGATTTTGCACGCAGCTACCGGTCGCTGCCCTCTGTTGCCGACGACGCTCGCCGTTATGCCCAGCGTGTATGGGGGCAAAGCGAAGCTGCCATTGAGCCGCTGAGAACCTTGGGACTGGTGGGGCCGCGTCAGGCCTGGGGGCTGCAGCAGCACCTGCCCGCCGAACAGGTGCCCGGTGCCCTCGACAGCTTCGACTTTTCTTTGGCGGAATATGACGTGCGCCATGTGATGAGCGGTCATGGTAATGATGCAACGGAGCGGCAGCGCGGACAACGTGGCATCCTGCCTGCCGATTTCGGGATGTTGAGCAGCGTGATCGAGCATCCCGACGCCATAGAAGACGGCGGTTTGTCCAATATCGGCGAGCAGCTGGTGCGATATGTGAAGCGGATCAATGGCGAAACCTATGTCGCGGTGTTCGCCATCCGCCGCAAGCGAAGGACGCTGGCGCTCAAGACCCTGTTTGTGCGGATATGAGAGACACGCCCTCGCGCTATCGTCCGAAACGTTCCCGGTTATGGGCCGGGCGCCACGACGCTCGTGTCTCTCGGGGCTGGATATAACGATGATCCGTTTAGAATTCAAATATGACGCGGTGGCGAGCGCGCTGGAGGAAGCGGGCAAGCGGCTGGAGGATATGACGCCGCTCTACCAAGGCATTCTGGACTACATGGTGGACCAAACAAAGCAGCGGTTCATCGACGGCGTCGGGCCGGACGGTCGCGCCTGGGCACCCAAGTCGCCGGTGACGCTGGCGCTGTATGCGGCGCGCGGCGATGGCAACCGTCCAAAGCCGCTGATCGGTCCAAGCGGCCGGCTGTCGAGCGAGATCAACGGGCAGGCAAATGCCAGCAACGCCGAGCTGGGCAGCTCACTCGAATATTCGGCGGTGATGCAGGATGGCGCGGCGCAGGGCGCATTCGGGCGCACCAGTCGTGGCGGCCCGATCCCCTATGGCAATATTCCGGCGCGCGTCTGGCTTGGTCTGTCGGACGTTGACGAGGAAGAGATGGTCGGCATTGCCGATGATTACCTGCTGGAACTGTTCGAAGGGCGCGGCTTTAACGGCTGAGCCGTTTGATTTTGACGCGCGCCGGTGGCAAGTTGCCGGCATCCTGACATCGCGAAAAGCCGTTCATGCCCGACATATGCGGGCATGTTTTGCGCCTGACCGGGGCGGCACAACGGCGGCATGACGAAGCCGCTCATTGCCCTCTGTTCCGCGCTTGCGCTGTCGGCCGATGCCGATGGCGCGCCCGAATGGGTGCATCTTTGCCCGGCCGGTGAAATCCGCACCCGCGACGGACGTGGCCCCTATCGCATCGTCGATCCCGCGCAGGTCATCGCTGCGTCCCTGCAGGCGGGCGAGAAGCTCGTGCTGGATGACAATCACGCAACCGACCTTGCCGCGCCCGAGGGCCGCGCCGCACCGGCGCGCGGCTGGATCGTCGAGCTGCAGGCACGCGAGAATGGCGTGTGGGGCCGGGTCGAATGGACCGAGGCAGGCCGGCACATGGTCGAAAGCAGGGAATATCGCGGTATCTCGCCCGTGATCGGCCACCACAAGGATGGCCGGGTCGCCGCGATCCTGCGCGCCAGCCTTGTCAATCAACCGAATTTTCTGGGGCTGACGGCCCTGCATCAGGAGGAAAGCATGGACTTTCGCAAATGGCTGATCGAGGCGCTCGGCCTCGACAGCACGGCCGACGACGCGGCCATCCAGGCGGCGCTGAAGGCGAAGATCGGCGGCAATGCCGAAGTCGAAGTTGAAAGCGCCCTGCAGTCGGCGCTCGCGCCGATCGGCACGGCGCTGGGTCTGAGCGGCGATGTCACCGCCGCTACGGTGCTGGCTGGCGTTCAGCAGCTGAAGGACGTCTCGGCAAAGGATGCCGACGCCCGCGTGACGGCGCTGCAGTCCGAAGTGGTCACGCTTACCACGGACCTGAAGACGCTTCGGGACGATGGCCGGCGCAAGGATGCGGCGGCATTCGTGGACAAGGCCATCGCCGCCGGTCGCGTCGGCGTCAAAGCCGCGCGGGACGAATATATCTCCATGCACATGGAGGATGCCGGCCGTGCCGAGAAGCTGGTCAACGCCATGCCGATCGTTGCTGCCGGTGCGCTGCTGACCGGGCAGCATCCCGGCGAGCATCACGCCGATGGGACCGATGATCCGGTGCAGATCGCTGCCCACGCCACCCAGTACCAGAAGGATCAGGGCGACAAGGGCATTTCCATCAGTTTCGCCGCCGCCGTCCGTGCGGTGCAGGAAGGACGCCACAAATGAGCATTTCCGGCTTCGTTCGCGGTTATGAGGCTTCGGCCGTCATCGCCGCCTTTCGCATCGTGGCGTTCAGTGACGCTGCCGCCAGCTCCAAGATCGCGCAGGCTGCCGCCGCAAACGGACGTCTGGTCGGGACCACGGGCAAGGTCGGTGCCAGCGCTGCCGGGCAGATGACCGACGTTCATCGCGACGGCCTGAACCAGGTGCAGCTGGGCGGGCCTGTCAGCGCGGGCGACTGGCTGACCAGCGACGCCAACGGGAAGGCGATCGCCACCACCACGGTCGGTCACAATGTCATCGGCCGGGCCGAGCAGCCCGGCGTTGCGGATGACGTGATCGATTATTTCGCCGCGCCCGGCGTCTACTGAAAAAGGAACCTGAGCAATGGATCGTCCTTTCGTTCTCGACGCTGGCCTGAGCGCCATCGCGATCGGCTACAAGAACCCGTCGGCTGCGTATGTCGCCGACAAAGTCCTGCCGCGCGAGCAGGTGACGCAGGAAAAGTTCAAGTGGACCCTCTATCCGATCGAGGAAGGGTTTAACGTCCCGGACGCGCGCGTCAGCCGTAAGGGCCGCGTGCAGCAGCTGGAATTCGGCGGCACCGAACAGACGTCATCGGTCGAGGATTTCGGCCTGGATGCGCCGATCCCCTATTCGGATATCGACGCCGCCGCCAAGGCCCGCGCGGCCGGCACCTCGAACTTCGATCCCGAAGGGCGCGCGGTCATGATGCTGACCGACGCGATGTTGAACCAGCGCGAAGTGCGCGTGGCCGGCATGGTCCAGAACGCCGCGAACTATTCGGCCGGCCGCAAGACGACGCTGGCGGGGAACGCGCAGTTTTCCGACTATGCGAACAGCGACCCGATCGGCAGGATTTCGGCGGGCTGCGATGCCACGCTGGTCTTTCGCCCGACGATCGGCGTCATGGGCCGCGCGGTCTGGAGCATCGTCAACAAGCACCCCAAGGTCGTGAACGCGGTCAAGGGCAATGTGACCGACAGCGGCATCATCACGCTGGCGCAGTGGACCGAGCTGTTCCGCGACGAAGGCATCCAGGAATGGATCATCGGCGACAGTTTCTACAACACGGCCAAGCCGGGTCAGGTCGCCAATGTCCAGCGCGCATGGGGCAAGCATATCAGCCTGCTGCACGTCAACCCGAATGCCACCCCGGAAAGCGGCGGCATCACGTTCGGCCTGACGGCGCAATATGGCAACCGCATCGCCGGCCGGATCGAGGACAAGGACATCGGCCTTCAGGGCGGGGTCCGCATCCGGTCGGGCGAGCGCGTCAAGGAACTGATCGTCGCTCCTGACGTGGGCTACTTCATCCAGAACGCGGTGGCCTGATCATGGCCGCCGCGAAGAAGCCCGGCACGAAGCCGACGGTGCAGGATACCAAGCCTGCCGCCGACGCACCGCAGGTCGATGAAGCGCAGCGCAGATGGGCCGCAGATGTGGCCGCATCGACCGTCCCCGTCGTGTCGCCGAGCGAAACCGGGGCGGATAGCGGCAACGCCACCGCTCCGGAAGGCAGTCAGTTAGGAGCGATCCTTGCTGAGCATGGCGATGGCGTGATCACAAACTTGGGCGTCGCAGCTGCGATCCAACGCTCCGGCTCTCTTGCCACGTTCCAGGGCCTCGACGAAGCTCCGGCTTTGGCGAGCCACGCCGATCTGAAAGACCTTCAGGAGGAAGTCCTGTCGCTTCGCAGCATGGTGCTCTCGCTGGAGATGCGTTTTGCCGAACTCGCGCAGGCGGGGGGCATCCAGTTCCCGGCGCTGCGGAATCGCGGCGGCATTCGCCGCCACACGGCGCTGATGCCCCTGTCGATGGACAAGGACTATGCGGCCGGTGACCCGGTCGATGTCAGCGAAGACCAGTTCGTCGACCTGAAAGCCGCGCAGGTTTTCGAGGGCGAATGGGAAGATGGCGAGCCGGTCGATGACGAAGACTGAGGGGCTTCCGGTCGCCGGCTACCAGCCGCAGAGCGAACATCGCATCGCCCTGGTCAATGCGTTCAAGGAAACGGAGGAGCGGCTCCTGCGCGAACTGGATGCGATGGCCGACACGGCGAAGCATCCGCGTTTCGATCCGCGCTGGCTGGCAACCGCCCGCACCCATTTCGAGCAGGGCTTTATGGCGCTCAACCGGTCGGTCTTCCGCCCGTCGCGCGTCCGCCTGCCCGGCGACGAATGCCCCGAAACCCGCCCGATCGGCGCGGCGCAGGCCGCGATCGACGCGATGCGCGCAGAGGAAATGTAAGTGACTTACGCCAGCCTGGACATGCTGAAGACGCGCTTCGGCGAGCAGACGCTTTTGCAGCTCACCGATCGCGCCGATCCGCCAGCAGGCCAGATCGATGCCGATCTGGTCGCCCAGGAACTGGCGAAGACGGATGCGGTGATTGATGGTTATCTGGCCGTCAAATACCGCCTGCCGCTGGCCGACGTGCCGCCCGTGGTCGAGGACATCGCCCTGTCGATCGCGATCTACAAGCTCCACGTCTATGCGCCCGACCAGAAGGTGAAGGACGATTACGACCAGGCGCTGCGATCGCTGCGCGAGATCGCGGCCGGCACGATCAAGCTGCCTGTCGCGGGGATCGAGCCTGCGCCCTCGGGCGCGGAGGGCGTGCAATATATCGACCGGTGCCGCCCGCTCTCTCCGGAGAGCATGACGGGCTTCATCTGAGATGATCGAGACGGTGCGGGAGTGGCTGGCGGACGTCGCCGCGCTGGGTGGCCGGATCGAGCCGGCGGGCAAGATGTCCGACGCGATCGCGCGCAATGCGCTGGCGGCGGCGGGCACGTCCTGTTTCGTGCTGGCGCTCGGCCTGCGCGGCGGGGCGGCGGACGCGGCGGCCGGGCTGTTCCGACAGGACATCACCGAGATGCTCGGCCTTGTCCTGGTCATGCGCGCGGCCGGCGACGTGACGGGCGGGCGGTCGGCCGATCCGCTGCGCGACCTGCGCAACGCGATCATCGCCCGCATCGCCGGCAAGGAAGCGCCGTCCGACTGGGGCGGCGAAACCATCGGCGTCTTTCGCCTCTCGCGCGGCGAGCTGCTGAGCATGAACGCGGGCACGCTGATCTATCAACTCGATTTCGCGATCGATGATCAATTGAGGATTTGAGCCAATGAGGACACCCAAAGCCCCTGCCGTCGAGATCGGCTTCCTGAATGGGGGCGTCACCCCCGAAGCGCCGCCCGCCAATGCGCTTCCGCCGGTCGCCGATGCGGCGGCGATTCCCGATCCTGCGCCCGAACCGATCCCCGATCCGGTCACGGCGGTCGGCGAGGATGGCCGGCATCGTCCGATGTCTGGCGGCAGCTTCATTCGCCAGAGCGATGGCACCCTGGTGAGAAGCGACGACGTGAGGAGCGATGACGTGAGGAGCGACGACAATGGCTGAACCGATCAAATGGCGCAGCAAGACGATCCTTGTGAAGCCCGAGCCGCTGAACGCCTATGGCGTCGACGCGGTGCCGACCGCCGCCGCCAATGCCATGCTGCTGACCAACGTCCAGCTGCAGCCGATGGAGGGGCAGGAAGTCAGCCGCGATCTGGAACTGCCCTATCTGGGTGCGCAGGAACAGGTGCCGGTCGGTCTCTACTCCGTCTTGTCGGGTGATTTCGAGCTGGTCGGTTCCGGCACGGCCGGCGTCGCGCCGGCATGGGGGCCGCTCATGCGCGCATGCGGCGCGGCGGAAGTCGTGACGCCCGCAACCAGCGTCGAATATTCGCCGATTTCGGACAATATCGAGAGCTGCTCGGTCTATATCCACATCGGCCCGAACCGCTACATTATCCTGGGCGCGCAGGGCACCGCGGAAATGACGGTCGGTGCCAATGGCATCCCCAAATGCCGGGTGACGATAACCGGCCTGCTCACTGTCCCTTCCGCACAGTCGCGCCCCAATCCGGTGCTGACGGCGTGGAAAAAGCCCAAGGTCGCCAGCAAGGCCAACACGCCCACCTTCACGATCGGCGGCCTGCCCTTCGTCCTGCGCGAATTCCGCCTGAACCTTGGCAACGACGTGCAGCCGCGCATGCTGATCGGGTCCGAACGGATCATGATCGTCGACAAGGACGAGCAGCTGAGCTGCACGGTCGAGGCGGTTTCGATGGCGACCTACAATCCGGTGGCGCAGGCGATGTCGCCCGCGCCCAGCCAGGCGATCGTGTTGCAGCACGACACGGTGGCGGGCCGCATCGTGAAGATCGAGGCCGGCTATGCGGTGCAGCAGCGCTTCGGCGGTCCCAGCGAAAACCAGAAGATCGAGGAATGGGCGCTGGGCTTCAAGCCGCTGCCCAGCGCCGGCAACGACCAGTGGAAGGTCACGCTGACCTGAACGGTTCCGCGAGGGCCGTTGATTGCGGGTTCTGGCGTCCGGGCCGGTGACCGCAGAGGCCGTGAAACCGGGCGGGGCCGCGACATTCCCGCCCGGACCAATCCCAAACACCCAATCACAAGGAAGCCCCGATGTCCTTTATCGTTGATGATGATCCCAAGTTCACCCGCACAATTAAGGTAATGACGCCGCGAAGGCGCTGGCTATCGCGAAGAGACGAGCGACGGCGACCGTTCCGTGCGATGGGCGTGGAAGAGAGCGCGCGGCTTCAACCTGGGCGATGGCAACGATGTTACTGCATTTCTTAAGCGCGTGATCGTCAGCATGGGCGATTTGGTGACGCGCGACGGCGAGCAAGTCAGCTTTTCCGACGAGGTGCGGGATCAGTTGATTGGCCGCCAGTATCTTCGGCAGGAGATTATGCTGGCCTACAGCGACGCCGTTACGGGAGCCGAACTGGGAAACTAGAAGACGCTGCCCGGCGCTGGGCGCTGGGCGGCGCACCCGACCTTTCCGAAGCGGCCCGCGATGCCGAGAAGTTCGGCCTGCCGGCCGACATGATCGCGGAGCTGGAGCAGCCAGAGGAAGACGCGGATTTCAGGGTATGGCCACGCAACTGGATCATCGTCCGCGCCTTTCTGACCATTGCATCGCAGTGGCGCACCATCGTGCTGCCATCGGGCGCGGTGCATTATCAGGGGCTGGACTACGCATCCGTGCGCGTCGGCCTGGACATGGCCGAAATCGGGCTGACACCGGGGCAATGGGCCGGGCTGCGTTTGATGGAGCGGGCAGCGGCGGCGGCCATGAACGGCATTCGCGGATAGCCATGGCGCGGACGATCAGCCGATGAACATGAAAACCTCGCTGATCATCACCGGCGACAGCGAGACAGCTCAAGCCGCTGTTGATGATCTCAAGAAGAGCGTCGACAATCTCGACGCCACAAATGCCAAGGCAAAGTCTGGTGCGGGCCAACTGAGCGGAGCGGTTGGGCAGATCGACCGGTCTGCGCGAAGCAGCGCATCCAGTGCGGCGGCGCTATCAGGCGCGTTGAGGAACACGGAACTCAGTTCCCGTGGGGCTGCGCTCGGCCAGACTGCGCTGGCCGCAGCGAGCGGTGCCAGCACTGTGGCGCTGGATGCGTTGGGCGTATCAGCATTCACGGTCGAGGCGATCCTTACCGGCGGGCTTTCAATTGCACTGACCGCTGCAATCGGGTTCCTTGGCGGTTTTGCCCAAGGGCTGTTTGACGGATCGTCGGCATCGAACGATCAGGAAAAGGCTGCCGCCAGCCTGACGGTCCAGCTTAAGGAATTAAATGCAGCGCTGGATAAAGAGACCAAGTCGCATTTCGCGGCGCAGGTCGCAGCACTTGGCCATGCCGAAAGTCTTCGCGATCTGGCGGTCCAAGCGGTGGAAACGCGCAAGCGGCTGCTCGAAACGGCGATCATAGCTCAGCGAAACGCGGATGATCCCGCGCTGGCTTCCAATGATCAGCAGCGTGCCTTCCTAGTCGACAACCAGAACGCAGCCGACCAGAAGGTGGCCGTTCTTCAGGCTGAGCTGGACGCGGCGAAACGCGATTTGGCTGACGCGCAGAGGGCCGTAAGAACAGCGCGTCGACCTTTCGTCGATCGCGGTATTGCAGCGGCCACTGACCCAAAGGCGCGGGAGAACAACGGCTATGATCTGAAAGTCGCGCAGCTTAACCTACGTCGCGACAGCATGTCGGAGAACGAATATGCGCGCCAGCGGATCGCTCTCGACAGGGCACATGCAGCAGCCCTCGATGCGCTCGATGTGTCGCAAAAAAGATCGACGCAATCGGCGCGGGCGCATAGTGCCGCCCAGCGTCAAAGCGCAAACACGAACCGCGCAGCCGCCGCCGAATTACGTGACGCTTTCGAAGACTACGTAACCCAGCAGCAGGGCGCGCTGGAAGTCGGACGCCTGCTGATCGAAGGGCGGCAGGTCGAAGCGTCTGCACTGCGCGACGTCATCAGCTTGGAGCGCCAGCGCGGGCCGCTGACAGAGGATCAGCGCGCGACCGTCCTCGATCTGGCGCGGCAGGAAACCGCCATTAACGACGCGCTGGAAAAGCGGCGCGAGCTGATCGGCAATTATTCGCAGGCGCTTTCGCAGATCCGTGGCGACCTGACCTCGCTGCTGTCCGGGCAATCGAGCATCGGCGACTTTTTCGCGAGCTATAAAAAGACCTTCCAGCAGCTGCAGGGCAAGCTACTGGCGGAAAACCTGTTCGGCGACGCATTCCGCCAGTTGCAGGATTTTGTCGAAGGACGGACGGGCGTCACAGCCGCCGTCGACGTGATGTCCAGCGAAGCCGCGCGCGCAGGCAGCAGCGCCGGCCGTCTTGCCGACGCGCTGGACGCCGCTGCCGGCCGGGTGGTGGGGGCTTCCCCGGCCGGTGGCGGCACAATCTCCCCCGAATTGCAGGCGGGGTTGAGCACACCGATCGCGTTCAACTGGCTGAATGCGGACGGATCAGCGCAGTTACCTGACACCGAAGGCAAGCCGATCACGGTGGAGGGCATCAATCCCAACGGCGTCACCAAGCTGACTGCCATGGAGTATCTGCAAAGAACGAATACTAAGCTGGCCGAGAACCTGACCGGTGCGCTGGACAGGCAGCTTGGAACCAAGTTCTTCAGCGAAAATCTGGCCAAGCCGATCAGCGGAGCATTGACCGGCGCGATCACAGCGGGGCCGGTTGGCGCAGCGCTGGGCGCTATCAAGGATTTAAAGGGCCTTCCTGAGGGGGTGAAAACCAGCCTGTCCAAAGGCTTTGAAGGCGCGCAGACGGGCACGACGGTCGCGGGTATCGGCAAGGCGCTGGGCATCAAGATGTCCAGCACCGGCTCCCAACTCGGCGGGGCGATCGGATCGGCGCTGCCCATTCCCGGCGGGCAGATCATCGGCTCCATCATCGGCGGGCTGGCGGGCGGGCTGTTCGGATCGACGCCGAAGGGGTCGGCGACGATCACCGGCAGCGGCCAAAAGGACGTCGCCATCACCGGGTCGGAGAAATACCGCACCACGCTGGGCGCGGCGGCCGACACGATCCAGGGCAATCTCGACCGCATCGCCCAGGCGCTGGGCGGCGATGCCAGCGGCGCGTTCGCCGTGTCGATCGGCATTCGCGACGGCAAATATCGCGTCGATCCGACCGGGGCGGGCCGCACGAAGAAGGGCAATGGCGTCGTCGACTTCGGCAAGGATGGCGCGGAAGCCGCTGTCGCCGCCGCCACCGCCGACGCGATCGCCGACGGGGCCATTGAAGGGCTTTCAAGGGCCGTTCAGCAGGCGATCAAGGGCAGCCCGAACCTCGACAAGTCGATCGCCGAGGCGCTGAAGGTCCAGGATGTGGAGTTGCTGCTGGGCGGCATCGGCGCCGTCATGGAAAAGCAGTTCCGCGACCAGGAGCGGCAGGCGAAAGAGCGTGTCCGGATCGCCGCGCAATATGGCTTTGATGTCGTGGCGATCGAGAAGAAGAACGCGGAGGAGCGCGCGGCGCTGGCGGAAAAGCTGGCGCAATCGCAGGTCGGATCGCTGCAGAACCTTGTCGATGAACTGACGCGCGGGTCGCTGTTCGAAGGATCGGGCGCGGATCAGCGCACCGCGCTGCTGGGCGCGATCGACACGGCGAAGGCCGATCTGGCGGCGGGCAAGGATGGCGCGGGCGACAAGCTGGCCGACCTGCTGACCCAGCTGAACAGCGTGTCGAAGGACTATTACGGGTCGACCGGCCAGTTCGCGGCCGACCGGTCGATGATCCTTGACCAGGCGCGCAGCGCGATCGCCGACAGCAACGCGCGCATCGCGGCGGCGCAGGCGGGCAGCACAAGCGATCCGGCGCTCGCCACCACGAACCAGGCGCTCGACGAAAACAACGACCAGAACGCGCAGATGCTGACCAAGCAGGATGAGATCATCGCCCTGCTGCAACGCTTTGGCGGCGGTGGCGGCGGCGTTCCGCCGGCATCGGGTGGCAGTTCGATCGGCTTTTCCGAGCTGTTCAACATGGCACGCACAAAATGAGCGCGAACGTGATCCTGCTGAGCGCAGCGCCGCGCGATCCGGCCGATGGCAGCGCGCAGCTGGTGCGCCTTGCCGGGGGCGGCGGTGTCGTGCCCTATCTCTATGGCGGCCAGCTGCACCGTGCCGGCATCGTTTCCCTGCCGCGCATCGTCACCGCGCTCAGCTATCCCGGCGATGACCTGGGCACAGGCGCGCTGCCGCAGGCGCTCACCGTCGCCTGGAAGCCGGGCCGGCGCGTCGATTTCAACGCGCTGGCTACGCTGTTCTGGGCCGATGCGCCGGTGGCCGTCTATCTCGGCCCGGAGGGGCAGGACGTGCCGGTCGAGCTGCTGACCGGCAAGGTGCTGACCGCGACAGCGGACGAAGCGAGCCTCAGCATTGCCCTTGCGGACCCGGCCGTCGATCTGAAGCGCCCGTTGCTGGTCGATCGCTTCGCCGGCACCGGCGGGGTCGAGGGACCGGCCGAGTGGGCCGACAAGATCAAGCGCCGCGCATGGGGGCGGAATTTCAATGTCCTGGGCGAAGTGATCGACAAGGCGAACAACGTGCTTTGCTTCGGCGATCCGGCCCACCCGTGGCAGGCGTTCGACGCGGTGCGCCACCAGGGCGCGACCGTCACGCCGGTCAATGTGCTGGGCTGGCAGGGGTCGATTGCCGCCACCTTCGCCGCGCTGCAGGCAGCGGCGGTGCCCAATGGCGGCTGCGTGGCCGCACCGTCGATCGCCTGCGCGAAATTCTGGACCAGGCCGGAAACGCTGACCGCTGACATTCGCGGAGAGAATGCGGACGGCTATGTCGAGACCGCGCCGGAGATTGCCGCGCGCATGGTCGCCGCGCGATCGGCGATTCCCTTCGTCGCGGGCACGGTCGCGGCGGCGGTGGCGGCGCGGCCCGCGCCCTTTGGCTGGCTGGCCGATGATGACAGCGGCACCATCGCCGCCGCGCTGGACGAGATGCTGGGCGATGTCTCGCTGCTCTGGGTGCTGGATGGCGGCGCGATCGTGCTGCGCTCCTGGGCGTGGAATGCCGCGCAGGCCGAAGCGATCAGCCATCGGGTGACGCGGCGCAAGGTGCATAAGCCGGTCGGCAAGCGCCGGCTCGGCTTCCGCCGTAACCGCCACGAAATGACGCGCGGCGACATTGCCGGCGTCGTTCTGGCGGGCGATGTGACGTTTCCCGATGGCGCGCAGCTTTCCGACCTTCGGCCGGCGCAGGCGGGTGCAACGGCGGGCGCAACGGTCGGCATCGACGTGCAATTGTCGGGCGGCAGCGTTCCGGCGCAAAACCAGCTAGTGACGTCCGAAGGGATTTCGGCGGGCATTGAGGGCCAGGGCTGGGGCGCGACCGCAGCGCAGTCGCGGGTCGATAATTATCAGGTGCGGATCGGCCAGAACCGGGCCGTCAACAGCCGGTTCGCGCTCGGCACGAAGGCATGGGCATCGCAGGCTCCGCAGGGCGTGAGCAACGCTGTGTCGGTTGACTCCGGGGTCAACCTCAACGCGGATTGGTCGGGTGCGCTCGATGTATGGTGGGCGCGGATCAACACCAGCGGCGGCGCGGCCTGGGCTGGCACCGATGGCTATGCCGACTTGTTGGTGCAGCGCGGCCCATGGTCGGGCGAGAACAGCCTTGCAATGCTGAATTGCATGCCGGTCAAGCAGGGCGACCGGGTGCATTATTCGGCACTCCTCGCGCGCCATCGGTGCGGTGCCGAAATATTCTGCCTGATCTTCAACAAGTCTTTTTCATTGGTCGAGTCGTTTTCATTTTCAGGCGGCCGGATCAGCGGCGGCGCGCAGGGCATTCCGGCGAATTTCGATCGGGTTGGAGACAATCGCGATGTCACGCATGCCGACGCCGCCCTTGCCTGCATCATGGTGCGCGCGCGTCCAGACCCGGCGATTGCCGCAGCGCCCGACGCCTATATCTTCGCGACCGAGATCATGCTTGCCCAGGTCGCGCCGGGCCAGACCGCATGGCCGGCCTATAATGACGGCCCCGAAGACCCACGTGCCGATCAGACCATTGCGAACACGGCGGCTGCGATAGCTGGACAGGGCGCATTCGCGACGGTCAGTTCAGTAGGCTATGGCTCCCCTCTGTTGACCGGCTTCAGCACGCTCGCGACGCTCGGATCACTGGCTTTCGGGTCGCCCTATCTGCTCGAAAGCGCGGGCGGTGCGTCGGCGACACTATCGGCGTTCAAGACGGCGCTGGGCGTCGCCTCAGCGATAGTAGGGCAAGGCAGTTGGGCGACCTATGCCGGATCGATCAGCAGCGTCGTTGCCCCCGGGGGCAACATCTTTCCCTATCCACGACCGACCCGCGATGGCAGGACTCCCGCGCAATTGGGGTGGAGCACCTTTTTTGATGGCGACGGAAGCCCTGGGGGCTTTGGCGCGATTTCCGCCTATGACGGGAACCAGTTCGGCGGTCCTGCATATGTGATTTCTCGCACCGGAAATTATCCGGCGAAAGTTGTCGTTCCTTATTTCGACATCGAATTGCGCGACGCAAGCAGTTGGATAGCAGCCACGCGGCGCGCTGGCGTCTCACTGTCTGGATACGCCGCGAACGGCTCGTTTCAGCCCTATGCAGCATGGATAAACGCGGCAAAAAATGCTGACCTCGGGGGCGTCGGCCTCACCTACAACGCAGCAATTGACCGTTATGAGGGGCTTTTGCCGCCTGCCCCGGCCGGGGCCGCCTACATTCGCGTTCACCTTAACAGCGTATTCGCCGCCTTTAACGGCTATCAGGACATTGTTTGGTGGGGCGTCAAGGCCGAGCCGGATGCAGTTACGCCTTACGCCGATATATCGGAGAACCGGAGCGCGTTCGTCGAGTGGGCGACCGGGCAGGCTTTGAATGCGCTTCGCCCCGGCGAGTTCGGAGCGAATGTCACGGAAAGCCGCACCGCCGCCGCGCTCCTCGGGCAATCGGCATGGGCGACCTTCGGCGGGCTGTCGCCGGCCGCCGTGCAGGGGCAGGTTCAGAACCTCAATACCAGCGGCTATCTGCTCAGCCTCGCCTTCGTCGCCGAGCGCAAGATCACGCAGACGACGCGCGCCGATGGCGTCACCACTATTACCGAAACCATGGTGGTGACGGTGCTGGGCGTTGCGGCGGCGATCACGGGTCAAGGCAGCGGAGCAACGGCAAACAGCCTTGCCGACCTTGACCCGGCTTCGGCAGCCATTTTGTCGTCGCTGAACGGGGGCGTCCCGCAGGTCGCCGCGATCAACGGGATCATCTCCAAAGCGATCGACTATGGTGCGTCGATCACGCTTTACGCCGCGCTTTATTTTCAGGCGGGCGGATCGTCATCGGGCACGGGCCGCGTTCGGATCGAGGTTAGCCCCTCCGGCGCGGGCAGCTGGTCGACCGTCGCCACGTCCGCCGGCATTCCGGTTGGCCCGACCGAACCCGGCTTGGACGAGGTAGGCGCGACCTTCACCAACACGTCCGGCTATCGGCAGGTGTTCGACTTCCGCGCCATTGCCGTGCGGACGTCACCAACGGCGGGAGGCGCACCTGATCCCGCTCAATCCTTTCTCAAGGCATGATGGAGATGCACATGGAATTCGCGAGCAGCATTGCAGAGGCGCAGGCCCGGCTTCAGACCTATCTCATCGGGCACGGCGCGGCGCTGCCCGACTTCACCCGCGACCGGGTGATCGAGGCCGCGTCCTCGCCTTCGCCGGTCGACGCCATCGTCCAGTCGGCCGAGGCGCTCTATGCCATCGCCGCCGATCTGGACGACGCTGGCCGCGAAACCGTCGCCGTGCTGATCGCCTTTGCCGCGCAGAATGGCTGGCATGGCCTGCCGATCGACAATCGCGGCGGCCGGATTATGATGGCGATGCGCCGCATGAATGGCGAGGATGCGCCGGCCGGCCTGCCCTGGCCGGAGGCGGAGAGCGATCCCGCGCCCAGGTCGGAATATGTCGCGCCGGTTCCGGCCGTGCTGCCGGAAGCATAAGCGATGGCGGTCGACGCGGTCTTTGCCCAATGGCTTCAGGACGCGGCGCTGTGGGCGCTGGGCCAGGACGCGACCGCGATCGACCGCTGGGCCGAAACCGCCGTGCTGTCCGAACGGATCACGGGACTGGCCAACCGGGCGGACGCGCTGGACGAGGCGGCGCGGCAGCTCGCTTTCTTCGGCATGCCGATCGCCGAGGACGAGCATGTCGTGGCGATCGCGCCGGGCGGCGGGTGGAAGCGCTATCTGGGGCAGGTCATCACGCTGATCCACCCTGAGCTTGGCTATGCCGGCGGCGCGGACGTGTTCCTGATCGGGGCGGAGGACGATCACGCGGCCGGCCTTTCCACGCTGACGGTCCTCAGGCGGCTTTAAGGGGCCTTTTATGAGCAACATGATCATTGTCGCGCCCATGGATTTCGTGGGAATCGCGGTCGGCCGGGGCAGCGGCGGCGGCAACCTTGTGACGCCCGATCCCAAGGAAGTCTGGGCGGACAGCAGCGCGGCCGACGCGGCATCGATCAGCATCGATCTGGGCAGTGCGCGGTCGATCGACACGATCTTCCTTGGCCATGTCTATGGCGCGACGGCAGACGCGGCCTGGACAATTCGGGGCGGCATTGCCGCGAACGATGAATTCACCATCGCCGAGAACGCGCCGCTGCGCGTGCCGGACGTTGCCGGCCGCTTCGAAAGCATGTCCCACGCGCTGCGTTTCGGCGCGGCGATAACGGCGCGCTATCTGCGCATCTGGGTTGCCCAGGGCGCGGGCGGCCCGCCGCTGATGATCGGCCGCGCGATCGTGGGCAAGGCGTTTCAGCCGGCGCTGAACCGCGAGTGGGGATCGGGGCGCAAGATCATCGACACCGGATCGGCGACGCCGCTGCCCTCGGGCGGCTTCGGCATTTCCGAGGGGGTGCGCAAGCGGTCCTTTGCATGGACCTTTGGCGACCTGTCGGAGGCGGAGGTTGACGCGCTGGAGGCCGTGGCGCTGGAATGCGGCGAAACGCGCACCGTGCTGGTGGTGGAAGACCCGGCGCAAACCGCCGGCCTGCGCAGCCGCATCCACTATGGCCTGTTCCAGAAACTGACCGCGTTCGAGCGGCGCAATCCGGCGCAGACGCGCTGGGAATTTACCGTCGAACAGTGGGTTTGACGCGGGCCATGCCCGCACATGCGGGCATGTAACCAGCGAGGCCAGCGGGCCATTGCTGCGGCATCCTTAGATCAGCGGAGCCGCCATGTCGATCCAGTCCCCAACACCCATTGCGTTCGGCGATTTCGGGCAGAATGCGCAGCCGGTGAACGCGGCCAATCCGCTCCCCGTCGCGCCGTCCGTTTCGCAGGCGCTCCCCTGGGCAAGTGGTGCTGTGCAGGACATGCTTGGCTATAGCGAGGTCAACATTCAGGTGTCGGGCCTTGTGGCAGGTGACGCGATCACCGTCATCACGTCGCAGGACAACGTCACGTTTGCGACCGAGGCGGGCGTCCGGCGCAGCGATCTTTCGCTGGTCACAAGCATCACTGCGGACGGCACCTACAGCTTTGGCGGGCGCGCGCTTTTCAAATGGTCGAAGACGGGCGGCGGTGCCGCGCCGACTGTCGTCATTCGCGGGAGTAATTAAGGTGGCGATCGATATGGCTGCCCGCGCGCTGGCGTCCGATGCGCAGAAGATGCGCTACGCGATCGAAGCGGGCTTTTTCACGCGACCGCAGCGACCTCTGGTGCGCATCGTCCACAGCCGCGCCCTTAACCAGGTCACGCTGGGTGGCGGCACGACGTTCGAAATACTGGTGGAGGTGGCGGCACCATTCTCGCGCGTGCAGCCAATCCTCTCTGCCGGACAAAATGCTGGTGCGACCGCCAGTTCGCCTGCCTATTTCGTCCGGGTGGCAGCGGTCCCCAATGCGACTAAGGCAGCGGCCGACGCGGCTACATGGCAGCCTGTCACCATGGCGACGGCCAATTATGCGCCCGCGCCGGCGATCAACCGGAGCGCCTGGCATGTCGGGGCGGACATGACCTTGCTGCCTAGCGTGCCGCGCGATGACGGCGGCAGCGGGCGGCTGGTGCTGATCCGCGTTTACATGGGCGCTGGCACCGTCGTGTTGCTGGGCAATGGCAGCGACGTCTTCACGACCTGGGCGGCGAGATCCAGTCGGATGTTCCGTTGGCGCGAGCAACCGGGGGACTACACGACCACCAACCAAGCCGGCTTTACGTCGGTGACGAATGCCAACAGATCGCCGATCGCGGGGCTTGCCTACATGCCGACGGACGGCAGAGGCGTCACGCTGGCGACGAGCGGGGACAGCAATGGCGTTGGCTCCGGGGAAACGATCGGCGCGAACCACATTTTCCTGGCCTGCGAAAAGCTGACACAGGATACCGGCGTGCCCTATGAGTATGCCGATGTGGCCTGGGCTGGCTTTGCATCCACGGCGATCCGGGATCGGACGATCGATCTGTTTTCATCGACCGGTCTTTTCAACGCGACCACCGGCCTGATGCCGAGCGCGGTCCACATTCCGTGCGCGACCCAGAACGACTGGGGGCAGGGACCGACCGTCACCACGATCGATGACGCCAGCGTCGCGACGATGGGGAGCGAACCTTGTTAGCACGGGTCGTAGCGGCGCGCGCGGGCGTGCCGGTCATGGACTGACCTGGCAGGCGTCGGACAGAACTGAAAGTGGCAAGCGTCGGACGCGGTGCGTCGAGCACGTAACGACCGATGGCGCGCCGAGTGCGTGGCCAATGGCGATCTGGATGATCGATGTCGCCAAAAGCGTGATCGATGGCCCTCTGAACGGCTGTGGGCAGGCGATCATCAAGGCGATCTATGACAAGGATACCGCGCACTACAACGATGCGGGTCGCATCTGGCAGTGTCCGGCCCTATCCAGAGCCGAGCATATCCTTTGCGGCAGTACCCTGGCAAGGGCAGGCTCTTCGCCCTGACGGATGCCGTCGTCTTTCCGCTGTGAAGGCGGGAGGCAAAGGGCGTTGGAGCGCCCTACACCGCCGAGCTGAACCCCTGCATCTCGGGCGTCCATGGCCGCCGTCGATTCCCGCCACCCGGGCACCCCCAGTAGGGACAGTTAGAGATGCAAAGATGAAAGATTTGGAAATGCTGCCCGTCAAGCCGGTGAAGCCGGTCGCGGGCTATATCGGGGGCAAGCGCAATCTGGCGGGCCGGCTGGTCGAGCGGATCGGCGCGATTCCCCACGGCTGCTATGTCGAGCCGTTCGTTGGCATGGGCGGCGTGTTCTTTCGTCGCACGGCGCGGCCCAGGGCGGAGATCATCAACGACATATCGCGCGACGTGACGACGCTGTTCCGCTTGCTGCAGCGGCATTTCCAGCAGCTGCTCGATGTGCTGAAATGGCAAGTCACCAGCCGGGAGGATTTCGAGCGCCTGGTTCGCGTCGATCCCGATACGCTCACCGATCTGGAGCGGGCCGCGCGGTTCCTTTACATCCAGCGCCTGGCGTTCGGCGGCAAGGTGCGAGGCCGCAATTTCGGCGTGTCGACCACCGGCCCGGCGCGCTTCGATCTGACGAAACTGGTGCCCATGCTGGAGGATGTCCATGAGCGCCTCGCCTCGGTCGTGATCGAGCGCCTGCCTTACGATCTGCTCATTCCCCGCTACGATCGGCCGGACACATTGTTTTACGTGGACCCGCCCTATTGGGGCTGCACCGACGACTATGGGCGCGGCGTCTTTTCAGAGGCCGATTTCACCCGCCTTAGCGACCTCTTAAGGGGCGCTAAAGGTCGATGGATTATGTCGATAAACGACGTCCCGGCGATTCGTGAGATATTCGCATGGGCGACCGTCGAACCGGTCGAGCTGTCCTACCGCGTCAGCGGGGCTGTCACCCTCGGCCGAGAACTTATCCTGTCACCCCCCTAAGGAGCATGATGTGCCCAAGCACCCCAAGATCGCGTTGTTTGACGAGCTTTGCTCGCGCTGCGTCCACTCGGCCCACCCCATCCATATTCTTCTCGGCGGCGTATGGATCGAAGTGAAAGTTGTCGCAGAATATTCGGAGGATACCGAGGTGGCAGTCTGCGATCTGCCTAGCGAGCAGCAGATATCGTTTCATGTCTCCGACCTGGGCGCGATCCGCTACCACCCTGACTAGTTTTTGCTCCAAAAGCTCTTGTCCAAAAACCCAGACGCTTTTGTCCCGCTACAGCGGCCACCGCAACGATTCAGGAAATCTTTGCCAATATCCGCCATGGTGCAAACCTGTCGGAATTTCTTACAGTCACCCGTCGGATGCGAAATCGTCGGCGGGTGACTGTAAGAAACTCCGTTCGATGTGCCCGGACGTGGGGATGGAATTGGCATGATCAGGTTGTTCAAACATTATGTTCCGCATGCGGTGCTGCTGCTGGGCATAGTCGATTTCATGCTGCTGACCGTGGCGGCCGAAGCCGGCTGGATCCTGCGCGCGCAGCAGATCGGCATGAATGTCGACAACATCGTCAATCGCATCGTGCCGCTGCTCAGCTTCTCCGCCTCGCTGCAACTCGCGATGGTGGCGGTGGGGTGTTACGGGACGGAGGCGCTGCAATCGATCCGTTTCGCCTTTGCGCGCCTGCTGGTCGCGATTTCGCTGGGCGTGATTTTCCTGTCCGTTATGTATTTCGTGCTGCCGGGATGGACGCTCTGGCGGTCCAACTCGCTCTACGCCATGGGCATTTCCTTCGTCCTGCTGGTGGGCATCCGCATCGTCATGGGCAGCATGATCGGCGGCGAAGGTTTCAAGCGTCGCCTGATCGTGCTGGGCGCGGGGCCGCGCGCGGACCGTATCCGCCAGATCGAGGAAAGGCGCGGATCGGGCTTTCTGGTCGTGGGCTATATCGCGATGAACGACGGGCCGCAGGTGATCGAGGAAGCGATCAATCGCAACGCAATCCACAATCTGGCCAACTTCGTCGTCCGATTGAACGCCAGCGAAGTGGTGCTGGCGCTGGAGGAACGCCGCAATGCCCTGCCGCTCACGGACCTGCTGCGTATCAAGACCACGGGCGTGCATGTGAACGACCTGTCCACCTTTCTTGAGCGGGAAACGGGTCGCGTCGACCTGGACAGCGTGAACCCCAGCTGGTTGATCTTTTCCGACGGCTTCTCCTCCGGGCAGCGGCTCTCGTCGATCGCCAAGCGCTTGTTTGACATCATTGCCAGTGCCATCCTGCTGGCGCTGACCGGCCCGATCATTCTGATCGCGGCGCTGATCGTGAAAATGGACAGCAAGGGGCCGGCTTTCTATCGCCAGAAGCGCGTCGGCCTGTTCAATCAGGAGTTCGAGATCATCAAGCTGCGCACCATGCGGCAGGATGCCGAGGTGGCGGGGCAGGCCGTCTGGGCGGAAAAGGACGATCCGCGCATCACGCGCGTCGGCTACTGGCTACGCAAGCTGCGCATCGACGAATTGCCGCAATGCTGGACCGTGCTGAAAGGCCAGATGAGTTTCGTCGGCCCGCGCCCGGAACGTCGCCAGTTCGTCGAGGATCTGGAACAGCATCTGCGTTATTACGCCGAGCGGCACATGGTGAAGCCCGGCATCACCGGCTGGGCGCAGATCAATTATCCCTATGCCGCATCGATCGAGGACGCGCGCAACAAGCTGGAATATGACCTGTATTACGCCAAGAACTACACGCCGTTCCTGGACCTGCTGATCCTCATTCAGACGCTGCGCGTGATCCTGTGGCCCGAAGGGGCGCGTTGAGCGCGTGAACCCGATCGTCGCACTTATCGGCGACTGGAGCCACGCGGTTGCCGCCGCCTTGTTCGCTGCGCTGGCCCTGTGGCTGGCGCGGCGGCGCGATGCCGTGGCCGAACAACGGCTGTTGGTAACCGCGCTGGGGATGACCGCATTCTGGGCGATCAACCTCGCCATGCAGGGCGTGGCGGGACAGGTCACCGGCTATGCCGAAAGCCTGCGCAATCTGTGCTGGCTGCTGTTCCTGTTCGTGCTGTTGCGCCGGGGCAAGGGCGATGCGGTCGAGGCGAAGGATCTGAACGGCATCACCGCACTCTATGGCTTGCTGGCTGCGTTGCTGGTTGCGCAGGGCGCGCTGGACGGCATTACGGCCCAATTGGGCGGGAAGGTGCTGACGGCGACGCGCATGGCCGCAGTGATGCATGCGTCCCTGATGCTGCGTATGGTCGTCGCCATCGGGGCGCTTGTCGTCGTCCACAATCTGTATCTGGTGGCAGCGCCGGAGGGGAGGGCGCAATTGCGTCTGCCGCTGGCTGCGCTGGCGGCGATGTGGACCTATGACCTCAATCTCTATGGCTTTGCCTATCTGCGCATTGCAGAGACGAGCGCGCTCTTTGCGATGCGCGGCGTCGTCATGGCGGGCCTGGTTCCGGTCATCGCCCTGGGTGTCTATCGCACTGACAACTGGACATTGCGCCTGTCGCGCGCCGTCGCCTTCCGTTCGCTTTCGCTGGTCGCGATCTGCGCCTATCTGGTACTGCTCGCGCTGCTGACCTCGGCCTTCGATCTGTTCACGGGAGAGCCGGCACGGTTGTTCCAGATCGCCCTTGTGTTCGGCACGTCGGTCGGCGCCATCCTGCTCCTGCCGTCTTCCCGGTTCCGTGCCTGGATGAAGGTGACGATCGCCAAGAACCTGTTCCAGCATCGTTACGATTATCGCCGCGAATGGATGCGCTTTTCCGACATGATCGGCCGTCCGGGGGAGGCGGATGAAAACGTCTATCAGCGGGTTGTCCATGCGCTCGCCGATATGACCGACTCCGTAGGCGGGCTGCTTTTCCTGCGTGAGGAGGATGGTTCGCTGATGCTGCACGCCGGTATCGGCTGGCCCACTGCGGACCTGCCGCTGCTGGCGATGGAAGCGCCGCTCGCCGAACGGCTGGAGCGCGAGGACTGGCTGTTCGACATCGATGGCGCGCGCAAGGGGGAGGGGCCGTTTCGGCTACCCCGCTGGATGCTGGACGATCCGCGCGCATGGATGCTGTTGCCGCTCAAGCATTTCGACCGGCTGACTGGCGCGGTGCTGCTGGCGCGGCCACGTTTCGACCGGCGGCCCGATTGGGAGGATTTCGACCTGCTGCGCGCGGCGGGACGGCAGGCGGCCAGTTACATCAGCGAGGCGCGCGGGCAGGAGGCACTGTCGGAGGCGCAGCGGTTCGAGGAATTCAACCGCCGCTTCGCCTTCATCCTGCACGACATCAAGAATCTGGTCAGCCAGATTTCCCTCCTTGCCCGCAATGCGCAGCGCCACGCCGACAATCCGGAGTTTCGCGCCGACATGATCCTGACGCTGGAGGAAACGGCGGGACGGATGAACGAGATGCTCGCCCGCCTGACCCAGCGCAGCGGCAACGCCCGGTCCGATCCGCTGCGCCCGGTTGATCTGCGCGCGCTGGCCGAGCAGGTGGCCCGTGCGCGCCGGGGCCAGCATCTGGTGCAGCTGACCGGACAGGCCGACGTTTCCGCACTGGGTGATCCGCGCCGCATCGAACTGATCCTGACCCACTTGCTGCAAAACGCGATCGAGGCGAGCAGCCCGGCGCAGCCCGTGCTGATCGGCCTTGGCCGGCAGGGCGGCTGGGCCACCATCGATATCGTCGACCATGGCTGCGGCATGAGCGCGCAGTTCATCCGCAACCAGCTGTTCAAGCCGTTTCGCTCGGAAAAGGCCGGCGGCTTCGGCATCGGCGCGTTCGAGGCGCGGAGCCTCGCTGAAGCGATGGGCGGCAAGGTGGAAGTGGATAGCCGCGAAGGAGAGGGCAGCTGCTTCACGCTGTTCCTGCCGCTTGCTCCAACCGGCGGGGAAACGAGCGAAACAGAACAAAGCGAAACCATGTCGCGCACGATCGGAAAGGCCGCCTGATGACCGACACCCGTCCCAAATTGCTGGTGGTGGAGGATGATCCGGGGCTGCAGCGGCAGCTGCGCTGGGCCTATTCCGATTATCAGGTGCTGATCGCGGGGGACCGCGAAGAGGCGCTGGATATGCTGCGCGCCGAAGCACCCGATGTGGTGACGCTCGACCTCGGCCTGCCGCCAGATCCGGATGGCACCAGTGAGGGCTTTGCCACGCTGACCGAAATTCTTCGTATCAAGCCGCATACCAAGGTGATCGTCGCATCCGGCCACGGCGCGCGCGAAAGCCAGACCCAGGCGATTGCGTGCGGCGCGTGGGATTTTTATCAGAAGCCCGTCGACATCGACCAACTGGGTTTGATCGTGTCCCGCGCATTTCATGTTCAGGCGCTGGAGCAGGAAAATCTGCGACTGGCGGACCGCGCGCCGGAGGATCATCGTGTGCTGGGACGCATGATCACTGCTGCGCCGGAAATGCTGAAAGTTGCTCGCACCATCGAGCGCGTGGCGAGCACCGACGTTTCGGTGATGCTGCTGGGTGCCAGCGGCACAGGCAAGGAATTGCTGGCGCTGGGCCTGCACGACGCCAGCCCGCGCCGCGGCGGCCCGTTCATCGCCATCAATTGCGCGGCGATCCCCGAAACCCTGCTGGAATCGGAACTGTTCGGCCATGAAAAGGGCGCTTTTACCGGCGCGGTCCGCACGGTCGAGGGCAAGATCGAGCTGGCGCGGGGCGGAACCCTGTTCCTGGACGAGGTCGGCGACATTCCGCTGGCCTTGCAGGTGAAGCTGCTGCGCTTTCTGCAACAGCGAGTGATCGAGCGGGTTGGCGGGCGCCAGCCGATAGCGGTCGATACCCGCATCGTGTGCGCCACGCACCGCGATCTCCCGGCGATGATTGCCGCGGGCACGTTTCGCGACGACCTGTTCTATCGTCTCGCCGAAATCGAAATCCGCATTCCTTCGCTCAAGGATAGGCCGGGCGACGCTGCCCTGCTGGCCCGCCATTTCCTGACCCGCTTCGCGCGCGATATGAACCCGCAGGTGCGCGGACTTGCGCCCGACGCGCTGGCCGCGCTCGACAGCTGGCCGTGGCCTGGCAATGTGCGCGAGCTGGAAAACCGCATGAAGCGCGCCGTCATCATGGCGGATGGCAAGCTGGTCAGTGCTGCCGATCTGGACCTGGATGACCGGGACAGCGATGACGCCGACATCATCAATCTGAAGGCCGCGCGTGAAATGGCGGACCGGCGCGCCATCCGTCGCGCCATCGCCCGCACCCAAGGTAATATTTCCAGCGCCGCGCGGATGCTGGGGATCAGCCGCCCGACGCTGTATGATCTGATGAAACAATATGAGCTGAGTGCGTGAAGCATCGCCATGTCCTGATCGGCGGGATGGTTGCCGTGTCGGCGCTGATCCTGTCGCTGGCGCAGGTGGGCAGCTTCGCGGCCGATCGCGGCGCGGCGCAGGCGGCCTTGTCCCGCGGGTTGGCCGCGCTGGACAAGGGCGATGTGCGCACCGCGCGGGTCGAACTGCTGAATGCGGTAAAGGCTGATCCCAATTTCGCCGCCGCCCGGATGGCGCAGGCGCGCGCGCGCTGATCGCGCTTGGCGACGGCGCGGGGCGGTTGAGGAAATTGCCAAGGCGCGGGCGCTGGGCATCCGCCCCGGCCCTGGCCGCGCATTGATGGCGCAGGCGCTGCTGATGCGGGGGGATGCGGCAGCGGCCCTGGCAGAGGCGTCCGCGCCTGATGTTCCTGCGGATGCCGCCGCGTCGGCCGCGCGGGTTCAGGGCGGGGCGCTGCTAGCGCTCGGCCGGTTAGCGGATGCGTCGCGTGCTTATGATCGCGCGCTTGGGCTGGGGGCAAACGATCCGCGCCTGTGGATCGACATCGCCGTCTTCCGCCTTGCCACCGGCGATGAGGCAGGGGCCATTGCTGCGGGCGACCGCGCGTTCGCGCTTGCGCCCGGCAGCGCCGATGTGCTGGTTCTGCGCGGAAAGCTGGCGCGCAATCAATATGGGTTGATGGACGCACTGCCCTGGTTCCGCAAAGCGCTGGCGGTCGATCCTGCGAATGTTCCTGCGCTGACCGAACTTGCCGCCACCCTGGGCGATGCAGGCCAGGCGAAGGATATGCTGTGGGCCACCCGCAAGCTGCTGTCGCTCGATCCCGCCAATGCGCGGGCCTGGTATTTTCAGGCAGTGATGGCCGCGCGCGCGGGCGACTATGATCTTGCGCGTGCCATGATGACGCGCACCGGCGGTCGCCTGTCGGGTGAGCCGGCCGTGATGCTGACGGAGGCTGTCCTGCTGATGCAGGCGGGCAGCCCGATGCAGGCCGCCGAAAAGCTGCGCCAGATCGTCGGGCGGCAGCCACAGAATATGACCGCCCGCAATTTGCTGGCGAAGGCGCTGTTCGATGCCGGAGAGCGGCAGGATGCGGCCATTGCGATCGAACCGCTGCTCGTGCGCCCTGACGCGGGCAGCTATGCGCTGATGCTTGGCGCGCGTATTCATGGCGCGCTCGGCAATCGGCCGGTCATGGCGCAACTGCTGGACCGTGCGGCGCGGCCGGACATGGGGCCGGCGCTTGCCTTTGCCGATATGGGCGGCGGCGCGATGCCGATGAATGGGCAGGTTCCGCAGATCCGGGCGCTGATGCTCGCGGGGCGTGTGGCTGACGCGCTGCCGATCGCGACGCAATTGCGCGACGCCAATCGCGGCGCACCTGGGGCTTGGATCGTGCTGGGCGACGTGCTTGGCGCGCTGGACCGTCCGGCGGATGCCGCCCGCGCCTATGCCGGGGCAGCGAACATCCGGTTCGATCGCGCAAGCGCGCTGAGGCTGGTCGGTGCGTGGCGACGGGCGGGGGACGCAGCGGCAGCATCGGCGACGCTCAGCCTTTACCTTGCACAGAATCCGGCGGACCTCGACGCCACGCGCCTTGCTGCGACGCTGTATCTGGAAGCGGGCGACTGGGAACGCGCCGTTGACAGTCTTCAGGCGCTGCGTGCGCGATTGGGTAACAATGATGCGCAACTGATGGCGGACCTGGCCTGGGCGATGATCGGGAAGGGCGATGCTGCCGCCGCGCTCCCCTATGCCGCGCACGCCTATCGCCTGCAGCCGATGAACCCGGCGGCGGCCGATATCTACGGCTGGACGATGTTCCGCGCGCGGGGGCGTGGACCGGCCGCCAACGACCTGTTGCAACAGGCCGCGGCGCTGGCACCCGGCCACCGGTTGATCGCCGAGCATCTGGCGCAGGCGCAGGGTCGGCAGGTATCAGCTTCGGCGGGCAGGCAGTTCGCCGCGCATTAGCGCTTCTGCCCGTCACATCACCGGCTGGCGCGCCTCCACCATTTCGAACAGCGTGCGTTGCCGCACGATGGCTTCGGGCATTTCCTCTCGCAGGAATTGCAGCACCGCCTCGCGAACGTCGCAGCGCAGGTCGAAGGCGGTGGACGCATCCTTCGCCGTCATCAGTGCGCGCACCTCGATCGCCTCCGCCTTGCTGTCGGTGACTTGCATGTTGCGGAAGCGCCGGTCCCACTTGCCGTTCGCCTCGATCACTTCATGCACCTTGGCGCGCAGGCGGGCCATGTCGCAGGCCGGATCGACATACCAGAATACGCTGCCCAGAATCTGGCTGGTCTCCCTCGTCCAGTTCTGGAAGCTCTGCTCCAGAAATTTCGATACCGGCACCACCAGCCGCCGCTCGTCCCACAGCTTGACCACGACATAGGTCAGACGGATTTCCTCGATCCTGCCCCATTCATTGTCCATGATGACGACATCGTCGATGCGGATCGGCTCGGTAAAGGCCATCTGCAATCCGCCGATCAGGTTCTTGAGCGCGGGCTGCGCGGCGGCACCGACCGCCAGCGCCGCAAGACCAGCCGACGCGATCAGGGTGACGCCGACGTCGCGCACCGCCGGTATGCTCATCAGCATCAGGCAGAATGTGGCGACCAGAATGATGAACAGGCCGATGCGATAGAATATGTTGGCGCGTGTCTGCATACTGCGCGCCCGCAGATTGTCGGCGGCGGTGATGTCCGCGCGCGCCCGCACCACGTCATAGCCCAGGCCCAGCAGCGCGATCAGCATCCAGCCGATCAAGGCCGGGACGAGCAGCCCGGCAATCCGTGCCCATATCGTTGCCGCCTCGCCGCTCAGGTGCAGGTTCGGTCCGATCGCCGCCAGCGCAAAAGCGATCAGCAGCCAGCGGGCCGGGCCGCTCAGCCGCGCGATCATCATGTCGTCGACCGGGGTTCGGCTGCGTTTGGCCCAACGGCGGCCCAGCTTCAGGACGATCCAATGGATCGTCAGGGCAAGTGCGACGGCGATGACGATGACAAGCCCGTCCGCCACCCAAACGGGTATGTTCGATGCCTGCATGCGGCGACCTTCCTTTCGTGAGGAAGGTCAACGGAACGGGCGCGTCACCGTTCCGCAAGTGCGAAGGAAAAAAGCAGGAGGCGGGATCAGGCCTCTTGCGAGAGCGACAGGTCGTTCAGATTGACGCCCAGCCGGCGCATCTGCGCCGCGACCGGCGGCCAGACATTTTCCATGAAGCGATCGCGTTCCAGCGTGCGCAGACGGCGCGTCGCCCCCTCTGCCACGAACATGCCCACGCCGCGTTTCACGATGATCAGGCCGTCATCTTGGAAGCTCTGATACGCTTTTGCGACGGTCAGCGGGTTTGCGCCCTGCTGCGCGGCGAAGGCGCGGACCGACGGCAGCATGTCGCCATCGCCATATTCGCCGTCCAGGATCGACGCGCTGATGACTTCGCGCAGGCGAAGGTAAACGGGCTTGGACTCGTCGCTCATAACTGCATCAGTGACATAATACGGCGAAGCACGTCAATAGCGGAAATGTGCGGATTATTGTGTATTTTTGTGGCCACGCCAGTGAGAAACGACCGTGGCGTAATCCGGGCGCGGGCGTTCATCGAGCGGGCGGGACGGGCTGCCGATGAAGACAAAGCCGGCGATGCGCTCATCCGCCGATCCGAACGCATCGCGCACATCGTTATTGAAGCTGGGCCAGCCGGTTAGCCAGCCCCCTACGAACCCCGATGCGTGCGCGCCATGCAGCAAATTCATCACCGCCGCGCCAGCCGACAGTTCCTGCTCCCACAGCGGGATCTTGCTGCCGATCACCGGAGAGGAGAGCGCGACCACCAGAACCGGTGCCTGATGCGCGAATTGCTCCATGCTTTCCAGTTCCAGCCGCCCGGCGTCCGGCTTCTCCTTGAGGTACGCCCGCTTGAGCAGGGCGGCGAGTTCCGCCCGCTGTTCCGCCTCCACCACGACGAAGCGCCATGGTGCCAGCTTCCCATGATCGGGCGTCCGCATTGCCGCGCCGATGATCTGCTGCAACTGCGCTGCATCGGGGCCGGGGGCCACCATGTCGCGGGGCTTTCCCGAACGACGGCTGGCAAGATAGGCGGAAAGGGAGGAGGTATCGTTGAAGTCCATGGCGTGCACATAGGAAGCGTGTCGGCGCAGGGGAAGAGGCACCGCGACATGCACGTCAGCGACCGGGCGCTGTGTGAAATAATCTTCTTCCCTCACGCAATAAATCGGTTAGGCTGGCGGCTTCACGAAAAAACCAAAACGGAAAGGGACGGGCGCGCATGGCGGAGGCGAGTGCGGGGAGGCATGTGGCCGGAGAGGAGTGGCTGGGCCATCCGCGTGGGCTGTTCCTGCTGTTCTTCGTGGAAACGTTCGAGCGCTTTTCCTACTATGGGATGCGCGCCATCCTGATCTTCTACCTCACCAAGCATTTCCTGTTCGAGGAAGGGAAAAGCTACCTTCTCTACGGCGCCTATACCTCGCTGGTGTATATCACGCCGGTGATCGGCGGCTATCTGGCCGACCGCTATCTCGGGCCGCGAAAGGCGGTGTTCGCAGGCGGCGTCTTCATCGCGCTCGGCCACGCGATGATCGCGCTGGCCGAAGGGCCGGTGGGGCAGCAGGGCTGGTATGTCGACGGCTTCTATATGGGGCTGGCCTCGATCATCGTGGGCACGGGGTTCCTGAAAGCCAATGTGTCCGTGCTGGTCGGCGAACTCTATCCGCGCGACGATGCGCGGCGCGATCCGGCCTTTTCCATCTTCTACATGGGGATCAATACCGGCGGGTTCGTCGGTCCGATCATCTGCGGCTATCTGGGCGAGCGGGTGAGCTGGGCATGGGGCTTCGGCTCGGCCGCGATCGGCATGTTGCTGGGCCTGGTCGTGCTGATGCTGTGCCGTTCATGGCTGAAAGGCGCGGGCGAGCCGCCCCGGCCAGCCGAACTTGCCGCGCCGGTTGCCGGCGGGCTGTCGGCGGAATGGCTGATCTATTTGGGCGGCGCGGCGGCGATCCTGGCGATCTGGCAGCTGATCCGCTTTGCCGAGGTGGTGGGCTATGCCCTGCTGGTGTTCGCCGCAGCCTCCGTCATCTATCTGCTGGTCCATGTGTCGCGCACGCTGGGCAAGGTTGATCGCGACCGTATTTTCGCGGCCTTGTTCCTGATCGCGCTCAATCCGCTTTTCTGGGGACTGTTCGAACAGACGGGATCGTCGCTCAACATCTTCACCGACCAGCGGGTCGACCGCGTCATATTCGGCTGGGACGTGCCCGCGTCGCTGTTTCAGTCGGTCAACAGCATCTTCATCATCGCCTTCGCGCCGGTCTTTGCCGTGCTGTGGACCTTCCTTGGCAAGCGCCGGCTGGAGCCTTCGTCACCGGCCAAATTCGGCATCGGCCTGATCCTGTGCGGCGCGGGTTTCCTTGTGCTGGTGGCAGGTGCGATGGCGGCGGGCAGTGACCTGACCCCCGTGTTCTTCGTCTTTGCCGTCTATTTCTTTCACACCTGCGCGGAGCTGTGCTTCTCGCCCGTCGGCTTGTCGGCGATGACGCGCCTGTCGGTCAGCAGCATGGTCGGGCTGGTCATGGGCATCTGGTTCCTGGCGATGGCGGCGGGCAACTTCATCGCCGGTCTGATCGCCCGCTCGACCGCCAGTGAAGGCGGCGGGGTGGAGCAGGTGCTGAGCGTCTATAGCCGCATCGGCTGGTTCTCGGTCGCCGTGGGCGTCGTCGTCATCCTGCTGTCGCCCTACGTCAAGCGGCTGATGCACCTCGACACCATCGGCCGCGAAGATGAGACTATCGTGGACAGCAGCAAGGCCGCATCCCACACGGCAAGCTGACAATGACAGGGGAGTTGCACGTCATGACACGCATGTTCCGGGGAGCAGCGAGCGCGCTGGCGCTGGTTTCGCTCGTCATCACCACCACCGCGCTACCGGCGAAAGAGAAGAAGGCTGAGGAAGCCGCGCCTACGCCGATCAATGAAAACCCCTATCCCTCCACCTATCACGCCTATCCCGGCGTGCCGACGGTGATCCGCGGCGCGACGATCTTCGATGGGGAGGGTGCCCGGATCGACAATGGCGTCGTTTTCCTTTCCGACGGAAAAGTGACGGCCATCGGCGGCCCTGACACGCCCATTCCCGCCGATGTCGCAGTGATCGATGGCACGGGGAAATATGTGACCCCCGGCGTCATCGACATTCACAGCCATCTGGGCGTCTATCCTTCGCCCGGCGTGCGTGCGCATAGCGACGGTAATGAAGCGACCGCGCCCGTTACCGCCGACGTGTGGGCCGAACACAGCGTCTGGCCGCAGGATCCCGGCTTTTCCCGCGCGCTCGTCAATGGCGGTGTCACCACGCTTCAGGTGTTGCCGGGTTCCGCCAATCTGTTCGGCGGCCGGTCGGTGGTGTTGAAGAACGTCTATTCCCGCACCATGCAGGGGATGAAGTTTCCCGGAGCGCCCTATGGCCTGAAAATGGCCTGCGGCGAGAATCCGAAGCGGGTTTACGGCAGCAAGGGCGGGCCGGCGACGCGCATGGGCAACATGGCGGTCGACCGGCAAAGCTGGATCCGCGCCAGCGAATATCTGAAAAAACGCAAGTCGGGGAAGGACTATAGCCGCGACCTCGAACTCGATACTCTGGCCGATGTGCTGGAAGGCAAGATTCTGGTCCAGAACCATTGCTATCGCGCCGACGAAATGGCCAATGTGATCGATATGTCGAAGGAGTTCGGCTATAAGGTCAGCGCCTTTCACCACGCCGTCGAAAGCTACAAGATCGCCGACCTGCTGCGTGAAAACGGCATCTGTTCGGCGATGTGGGCTGACTGGTGGGGCTTCAAGATGGAAAGCTATGACGCGATCGAGGAGAATATTCCGCTGGTCGACGCCGCCGGTGCCTGTGCCATCGTGCACAGCGATGACGAAAACGGCATCCAGCGCCTTTATCAGGAAGCGGCCAAAGCGCTGGGCAATGGCCGGCGCATGGGCATGAATATCAGCGACGAGCATGCCTGGACCTGGCTGGGCATCAATCCGGCCAAGGCGTTGGGCATCGACAAATGGGTCGGCAGTCTGAAGCCCGGCAAGATGGCCGATGTGGTGCTGTGGAACGGCAATCCGCTGAGCGTCTATACCCGGCCCGAAAAGGTGTGGATCGATGGTGCCGTCATGTATGACGCCAGCAATCCGAACATGCGCCCGGTCAGCGATTTCGAACTTGGCCAGCCCGGACAGGGAGACGTGAAATGAGCCGGATGATCCTTTCTCGCTTCGCTGCCCGCACGGCGCTGTCTGTGCTCGCGCTGTCCCTCGCTGCGCCCGCCATCGCGCAGACGGTGGCGATTACCGGCGGGACGGTGGCCATCGGCGATGGTTCCGCGCCCATTCCCAATGGCACGGTCGTCATCCAGAACGGCCGGATCGTCGCGGCGGGTGCTGGCGTCGCCGTGCCGCCGGGCGCGCAGACCGTCGATGCGACGGGCAAGTGGGTAACCCCCGGCCTCGTCGCCGGATTTTCCCGCGTCGGCCTGATGGAAGTGCCGGGCGTCGAGGAAACCAATGATGCAGAGGCGGACAAGTCCCCCTATTCCGCGGCGATCGACATCGCGCCGGCCATCAATGCCGATGTGTCGGCGATTGCGGTCAGCCGCGCGGGCGGCATCACGCGGGCCGTCGTCTCGCCGGGCGTGGGCAAGGGCATCTTTGCCGGACAAGGCGCGATCATCGATCTGGGTGCGGACATGCAGCCGGTGATGAAGGCGCGCGCGTTCCAGTTCGTCGAATGGGGCGAGAGCGGGCGGGGCAATGGCGGCGGGTCGCGCGCGTCCATGGACCTGACTTTCCGCGAGATGCTGCGCGCGGCAAAGCGGATCGCGGCCAATCCTTCCGCCATTGACGCTAATGCGACCGACGGGCTGATGACGCGGGCCGATGCGCAGGCGCTGTTGCCGGTCGTGAACGGCACCACACCGCTTCTGATCCACGCCGAAAGCGCACATGACATCCTTCAGGCGCTCGACCTGCGCGGCGAGTTCCCGGCCCTGAAGCTCGTGCTGGTGGGCGCGAGCGAGGGGTGGCGTGTCGCGCCGCAGATCGCCGCGGCCAAGGTGCCGGTCATTGCGTCGGCGCTCAACGACCTGCCAGCCAGCTTCGAGATGCTGGCCGCCACGCAATCGAACATCGGTCGGATGAAGAAGGCGGGTGTCACGGTCGCCATCGGCATGATCAACGACAATGACGGGCAGCAGGCCCGTTATACCCCGCAATATGCCGGCAATCTGGTGGCGTTGACGAAAGTGCCCGGCGCAAGCGGGTTGAGTTGGGGAGAGGCGCTGGCCGCCATCACCTCGGCCCCGGCCGAAGCCATGGGCATGGGCGATCGTTTCGGCTCGTTGCGGGCGGGCCGCGTGGGGGACGTGGTGCTGTGGGATGGCGATCCGCTGGAACTCACTTCCACGCCGGTCGGCATCTGGATCGACGGGGTGCAGCAGCCGCTGGAAAGCCGCCAGACCAGGCTGCGCGACCGCTATCGCAGCCTTGCGCCAGCCAGCCTGCCGCCAGCCTATCAACGGTGAGGGGAAGCGCCGTCCTTTTGGGGAAGGAGGGGCGGCGCTTTTTGCAAGCGAAGCACCAATTCGTTACGCTTGTGTCTTGATCGGGTTCACGTGACTGCTTTATTTGGCTAAGGCAACGTTCCGCGTCATCACCCCTTTTCCGCTTTTCCGGGGGCTGTCTTGTTCGATTTCCTTCCTCTTTCGCTGGCCTGTCTCGCTTTCGTCGGTAGTCATTTCGCGATGTCGCATCCGTTGCGCGCACGGCTGAGCGGGGCGATGGGCGAGCGGGCATTTCTGGGCCTTTATTCGGCTGTTTCGTTCCTGACGCTGGGGCTGGTGGTGTGGGCGTTTCTGGCCGCGCCGGCCGGCGTCATCCATTGGGCGGTCGGCGACAAGCTATGGATCGGCGCGACTGTCATGATGTGGGTGGCCAGCATCTTGCTGGTCGGCAGCCTGTTCGGCAATCCCGCCTTGCCCGGTCCGACTGACCACAATCGGGCCGAAGCGCGGCGGCAGGCGACTCGCCCGGCGCAGGGCGTATTCGCGATCACGCGCCACCCGATGATGTGGGCCTTCGCCCTATGGAGTCTTGCGCATGTCCTCGTAATGCCCAGCACCGCCAACATGATCCTGACCGGCTCCATCGCGTTTCTGGCGCTGGCCGGTGCGAAGGGGCAGGACATCAAGAAAATTCACCAGATGGGCACCGAGTGGCAGGGGTGGCAGGGACGGACCAGCTACCTGCCGTTCGGGCAGCAGATGACGGGACGCGCCAGCTGGAGCGAGGCCGTTCCCGGTTTCACCGTGCTGGTCCTGGGCACCGCATTGTGGCTCGGCGCCACATGGGCGCATCATGGTATCGGCGCGGGCGTGTGGCGCTGGATCGGGTGATTTGACGCTGACGTTTTTGAAAGCGGCTTTTGTCCGCCAGTCGAAATAGGAAGAAGGATCACCCGACCGGCGTGTCCGCTTCCCCATTCTTCACCTTCGCCCAATAATCCCGCACGTCGCGTTTCAATTCGCCCGCGCACAGGAACAGCGAGATGACGTTCGGGATCGCCATCAGAAAGAAGCTGCTGTCGATAAGGTCGATCACCCGGCCAAGGTCGATGACCGCCGCGATGGGCAACACCGCGACATAAAAGATCTTGTAGGTCAGTTGCGAGGCGTTGCTGTGGCCGAAGAGATAGCCCCATGCCTGCAGACCATAAAAGCCCCAGGCGATCAGCGTGGAATAGGCGAACAGGAACACGGCGGCAGCGAGCAACCAGGGGAACCAGGGCGACACCTGAGCAAAGGCGGCCGACGTGACGGCGATTCCGGTCAGTCCGTCGTCCCATGTTCCCGCCGCGACCAGCGCCAGCCCGCCGACCGAGCATACGACCATGATGCCCAGCATGGGTTCCAGCAGGGCCACCATCCCCTCCGACACCGGCTCCGGCGTGCGGGCAAGGCTATGCGCCATCACCGCCGATCCGACGCCTGCCTCGCTGGCGAACACGGCCCGGCGCATGCCGACCACGAACGCGCCGACCGCGCCGCCCGCCGCCGCCTGTCCGGTCCATGCGCCGCTCCAGATCAACCACAAGGCATGGGGGATGTTGCCGGCGTGGAAGATCAGAATGGCGACCAGCCCCGCCAGATAGACGCCGATCTTCAGCGGGGTGAGGCGCAGCGCGACGTCACCCAGCCACTTCGCGCCACCGAGCGTCACCAGCGCCACCGCGAGCGCGATGCCGATGCCATAGGCCCAGCCGGAGGTCAGGCCGGTGACCGCGGACACCTGCGCAAAGCTCTGGTTCACCTGCACGGCGGGCATCGCCCCGAACAGCGCGAAAAAGGCATAGAAGCCGCCCAGCACGATGCCCAGCTTCGGCCAGCCCCGCTGCGCCAGCGTGGCGCGCAGCACATACATCGGGCCGCCATGCGCGTGGCCGGCGGCATCGATATGGCGGTATTTGAGGCCCAGCGTCACTTCCGCCATCTTCACTGTCATGGCGAACCAGCCGATGATGAACATCCAGAAGATCGCGCCCGGCCCACCCATGGTCAGCGCAACCGCCACGCCCGCGATGTTGCCAAGGCCGATCGTGCCGGCAAGCGCGGTGGAAAGCGCCGCGACCTGGCTGACATCGCCCTGCGCCGTACCCTCCGGCTGATGGCGCTTCAACTCCCGAAACGCCTGCCGCAAGGCCCAGACATTGGGAAAGCCCAGCCACAATGTGAAAAACAGCATCGGCAGCGCCAGGTACAGCACGATCAATTCGATCTGCACGCCGAAAAGCGGCACTTTGGCGAAAACGGCGGCGGAAATGGCGTCGATCGCCCGATTGAGTGCTTCGATCATCGGGCCAGATTGACGCGGGGCCGATGGATTGTCGATCAACTTTTGCTAAGGGGGGCAGGAGGCAGGAAACCGCGTCGACTGGCGGAGTGACATGAGCAGAAAATTTTTCGGGACGGACGGCATTCGCGGGCGCACGAACAAGGCGCCGATGACCGCGGACATGGCGATGAAGGTCGGCATGGCGGCGGGGCGGCATTTCCTGCGCGGCCAGCATCGCCATCGCGTGGTGATCGGCAAGGATACGCGCCTTTCGGGCTATATGATCGAAAACGCCATGGTCGCGGGCTTCACCGCCGTGGGCATGGATGTGGTGCAGTTCGGCCCGATACCGACGCCCGCCGTCGCGCTGCTCGCCCATTCGATGCGGGCGGATTTGGGCGTGATGATCTCTGCCAGCCACAATCCCTATTTCGACAATGGTATCAAGCTGTTCGGGCCGGACGGTTACAAGCTGTCTGACGCCGACGAACTGAAGATCGAGGCGCTGCTGGAGCAGGACATTCCGCTCGCCCCGTCCGCCGACATCGGCCGTGCGCGCCGGGTGGAAGATGCGCGGGGGCGTTATATCCATGCGGTGAAATCCAGCTTTCCCGCCGACCTGCGGCTCGATGGGCTGAAGGTCGTCGTCGATTGCGCGAACGGCGCGGCTTATCAGGTGGCGCCGTCCGCCCTGTGGGAACTGGGGGCAGAGGTGATCGCGGTCGGCGTGACGCCCAACGGCACCAACATCAACGATGGCTGCGGCTCCACCGCACCGCTGCTGTGCCAGGAATCGGTGGTGGCGACCGGGGCGGACATCGGCATCGCGCTGGATGGGGACGCCGACCGGCTAATCGTGGTCGATGAAACCGGCAAGATCGTCGATGGCGACCAGATCATGGCGCTGATCGCGGCGCAGTGGGCGGAGGCGGGCACGCTGCGCGGCGGCGGTCTGGTGGCCACGGTCATGTCCAATCTGGGGCTGGAACGCTTTCTGTCCGGGCGCGGCATCGGCCTCGAACGCACGTCGGTGGGCGACCGCTATGTGCTGGAACGCATGCGCAGCGGCGGCTTCAACGTGGGCGGCGAACAGTCCGGGCACATGATCCTGTCGGACTATGCGACGACCGGCGACGGCACCGTCGCCGCGCTGCAGGTGCTGGCCGCGCTGGTGCGGTCGGGCAAGCGGGCAAGCGAATTGCTGCACCAGTTCGATCCGGTGCCGCAATTGCTGAAGAATGTGCGTTTTTCCGGCGGCAAGCCGTTGGAGAATGATTCGGTTCGCCGCGTCATCGCGCAGGCGGAAGCCGATCTGGCGGGCAGCGGTCGCCTGGTGATCCGTCCTTCAGGGACGGAGCCGGTGATCCGCGTGATGGCGGAGGGCGACCGGGAAGATCAGGTCAAGGATGTGGTCGAACGCATCTGCGCCGCGGTGGAACAGGCCGCGGCCTAAAACAGACAGGAACGATACATGCTTGAAATGCGGCCCGATTGCGAACGCTGCGGCGCGGACCTGCCCGCCGATCAGGGCGGGGCGTTCATCTGCTCCTTCGAATGCACCTTCTGCGCGCCATGCGCCGACGATCTGGATGAACGCTGCCCCAATTGCGGAGGGGAGTTGCTTGACCGACCGGCGCGGGTGGGTGACGTGTTGCGCCGCAACCCTGCCTCGACGCAGCGGCGGCACCGGGCCGCCAACGACGGATGACCATTGCGCGCATCCTGATCGTTGCCGGGTCCGATAGCGGCGGCGGCGCGGGCATTCAGGCGGACGTGAAGGCGGTGACGATGCTGGGCGGTCACGCGATGACCGCCATTACCGCCATCACGGCACAGAACACGCTGGGGGTTCAGGCCGTCCATCCCGTGCCGACCGACATGGTGGTCGCGCAGATGGAAAGCTGCATCGCCGACATCGGTGTCGACGCAGTGAAGATCGGCATGATCGGCAGCGCGCTGACCAGCCTGGCGGTGGCGGACCGGCTGGCAGATATCGGTGTGCCAGTGGTGGTCGATCCCGTGATGGTGGCGACTAGCGGATCGGTTCTGGCCGATGAGGCGACCATCGCCGCATTCGACCGCCTGATGCGTGTGGCGACGCTCGTAACCCCAAACGCCCCGGAACTGGTTGCGCTGACGGGTACGCCGGTCGCGGGTGAGAACGATCTGCTGGCAGCCGGGCGAGCGTTGGCGGCGCGGATCGGTCGCGATGTTCTGGCGAAAGGGGGCCATGTCGAGGGGGCCGCAATTCGCGACAGCTTCGTCATGCCAGACGGGGAAGCCCAGCACTGGACCGGAACGAGGATCGACACCCGGCACAGTCACGGCACGGGCTGCACGCTTGCCAGCGCGATTGCCACCGGACTGGGACAGGGGATGGACGCGCGGGCGGCAATCGGCCGGGCGCGCGATTATGTGCGTGCCGCGCTGCTATCGGCGCCGGGCCTTGGCGCGGGGCACGGGCCGATGGGCGCGCCGCGCGGTTTTCACGCCCATGCCTGATTTCGCATATGAAAGCCGCCATCATCCCGGCCTAGTCGCCGGTGTCGACGAAGCGGGGCGGGGGCCGCTCGCCGGGCCTGTCGTCGCGGCGGCTGTCGTGCTGCGGGTGGAGGATTGCCCCGACGGCCTCAATGACAGCAAGCAATTGTCAGCAACCCGCCGTGCCGCGCTGGAGCAGGAGATCAAGGCGCGGGCGCTGTGCTGGGGCATCGGCATGGCCAGCGTCGATGAAATCGACAGCATCAACATCCTCTGGGCCACCATGCTGGCGATGACGCGCGCGATGGAGGCGCTGTCGGCCGATTGCGCGCATGTGCTGGTCGACGGCAATCGCTGCCCGCAATGGCGCTGGCCATCGACGGCCGTGGTGGAGGGGGACGCCAAGTGCCTGTCGATCGCCGCAGCCTCCATCCTGGCGAAGGAGGCGCGCGACCGCATCATGGTCGCGGCGGCGGCCGATCACCCGCATTATGGCTGGGAAAGCAACAAGGGCTATGGCAGCGCGAAGCATCTGGCGGCGCTGCGCGAACATGGGCCAACGCCCCTGCACCGTCGCAGCTTCGCGCCGGTCGCCCAGTTGCTGCTGCTCTGATTCACGGACGGATTCAGCGATGACGGATTCACGTTCCTAAAGTGGCAGAAGAAGCCCGTTTCCACACCATGGGCACACGACCGGCGCGTTAACGAAAAAAATTTACCCTGCCACCGGTGGGTGAGTCCTTTGGGTCACACCCACGATATGTTGAGTCCTTCGATTCCGGCGAGTCGCAATATGTCGTGCCGGACTCGGTCTGTTCTCCCCGCGTTAACCATTTTCTCAGCTTGTTAAGATAAGTTAATGAAATTGACGGCGGACTCCTCGCTGCGTCAACGCATGGGCCACACAGATATTCGGGGGCACCAATGGGAGTGATCGAGCGCGTCGTCGCGCCAGGCAAAGTTCAGCGTCAGTCGAAGGAGACTGCGCGGGAAACCGGTCGCCGCGCCAAGCACGCGCCGGTCCTGATCGATACCGATCGCCTGATCCAGGGCGATTGCATCGTGGAGATGGCGCGCCTGCCCGACGCATGTATCGACATGATCTTCGCCGATCCGCCCTATAACCTCCAGCTTGGCGGCGATCTGTTCCGGCCCGAAGGGGGCAGGGTCGACGCGGTGGACGATGCGTGGGACAAGTTCGACACGCTGGCCGCCTATGACGAATTCACCCGGCTGTGGCTGGAACAGGCTCGCCGCATTCTGAAGCCCACGGGCACCATCTGGGTCATCGGCAGCTATCACAACATCTTCCGCGTCGGTGCCTCGCTTCAGGATCGCGGCTTCTGGATCCTCAACGACATCGTCTGGCGCAAGTCGAACCCGATGCCCAATTTCAAGGGCACACGCTTCACCAACGCGCATGAAACGATGATCTGGGCCAGCCAGGGTGAGAACGCGAAATACACCTTCAACTATAAAGCAATGAAGACGTTGAACGACGAACTTCAGATGCGGTCTGACTGGTTGCTGCCGATCTGTTCGGGTCAGGAGCGGCTTAAGCGCAACGGGACGAAGGCTCACCCGACGCAGAAGCCCGAAGCCCTGCTGTATCGCGTCATGCTGGCCTGCACGAAGCCAGGCGACGTGGTGCTCGATCCATTCTTCGGCACCGGCACGACCGGCGCGGTGGCAAAGCGGCTTGGCCGCAAGTGGATCGGCATCGAGCGTGAGGACAGCTATGTCGAAGTCGCGCTGGAACGGATCGAGGCGGCACTGCCGCTCGACGAAAGCGCGCTCACCATCATGCAGTCGGCGAAGGCCGCGCCGAAGGTCGCGTTCGGGACGCTGGTGGAAACCGGCTATCTGACCGCAGGCGCGGTGCTGAGCGATGCCAAGCGTCGCTGGCAGGCGACCGTCCGCGCGGACGGCTCGCTCGATTGCGGTGGCGTCACCGGCTCGATTCACGGCGTCGGTGCCAAGGTGCAGGGCGCGCCGAGCTGCAACGGCTGGACATTCTGGCACTATGCCGATGCCAGTGGCGCGCTGAAGCCGATCGACGACCTGCGCCAGACCTACCTGCTCGCGACCGAGCCGTGAGAGGAAGGGGCAGGCAGGACATCTTGCGCCCGCGCTCGAAACGGTGTGGAGGAGAGGCATGAAAAGCCTGCCCATGCTCGGTGCCGCCGCCCGCATCTACCTTCGCCCCATCTGGTTTGCCGACACGCCCGTCGGACAGGATGGCCGCACCGCGCGGATCGGCAACAGCCTGATCTGGTTTCAGGGCGTGGAAGCGGTCGTGCGGGACGGCGGCCAGCGCCTGTGGCGGGACAGCATCGCCATCGACGCGGTGGAGGACTGGATCGGCACCTTGCCGGAACATTTGGCCGTGGCAGTGCGCCAGCAGATTGCCGCCATTGCGGCGCCCCGCGCGCCGCTGACGCTGGGGGATCGGACCATCCGCCTCGACCTGCCGCAGCTCATGGGCATACTGAACATGACGCCTGACAGCTTTTCCGACGGCGGCAAGCATGTCGGCGATCCCGCCGCAGCGGCTGATTCCGGCTTTGCCATGCATGCGGCCGGCGCGGCCATTATCGATGTGGGCGGGGAAAGCACCCGGCCAGGTGCGGCGACCGTGTGGGAAGGGGACGAGATCGCCCGCGTGGTCCCGGTGATCGAACGGCTGGCAAAGTCGGGCGTCGTCATTTCCATCGATACGCGCAAAGCGGCGGTGATGGAGGCTGCGCTGGCGGCGGGCGCGCATATCGTCAATGATGTGTCGGCGCTACTGCATGATCCGCGCAGCATGGAGGTGGTTGCGCGCGCCGGCTGCCCGGTGATCCTGATGCACGCGCCTTCGACTGGCGATGACCCGCATCAGGGCGATGGCTATGGCGACGTGGTGGCCGACATATTCGACTGGCTGTCGGCGCGGATCGATGCCTGCGTCGCGGGGGGCATCGCGCGGCACCGGATCATCGTCGATCCGGGCATCGGGTTTGGCAAGTCTCTGGCCGACAATCTGGCGATCAGCAATCGGCTGACGACCTTTCACGCACTCGGCGTGCCCATTCTATACGGGGCGAGCCGAAAGCGCATGATCGGCGCGCTGTCCAATCAGGCGCCTGTCGATCAGCGGCTGGGCGGTTCCGTGATGATCGCGGCCGAAGCGGCAAGGCAGGGCGCGCAGATCGTGCGGGTCCACGATGTTCCTGAAACGGTTCAGGCGTTTCACGTCTGGCGCGGCCTGCGCGACGCGGCACTCGTCGCCGGATGAGCAGCGTGCCGCCCGAGGTGGAGGCATTCCGGGCCGGGTTGGACGATGTGACCTGCTTGCTGGTCGATGCGCTGCGAGCGTCGATTTCGTCGGCAGCCCCGGACGTTGTCGAAGCGCTCAAATGGAACGCGCCGAGCTTTTCGTGTCGTGGCGTGGATTGCATTACTTTGGGGCTGGAACGCAAGGGCGGGGTGCGCGTCGTCCTGCATCGCGGCGCGAAACCAAAGCCGCTTGCCGGTTTTTCCTTCGACGATCCGACCGGTGTCGCCCGATGGACCGCACCGGACCGGGGTGTGATCGTCTTTCACGACATGGCGGAAATCGACAGCCGAGCGGATCGGTTGCGCGAATTATGGTCCGGCTGGGTCGCCGCAGTGGCGCCTTAGTTCAGGGCGTTTCACCCGATTGCGGTGCTGCCGGCTTGGGGGCCGTTACCGCTGGCACCGGGACGGCGGCAATGCCGGTCAGCTTCAGGCTGGCCAGCGTGTCGCGCGCGATCTTTTCATATTGGTCGCTCAGCATTTCGGGGAACACCATCGTCGCGCTGGCGATCGACCCGTCATGCAGACGAAGGATACGCAGGAGCACGCGGTTGCCTTCGCCATCATTGGCTGTGCCCATATAATCCTGCCCGGTGGACGCGGTAACCGCTGCCCCATCGGCACTGTTGCCCGTTTCCGCGCCGCCATTGTCGTCGACGCTTTCGATCAACTGCTGGAAATCCGCGTCGCCGCTGTTGCGCGCCCAGGCGATGCGGATATCCGCGCCCGATCCAGGATCGCCGAAGAACACGCCCTCTGGCCCGGTCATCGTTTCGTTGCGCACCCAGCCTTCGGGCAGCATGATCGAAAAGCCGTGCGCGGCATCGGTGTAGAGGCGGTTCTTGCCCGTCGCGATGAAGCGTGCGTCGCCCAGTTCAGGCTTGATCACCTGTTGACTGGCCGCGTTCACGATGGCGTTGGCGTCGGGCAGATCATCCACCGATTCCTGCCGCCCGCAAGCCGCGAGCAGCACGAGGGAAACGATCGGGGCGAGGCGTAGGGCGTTGGCGATCATGCCATGGGGAAAGCATAGCGGGGCCGGGGATGCAAGCCTGCCCCGACAACAATGCGCCCGCTTGTCGATCGACGCGATCAGGCGGCGTTGTCGATGCCGAGTTCCGTCAGCTTGCGATAAAGCGTCGACCGGCCGATGCCCAGCCGACGGGCCACTTCCGTCATCCGGCCGCGATAATGACCGATGGCAAGGCGAATCACGTCCGCCTCAATCTCTTCGAGCGCGCGGATATGGCCGTCATTTTCGAACAGGGTGATCCCGGCTTCGCTGCGAACGGTGCGGGCCGATGGTGCGGGCGGCTCGGCACGCGCGACCACGCGAGAGGCGATCTGCGGAAAATCCTGCGGCGTCAGGGCGTCGCCTTCGCACAGCACGGCGGCGCGGAACAGCGCGTTCTGCAACTGCCGCACATTGCCCGGCCAGTCGTGACGCATCAGCAGATCGAGCGCTTCGCTGGTGATGCCAAGGCTGCGCAGGCCCGGCTGCTCGGCGATCCGCGCGAGCAGGTGACGCGACAGCGCTGGCACGTCACCGATCCGATCGCGCAGCGGCGGGATGGTCAGGTGGACGACGTTCAGCCGGTAATAGAGATCTTCGCGGAATCGCCCTGCGGCGACTTCCTCCGCCAGTTTCTTGTTCGTTGCGGCGATGACCCGGACATCGACATGAAACGGCATGCGCGCGCCGATCGGCTGCACCTCGCCCTCCTGCAATACGCGGAGCAGTTTGACCTGAGCGTCGAGCGGCAGTTCGCTGACTTCGTCAAGGAAGATCGTGCCCATGTCGGCATCGGCAAAGCGGCCGATGTGCCGTTCGAAGGCACCGGTAAAGGCACCCTTTTCATGGCCGAACAGTTCCGATTCGACCAGATTCTGGGGAATGGCCCCGCAATTGACGACGACCATGCGCTGACGGTGCCGGGGGGAGGCGGCATGCAGCGCCTGCGCGATCACTTCCTTGCCGACGCCGCTTTCACCCTCCACCAGCACCGGGATGCGGGCGCGGGCGGCCTTTGCCGCGATGGCAAGGGCGGCGCGGAATTGGGGCGCTGCACCGACAATATCCTCAAACGCCAGCGGCGCGGTGATTTTTTCCGAAAGCGGGCGCAACTCGCCATCGCCGCTGCCCTTGCCCATGGCAGCGCGCAATGCGGCCAGCAGGCGGTCGGGCGTTACCGGCTTTGCGATGTAGTCGGCGGCACCCGCGCGCATCGCGTCCACCGCGACCGATACATCGTTCTGCGCCGTCAGCACCACGATGGGCAGGCCGGGGCGACGGCTGTGCAATTCGCGGATCAGCGTGACAAGGTTCGCATGGGGCGACCAGTGATCCAGCAGGATGATGTCCAGCCGCATCCCTTCGGGCGTGCCCAGCGTCGCGATCGCGGTATCTTCATCGTCGGCGAAGATCGTGCGCCAGCCCGCACGTGCGGCCAGCGCCGAAACCAGTCGCCGCTGCGCCGGTTCGTCGTCGATCAGCATCAGATGCGGTATGCCGTTGTGCGCCAAACCGGATATTTCCCTCTCAAAACAGAGGTCGGCTTGTAACGCGATCAGGTAAAGGCGGAATTAAACCTGACCTCCGGGTTGGTGCGGTAGCCCCGAAAGCACACGGCGCTATCGGCGCACGAAAATTTCGTTTTCACCTTTAGTAAACGTCTATTGCTTGCGGGCTGCGGGTGAAGGTAACTAAGGGAACTTGCGACAATCCCAATATTTGCAGTGGAGGGACACTCAATGGCGGCAACCGAGAGCCAGCAGGAAGACGACCAGAACACCTACAAGGGCTTTCTGACCCTGATGAAGATCGGCACGACGGTGGCAATCGCCATGGCGGCGCTGGTGGTGCTGATTATCGCTACCTGACCGAAAATTTCCGCAACAACAGGGGGGATGGGCCGTGAAGATTGCGGTTCTGAAAGAGCAGGCGGCATTTGAAAAGCGCGTCGCCGCGACGCCGGAAACGGCCAAGAAATTCATTGCGCTGGGCGCCAGCGTTGCGGTGGAGAAAGGGGCGGGAGAGACCGCATCCATTTCGGACGCCGATTACGAAGCGGCCGGCGCCAGCGTCGGCACACGTGCAACCGTGTTGCAGGACGCCGACATCGTGCTGGCGATCCAAGGCCCTGCGCCCGACAGCATCAAGGGGATAAAACCCGGCGCATGGCTTGCCGCGTCGCTGAACCCCTTTGGCGAGCGTGCGCGCATCGACGATTATGCCGCCATGGGCATAGAGGCACTGGCGATGGAGTTCATGCCGCGCATCACCCGTGCGCAGTCGATGGACATCCTCTCGTCGCAGTCGAACCTGTCGGGCTACAAGGCGGTACTCGATGCCGCGGCCGAATATGGCAAGGCTTTCCCGATGATGATGACGGCGGCTGGCACCGTAACGGCGGCCAAGGCGTTCATCATGGGCGTCGGCGTCGCAGGGCTTCAGGCAATCGCGACTGCCCGGCGCCTTGGCGCGCAGGTCAGCGCGACGGACGTGCGCTCTGCCACCAAGGAACAGATCGAAAGCCTCGGCGCGAAGGCGATCTTCGTCGAAAGCGTCAAGGGGATCGAGGGCGAAGGTTCGGGCGGCTATGCCACCGAAATGTCGGACGAATACAAGCAGGCGCAGGCCGATCTTGTTTCCAGCCATATCGCCAAGCAGGACATCGTCATCACGACGGCGCTGATCCCCGGTCGCCCCGCGCCGCGCCTGATTTCCGACGCGCAGATCGCCACGATGAAGCCGGGCAGCGTCATCGTCGATCTGGCGGTGGAGCAGGGCGGCAATGTCGAAGGCGCAGTCGCCGGCGAAATCGTCGAACGGCACGGCGTCAAGATCGTGGGGCATCGCAACGTGCCCAGCCGTCTGGCGGCCGATACATCCGCGCTGTTCAGCCGCAACCACTATAATTTCCTCAACGCCTTCTGGGACAAGGAAAAGGGTGGTCCCGTGCTGGACGAGGAGATCGGCGACGCCATCCGCCTGACGAAGGATGGCAAGGTCGTCAATCCGCGACTGCTGGCCTGATGCCGGGCCGAGCTTTACGCGCCCGGCCGCTTTGACACGCAAGTCCCCGGCAGAGCGCCGGGGCAGCAAGGGGTTCCGAACATGGACTTCATTTCGATCCTGTCGATTTTCGTGCTGGCCTGCTTCGTGGGCTATTATGTGGTGTGGTCGGTGACACCGGCGCTGCATACGCCGCTGATGGCGGTCACCAATGCCATCAGTTCGGTCATCATCGTCGGTGCGCTCCGTCGCTTCGGCGTCGAAGCGGGCAGCCCTGCCGCCAAATGGCTGGGCCTGGCCGCCGTCGCGCTGGCCAGCGTCAACATTTTCGGCGGCTTTGCCGTCACCGAACGCATGCTTGCCATGTATAAGAAGAAGGAGCGGAAATGATGAACCGCTCACGCTCTATCATCCGGTCCGGGGGGAACCGCCATGCATGAAGCCGTATCCGTATCGCCGGCCGTGGCGTTTGCCTATCTGGTCGCCGGCGTTCTTTTCATCCTGGCCCTGCGCGGGCTGTCCAGTCCGGAAACCAGCCGCAGCGGCAACCGCTATGGCATGATCGGCATGGCCATCGCGGTGGCAACGACGCTGGCCACGCATGATGTGCTCAGCCTGCCCGAAATCGTCGGCGCGATCGTGGTCGGTGGCGGCATCGGCTTCGTGACCGCCCGCCGCATCGCAATGACCGCCATGCCGCAGCTGGTTGCCGCCTTCCACAGTCTTGTCGGCCTTGCCGCCGTGCTGGTGGGCGTCGCTGCCTATATGAACCCCGGCGCGTTCGGCATTCTCGATGCGGCGGGCGAAATCCACAATGCCAGCCGCATCGAAATGGGGCTGGGCGTGGCGATCGGTGCGATCACCTTCTCCGGCTCGGTCATCGCCTTCCTGAAGCTGAACGGTAATATGTCGGGCAAGCCCATCATGCTGCCGGGCCGCCATGTCATCAACCTGGGCACGCTGATCGCGATTCTTGGCCTCATCGGCTGGTTCTACGCCCTGCCGTCGACCAATGACGTCCCGTGGATCTTCTGGGTCGTCCTGGCCTTGAGCTTCATCATCGGCTTCCTGCTGATCATTCCGATCGGCGGCGCGGACATGCCCGTGGTCGTGTCGATGCTGAACAGCTATTCCGGTTGGGCCGCCGCCGCCATGGGCTTCACCCTCGGCAATTCGGCGATGATCATCACCGGCGCGCTGGTGGGTTCGTCGGGCGCCATCCTGTCCTACATCATGTGCAAGGCGATGAACCGCAGCTTCATCAGCGTGATCGCCGGAGGGTTCGGCGCAGCGCCCGAAGCGTCCGGTGGCGCGGCGGCCATCGACCGTCCGTGGAAGCGCGGTTCGGCCGAGGACGCGGCGTTCCTGATGAAGCAGTCGGACAGCGTCATCATCGTGCCCGGCTACGGCATGGCCGTCGCCCAGGCGCAGCACGCACTGCGCGAAATGGGCGACATGCTGAAAAAGGAAGGCGTCACGGTCAAATATGCGATCCACCCGGTCGCTGGCCGTATGCCCGGCCACATGAACGTGCTGCTGGCCGAAGCCAGCGTTCCCTATGACGAAGTGTTCGAACTGGAAGACATCAACAGCGAGTTTTCCCAGGCCGACGTGGCCTTCGTCATCGGCGCGAACGACGTCACCAACCCATCGGCCAAGACCGACAAGTCCTCGCCCATCTACGGCATGCCCGTGCTGGACGTGGAAAAGGCCAAGACGGTGCTGTTCGTGAAGCGCTCCATGGGCGGCGTGGGCTATGCCGGGGTCGACAATGACGTGTTCTACATGGATAATACGATGATGCTTCTGGGCGATGCCAAGAAGATGGTCGAGGAAATCGTGAAGAGCATGGGGCACTAAACGCGGGTGAGTGGCGAGAAACCGACGGTCGGGACCATTGTCGGCGGAGGCTTCTCGCTGTTTGCGCGCCACACCAACGCGGTGCTGGTCTGGCTGGTGCTCTATCTGGCCGCCAGCGCCGTGATGGCGGCGATTTCATGGCCGAATATGGAGGCCATGATCGCCTATCAGAAGGTCGCCGCCGAACGCGCGGCGGCGGGCATGGCGGCGGTGCCGATGCCCTTTTCGCCCGGCATGACGCTGGTGATGATCGTCAACAATCTGGGTGCCCTGGTCCTCTACGCCGTGCTGTTCGCGGCGTTCGTGCGGGCGACCGCCTGGCCAGCCGATAGCCGCAACGCCTATCTGCGCTTTGGTGCGGATGAACTCTCGCTCATTGCGCTGGGACTGGTGGTTGTGGTCGGCGGCATGGTGGCGATGGTCGTTGCTGTCATTGCCGGTGTCATCCTGCTGCTGGGCGTTGGATTACTGCTTGGGAAGATGGCCGCTGTGGTGCTGGGCCTTGTCCTCTACATCCTGGCGTTCGGCGTGCTGGTGTGGGTGCAGGTTCGTCTATCGCTCGTCGGAGCCTTCACCGTGTTGCGCCGCCGCATCGCGATAAAGGAGGCGTGGGCGGCAACGGGGGGTCAGTTCTGGCGGCTGTTCGGTGCCTATCTGATCGTGGGGCTGGCATGCCTCGCGCTCAGCCTGTTGCTGCTGGTCATCATGATGCCGGGCTTTTTGACGGCGATGGCGGCCAATGACCCCGCCGCCATGAGCGCGTTCATGGGGCGGCAGATGGCGCGTTTTGAACAGGGCCTGTCGTTCGGGCTGCTGCTGGTCTGGATTGCCGGCGCGATTGTGGGCATGTTGACGATCGTGATCGGCTTTGGCGCGGTGGCAAAGGCCGCGGTGCTGCTGGCCGGCGACGTTTCCCACACGGAGGATAGAACAGGCAATGCATAGGGTCGGACTGATCGGGGGATTGAGCTGGGCATCGACGGTCCGTTATTATGAGATCATCAACAAAGCGGTGCAGGCCCGTGTCGGCGGGATGGCCAGCGCCCCGCTGTTGATCGACAGCCTGAATTTCGCGCAGGTCGGGCGTTCCATCAGCGACAGCGACTGGGCGGGCGCTTCGGTCGTGCTGACCGATGCCGCCAAAAGGCTGGAGGGCGCGGGGGCAGAGGCGCTGCTGATCTGCGCCAATTCGATGCACCGGGTTTACGATCAGGTCGCCGCATCCGTCGGCATCCCCATTTTCCACATCGCCGACGCCGTGGGCGAGGAAGCCAAGGCCAAGGGGATCCGCAGCGCCGCCCTGGTGGGCACGCGCAACGTGATGACGGAGCGTTTCTATCGCCAGCGCATCGTCGGCCATGGCGTGTCGCTGCTTCCGGCCGACCCCGATCTGGTCGAGCGGATCGATCGCATCGTCTATGACGAACTGGTCATGGGCCGGGCCACGCGCGAAAGCGAACGGTTCATGAAAAGCGAGTTCACCGACATCGCCAAAGAGGATGTTCAGGCCATCATTCTGGCCTGCACCGAACTGGAGGCAATTGTCGATGTGAACGCCAATGTGCTGCCGATTCTGGATCCCACCAGATTGCACGCACACGATGAAGGCTGTCGACTTCATTCTGTCCAGTTGAACCACCCGATTTCGGTTCTGTTTTCAGCCCTTTGATACCGGGCTGCCCGATTCCTCCGTTTCGACTATTCGCTAATTTCGCACGCCCCCGCAATCGATTACCTATGATTGCAGAAATGGAGGAATGCGGTGCGGATGAATGCAATGAAGCGCGGCGACGGCGGCGAGTTTTCCAGCCACTGGGTGTTCCGCAGCGACGATGGCAGCGTGGCCTCCGCGCCGGTCGAACGACTGACGCCGCCAGCCCCGGACACGGCCAAGCTGCGCCGTGACAAGGCGATGCGGGTTGCGCGTTTCATGACGCTGCGCGAGGAATGCCTGACCAGGGTGTCGCACCGATCCTGTGTTCAACATCCTGATCGAACTGTTCATGGCCGATTGCCAGGTTGCGCCCGTCAACATCACCAGCGCCTGTCATGCAGCGCGCGTGCCGCACACGACGGCGCTGCGCGTGCTGCAATCGATGGAGCAGCGGGACGGCACGATCGTCCGCTATGCCGACCGCAAGGACAAGCGGCGGCACTATGTCATGCTTTCGCCCAAGGGTCGCTACCAGTCGAAGCTTATCTCGATCGCCTGATCGGGATGCAGAACGCCGACCCGGTGTTCTGACCACCCTGCGCCGCCCGCGTGCCTAGCGCGCGGGCGTCCAGGTTTGCGACTGGCAGAATATCATTACGCATCCCGCCACGTTCAACGTGCCGTCGGCATTGCGGCTGACCTTGCTGTCGTAAGTCTTGCCCGATGTCGGATCATATATACGGCCCTTCCAAACCGATCCCGCATCCGCCAACCCGCTGACGATGGTGATCCCGGTGATCGGCCGTTTGCGCAGGCCCGGATCGGGATTTTTCACGTCATTGGTCGGCTTGCCCGGATCGGCCTTCAAAATCTTCAATATCTTGCCGCACAGCGCACGGCCGCACGGGGCGATCTCGACCAGCCCCTTGCCGCCCTGCGTCACCCATTGCCCGGTTATGGGTTGGGCGGCATGCGCACCGCCTGCAGTCATCAACAACGCGATCGGCAAAGCGAAACCAGTCCGAAGCGACCTCATCCATTCCTCCATTTTCTTCCTTGGCGTCCAGTCTGGACGAGCGCATCGCGCCTGTGAAGAGGGGACGATTGCCAATCCGCGCCGATCGCGGCAGAGCGAGGGGGAAGCGCGATCCCGTTGCGGGGCCGCTGTTTTCGGGGAGCATGTGCGCCATGGGCGATTGGGTGCTGGGCGTTATCGGGGGATCGGGCCTTTATGCCATCGACGGGCTGGAAGATGTGCAGACGCTGGACATCGAAACACCCTGGGGCGCACCGTCGGGGCCTCTGACGCGCGGGCGGATCGGGGGGCATCGCTTCCTGTTTCTGCCGCGCCATGGACCGGGGCACTGCTTTTCGCCCACCGATGTGCCCTATCGCGCGAACATCGCCGCGCTAAAGCTGGCGGGTGCCAGTGACATTCTGTCGGTCAGCGCCGTCGGCTCGCTCCGTGAAGATCTGGCACCCGGCGACTTCGTGGTCGTCGACCAGTTCATCGACCGCACCTTCGCCCGCGAAAAGAGCTTCTTTGGTCCCGGCCTTGCCGCCCATGTTTCGCTGGCCGATCCTGTATGTTCGCGCCTGTCGGTTCTTGCTGAACGGGCGGCCCGCGCGGCCGGCACCAATGTGCGGCAGGGGGGCACCTATCTGGCGATGGAGGGGCCGCAATTTTCCACCCGCGCGGAAAGCCGGCTCTATCGGCAATGGGGGTGCGATGTGATCGGCATGACCGCCATGCCGGAAGCCAAGCTGGCGCGCGAAGCCGAACTTCCCTACGCCATCGTTGCGATGGTGACCGATTACGACTGCTGGCGCGAAGAGGAAGCGGGCGTGGAGGTAAGTGACGTGCTGGCCGTGCTGTCGGGCAATGCGCACAAGGCGCGGCGGATGCTGATCGAACTGGCCGCGCTCTTGCCGAGCGAGCGGTCGGCATCCCCCATCGACCGCGCGCTGGATCACGCCATCATGACAGCGCCAGCGGCACGCGAACCCGCCATGGCAGCGCGGCTCGGCGCGATTGCCGGACGGGTGCTCCGCGCATGAGCGGGGGGAAGGGAGGCGAGAGCGGCGGTCTTAATCTCTCGGCGTTCCTGCCATACCGGCTGTCGATCGCGTCCAATGCGGTCAGCGACCTGATCGCGCGGGAATATCAGTCACGCTTTGGCCTGCGCATTCCCGAATGGCGGGTGATGGCGGTACTGGGGCAGTGCGAAGGATGCACGCAGAGCGCTCTCGTCGCTGCGACGCGGATGGACAAGGTGACGGTAAACCGTGCGGTGAAGGTGCTGGCCGACCGGCAACTGATCGATCGACAGCCGCATCGGCGCGACGGGCGGTCGCATGATCTGGCCCTGAGTACGGCTGGCCGGGCGTTGTATCGGGAAATCGCGCCGGCGGCGATGGACATGGAGCAGCGTCTGTGCGCCGTGTTCTCGGATGGCGAGAAGCGGGAACTGGAGTCGCTGCTGGACCGTCTGCGCGTTCAAGCTGATCTGATCGCCGGCGGCAAGTAAATCGCTGTTTAACCGGCCATGATGATGGTTTTTCGCGTTGTGGCGCATCAAAGCTGATTTCGATCAGTGCGTTGCTGATCGCGATGGGTAGCCAAAGCTGTTATGATCCCGCCATCGCCGCTTGGGTCAGAGATGATTCTCTTTTTGCACGGCGGCGACAGAGAGACGGAACCGAAAGGTTTCCCAGAGCGCTCCCGCAACCGTGGAGGGAGTTGAGCATGTCGCAGCACAAAACTGATCGCGATTATTACCGCCGCCGGGAAGGCGAAGCATTGCGAATGGCGCAGGAAACGCAGGAAAGCTGGGTTGCCGCCATTCACCGTCGACTGGCGCAAACCTATGCCGAGCGTGCCGCCGTTGCCGAGTCCATGATTGGGGACGGTTCGATCGCATAAGAAAAGCGCGGGAAGGCCATCTGGCTTCCCGCGCTTTCTTGGACGCAATTGGCAATGACGTGCCTTATTTGAATGCCGCGCCGATCGAGCAGGCTGCCGGTCCCAGAATGACGACGAACAGCGTCGGCAGGATGAACAGGATCAGCGGAACCGTCATGATGGCGGGCAAGCGCGCGGCCTTTTCTTCCGCCCGCATCATGCGTTCGTTCCGGAACTCGGCCGACAGCACGCGCAGTGCGGAGGCAAGCGGCGTGCCGTATTTTTCGGTCTGGATCATCGTGGTCACGACGCCCTTGACCGCGTCCAGCTTCACGCGCGTGGCCAGGTTTTCGAACGCCATCCGCCGCTCTGTCAGGAAGCTGAGTTCAATGGCCGTCAGCTGGAATTCATCGCCCAGCTCGGGATAGGCGCGCCCCAGTTCGCGCGACACGCGCGCAAAGGCCGCATCAACCGTCAGACCGGCTTCCGCGCAGATGACCAGCAGATCGAGCGCGTCGGGCAGGCCCTTGCGGATTTCGGTCGACCGCTTGGTGATCTTGTTCGAGATATAAAGGTCGGGTGCCTTGTAGGCGAGCAGCAGCAGCGCCGCGAACGCGCCGAAGCGCTTCATCGGTCCCCATTCGGGAAAGCCACCCAGCGCGTAAAGATACAGCGCCGCAAGACCGCCGATGACGATCGGCAGGATCAGGCGACCGAAGATGATGGCGACGGCCCAGTCCTTCGACCGGATGCCGGCCTGCGCCAGCTTGACCTGCGCATCTTTCAGCTGGTCTTCCTGCAGCACCTGAAGCTTCGAGAGGACCGAGCGCATGCGGTCGGTCGCCTCGTTCTTCTGCACCAGCTTGGCCCGGCGCTTGGCGGTCGATGCGGTGATGCCCGCCTTCAACTGCTCGCGCCGTTCGTTCAGGGCCTTGACCCGGCGCGCCATCGGATCGCGCACCGTCGTTGCAAGATACAGGGCGACCAGCACCGCAAACGTCGCCAGCGCCGCCAGCAGGGTTGCGAAATCCGTGCCGGTCAGGCCGAACAGGGTTGCGCCTTGCGCGGTAGGCATCGGTCGGCTCCCCTTAAATCTCGAAGTTGATCATCTGTGCCATGATGAAGGCACCGATGCTCATCCAGCCCAGCCCGCCCAGGCCGATCAACTGCATCAGGCTGAGGCCGAAAATGCCTGCCGGATCGGGCGTGAAAAAGGGCTTCATATAGCCAAAGTTGATCCAGGTGATCAGGCCGAAGACCAGGAATGGCAGCACGCCGATGATATAGGCCGACGCCTTTGATTCCGACGACATCGCACGGATCTTCAGCTTCATCTGCGCGCGCTGGCGCAGCACCGTGGCGAGGTTGGATAGCGTTTCGGCAAGATTGCCGCCGGTTTCCTTCTGGATGGCGAGCGTGATGCAGAAGAACTGGAATTCGGGCGTGCCCAGCCGGTCGGCCGTGCCCTGAAGCGCCTGTTCCATGCTCTGGCCGATCTTGATGCGTTCGGTCACCAGGCGAAATTCCTCACCCACGGGCCCAGGCACTTCGCTGGAAACCACACCGAGCGTTTCGGTGATCGGCAGACCTGAGCGCAGGCCGCGCACCAGCAATTCCAGCGCGTCGGGAAACTTCGCGTTGAACTTGTCGATGCGGCGGGTGATCATCTTTCCGATGATCATGTGGGGCAGGCCCATGCCCAAAGCAGCCGCGACCAGCATCGCCATCAGCGGCGACCAGCCGCGCATCACCAGCATGGCGGAAACCAGCACGATGATGGCCAGATTGGCCACAAGATACTGGCCGATCGTCCATTTCCGGCCGGTCATGTAAATCCGCTTTTGCAGATTTTCCGGGTTGGGGATCAGGGAAACCAGAAATTCGCCGGTGGGATTGGTCGACCGATTGGAGATCGCCTTGCGCATGCGCGCTTCCAGCGCGGATTCGGCCGTGTCGCTGTGGCGCAGGCGAATGTTGCTGAGCCGGCGCGAGCGCGCCCTTTCCGCCGAGGGACCAGCGAAAGCAAGGACGATCAGCAGGATCATGACCCCGCCCAGTCCCAGCAATATCATCATGTTGATGTCCATTACGGCTGCCCTTCAACCCTGCGTCCGACGCGGCCCAGGCAATCTGCCTGTGCCCGTGCCGTCAATCCTTACGCCGCAGCCTTTTCCTTCTTGCGGTGCGGAATGATGTTCTTGAGATCGCCGATCCGGCCGAGCAGCGAAGCGCCGCCCTTCGCGTTGGCGGATGCTCCCGCGCCGCCCTCTTCGACGTCATCGCCGATTTCCAGCAGCCGGTTCGACAGCGCCTGATAACCTGCGCCGGTCTTGGAGCCCTTGGCTGTCTCGGCGAAGGTTTTGCCTAACTTTGCCGACTGGGCGGCGACCTTGGGATCGAACGGGATCACGAAATCGACCTTGCGCTCGATCGTCGCTTCGAAATCCTTGCGGCTGATTTCCAGGGTTGCGGCCTGCACCTTGTTCGCTACCACCAGCACCTGACTGTGCGGCGCGTTGGACTTCAGCCAGGACAGCAGGCGAATGGTATCGCGCGCCGCCGCCAGCGTCAGTTCCGTGCACAGGATCGTGACGTTGACCTCGTTCATCAGGTGCGGGTGCTGGATCAGCATGTTGCGGGGCAGATCGAGCACGGTGCATTCGAACGCGGCCCGGAACTCTTCCATCAGTTGATAGAAGGCGCCGCCGTCCGTCATCATCGGCTGATTGATCGGCGCTTCGGTACGACAGCAGCGACAGCGTATCGCTGGCTTTCACCATCGCGCGTTCGATGAACAGGCCGTCGATACGGCTGGGGTTCTCGATCGCGTCGGTCAGGCCACGGCCCGGCTCCAGGTCCAGCGCCAGCGCGCCGGTGCCGAAATGCACGTCAAGGTCGAGCAGGGCGGTGGTCCGCTTCTGCTTTTCCGACAGCAGCCAGGACAGCGATGTCGCGATCGTCGATGCGCCGGCACCGCCGCGGGTGCCGATGATGGCGGCGGTCATGTGCGGCCGGTCCGTCGTCGCTTCACGCGGGGCGTTGAACACGGCCTGCGCATTGGCGATGGCTTCGCGCAGGACATCGGGGTTGAGCGGTTTGAGCAGATAGTCCTGAATGCCGCTGGCGACTAGGTCGCGATACAGGCGCACGTCGTTCACCTGGCCAGCGGCGATCACCACCGTGCCCGGCTCGCACACCTCGGCAAGGCCGTTGATGTCGTTCAGCGGATCGCCGCTTTCCGACAGGTCGACGAACAGGATGTTGGGCGACGCGCTGACGGACAGCGACTGGACCGCGTTGCGAAGTCCGCCCTTGGCGACCTTTTCCGGTGCCCAGCCCATTTCGATGGCGATGGAGCGAACTACGTCGAAGCTGCCTTCGTCGCAGACGAATGCATTGAACGGGTCACGCGTCGTCATGCCCGCCACTTTCCAGGGAGCGTTCATCAATTGCCTCCGTTGCCGGTCGCCACGCGTTCCAACTGGCCCGCGCCGGTCAGCGGCTTGTCCTGATAGGTCTTGATGGCGCGGGTCGACGTTGCGGTGCGCAGGTCGCTCGCCGCACTTTGGCCGCGGACAAGATCATCCGGGTTGGCGATCATCGCGGCCATGTTGCTGTTGGTGGCGCAGCCGTAATTGCTGTGCGTTCCACCCACGAAATCGGTGGCGCTCTGATCTTTCCAGTCCGGGCAGCTCGGCACGCTGGCGGTCGAGCGGCTGACGATCACGCGGACATGACCCGTGGGAATGGCACCGCTGGTCGCCGGAGCGGTGTCCGCCACCAGCAGGCCATAACGGCCCGCGACGGTTGCCACGGCTTCGACGCTGGCAGGTGAGGCAGCACCCGATCCATCGTCGACCGAGACACGGTCGCCATAGCCAAGGTTCAACGCTTCAAACCAGCCGCCGATGCGGGCCTGTTCCGACGGAGCGATGCCGCCCATGCCGTCGGTCGCCGCGTCGAACACATAGTCCGCCCGCTGCACGACCGGCTGATGCACGGAATAAAGCGTGCGGTTGTTCGGCCCGACATTACACCCGCCCAGCGTCATGCCGACACTGGCGAGAAGGGCGAGGGAGAAGATGCGCGAAGGAGTGTTCATATCCCTGGTCCCTTGTTTAGAAGCTGAAGCCGGGGGCTGCGGCGCTTGCGTCTCGGCGGGCGCGGCGGCCCTTGGCATCGCCCGTCGTCGGCGCGGCGGACGCGGCAGGTGCCGACGTTGCCGGGGCGCCATTGGCCGGGACCGTGACCGGCGGGGCCATGGTCGGCGTCGGGCGTTCGCCCGCTTCGCCATTGCGACCGCCATTGGTCTGGTTCAGCAGCACGCGCTCCGCATCGGTGGCGTTCAGGAAGCCATCGGTCGGCAGCTTGATCTGGTTGTCGTCCACCGGCCGCACCAGATAGGGCGTGACGATGATAACCAGTTCGGTCTGGTTCTTCTGCCAGCCGGTCGATTTGAACATGTTGCCCAGGATGGGAACATTGCTCAGGCCCGGCGTGCCTTCGATATTGTTCTGCGACGTGTTGCGCATCAGGCCGCCGATCATGAAGCTCTGGCCCGAACCCAGTTCGACCGTCGTTTCCAGCTGGCGGGTGGTGACAGCCGGGATGCGCAGGTTGTTGAGCACCACCGCGCCTTCCTGCGACAGTTCCGACACTTCCGGGCGCACGCGCATGGAAATGCGGCCATCGGCCAGAACGGTTGGCGTGAAGGACAGGCTGACGCCGTACTTCTTGTACTCGATGGTGATCTGACCCAGCGTCGACGACAGTGGGATCGGGAATTCACCGCCGGCCAGGAAGCTGGCGGTTTCGCCGGACAATGCGGTCAGGTTCGGCTCTGCCAGCGTCGCGAGCAGGCCGTTGGTTTCGGCGAGGTCAAGCGCCGTCGCGAAGTTGACGCCGAACAGCTTGCCCACCACGCTGGCGATATTGCCTTCCGCCGGATTGGTGAAGTTGGCAATCGCGCCGCCGAAGAGGCACTGACCCGTCGCCGGGTTGAACGGCAGGTTCAGCGATCCGGTCGGCAAGCCATAGAAAGCCGAGCAGTCGACCACCGGATAGGAACCGGGGTTCTGCGCCGTCAGGTCGGAAAAGTTGACGCGGCCGGGATTGCGACCGAACTGATACAGCGTCCCGCCATTGGTGATGTCGCGGATCGCCGTGTTGCCACCGATGCTCTTCATCAGCGACTTGGACACCTCGGCGATCTTGACGTGCAGGTTGACCTGCAGCGGGGTGGCGGTGCGCAGGCGGCTCACCACCGTCGTCTCCTTGCCAACGAAGGCCTGGACCAGACGTTCGGCCTCCGCTGCATCCTCAGGTGCCTTGATCGTGCCGGTCAGCAGGACCATGCCGTTCATCGTCGATACCTGAATTTCCGCGTCGGGCATCGCCAGGCCCAGCATCTGGTCGATGCTGGTCAGGTTGTTGCCCACGCGGACGGTCGAGCTGTAAAGCACCTTGCCGTTCGAGGAGGTGACGAACACGTTGCTCTCACCCGGCGCCTTGGCCAGGATGTAAAGCTGCGTTTCGGAACGGACGTGAACGTCGACCACCAGCGGGTTCGCGACCACCACGTCCGACATCTTGGACGGCAGGTTCACCACCTGACCGCGACCGACCGACAGGACCAGCGGGCCGTCGGGGGACATGACACCCGGCGCGGCGTTCACCGACACGGCAGGCATCATCAGCGCCGATGTGGCGAGCAGCACGGCGCTTGCCGCACGCGCGCCGCTGCGGGCGATTTTGGAACGGATCTTCATCACTTGGTACCCCCCACGGGAACTTCGGTCACCTGGTTGCCGCGAGCGACGCGGACCATCGGGCCAGCCGGGCGGACGGCGCCGCCGGGAAATGCGCCGCCGGGCATCATGCCGGACATGCGGTTGTAGCGGTCTTCCGGCTTGCCGGGGACAGAGCTGCGCTGATAGCGCGACACGTCGGCACCGGTGGAGAAGGTCGATGCGCCATCGCCGGGGCGTGCCGCGACCTGCGCCATCAGCTTGCGTGCGCCATCGGGCGTGTCGGCCTGGCTGGCGTCGACGGTGCCGGATGCCAGCGCGGCTTCCAGTTCGGTGCTGTTGTCGGCGATCGAACGCAGCGACAGCGACAGCGAGCCGACGGTCAGCGCAACGGCGACCTTTTCAGCGATCTTGGGCGTCACTTCGATCGTGACGTTGCTGTAGGGAAGGACGACGGGCTTGCCATCGGGGCCGAGCGCATCGGTGCGCTGGTCGGTGGCGAGCACGCGGATGTTGCGCAGGATCGTCTCGGACGTCTTGAGCGGCGGACCATCGCCGCCACCGGGCACCGACTGCGTCAGCACCAGATCGACGCGGTCGCCGGGGAAAATGAAGCCCGCAACGGAGGTCTGCTGCTGCACCGGAACGGTGATCGCGCGCATGCCCGGACCAAGCGCCGCAGCAAGGAAGCCGCGTTCGCCCGGCTTGATCAGTGCACCCTGAACCATCGGCTGACCGGCAGCGATGGTGGTGCGCACGACTGCGCCGGCAAGGCTGGCCGGATTGACCTGACCCTTCAGATAATAGGCCTGCTCCATCAGCTCCTTTGGCCAGGGCTGGAAGCGGAAGCTCTGCGCGTCGAGGATGGTGCCGACCGGCAATGCCTTGGTCGCGACCAGAATGTGCGGCATGTCCGCCTGGTTCGGCACGGCGGCCGCGGCTACCTGCGGCGCGCCGGCATTGCTGAACTGGCTACGCGCCAGAAAGGCGGCAACCACTGCAATGATCAGTGCCCCTGCCAGCAGGACAATCTTCTTGCCATCCATGACGCTCTACGCCTCCTGAAGCGGATGTCTTCACCCCAAACTGGGCATGTCATCACGCAAATTGGTTAATATATCGTTCGCCAACGACCCACAGGCCGGCCAGCGCTATGGCGACGCCATAGGGAATTTCGGGTCGCCCCAGCCGCTTCGTCATGCGGTGATGCACGGCGGTGACCAGCGTCACCGCGCCGCCCAGCACCGACATCAGCACGATCAGGAATCCGAGCGCGGGCAGCGGCAGCCACAGCGAGATCGCGGCGAGCAGCTTCACGTCGCCACCGCCCATCATGCCGAGCGCGAACAGGCCGGTGAACAGGATCAGGACGATCAGGCCCTGCGCCAGCTGGAACGCCATGCCGGGCCAGGGTTCGACGCCCATCGCCAGCCAGAAAACGGGGGCGAGCGCGGCGATGACCAGATTGAGCCGATTGGAAATGATCCGCGAACGGATGTCCGTGACCGCCGCAACGATCAGCAGCCCCGCCAGAATGACGGCCAGCGCCAAGCCAAGATAATGCCCACCCATGGAAGCAAATGACTAGACCCAATGCCTTACCAAATCGTAACCATGGCCAATGCAGCCCCAAAGCTATCCTCGCCGTGCCTGGCCGGAACGCAGCATCGAACAGGTCTGGCGCGCGCCGGATGGCTGGCCGTGCCGCCTGTTGCGCCTTTCTCCCCCGGCTGATGTGCGCCCGCGCGGCAGCCTGCTGTTTCTGGGCGGGCGGGGCGACCAGATCGAAAAGCATGTGGAGGCGATTGCCCGGTGGGCCGCGATGGGCTGGGAGGTGAGCGCGCTGGAGTGGCGGGGGCAGGCCGGGGCGGGACGGCTGCTGCCCGATGCGCGGATCGGGCATAGTCCCGGCTTCGATCGCTGGATCGACGATCTGGCTGCTTTCGGGCGTGAATGGCGCGCGCACGGCATGGCGCCTCATGTCGCCATTGCCCACTCGATGGGCGGCCATCTGTTGCTGAAAGCGATGGTGGAGGGAGCTTTCCTGCCCGATGCGGCGGTGCTGACCGCCCCGATGCTGGGGTTGCAGACCCGGCCGCTGCCCGTCGCGGTTGGCGCATGGATCGCGCGGACGATGTGCGCGCTGGGCCTTGGCAATCGGGCGGCGTGGGATCATGGCGACAAGCCGATTGCGGGGATGGCGCAGCGTCAGGCCCGCCTGACCCACAGCGCCGAACGCTATTCCGACGAGATGTGGTGGCGTGAACAGCGGCCCGATCTGGCGCTTGGCGGGCCAAGCTGGGCATGGCTGCGCGATGCCTTTGATTCCACGCTGGCGATGCCCGCCGATCCGCGCCTGTCCGCCATGTCCGTTCCCACGCTGATCCTGGCCGCCCGGCATGACCGGCTGGTCAGCACGGCGGCGGCGGAAAAAATCGCTCGCCGCCTTCCCGACGCGCAGTTCCATTGTTACGGGGCGGTGGCGGGGCACGAACTGCTTCGTGAGGCGGACGACGTGCGCGATGACGTGCTGGCGCGGATCGACACCTTTCTGGATGCCCGCGCCCCGGCGCGATGAAGGATGCGATGACGGATCAAGTCGATTTTCTGATCGTTGGCGGAGGCATCGCCGGCGCCGGCCTTGGCGCGGAACTGGCCAGACGCGGCCGCGTGCTGGTGATCGAGATGGAAGGCCAGCCAGGCTATCACGCGACCGGCCGGTCCGTCGCCTTCTGGACCGAAACTTATGGCGGCCCGCTCATTCAGCCGCTTACCGCCGCATCCGGCCCGCTGATGCGCCAACCCGAAGCGGGCATGGGCGATGCTCCATTCCTCTCGGCACGCGGCGCGCTGCATGTCGGGCGGGAAAGCGACCGACCGGTGCGCGACGCCATGCTCGCGGAATTCGCGGGCAGCTCGGTCGATCTGAACGCACTGGACGGTGCGGCACTGGCGGCGCGTGTGCCGGGCTTGCGGCCTGACTGGGTGCTGGGCATCGATGAGCCAAGTTGCGAAGACATCGATGCGGCGGCGCTGCACGGCGCGATGCTGTCCGCCATTCGGCGTCAGGGTTCGCGGGTGCAGGGGGACTGCCGCCTGCTGTCCGCCCAGCGTGAAGGGGACGGTTGGCTGGCGCAGACCAGCGCCGGGCCGGTCGCCTGCGGCGTGCTGGTGAACGCGGCGGGTGCCTGGGCCGATGAAGTCGCGCGGGCATGCGGCGTAGGGCCGGTGGGCATCACGCCTTTGCGCCGCACCGTCGTGCAGCTGCGGATCGACCCGGCCGCGCCGGACGACCTGCCCGTCATTCTGGATCTCGCCGGCAGTTTCTATTTCAAGCCGGTTGCGGGCGGGCGCGTGTGGCTAAGCCCCCATGACGAGGCGCCGTCCGATCCCTGCGACGCCGCGCCGGAGGAATTGGCCGTCGCGCAGGCCATCGACCGCTTTCAGCAGGTCGTCGACTGGCGCGTGGAGGCGGTGGAGCGCCGCTGGGCGGGCCTGCGCAGCTTCGCGCCGGACCGCCTGCCCATATACGGCTTCGACCCGTTCGCGCGTGGCTTTTTCTGGTGTGCCGGGCAGGGGGGCTGGGGCATCCAGACCGCGCTCGCCGCGGCCAAGATGGCTGCGGCCCTCGCAACCGGCGAAGCGCCCGAATCCAGCGTCGCGGCCATTGACGCCAGCGTGTTCGACCCCGGCCGGTTCGAGATTTGATGGCCGCAGGCGCAACCAACTGTCCCACTATTTGCCCACTGGCCATCGCCCGCGACCGGCGATAGTTTCGGTGCCGTTTCAACAGTGAAGGGAGTCGCGTGATGGCCCACAAGTTCGTGATCGAGCAGAACAAGGCGGGTGAATATGTCGCCAAGTTCAAATATAACAGCGAAGTGATCTTCTGGACCGAAGGCTATGCCAGCAAGGCGGGTGCGAAGAACGCGATCGAATCGATCCTTAAGAACGGCCCGACGGCCCCTGTAGAGGACTGAGGCGCGCTTGGTCTTCAGCGTCCGGGGGGCGGACGCTGAGGGCACGCTATTTCTGTGTTTCCAGCCAGGCGATGATGTCGGCCCGGCTCTGCGGATCGGGAATGCCGCCAAAGGGCATTTTGGTTCCCGGCACCTTCGCCTGTGGACTTTCCAGAAATTCGTAAAGCTGCTGCGGCGACCAGATGATGCCGCTGTTCTTCATCGCGGCGGTGAACTGGTAACCGGCGACATCGCCCGCCTTCGTCCCCACGATGCCGCGCAGATTGGGGCCGATCATGTCGGTGCCGGGCGTAACGCTGTGGCAGGCGGCACATTGGCTGAACAGCGTCTTGCCGCGGGCCGCGTCGCCCTTCAACACGGCGAAGCTGGTCGGCTGGCCGGATTCCGGTTGTTCGGTTCCTTGCCCTGAACAGCCTGCGAGCAAGACAAGGCCGATTAACGCCGTTTGCCTCATGTCGGGGAGCCTCCGCGTCGCGCGTCGGCGGCATCGCTGGCCAGCCGGTCGGCGCGCTCATTTTCCGGGTGGCCGGCATGGCCCTTCACCCACTTCCACTCGACGCGATGGGGGCGGACGGCGGTCAGCAGTTCCTGCCACAGTTCGGCATTCTTGACCGGCTTTTTGTCGGCTGTCTTCCAGCCATTTTTCTGCCAGCCGAAAATCCATTTGGTGATGCCGTCGCGCACATAGTTGCTGTCGGTGGTCAGCACGACATGGCACGGCCGTTTCAGCGCCTTCAGCGCCTCGATCGCGGCCATCATCTCCATGCGGTTGTTGGTGGTCGGCGACTCGCCGCCCGACAATTCGCGTTCCTTGTCGCCATCCTTGCCCCGGAAGCGCAGCACCGCGCCCCAGCCGCCGGGGCCGGGATTGCCCTTGCACGCGCCGTCGGTGAAGATTTCGACCGTCGGCAGGTCGCTCATGACAGGCCCAGCTCCGCGTCGCTGGACCCGGTATAGCGGTCGAGCCGCCGCAGATAGGCCAGCGGGTCCTTGCGTATCACCAGCGCATCGGGCGGCGTGTTGATCCAGTCATAGGCGCGCGTCAGCAGGAAACGGAGCGCCGCGCCGCGGGCCAGCAGCGTCAGCAAGCGCGCCGCGCTCATCGGGGCTGAGGCCATGCGATGCCGCATAACCCTGCATCAACGCGCGGGCGCGGTCAGGGAAGAATTGCGCCCCGTCGAAGGAGAAGCACCAGCTGCCATGCATGACGGCAACGTCATAGGCGCGGATGTCCGTGCAGCTGAAATAGAAGTCGATCAAGCCGGTGACCTCATCACCCAGCATCAGCACATTGTCGGGGAACAGATCCGCATGGATGGCGCTGCGCTCAAGCGACAGCGGCCAGTGCGCGTCGACATGGGCCAGTTCGGCGGCGACGCGGGCGGACAGGCCGGGTGCGATCTCGTCCAGATGATCGCCGCAGCGCGCGGCCAGATCGCGCCAGCCCGCCGGGCCGAGCGTATTGGGGCGCTGCGGCACGAAGTCACGCACCGCGCGGTGCATCTGGCCCAGCGCCTCACCCGCCGATCGTGCCTGTCCCGGCGTCGGTTCGGTAACGGAAATGCCGGTCAGAAACTCGATCAGCGCCGCCGGTCGCCCGGCCAGCTGACGGATCGTCGCGCCGGAAGAATCGCGGATGAAGCGCGGCACCTTCATGCCCGCCGCGCCCAGATGATCGAGCAGCGAGACGAAGAAGGGCAGGTCCGCTTCGTTCACCCGCTTTTCGTAAAGGGTCAGGATGAAGCGCGCGCCGTGACCATCCGCGCCGGTGGTTTCCAGCAGATAATTGCTGTTCTCCACCCCTTCAGCGATCCCCTTCGCCGACACCAGCCGGCCAACGCCATAGTCGGTCAGGAAAGCGTCGATGTCCTCAGCGGGAACCTGCGTATAGACTGCCATGGGTGCCCCTGTGCCCGTGCGTCAGGCGGCTTCGAGGCCGCGTGGCAGCTTGAACGCAATGTTCTCCTGCGCGGTTTCGACTTGCCGTTCGGTCACGTCAAAGCGCGAGGCAACCCGGTCCACGACTTCGCGGACAAGAATTTCCGGGGCCGATGCACCTGCCGTGATGCCCAGCGTCGTCACATCCGCCAGCCATGCAAAATCGATGTCGTCGGCCCGCTGGATCAGTCGCGCCTGCGCGCCGCTGCGTTCGGCGACTTCGACCAGGCGCAGCGAGTTGGAGCTGTTGGGCGCACCGATCACCAGCACCAGCTGACAATCGGACGCGATGGCCTTGACCGATGCCTGCCGGTTCGATGTCGCATAGCAGATGTCGTCCGCCTTGGGCGCGACGATGGCGGGGAAGCGGCGTTCCAGCACCTCGATGATCGCGCGGGTGTCATCCACCGACAGGGTGGTTTGCGTCAGATAGGCGAGGGCGGTGGGATCGGCCGGAGCGACCGCTTCGGCGTCCTCGACCGTTTCGATCAGGCTCATCGCGCCATCGGGCACCTGTCCGAATGTGCCGATGACCTCGGGATGCCCCTTGTGCCCGACGAACAGGATGTGGCGCCCGGCCTCCACCTGCCGCTCGGCCTGGCGATGCACCTTGCTGACCAGCGGGCAGGTGGCGTCCAGCCAGTCCAGCCCACGATCGCTCGCGCGTTGGGGAATGATCTTGGGCACGCCATGGGCGGAAAAGATGACGGTGGCGTCGTCGGGCACCTCGTCCAGTTCCTTGACGAACACCGCGCCCTTGGCCTTCAGGCTTTCGACCACATATTTGTTGTGGACGATTTCATGGCGCACATAGACCGGCGCGCCATATTTCTCGATCGCCCGCTCCACGATCATGATCGCGCGGTCGACACCCGCGCAAAAGCCGCGCGGCGCAGCGATCAGCAGGCTGAGCGAAGGGCGCTGCCCGGCGGGAACATCGGTCTCCATCATGGCTTGCCCTGTAGAACGGATGGGCCGCGCGGGAAAGGCGTCCTGCGCATTTCGTCGCGCTTTCGTGCCGCCCGACTTTTCCCGTGGCGAAAAGATCGGCTTGCGCTTTGTGTTGCGCGGGGCATTGGCCATGGATAAGAAGCCCGGAACGCCGTGTCGGGCGCACTTGTCGATCAGGAAATTTCAGTGACCATCCGCACATTCTCCGCTCCCCGCACTCTGGCTGTGTCCGGCCTTGCCCTGCTGGCGCTCGCCGGCTGCGTGAAGCGGGGCGACATCGACCAGACCGGCGGCATCGTCCAGATCCGTTCCGCCTGTCCGCAGGTCGCCATTCCGGCGCAGACGGGCGACGTCACGCTGTTCAACCCGGCTGGTTCGACCGATGCGCGCGCCATGGACGTGGTCGCATCGATCACCAACCTGCGCTCCACCTGCAACGACACCGGTGCCCAGATATACAGCGAGGCGACATTCGACGTGCTGGCGACCCGCAATGCGGCGGGCGCGGCGCGCACGGTAACGCTGCCCTATTTCTCAACTGTCGTGCGCGGCGGCACGTCGGTGATTTCCAAGCGCGTGGGCCAGGTGACGCTGAATTTGCTGAATCCGGACAAGACCCGCGCGTAGGCGACAGTGAAGCGCGGGAGCATTCGATTGACCGCGATGCCGAGACACACTGGCTGAAGGACATTCGCCAACGCATTGTCGAACAAGCGCAAGGCGGGCGATCTGGACGCGGCGACCGACCCGCTAGCGCAGCCCGACGTGCGTGCCGCGTTGCAGCGGACCAGTTTCGAGCTGCTGGTCGGGTTCAACCTGACGCAAGACCAGCTGCGATACAACGCCACGCGCTGAAACCCGGCGGGGCGGAAGCATTGCAAAACGACTGAAGGCCTGCTTCGTAGAAGGGCGGTGCCGCTATGCGTTATTCGGCTATGACATATTGGCCAGATGAACATTTATGCCGACCTTTCGTCCGCCCATCTTGACGCCGCGCTGTGATGCGCTGGTGGCCGATGGGCGGCTGCCCGCCGGGCTGCCGCGCGCCGCCGTGACGGTGGAGCCGCCGCGCGACCCCAGCCATGGCGACCTTGCCACAAATGCGGCCATGGTGCTGGCCAAGCCCGCAGGCACCAATCCGCGCGCGCTTGCCGAGATCATTGCGTGGCGGAGCTGGAGAAGCTGAACCGCGGTGGCCGCGGCGGGACGTCGCTGGGCCGGGCTTCATCAACCTCAAGCTGACCGACGACGCATGGCGTGCCGAAGCTGGCGGCTATCCCGGCGGCGGGCGACGATTACGGCCGCTCGGACATGGGGGCGGGCATAACCGTCAACGTCGAATATGTCTCGGCCAACCCGACCGGGCCGATGCACATGGGCCATTGCCGCGGCGCGGTGGTGGGCGATGCGCTGGCCAGCCTGCTCGAATTTGCCGGCCACAAGGTGATCCGCGAATATTATGTCAACGACGCGGGCGGTCAGGTCGATGTGCTCGCCCGCTCCGCGCACCTGCGCTACCGCGAGGCGCTGGGCGAGACGATCGACGACATTCCCGAGGGGCTGTATCCCGGCGACTATCTCGGTCCCGGTCGGGCAGGGCGCTGGCCGCCGAATTTGGCGACCAGTATCGTCGGCGCGCACCGAGAGCGAATGGCTGGCGCTGTTCCGCACGCAGCGCGGTCGCCGCGATGATGGACGATGATCCGCGCCGATCTGGCGCTGCTCGGGCATCCACCACGACGTGTTTTCATCCGAGGCCGAGCTGCAGGCCGCGGGCAAGCTCGAGGCGGCCGAAGCCTGGCTGCGCGCACATGATCTGGTCTATGACGGCGTGCTCGAAGCGCCCAAGGGCAAGACGCCGGACGATTGGGAGCCGGTCGAGCTGCCGCTGTTCCGTTCGACCCAGTTCGGCGACGATCAGGACCGGCCGATCAAGAAATCGAACGGCAGCTGGACCTATTTCGGCGCCGACCTCGCCTATCATTTCCAGAAGGCGCAGACCGCAGACCAGCTGATCGACATCTGGGGTGCGGACCATGCCGGCACCGTCAAGCGGATCAAGGCCGCGGTCGAGGCGCTGACCGGCGGCAAGGCGAAGTTCGACGTGAAGCTGGTGCAGATGGTGCGCCTGCTGCGCGATGGCGAGCCGGTGAAGATGTCGAAGCGGGTCGGGCAATTTCGTCACCCTGGCCGATGTCGTGCGCGAAGTGGGCAAGGATGTCGTGCGCTTCACCATGCTGACCCGCAAGGCGGATGCGCAGATGGATTTCGACTTCGCCAAGGTGGTGGAGGCGTCGAAGGACAACCCGGTCTTCTATGTCCAATATGCCCATGCCCGCATCTCCTCGCTCGGCCGCAAGGCGCAGGACGCCGGAATCGCGCTGCCTGCGCCCGATTTGTCCCGGCTTGGGACGGAGGAGCTGGCGCTGGTGAAGCTCGCCGCGCAGTTCCCGCGGATTGTCGAAGGTGCCGGGAATGCGCGTGAACCGCACAGAATTGCATTTTATCTCAATGATTTGGCTGCTGCGTTCCATGCTTGGTGGAACATGGGCAATGACCGGCCCGAAGCCCGTGTGATCGTCGCCAGCGATCCTGCCGTTACATCGGCACGTCTTTTCTTGAGCCGGGCTTTGGGGCAGATCATCCGAAACGGCCTGGCGCTGATGGGCGTCGCGGCCCTGTCTGAAATGCCTTGATTTTCCTGGAGGATGCGCGTCGTGATGACTGGATTACGAGGCTGACAGGTCGTGGCGTTATGACGAAGACGAACGCCTTCCCTGGCTGGAGGCTGCGGACGATGTGGAGGAGGGGATGTCCCCCCTGCGCCTGCTTGCCTTCATTCTGGGTGGCCTGCTGCTGCTCGGCGCGATCATCGGCGGTGTGTTCTGGGCGCGGCAGAGCCAGTCCGCGGGCGGCGAAGGCCAGCTGATCGCGGCGCAGCCCGGCACTTACAAGGAAAAGCCGCAGGAAGGCGGCGGCGAACGGTTCCAGGGCCAGGGCGACGCCAGCTATGCCGCGAGCGAAGGCGGCAATCCGCAGGGCACGATCGACAAGAACCGCATGCCCGAAGCGCCGATCGCCGCGCCGCCCGCGCAGACGAAGCAGGCGACCTCGGTCGTGAAGCCCGACCGACGGTCGGCACCGGTCAGGTGGTCGACGACACGGCCGCCGCGCCGGCCGAAGGGCGCGACGTAGGCGCGGCTACCGCCGCCTCGCGCCATCGGCCGCGCTGCAACTGGGTGCCTATTCGGCAGCGCCGCCGGCAGGCCAGATCGCCTGGCGCACGTCAAGCCAAGCCGCTGCGCCTATCTCGGCACCGCTGAAATTCGGCATGGCTGCCGGCTGCACGACGTGGCGGGTGGCACGCTTTATCGCCTGCGCACCAGCGCGGGCAGCCAGGCCGCGCAGGCCGATGTGCGGCAAGCTGAAGGTGGCGGGCGAAAACTGCCTCCTTGTCGCCGATCTGTGAAGACTCGGCGCGTGCGGCTGTCCTGATGCGCGGGGAAGCTCGCGCGTTATCCTAGCCGCGCATGATTCCAGTCATCTTCGGGCTCGCGCGGCCCTGACGCTGACAGCGATGAGGCGGAATTTTTCCGTCGCGTCGAACCGGCGGGATATATCCTCTTCAAGCGAAACTGCGTCGACCCGGCGCAGATGCGTGCGCTGACGGACGCCCTGCGCGACCTGCACGGGCGCGACGACGTGCTGATCATGATCGATCAGGAAGGTGGCCGGGTCGCGCGCATGCAACCGCCCGTCTGGCCGGCTTTTCCCGCTGGCGGCGCGTTCGATCCGCTTTACGACCGTGCGCCCGTGAGCGCGATCGAAGCGGCGCGGGCCAATGCCGCAGCGCTGGCGCTGATGCTTGACGGATGTGGGCATCAATGTGCGACTACGCCGCCGATGCTGGACGTTCGGATGGACGGGGCAAGCGACATCGTGGGCGACCGCGCATTGGGCAGCGACCCGATGCAGGTCGCGGCGTTGGGGCGTGCGATGCTGGACGGGTTGCGCAAAGGCGGGGTCGTCGGCATCGTGAAGCACATGCCGGGCCATGGCCGCGCCGATGGTCGACAGCCATCTACGAGCTGCCCGTGCGTGGACCGCCTCCGCGCGAGGAACTGGAGCAGCGATATCGCGCCGTTCCGCACACTGCAACAACGCCCCGATGGGGATGACCGCCCACATCTGTCTAAACCGCCTGGGACGCCGAGAAGCCGCGCGACGCTGTTCGCCGACCGTGATCCGCGACATCATTCGCGGCGAGATCGGCTTTGACGGCCTGTTGATGTCCGATGATCTGGACATGAAGGCGCTGTCGGGCGCGGTGCCCGACCGGGCCGCGGCGGTGGTTGCCGCGGGATGCGACTTGGCGCTCAATTGCTGGGCGCGGATGGATGAGATGCAGGGGGTCGTCGCGGCATTGCCGGACATCACCGACAAGGCGCGGGAACGGCTGGACCGGGCGATGGCGACCGTGGCCGGGTGCCGAGCCGGCGCGCCGACATGGCGACCCTGCTCGCCAAGCGCGACGCTTTGCTGGCGCTGGCGTGACCGCAGTCGGTACGTGCGCAGACGCCGATGGCAGCCGCTGTGCAGGCGCGGCCCGCAGCCGCTACAGGCCGATGCCGATGCGCTCACCCTCGCCTTCGACAGTTGGGAAGGACCGCTCGACCTGCTGCTCGCGCTCGCGCCGCACGCAGAAGGTCGACCTCAGGCAGATTTCGATCCTGGCGCTGGTCGATCAGTATCTCGCGTTCATTGAGGGCGCGGAGGCGCTGAAGCTGGAGGTGGCGGCCGATTATCTGGTGATGGCGGCCTGGCTCGCTTACCTCAAATCCGCACTGCTGCTGCCGCGCGAAGCGGAGGTCGACCCCAGTCCGGAGGAACTGGCATTGCGCCTTGCCCTCCGGCTGGAGCGGCTGAACGCCATGCGCGAGGCAGGCGCGCGGCTGATGGCGCGCGACCGGATCGGCCGCGATGTCTTCCTGCGCGCCTCACCCGAGGGGTTGCGGACGGTCCGCAAGATCGCGCGTGGCAGCCCAGCCTGTATCGAGCCTGATCCAGGCCTATGGCCAGATCAAGCGCGCGCACGCACCCGGCGCATGCATATCGTTCGTCGAACGCGCCGGTGATGACGCTGGACGAGGCGATCGAGCGGGTCTCGAGCGATGCTCGGGTGCAGCGATTCGACTGGAGCGCGATCTGCGAGCTTCCTCCGCCCGAACGGGCGCTGTCGCCTGATCTGCACGCTCGGCGCTGGCGTCCAGCTTCGTTGCGGCGCTGGAACTGGCCAAGCAGGGCGCGCGTCGAGACTCCAGCAGGACGGTCGGCCTTTGCGCCCGCTGTATCCTGCTGCAGGAGGGCGCGGCATGACGGCGCGGCAGGACGATCCCGATGCGCGCGCCGTGGAGGCGGCGCTGTTCGCCGCGGAGGCAGCCGCTGACCGCTCGCGAGACCTCGCCGCCCATGCTCGGGGCGGGACGGCGACGTCGCGAAGGCGCTGCTTGCCCGCCTGGCACAGGATTATGCCGGGCGCGGCATCAATCTGGTGGAACGGGGCGGACGCTGGCATTTCCAGACTGCGGCCGACCTTGCCCACATCCTGCGCCGTGAGCGGGAGGAGCCGCGCAAGCTCAGCCGTGCGGGCATGGAAACGCTGGCGATCATCGCCTATCACGAGCCGGTCAGCCGCGCGGAGATCGAGGCGATCCGCGGCGTTCAGGTTGCGAAGGGAACGCTGGACGTACTGATGGAGGCTGGCTGGGTCCGCCCGGCGGGCCGCCGCGACGTGCCGGGACGCCCCCTCATTTATGCGACGACCGGCGAATTCCTGTCCCATTTCGGGCTGAGCAGCCGACGCGACCTGCCGGGAATCGACGATCTGCGCGCGGCGGGCCTTCTCGATCCGATCGATCTGGCGATGGAGGCGCAGCTTGGCGGAGCGGCCGATGACGCGGACGAGCCGGACGACGATGGCGACGATCCGGACGATCCGGATGACGCGGATGGCGGGGATGCGGCGGATCATCGTTACTTGGGCTAATCGCCGCTGGAAATGAGGCGCAAGGAAGCCTAGATAGGCTGGACGAATTCGGGAGATTGGTAATGGGTTCCTTTTCGCTGATGCACTGGGTGATCGTGCTCCTGGTCATCATGCTGCTGTTCGGTGGCGGTCGCATTTCGGGTATGATGGGCGACGTGGCCAAGGGCATCAAAAGCTTCAAGAAGGGTCTTGAGGATGATGATGACGAGCCGAAGATGACGAAGCCGGCCACCAAGATCGAGGCGCAGCCCACGGTAACGCCGACCCCGGTGCACAGCGCCGAGGAAACGAAGCAGGGTTGATGCGACAGCCCGTCCCTGAAACGGGGGCGGGTTTTTTGTGTCTTTGAGCGGGCAGTTCTGGGCTTGCGGTCGGCGGCGGGTGCTGGTTGCGGTTCCGGCCATACTCAGTGTTCTATCGCGTTCTGGGCAATCGGCCTTTCCTGAAAAGGGCCGTGATGTGGAAAAAGCATGTTCGATATCGGGTCGTCCGAACTTCTGCTGATTGTCATCGTGGCCGTCGTCGTGATCGGTCCGAAGGATTTGCCTCGCGCCCTTTACAAGATCGGACAGATTGTCGGCAAGGCGCGCGGCATGGCCCGCCATTTCCGCACCGGTATCGACGCCATGGTCCGCGAAGTCGAGCTGGAAGAGCTTGAGAAGAAGTGGGCGGCGCAAAACAAGCGCATCATGGAACAGCATCCGCAGGGCGACATGCAGGCTGCGTCCGACGCCGCCGCCGGGTCGCAGGCGGGGGAAGGCGGGCCGGAAGCACCGGCCGCTGATGCTGCACCTTCGCCGATGTCAGCGCCAGCGACTCAGGCGATGCTGCCGCTCGATGGTCCGCCCACGGCCGACGCGCAGCCGGCAGCGGCCACTCCTTCCACGCCGGAAGGGGAGCGGGCATGATCGGCGACATTGACGACAGCAAGGCGCCGCTGCTCGATCATCTGATCGAACTGCGCTCCCGCTTGCTCAAATGCGTCTGGGCGCTGGTGATAACGGGCGGCATCGCAGCCTATTTCTACAATCCGATCCTGGCGTTCCTGCTCGCTCCGCTCAAAGAAGCGGGCGCGGACAAGCTCGTCTATACCAAGCTGTACGAGGCATTCTTCGTTCAGGTGAAGGTGTCGGTCTTCTGCGCCTTCTGCCTGTCCTTCCCGATCATCGCCAACCAGCTTTGGGCGTTCGTCGCGCCGGGGCTGTATGCGAAGGAAAAGAAGGCGCTGCTGCCGTTCCTGATCGCGACCCCGGTGCTGTTCACCATGGGCGCGGCGCTGGCTTATTATGTGGTGATGCCCACCGCCTTTCACTTTTTTCTCGGCTATCAGGGCAGTAGCGGTGGCTTGGCGGTTGAGGCTTTGCCCAGCGCGGACGCCTATCTCAGCGTTGTCATGCAATTCATTCTGGCGTTCGGGATCAGCTTCCTGATGCCGGTGCTGCTGATGTTGCTGAACCGTGCGGGTTTCGTGACGCGTGCTCAGTTGATTTCCATGCGGCGGTACATGATTGTCGCCGCCGTGATCGTCGCAGCCGTGATGACGCCGCCCGACGCCATTTCGCAGCTGATGCTCGCGATCCCGCTCATCCTGCTTTATGAACTGACGATCATCGCGATCTGGTTCACTGACCGCCGCCAGGCGAAGGATGAGGCGGCGCAGGAAGTGACGGAATAGTTTCCGGCACGAAAAAGCCCGGACCATCAAGGCCCGGGCTAAGTCGACTTCGCTTGAAGGGGTAGGACGCTTAGTCGGCTGCGTCCTTCACCGCCTTACCCGCGCTTTCCATGTCGCGCCCGGCGCCTTCCACCGTGTTGCATGCTGCGACGAGCAGGCTGCCGGTCAGCAGCAGTGCAGTGATGATCTTGCGGCCCATAATGGTCTCCTGAAACAAGCCCTGGCGACCGGTGTCGCCATGCCAGCGAAGAACACGCGAACGTTCGATGCGTTCCCGACATGGTTTCGCCACGCCATGACGTGAAGCCAACGGGGTTAGGGCGGGGGCGGTTGGGTGAGGTATATAGGTTTTAGGCCCGGAACGCTGTCGGGGGGTCATGCGTTCCGGGCCCATATCGTTGGATAGCAAGAGCGGGGGGCAAAGAGTTGCTATCCGAAGTGTAGAACGAGGAGCGGAAAAAACGGTTCCGCAAAAAATGCGCCGCCATCAAAAAATTTCTGTGCCGCCCGGTGGTTCAGATCAGCGGCCGGCCGGAGTTGCGATATTCCGGCTTTATCGTCGATTCCGGCAGGCCATCCGACCAGCTTTTCGTGCCCGTGGCCGGCAGGTTCGCAGGTGCAGGCGGCAGCATGCCTTGCGGCAGATAAGGCGTGGCGGGCTGCGGGCCGGACATCGTGCCGCCCGCCCCGGCGAACGGATAGGGTGCGGCGGGGAGCAGCGGATTTGTCGCCGGGCGCGGGATGTAGGGCGGCGGCTGCATTTCCCGACCGCTATAGCCCGCACGCAGCGCCGATGGCCCGTCGGCGGGCAGGCGGTAGAAGATGTGCGCGCCGATCACCCCCACGACCTTGAGCGAGGAAGACCAGAACGGGCTGACCGCCAGCGTATGATAATGCGTCGCGAGCCCGGCGGGGGCGTAGGTCGATCCGGCGAGCGCCTGCGCCGCGATACGCGATGCGCGCGCCCAGCCCGCGATGCTTGGCCGCCGCAGCAGCGCGCCGTCGCAGGTGAAGGTGAACTGGCACCGCATGTCGGAGCGTTGGCTGTCCTGATAGACGACACCGCAAACGCTGCCGGGCCAGGCGGGGTGGCGGACGCGGTTCAGCACGACCTGCGCGACGGCGCGCTGGCCTTCCTCCGGTTCGTTGCCCGCCTCATAATAGATCGCCTGTGTCAGGCAGTTGAGCGCGCGAAGCGAATCGCCCGCGCTGGCGGCGCGAAAGACATAGGTGGTGGCCGCGGCACCGGGATCGATGGCGTACACATGCGGATCGTTGGACTGCGCGATCTGCGGTGCGTTATCGAATGCCCCTTCGGCAAAGAAATAGGCCGATCCGGGGAAGTTGTCCTGTGCGCGTTCCGCCTGTCCATCGAGCGTAGGAGCAGGCCCGACGCGGGTTATGGACAGCGCATCGATCGGGCTGATCGCGGCCGGCAACATGCGTGGGGCGCCGATCAGTATCGCGGCCAGCACCATCAGCCACAGTGCAGGCATCCCGGCAATGCGCGCGATCGCTCGTCTCGACTGGGGAAAGGCGTGGGCGTGCTGCATCGGTTCCGTTCGCGTCGGCCTCGCGCAGGCAGGCGCATGGCCAAGCGCCCTTATCCCATTTCGTCCGCCCGCGCCGTAGCCAAGATTCCGCTGTTCCCCATTGGGACATTAACCATGGCGCGGGTTAACCGGCTTCGTGCAAGCATCCGTCGATAAGGCAGCGGGCCGGCGAAAATCCCGCTATCAGCCGGTGAGCATTCCCTTGCTGGCCATCGCGCACGCATCGGGCTAGAGCGGCGACCATGGCGATACTCACCACTGGCGCGCGCGCCGACACGCTGGACCTGATCGGCAACACTCCCCTTGTCCTTCTGAAAGGGCCGTCGCAAGCGACTGGCTGCGAAATCTACGGCAAGTGCGAATTCGCCAATCCCGGTGCATCCGTGAAGGATCGCGCCGCCCTCTACATCGTCAACGATGCGGAGGAGAAGGGGCTGCTGAAGCCCGGCGGCACGATTGTGGAGGGGACGGCGGGTAACACCGGCATCGGCCTTGCCCTTGTCGCCAATGCGAAGGGGTATCGCACGATCATCGTGATGCCTGAGACGCAGAGCCGCGAGAAGATGGACACGCTGCGCGCGCTGGGCGCGGAACTGGTGACGGTTCCTGCTGCAGCCTATTCCAATCCCGGCCATTTCGTCCACACGTCCCGCCGCATCGCCGAGGAGACGGAAGGCGCGATCTGGGCCAACCAGTTCGACAATATCGCCAACCGCAAGGCGCATGTTCTGGGCACGGCGGAGGAAATCTGGGCGCAGATGGAGGGCCGCGTGGACGGTTTCACCTGCGCGGCGGGAACCGGCGGCACGATCGCCGGGGTGGGTCTGGGCCTCAAGGCGCGGGACGAGAACGTCACCATCGCGCTCAGCGATCCGCACGGCGCGGCGCTTTACAACTATTACGCCCATGGCGAGTTGAGGGCGGAAGGGTCTTCGGTGGCCGAAGGGATCGGGCAGGGGCGCATCACCGCCAATCTGGACGGCGCGCCGATCGATACGCAGTTCCGCATTTCCGATGAGGAAGGGATGGAGTGGGTCGCCCGCCTGTTGCGGGAAGAGGGGCTGTGCCTTGGCCTCTCAAGTGGGATCAACGTGGCCGGAGCGGTGGCGCTGGCGCGGCAGCTTGGGCCGGGCAAGCGGATCGCGACGATCCTGTGCGACACGGGCTTCCGCTATCTTTCGACCCTCTACAACCGCGAATGGCTGGAGGCGAAGGGGTTGACGCCCTTCCCCTGGCTGGCCCAAAAGGGCTGACCGGTCGCGAAGGCGCGACAGGTAAGCGGGTCGACACGGATATGGCGGAAAACCCACGTTCCAAGGAAGGGCTGCAACGCGTGCAGATCGGGCTGACCGGCCTGGTCGGTGTTCTGCTGCTCGTCGGCCTCGCCAATATCGCCGTGCAAAGAGTGGGTGAGGGCATTCAGCCGACCGACGCCTTTCCGGCCAATTCGACTGCCAATGTGGCCAACGCAACGGATGGCAAGCCCAACGATCCCCTGGGTGACCTGGGCGTGACGCCGGTCCCCGACCTGCAGCCCGATCCCAAGCTCAACAAGCCGATGGACCGCGAGCCGGCGCAGAACTGACGCCCGACTCTCTCGCCCCCTGCAATGCGGGAAGTGGGACGGAATGGGAAAAGCGGGGCGCGGGATGGGATGTCGCCACGACCGCCCGGGCTGAAGGCCGCAAACTTGTGCCTGCCATGGGACGGTATGGGCATTGTGGGAAATCCGGGGAAACGCGGGACGCTGCCTCTCGCTATCGCCGAAATCACCGGAAAAGCTTGAGTTTGCTTTATCGCGCGCGCCGCTGGCGACGGCGCGATTTTGGCCCTTGCGCCCGATTCCTTTCCTGTTGCATAGCGTTTCCCATAAAGTCGTAGAAAATTCTCGACCTTATCCCACAGTTTCCCATTGTTTCCCAAGATCGAAGGATGTAACCAAGTCCCTGACTGGGGCTTCGGCCAATTGGGATTCGTCTGTCCGCTGGACGGTGGTGAAAACGCCGCTTCCGGCGACGGAGGCTTGTTGCCCCGGCTTTCAAGGGGCGTGTGCAGGGTGAGTGGTCTCAACATCTTGAAGGGGAGCGGGACGTCCGGCCGGGACGCCAAGAACCGCTTTGCCATCCCTTCAGGCATGCGGCCTTTCCTGCGCGAGGCTGGTGACGGCAAGGCGTTCAGCATTGCCCTGGCCGATGACAAGCCCTGCGCGATGGCGTTCCGCGCCGACCATATCGAAACCATGCTGGCGCGCGTAGAGCGAGAGGCGGCAGAGGCGCTGGAGCGCCGCCTGCCTTACGACCGCGACATGAAGCTGACCAATCTGTTCGGCACGCTGGACGATGTGCTGATCGACACGGCCGGGCGTTTTTCGCTCCCTGCTTCGGTCCGCGACCATTGCGAAATCACCGACGGCATTCTGTTCATCGGTGTGGTCGACTACATCCAGATCTGGAGCGTGGACAAGGTGCTGGAGCAACCCGGCCTTTCCAACGCACTGAAGGACGCGGCCCGTCGCTTCATCGAGCAAAGGGGAGGGGCACAGTGAGCTTCCCCGGAACCGCAGGCAGCCCCCATGTCCCGGTCCTGATCCAGGAAGTCGTCCATGCCCTCTCCATCCAGTCAGGTGAGCGGCACGTGGACGGTACTTTCGGCGCAGGCGGATATAGCTGCGCCATGGCCGCGGCCGGAGCGCAGGTCATCGCGCTGGACCGCGATCCCAACGCCATTGCCGAGGGGCAGGCGGTGGTTGCCGCGTCCGATGGCGCGATCCGTCTGATCGAGGGCGAGTTTGCGGACATGCAGCGTCTGCTGGCCGACGCTGGCATCGCTTCGGTGTCGGGCGTGACGCTGGACATCGGTGTTTCGTCCATGCAGCTCGACCGGGCCGAGAGGGGCTTTTCGTTCCAGAATGACGGGCCGCTCGATATGCGGATGGCGCAGAGCGGCATGAGTGCGGCCGATTTCGTCAACGAGGCGAGCGAAGAGGAGATTGCCGACGTCCTCTATCATTATGGAGAGGAGCGGCAGTCGCGCCGCATCGCCCGCGCGATCATCGCTGCCCGGCCGATCACGCGCACGGCCGAGCTGGCGGGCATCGTGCGCCGCGCGCTGGGCCATAAGCCGCATGAAAAGAAGGACCCGGCGACCCGCGCGTTTCAGGCGATCCGCATTCACGTGAACGGCGAGCTGGACCAGCTGGAACGCGGGCTGGAGGCGGCCGAGGCCGTGCTGGAGCCGGGCGGTCGGCTGGCCATCGTGACATTCCACAGCCTGGAAGACCGCATCGTCAAGCAATTCCTTCGCCGTCGTTCCGGCGGGGAAGGCGGCGGATCGCGCCATCGCCCCACGGCCGGAGCGCCCGCCAATGACGCGACCTTTGAAAAGCCCGCCCGTGCCGTCCGGCCGAGTGAGGCGGAACTCGCCCGCAATCCCCGCGCCCGTTCGGCCACGCTGCGCAGTGCAGTGCGCACCGCAGCCCCGGCCTGGGACGTCATGACCAAAGCCCAAGGAGCCCGCTCATGATCGCCGTCAAGCGCCTGCAAAGCCTGCTCTGGGTCATCGTCATCACGGTCGGCGCGGTCAGCGCCTATCTCGTCTCCCTTCGGGTCGCGACGGAGCGGAGCAAGCTGCAGAAGGTCGAGCAGCAGATTCAGCTGACGAAGGCGGAAATCCGCTATCTGGAAACCGAATTCGGCGCTCGTGCAAGCGTCCGGCAGCTGGAAATGTGGAATGCCGATGACTTCCGCTATCCTGCACCCACGGTCGGACAATATGTTGCGAACGAACGCTCGCTGGCCAACCTGGTCGGCGTCGAGGCGAACGGCGGCACCTATGTCGCGCCGCCCGTCATGACGGCGGACGCCAGCGCGGCAGGGCCGGCGACGCCAACAGTTTCGACAGCGTCGGTGAAAAGCCCGGCGGTGACGCAAATCCGTGCCGAGCTGGCCATCGTCCGTCCGGCCAGCGCCGCAGAGACGAAGCCTGCGCCTGCCGCAGCCAAGCCCCGCATCGTGCAGATGGCGGCGGTCGCTCCCGCCAGCCCGACCGCCACGCGGCGTACCGCGACGCCGGACGCCGCCGCGCGCAGGGCCGAACGCATGGCGATGCTGGACGACGCACTATTGGACGACAACACGCTGGCTGACCTGCGCAAGCGAGCCAGCTCTGAACGGACGGGCAAGAACTGATGGCGACGATCATCGCACGCCCCGATCGCATCCGGGCGACCAACCAGCGCGTCGAGCAGGTCGCCGTGGCCCACAAGCGGCTGATGCTGCTGCTGATCCTGTTTTCGGCGGCGCTGGCGATGTGCGTGCTCAAGCTTGCCTATTTCGGGGTGTTCGCCGGTGGCGGGCGGCTGGGCAATGGTGGTGCGGACAGCCTGCCTGCGCGCGCCGACATCGTGGACCGCAATGGCGTGCCACTGGCCCGCACCATCGACGCCTATTCCATCACAGTGCGCAAGCAGCGGCTGATGGGCGATCGGGCCGAGCTGGCGCGCAAGCTGGCCGCGATCTTCCCGGATGAAAGCGAAAGCAAATTCTACCAGATTCTGACGGGACCGGGGAAATGGGCCTATATCCGCCGCCGTGCGCTCCCCGATCAGGTCGCGGCGGTGAACGCGCTGGGCGAAGTGGCGTTCGAATTTCCGCGGGAGAAGGATCGCCTCTATCCGCAGCGGACGCTGGCCGCGCATGTTCTGGGCTTTGTCAGTTCCAGCGGCGGCATGGGGGCGGAGCGCGCGTTCAACGAACGACTGACCGATCCTGCGCAACTGGGCAAGCCGCTGGCGTTGTCCATCGATGCGCGGGTGCAGGGTGCACTGGAAAGCGAGCTATATTCCGGCATGGTCGCCAACACCGCGAAGGCGGCGGCGGGCATCGTGCTCGACGTGCGCACCGGCGAAGTGCTGGCAATGGCATCTCTTCCCGTCTTCAATCCCAACAAGCTGGAACGCGACAACGCGAAGTTCTGCGACGAGACGCCGCGCTGCAACGACGTGGTGCAGGCGCGCTATGAACTTGGTTCGACGTTCAAGCCGCTGTCCATCGGGGCGGCGATGGATGCGGGCGTCGTCACGTCCATGTCGCGCCGTTATGACGCGACCGCGCGCAGTCTTCTCGATTGCAGGCTTCAAGATCTCGGGTGGAATGCTCATGCAGCGGC
>JAXHOI010000018.1:0-78628 GCA_034519505.1 Sphingobium sp. | reverse complement strand
GCTACGTATTGCTGAACGAATATGCCGCCGCGAAGATGACGGTCTGCAGCTAAGGCCTGCCGGCGGCGGGTTCCTTAGGCGCGCCGCCGCAGGCCAGGCATCACCTTGCGCTCATCCCTTGACCAGATGCGTGATCCGGCGCGCGACCAGCCAGCTGACCGGCACGGCGATCAGGAACCCGGCCAGCGCCGCCAGCAGGATGAAGCACCGGATGTGTGCCCGGTACTGAGCGCCGTGGTGACCAACATGCCCATGATGGTCGTGCCGATCATGAAATGAAGAATGAATGTCAGCCGTCCCTGCATGGCCTGTCTCCCTTGTCAGAGCAGACCTATCAGGCGATGGGCAAAGGGCATTGATCTGACGCAAACAGGCGGAAAAAGCGGGGATTCAGATTTCCACCTGGCTGCCCAGTTCGACCACGCGATTGGTGGGAAGGCGGAAGAACTCCATCGCGCTTTCCGCGTTGCGCAGCATCCACGCGAACAGCTTTTCGCGCCAGATCGGCATGCCCGGCTTGCTCGCCGCGATCAGCGTCTGGCGCGACAGGAAAAAGCTGGTCTCCATCATCTTGAACTGCTGCGCCGCAGCGGGTCGACGCGCTTCAGCGCGGCGGGAACGTCGGCCGCCTGCATGAAGCCGTAATTCAGGATCAGGCGGTGGAATCCCTGCCCCAGATCCTCGACCTGCGCAGCGATTTTCCTCGCGCACGAACGGCACGTCGGCGACCTTGATCGTCAGCAGGATGATCGCGCTCGTGCAGCACCTTGTTGTGCTTCAGATTGTGGAGCAGCGCGTGCGGCACGCCGTCGGCGCTCGAGGTCATGAACACCGCCGTGCCCGGAACGCGCGTCGCGCTGTTCGCCGCCGACTTGACGAACACCGGGATCGGCATCGCCCCATCGGCCATTTCCTGCTGCATCAGCTTGCGCCCGCGCGACCAGGTGGTGAGCAGCGTGAAGATGATCAGCCCGATCGCCAGCGGCACCCAGCCGCCCTCCGGCACCTTGATCAGGTTCGCGCCGAAATAGGCGATGTCGACGATGAAGAACACCGCGAGCACCGGCAGCGCCTTCCACGCCGGCCACTTCCACAGCGTGAACAGCACGACCGACAGCAGGCAGCGTGTCGATGAACATCGCGCCGGTCACCGCGATGCCATAGGCGGCGGCAAGGTTGCTCGACGACCGGAAGAACAGCACCAGCAGGATCACCATCACCATCAGGCCCCAGTTGACCAGCGGGATATAGATCTGCCCGGCGGCCGAGGCGCTGGTATGGGTGATGCGCAGGCGCGGCATGAAGCCCAGCTGGATCGCCTGCTGCGTCACGGAGAAGGCGCCGGAAATCACCGCCTGGCTGGCGATGATCGTCGCGAGCAGCGCGAGGATCGATCAACGGCACGCTGCCAGAGGTCGCGGCATCATCAGGAAGAACGGGTCTGAAATCAGGTCGGCGCGCGGCCCTGCTTCGGCCGCAAGCACCATCGCGCCCTGCCCCATATAGTTGAGCATCAGCGCCGGCAGCACGAAGGCGAGCCAGCTGATCCCGATCGGCCCGCGCCCGAAATGCCCCATATCGGCATAAAGCGCCTCGGCCCCGGTCACCGCAAGCACCACCGACGCCAAGCGCGATGAAGCGCGGTGAACCCGTCGACATAGAAGAACTCGCAGCGCGTTCACCCGGATTGAGCGTCTCGACGATGATCGCACGGATTATCGGCGATGATGCATGCACGCCCAGCACCGGCGAGCGTGACGAAATAGAGCAGCATGATCGGCCCGAACAACGCGCCGACCTTCGCCGTCCCGCGCGACTGGATCGCGAACAGCCCGATCAGGATCGCCAGCGCGATCGGGACGATATAGGGTGCAAAGCCCGGATCGATGTAGCGCAGCCCCTCGGTCGCCGACAGCACCGACATCGCCGGGGTGATCATGCTGTCGCCATAAAACAGCGCGGTCGCGAACACCCCGAGCAGGATGATCGGCCACGTCCAGCGCTTCTCGCCCGACGAACGGCTGATCAGCGCGAGCAAGGCCAGGCTGCCGCCCTCGCCCTTGTTGTCGGCCTTCATGATCGTCAGCACATATTTGAAGGTGACGACCAGCATCATCGACCAGAACACCAGGCTCAGCACGCCATAGATATGCAACTGATCGGGCTCGATCGGGTGATGCCCGGCAAAGGTTTCGCGAAACGCATAGAGCGGGCTGGTGCCGATGTCGCCGAACACGACGCCGACCGCGCCGACGGCAAGCTTCAGCGTGGTGGCCTTGTGGCCATGCCGCGTGGCCTGGCCGTAATGGTCGGCGGTGGCGGGCGCGGGGCGGGCGCATCTCCATGCCGCCACTCCCCGCTCGCTCTCGGTACCCTGGCGACTCAGCCCAGACGCGCCGCCTTTAGACGAGCCAGCTGGCCGGAATAGCCGTCGCAGCCTATCACTGGCTTGCGCCTGGCAACATGCCGCCCGGTGCAAGCGGCTCGCAGAGCACGCAGCGCCCCATGGCAACTGCGGCGCTCTGGCGCCATGCCGGCCAGCATGCTCGAGCCGCATCTCCAGGTCCGCGCCACGGCGCATCGGCGGGCGCTGCGCGCCAGCAACTGGCTCCACACTGCCTCGGCGCCCTTCAGATCGCCGCCCTGCGCAAGCGCCAGCCCGCAAGAAATAGGGCGGCGCCGGATGCGACGGATCGCGCCGCGCCGCCTCGTCGAACGCCAGCGCCGCCGCGGGCGACATCGTGCCCGCCGCCATGCGCGACCAGCGCCATTGCCCAGCGCCAACCCACAGATCGACATTGTCGGGATAGCGCTCAAGTCCCTGTTCCAGCGTCTGCGCCGCGAGTTCGGTCTTGCCGGTGCGCGCAAAGCCGTCCGACATGCCCAGCCATTGCGCCGCCGGAGACTGCGTGCCGATCGACCTGCTCGCTGCCGGTCGGTGATCGCATCGCCAAGCCCTTGCGGGCTCGCCGCGGCGCAGCGACGGGCTTGCCGGGCAGCGCCGGGCTGCCTTGCAGCGCATAGCCCGCGCAGCCCCAGCACCAGTAGCCGCGCCCGGCCAGCTCGGCCGCGCCCGCCGCGGGCAGCTTGCCCGAAGCCAGAACATGCCGCCGATCGTCAGCGCCGCCGCACAGCATGACCCACAGCCAGATCATGCGCGATCCTCCGCATCGTCACTCGCGCTGCGGCGGAAGCGCCCGAACGCCAGCCAGCCGCCGAGCAGCAGAAAGAGCAACGGCCCCAGCCACAAGAAGCGCACGTCGCGCCACGTCGAACGGCGGATCGTAACTCACCCAATTGCCATAGCGCGCCACCAGCCACGACTTGATCTCGTCGGGGCTTTCCCCCGCAGCGATCTTGCTGCGCACCTCGTGGCGCATGTCGCCCGCCAGCGGCGCATCGCTGTCGGCGATCGACTGGCCCTGACAGACGAGGCAGCGCAGTTCCTCCATCAACGCCTTGGCCGCGCGCTCCTTCTCCGGGTCATCCAGCTGCCGGTCGGCATAGGGCGCGGGCGGCAGCCGGTCCTGCGCGAGCCAGCGGGTGCGAGCGAGTACAGCCCAGCGAAAACCAGCAGGATCAGCGCGGCGGCATCATGTCATCGCCTCCGCAACTTGGCGAGCGATCATCGGAACATGCTCCGGCCAGGATCATCGCCCTGGATCTGCTCGACGGATGATGCGCCCTTGCCGTCGATCAGGAAGGTTTCCGGTACCCCCGATGACCCCAGCGCGATCTGGACGCTGCTCTGCATGTCCGATCCGATCCGGTCGAACGGATTGCCATATTCGCGCAGGAACATCGCGACATCCTCGGGCCGGTCGCGGATCGCGATGCCGTCGATTGGCACGCCCTGCGGCCTTGAGCGCCTCCAGCTGCGGCGCCTCGGCGCGGCACGGAATGCACCAGCTGGCGAACACATTGACCAGCCGCGGCTTGCCGTCGGCGAGTTGGCTGCTCTTCAGCCCCGCCACCGTCGCTGTCGTCGCGGGCGGCAGGTCGAACAGCGGCATCGGCTTGTCGATCCACTGCGACTGGATCAGCGTTTCGGCGGGCGTCGTCGATGCCCGATACGATGAAGGCGCCGAACAGCACGACCCCATGATCGCCAGCGGCACAGAGCGGATCCCAGCGGTTCATTCCGCCGGCTCCTGGCGCAAGGACGCTCGCTCGGGCCTTTGCGGCGGCGCCGCCAGACGCCAGATCGCCCAGCAACTGCGCGCGCGGCCGAGCATCGACCAGCGCCGCCGCCGAGCGCGATCAGCCCGCCGCCCAGCCAGATCCAGCGCACACCAACGGCTTCCACCACATGCGCAGATCTGGCCAGCGGTCCGTCCTCCGCTCGTCACCGGCTGCCCCAGCACCGCATACAGCTGCCCGCCCGGCCGCGTCAGCAACGCCGCTTCGTTGGTGCTCGGTCGGCGCGGTGCCCATCCAGGCCGGGAAGGACCGAGCCTGCGGGCTGCACGATCACTGGATCGCCGCCGCCCCGGCCAACCGCCACTTCGCCTTCCATCGCGGTCCAGTTCGGCCCCGCGACCGGGCTTCACGCCGGCCAACTTCACCGCCCAATCCGGCGATCCTGCACCACGTCGCCGACCTGCGCGGCGACCAGCTTTTCCACGGTGAAGGCGCTGTCGGACGCCATGCCCGCCATAGCACACGGCGCAGCCCAGATGCGCGATCACCATGCCCCAGGTCGGAGCGGCGTGCGGCGCAGGTTGCGCTTCCACAGCGGCGCGACGCTGCCCACGGCGACCCCGGCCGCCACGACAAGACCCAGCAGCGGCAGCACGCCGATCTATGCCGCCGAACAGCGACCAGCGCGAACGAACACCGCCACCCCCGCGGTCACAATGGCGGGCAGCAGCATCGCGACCCAGATCGCCTCTTGCCATCGTCCTCGCCGCCAGCGGGTCAGCGGGCCGATGGCCATGACCATCACCAGCACCAGCGCGATCGGCCCGACGATGCGGTCGAAATAGGGCGGGCCGACCGACACCTTCGTGCCGAAGGCTTCGGTGACGAGGGGATAGAGCGTGCCGATCAGCACCAGACCGAGGATGACCGTCAACAGCAGGTTGTTGACGACGAGTAGCGTTTCGCGGCTCACCGCCTCGAACTGCGATCCTTCCCGCACACCGTGCCCGCACGCAGGGCAAAGAGCAGCAAAGCACCGCCGATATAGATGGCGAGCAACGCCAGGATGAAGCTGCCTCGGCGCGGATCGACGGCAAAGGCGTGCACGCTGGTCAAAATGCCCGATCGCACCAGGAAGGTGCCGACCATCGACATGGAGAAGGCGACGACCGAAAGCATCACGGTCCAGGCGCGCAGCGCATCGCGCGTCGCCAGCACCGACACGCTGTGCAGCAACGCGGTGGCCGCCAGCCATGGCATCAGCGAAGCGTTTTCGACCGGGTCCCAGAACCACCAGCCGCCCCAGCCCAGTTCGTAATAGGCCCAGTAGCTGCCCGCCGTGATGCCGAGCGTCAGCAATATCCACGCGCCCAGCACCCATGGCCGCATCGCGCGGGCGAACACCGCGTCGACATTGCGCGTCAACAGCGCCCCGACCGCGAAGGAGAAGGCGACCGACAGGCCGACATAGCCGAGATAAAGCGTGGGCGGATGAAAGGCGAGACCGGGGTCCTGCAACAGCGGGTTCAGCCCCTGTCCATCGGGCGGAGCGACCGGCAGCCGCGCAAAGGGATTGGAAGCGAACAGAAGGAAGGCATAAAAACCCAGCGAAATCGCCGCCTGTGCCCCCAGTGTCGCCATGTGCGAGCCGCGCGGCAAGGCGCGCTCGAACAGGGCGACCGCCATGCCGGCAACGCCCATCACCGTCACCCACAGCAGCATCGATCCTTCGTGATTGCCCCATGTGCCGGCGAATTTATACAGCCATGGCTTCAGGCTGAATGGCTGTTGGCCGCGACCAGATAGACCGACATGTCGGACCGCAAAAACAGCCAGATCAAAAGAACGAACGCGATCAGCGTCAGCAACCCCTGCGCCACGGCGACGGGGCGCACGGATGTCAACAAATCCTCCCGTGCGCTCGCGACGCCGGACCATGCCAGCACCAGCTGCAATGCCGCCAGCGCCGCGGCGAGCCAAAGGGCGGCAAGCCCCGCCTCCGCAATCATTTGTTCGTCGTCCCCCCAGAGGTTGCAGCGGCCGGTTGCGACCCGCCCTTGCCATCCGCGTCCGACATCTGATGCGTCGTTTCGTCATAGGTCATGCCGTTGAGTTCGCGCGGCATGTAGCGCTCGTCATGCTTGGCCAGCAATTCGTCTGCGACGAAAGTGCCGGCGGCGTTGAAGCTGCCTTCCGCGACGACGCCGGTGCCCTCCTTGAACAGGTCCGGCGGAATGCCTCGATAGGTGGCGGGGACCACGGCCTTGTTGTCCGTCACCGCAAAATCGATGGTGACCCCGTCGGCCGCACGCTTGATGCTGCCCTTCACCACCATGCCGCCCAGCCGGATGTTGCGGCCCGGTTCCACATGCTGCGCGCGCGCTTCGGCGGGCGTGTAGAAATAGGCGGCCTCATCCTTCAGCGCGGCGGCGGCGAGCAGGCCCGCACCCACCAGCGCGACCAGCGCGGCGCTGACCAGGATCAGCCTTTGATGCTTCGACTTCATGGCCATCGCCGTAACGCCTTCATGCCTCTTTCCAAATGCCGTTCACCGGCCACCACCCAGCTGTGCCGCCTTAGCCTCGGCCCGGATCATGGCGATCCGCGCCCACAGCACGACACCCGCCGTGCCGACCAGCGTCAGCCCATAAGCGGCGATCACGAAAGGCCAATGGGGCATGTTCCTAATATCCTCTCACTTCGTCCCGTCAGCCGCGGGCCAGGCGCTGCAACCGCGCCTCCACCTTGTTGTCGGCCAGGATCGTGCGCATCCGCATCAATACCACGGCGGCGAACAGCAGCGTGAACCCCAGCAGCGTGATGCCCAATGGCCAGAGCATTTCAGGCGCGATCGACGATCCGCGCACGGTAATGCTCGGCCCCTGATGCAGGCTGTTCCACCACACCACGGACCGGTTGATGATCGGCAGGTTAATCGCGCCGACCAGCCCGAAAATGGCGGTGACGCGGCTGGTACCGCCCGCCTGCCCATCCTTTGCACTGGCGTTGCAGAGCGCAATATAGCCGAGATAAAGGAACAGCAGCACCAGCATCGATGTCATGCGTACACGTCCCATTCCCCACCCAAGTGCCCCAGGTCGGCCGCCCCCAGATCGATCCGGTGACAAGGCAGATGGCCGTGAACAGAGCGCCGGGAACGGCGATCGCCCTTCCCGCGATGGCGGCCAGCGGATGACGCCAGACCAGCTGCATCAGCGCGGCGATGGCGATACCGCTCCACCCGCCCATGCCCAGCCATGCGGCGGGCACATGGACGTAAAGGATACGAAAGCTGTCACCCTGCAGATAGTCGGCGGGCGTCAGGAACAGGCCGCAGAAGGAACCGACCAGAACAAGAATCAACCCCGGCCATAGCAGCCATTCGGTCAGCGGTCGGGCAAGCGAGAGGAATCGCGTGGGATTGGCGAATATGTGCATTGGCCCGCTGTTTAGCCGCCGCCGCGACCGAGCGCCAGTGACTTGCAGCACAGCCGATTAGGCAATTGGTGCAGTGTGGCGCGCCGGGTGCGGCGGCGTCCTTGTTCGATGCTCCAGGCTGCTGATCGGTGAAGCCTTTAGGCGCCGCAAAAGGGAAAAGCGCCTGCTCGCCCCCTGCTTCGGTCCCTTTATCCGCGACCGATCAGCTTGCGCGCCATGGCATCGGCAACATCGGCCGCCGGCGTAGCGGTCGCGGCGCTTTCGTCCCAGATGGTATCGAGGCGGCTGGGAATCTGCGCAATCCGGGCGTTCACCTCGTCCCGGTCACCCTGCCCCAGATATTCCAGCGCCACATTGATGATGCCGCCGGCATTGATGACGTAATCGGGCGCATAAAGGATACCGCGATCGTGCAGCCGCGCGGCGTCCGCAGGTGTCGCCAACTGGTTGTTGGCGCCGCCCGCCACCGCCGCTACCTTCAGCAGCGGGATCGAATATTCGTTCAGGATCGCGCCCAGCGCATTGGGGCTGAACACATCGGCCTCGATCCCGACGATCGCGTTCGCATCGACCACCTGCGCACCCAGCTCAGCGGCCAAAGCTGCGGCCCGCGCGCTGTCGACATCAGCCAGCGTCAGTTTCGCGCCCTCTGCCGCCAGGTGTCGGGCAAGCCCGCCGCCGACGGAACCAACGCCTTGAATGGCGACATGCACGCCCTGCGCGCTGTTCTTGCCCAGCGCGCGCTTGATCGCGGCTTTTACGCCCAGGAACACGCCAGTCGCGGTGAAAGGGCCAGGGTCGCCACCCGCACTGCCCGCCGCAACCGGCAGGCCGGAAACATGGCGCGTTTCCTTGGCAATGACGCCCATATCCGCTTCGGAAATCCCGACATCCTCGGCCGTGACATAGCGCCCACCCAGCGATTCGACCGCCCGGCCAAAGGCAGCCAGCAGTTCGGGCGTCTTGGTGCGCGCTTCGTCGGCCAGGATCACGCCCTTTGCCCCGCCCATCGGCAGACCAGCCATGGCGTTCTTGTAGCTCATCCCGCGCGAAAGGCGCAGCGCATCGGTTATCGCCTGCTGCCGGTCGGCATAATGCCAGAAACGCACGCCGCCTGCGCCCGAACCCAGATGCGTCGAATGCACGGCGATCACGGCGGTCAGCCCCGCGGCGGGATCGCGAAACAGATGAATGCCTTCATGGTCGTCGAAATCGGGCAGGTCCCAGGGCGCGGGCATAGCGACAAAGCTCCTGAAATTATGTTACAGGACGGCGCAATAATGAAATCACCCCATTGGAGCAAGCCCGACCGCGTGGGCGGAACCGGACAGCGGCGACATCCCTTTTCCGGCGCATCATGATGTCGATGAAAAAGGGAAAGTGGGGCGATCGACGGGATCCGAACCCGCGACCTCTGGTACCACAAACCAGCGCTCTAACCAACTGAGCTACGATCGCCACGCAAGCACCCGGATCGGGTGAAGGGCGCGCATATGCCAGAGCGGTTCACCCGTCAAGCGCGATACGCGGCCCGTGTCAAAAACTGATGTCGCAGCGTGCAGCACCGCAATGGCGGCTTTATGAAGGCAGGCGAAGAGACGCTCCTCGCCGCCGCGCCAGCTCAGGGATTGCGCTTCAGCACGTCGTCGCAGGTGCGACCGCCCGAATTGCCGGCACCAAGCGCCCTACCCGCCAGCGCGCCGACACCTGCGGCGAGCGCAGACTCGCCCAGATTGCCGCCAGCCACCACGCCGACCGCCGCGCCGCCGGCGGCGCCGATGATCGTGCCCTTCTTCCGTCCCTTGCTACGCTCGATCAGGCAATAGCGCACATCATCCCGCTCGCCCGCCGGGGCGCGAGCGACACGGGCGCGATCCTTCGAACTCAGCGAGGTGGCGGCAAAAGCCGGAGCGCTGGTCGCGAGAACCGAAATGACAAGCGCGCTGGCGAGAGGTTTGACGATCATGGCAGGCTATCCTTTTGCTTGCATCAGAACGAACCAACGACCCGTGGCGGGGAAATATCCGACCGGGACCATGTTCCAGTCTGCGCTTTCGGCACGTCCTGCGCAATGGCGCGTAGTATGAGGTGCGTCGGACGCGGACACTCCATCGTGAACGAGATCATGCACTCACAATCGGCCACAAGCAAAAGGGGGCGGCGCTTTCACGCCACCCCCTCCGCGAATTTCAGCACCCGCCGGGTCAGGCGGGCAAGGAAATCAGTTCACCGCGTCCTTCAGGCCCTTGCCAGCCTTGAACTTCGGCTGCGAGGACGCTTCAATCGTCATCGCTTCGCCGGTGCGCGGGTTGCGGCCGGTCGAGGCCTTGCGCTGCGACACGGAGAAGGTGCCGAAGCCGACCAGACGCACTTCGTCGCCCTTCTTGAGCGCTGCGGTGATCGAGTCGAACACAGCTTCAACCGCCTTGGCGGCGTCGCTCTTGCTCAGCGCGCTGGCGTCGGCGACGGCGGCGATCAGATCCTGCTTGTTCATGCCCTGGGAACCCCCTTTTTCATTTGGCGTATTGATTAAACGAAATGGACTCGCTTGCGCGGGCGGCCATAAAGGCCAAGGAACGGCTTACTGTCAAAGGGAAAAACGTCGGAACTCCAACGATTTTGCACGTTTCACCGCAATCCGGTCGCGCCCCATAGCGGGCATTTGTCAATGCCGCAACGCAGCATCTCCATCACCGCCATGCCCCGCCGCCGGTTTGGCCGCCAGATCGTCGGCCTCGGTCCACTCGATCGCCACCAACGGCGCGATCAGCGCGCGTTCCAGCACCTCATCGACATGGGACACCGGCACGATTTCCAGGCCTTCCTTAATGTTGGCGGGGATTTCGGCCAGATCCTTGGCATTCTCCTGCGGGATAAGCACGGTCTTGATACCGCCGCGAAGCGCCGCGAGCAGCTTTTCCTTCAACCCGCCGATCGGCAATACCCGACCACGCAGCGTCACCTCGCCGGTCATCGCCACATCCTTGCGCACCGCGATCCCGGTGAGGGTCGAAACGATCGACGTAACCATCCCGATGCCCGCAGACGGCCCATCCTTGGGCACTGCGCCTTCGGGCAGATGGATGTGGACATCCTTGCGCGCTGAACAGGCTGGGCTTGATGCCATAAGCCGGGCGCGCGCGCCTTCACGAAGCTGAAGCGCCGCCTGCGACCGATCTCGGTCATCACCTCGCCAAGCTTGCCGGTCGTCTTGATCTGGCCCTTTCCCGGCGCCGTGACCGCCTCGATGGTCAGCAGTTCGCCGCCCACTTCGGTCCACGCGAGGCCGGTGACCGCGCCGATCTGGTCCTCCTCCTCGCCCATGCCGTGGCGAAATTTGCGAACGCCCGCGAAACTCGGCCAGGTTCTCCGGCGTAACCGTGACGCTTTCCGCCTTGCCTTCGAGAATCCGGCGCAGCGCCTTGCGCGCCAGCCGCGCAATCTCGCGTTCCAGCGTGCGGACACCCGCTTCGCGCGTGTAATAGCGGATCAGGTCGCGCAGCCCTTCTTCGGTTAGCGTGAACTCGCCATCCTTCAGGCCATGCGCCTCGACCTGCTTGGGCAGCAGGTGGCGCTGGGCGATTTCGACCTTCTCGTCCTCGGTATAGCCTTCGAGCCGGATGATCTCCATGCGGTCGAGCAGCGGCTGCGGCAGGTTGAGCGAGTTGGCCGTGGTGACGAACATCACGTCGGACAGGTCGACGTCGATTTCCAGATAATGGTCCTGGAACTTCGCATTCTGTTCGGGGTCGAGCACTTCGAGCAGCGCCGACGCCGGATCGCCGCGGAAATCCTGGCCCAGCTTGTCGATCTCGTCGAGCAGGAACAGCGGGTTCATCGTGCCGGCCTTTTTCAGGTTGGACACGATCTTGCCCGGCAGCGAGCCGATATAGGTGCGGCGATGGCCGCGGATTTCCGCCTCGTCGCGCACGCCGCCCAGCGACTGGCGCACGAATTCGCGGCCCGTCGCCTTGGCGATCGACTTGCCGAGCGAGGTCTTGCCGACGCCCGGCGGGCCGACGAGGCACAGGATCGGCCCCTTCAGCTTGTTGGTGCGCGCCTGAACCGCGAGATATTCGACGATCCGGTCCTTGACCTTCTCCAGCGCGTAATGATCGGCGTCGAGCACCGCCTGTGCGATCGAAATATCCTTTTTCAGCTTCGACTTCTTGCCCCACGGCAGGCCGAGCAGCACGTCGAGATAATTGCGCACGACGGTGGCTTCGGCCGACATCGGCTGCATGGTGCGCAGCTTCTTCAGCTCGGCATCCGCCTTCGCACGGGCTTCCTTGCTCAGCTTCGCCTGCTTGATGCGCGCGGCCAGTTCGGCCAGCTCATCGCCATCCTCGCCCTCGGCATTGCCCAGTTCGCGCTGAATGGCCTTGAGCTGTTCATTGAGATAATATTCGCGCTGCGTCTTTTCCATCTGGCGCTTCACGCGGCCACGGATCTTGCGCTCGACCTGCAGCACGCCCAACTCGCCTTCCATGAAGGCGAAGACCATTTCCAGCCGCTTGGCCGGATCGGATTCCGTCAGCAGCGCCTGCTTGTCGGCGACCTTCACCGCAATGTTGGCGGCAACCGCGTCGGACAGCTTGCCCGCTTCCACGATCTCGCGCAGTTGCACCGGCGTTTCGGCCGGCAGCTTCTTGTTGAGCTTGGCGTAGTTTTCGAATTGCTCGGCAACCGACCGCATCAGCGCTTCGGCCTCCGGTCCGGAAATCTCCAAGTCCGGTAGCGGCGTAACCTCTGCCTCGACATAGCCGTCGCGTGCTTCCATCTCGGATAGCGTGGCGCGGCGCTTGCCCTCCACCAGCACGCGCACGGTGCCGTCAGGCAGCTTCAGCAACTGGAGCACGGTGGCGACCACACCGACATCATACAGCGCCTCGCGATCCGGCTCATCCTCAGCCGGGTCAAGCTGGGCGACCAGGAATATTTCCTTGTCGGCCTCCATCGCCTTTTCCAGCGCCACGACGCTCTTGTCGCGGCCGACGAACAGGGGAACGATCATCTGCGGAAAGACGACGATGTCACGCAGGGGCAGAAGAGGATAGCGTTCAGTCAACTGTGGGTATCTCCATGGGCCAGGCCACAAGGCAGGCCGATTTCCCTTAATATGGCGCGCAAGGCAAGGCGATCAATGCTGCAGCCCGTGATAATAATCCGATAATGCCCCCGACACACTTTATATTATAGCGCCTTTCGTCGCAAAGAGGGTCGCAAGGCTACATCAAGGATTGGGGCAATCCGCCCTGTCACCCCTCCACAATGCGAAACAGCTTTCGTTCGACAGGGGCCAGCACCGGGGTCAGGTCCTGCCCGCGCTTGAGCACCGCGCCCGCTTCGCCGATCAGCGCCCACATGCCCTGGCGATTGCGCAGCGCCGGGCGTTTTTCAATGCGATATTCCGGACGCTCCGCCGCGCGGCGAAAAGCACAGAATACCGCCGCATCCTTGCCCATATCGATCGCATAGTCCCGCCAGTGCCCTGCCGCGACCGTCCGGCCGTAAAGGTCCATGATCTGCATGAGTTCGCGCCGGTCGAAGGCGGTCTGCTGAACCGGCCGGCCGTTGGGCGGGGGAAAGGCGGCGATATTGTTCGACATCGTCGCCACCAACATCGTGCCGATGACCATAAAGCGCAAGAGGGAACGGAGGGGCGCTCCCTCCGCTCGCCGTTGGTTATGGGATCAGGCGCAACCGCGCTCGTCCTGATCCGGGGAGGCCGCACCCTTGTCGGCTTCCCGCTCCGCCGCCAGTTCGGACAGCCGCTTGCGCAGCGCCTCCACCTCGCATTGCAGGATTTCCAGCTTCTGCGTCGCGGGGTCGAAACGGTCGGAACAGGGCGTGCCATAGGGGACGAAAGGCCGCTGATATTCGGTCGCGTCGATCAGCGTCTGGCGTGCGGGGATGCCGACCATCACCGCGCCTTCCGGTACGTCCTTCGTCACCACGGCGTTAGCGCCGACACGCGCATTACGGGCAACGGTGATCGGACCCAGGACCTGCGCGCCGGAACCGATGATCACACCATCCTCCAGCGTCGGGTGCCGCTTTCCACCCTTGCCGTTCGATGGATCGGTGCCACCCAGCGTGACGCACTGATAGATGGTGACATCATCGCCGATGTGCGCAGTTTCGCCGATTACGGTAAAGCCATGATCGATGAACAGCCGACGGCCGATTGTCGCGCCGGGGTGAATGTCATTGCCGGTGAGGAACCGGGCAATATGGTTGACCACCCTTGCCAGGAAATAGAGCCGCGCCTTGAACAGCGGATGCGCGACCCGATGAAAGGCAATCGACCAGAGGCCGGGATAGAGCAGCACTTCCCAACGACTACGCGGCGCGGGATCGCGCGCGATGACCGAGTCGATATATTCCAAAAGCCTGCCCATCGGCGGCTCCCCTCTATTTTCTCAACACCCGTCCGCCAAATAAGCGCTTGGCCATCGGATTTCCAGAGCAGGAGGGAAAATGGCTTTGCAAGGGCAAAGAGAAATTATCTTTGCCGCGACCCGAAATGACCGCAGAGCATTCATCTCAAACTCCACCGGGGAACCGCCTGACCCATGCCAGAGCATATTCTTGACCATCTTCAGGCATTGCTCCCCTTCATCGCCGTGGGTTTTGGGGCACAGATCATCGATGGCGCGCTCGGCATGGCCTATGGCGTGATTTCATCGACCCTGCTCCTGACGCTGGGCGTGCCGCCGGCCGCCGCCTCCGCCGGCGTGCATGCCGCCGAAACTTGCACCACCGGCGTCTCCGCGCTCAGCCATATCTGGCATCGCAATGTCGACTGGAAGCTGTTTTCGCGCCTGATCGTGCCGGGCGTCATCGGCGGCGTGCTAGGAGCCTATGTGCTCTCCAACATCGACGGCAGCATCATCAAGCCGTTCATCCAGGTCTATCTGATCGCCATCGGCGTCTATCTGGTATGGCGCGGTTTCCATTTCCCGCCACAGCAGCGCGACCCGCGCATAGTGGCGCCACTCGGCCTGCTGGGCGGCTTTCTGGATGCGTCAGGCGGAGGCGGATGGGGACCGATCGTGACATCGAACCTGCTTATTCAGGGGTCGAGTCCGCGCCATACCATCGGCACCGTCAACACCGTCGAATTCTTCCTGACACTCAGCATCTCGCTGACCTTCCTGCTGAACCTGGGTTTCACGGTGCTGACCATCGCGACGGCGGGCCTGCTGATCGGGGGCGTGATCGCCGCGCCCTTCGGCGCGATGCTGGCCCGCCATGTCGCGCCAAAGGTGCTTTTGGTGTCAGTCGGCTTCATCCTCACCGCGACCTCGGCCTTCGGTTTCCTGAAATGGACTGGATATATCGGCTAGGTCGATTATATCATGGACATTCAATCGACAGGTGCGATCAATGTCCAGTTACATGCCGACGCTGAAACAGCTGCAATATCTGGTCGCGCTGAAGGAGCATGGGCATTTCGGCCGGGCCGCCGATGCCTGTTTCGTTACGCAATCGACATTGTCCGCCGGCATTCGCGAGCTGGAATCGCTGATCGGCATCACCTTGGTCGAACGCACGCGCCGGGTGGTGCGCTTCACCGCGCTGGGCGACCGCATCGTGGAAAAGGCGCACCGTATCCTGCGTGAGGCGGAGGAGCTGGCCGACCTTGCGCAATCGGCGGGAAAGCCGCTGTCGGGCGAACTGCGCATGGCGGTGATCCCCACCATCGCGCCGTTCCTGCTACCCCGCCTGCTGCCCCGCCTGCGCAGCGAGAAACCATCTCTCAAACTCTACCTGCGCGAAGAAACGAGCCAGGCGGCGATGGAATCGCTGCGCCATGGGCAGGCGGATTGTGTGCTGCTTGCCCTGCCCTACGCCACCGGCGATGTGGAAAGTGAAATCCTGTTCCCCGATCGCCTGTTCGTCGCCTTTCCCAAGGACGATCCGCGCGACCCCCCGGCTCATATCGCGCCCGAGATGATCGACGAAAGCCGCCTGCTGCTGCTGGAGGACGGCCATTGCCTGAAGGATCACGCTCTTTCGGCCTGCAACCGCCCCGAACTACGCGCGGAAGCGACGATGATGGGCACGTCGCTCCATACGCTGGTGCAAATGGTGGACAATGGCCTTGGCCTCACCATGTTGCCGGAAATGGCTATCCGCGGCGGGATTTTGGACAATACGCAGATCATCGCGCGCCCGCTGGAGGCCGAACATGCCAGCCGCGACATCGCGCTGATCTGGCGCCGTAACAATCCGCGCGAAAAGGAATTCCGCATGCTGGCCGACATCCTGCGGTCCGCGGCGGAGGAGCCGGCAAAAGCGCGGGTCGCACGGGAAGTCGAGGTCGCCTGAGTCGCGCGATCGGCTGGTGAACGAACGGCACCGCTCGCGACACCAGCTTTCGACGCTACTCTTCCCAGGCCCGCGTCTTTTCCTCGTCCTGCGCTAGCGCCTCGACCCATTGCGTGCGACCGTCTGCGAAGCGCTCCTGTTTCCAGAACGGGGCGCGGGTTTTCAGCCAGTCGATCAGAAAGGCGCAGCTTTCCAGCGCTGCGGTACGGTGGCGCGACGCCGTGGCGACCAGCACGATGCGCTCCCCCGGCACCAGGGTGCCGACGCGGTGGATCACCGTAACGCCAAGCAGGGGCCAGCGCTCCGTCGCGCGCGCCACGATGTCGCTCAACGCCGCCTGCGTCATCGCCGGATAATGGTCGAGATGCAGCGCGGAAAGGCCGCCGTCCCCCCGCACGATGCCGGTGAAGCTGGCAACGCCGCCGCCGCCCAGTGCCTCCAGCGCAGCGAGTTCCGCGCCGACGTCGAAATCCTCCGTCTGGACGCGGACAGCCTTCATCCGCCCGTTACCGGCGGGAACAGCGCCAGTTCCCGCGCACCGCCCAGCGGCGCGTCGAGCGGCACGAAATTCTGGTCCAGCGCCGCGCGCAGCCGATCCGTATCGGCCAGCACGGCGGCATAGGGTTCGCCGCGCCCGCGCAAATGCGCGATCAGATCGGCAACCGTGTCCACGCCGTCCGGCACGTCCAGCCGTTCTTCATCGCGGCCGATGCCTTCACGCACCCAGGCGAAATAGAGGATGTCGAGAACCGTCATCGCCGCGCTTCAATCCATGTGCTTCAGGCCGACGCGCAGATAGTCCCAGCCCGTCACCAGCGTCAGCACGGCGGCGGCCCACAGCGTCGTCAGCGCGAACAGTTTCACGAACGGTTCGGCGGGCAGCGCGCCCGAAAGGATCAGCGCGCCCAGCGACACCATCTGGAACGCCGTCTTCCACTTGGCGAGTTGCGACACCGGCACCGACACCTGCAACCCGGCGAGAAATTCACGCAGACCTGAAACGGCGATCTCGCGCAGCAGAATCACCAATGCGGCGATGATGTGCAGCCCGGAAATACCCGCAGGCGATGAGGGGGTGCCGACCAGCATCAGGATCACGGCGGCCACCATGATCTTGTCAGCGATCGGGTCCAGGAAAATGCCCAATCTCGACACGGCACCCTGCGCACGTGCCAGATAGCCGTCGAAATAATCGGTAATGCCCATCAGGCAATAGAGCGCGAAGGCGAGGCCATAGCCCACTTGCCAGGAGGGCCACCAGAGCAGCCAGGCGAGCAGCGGCACCGCGAAGATGCGCGAAAGCGTCAGGAGATTGGGTAGCGTCAGCATGATCCGGCGCAGGCGGTGCCACAGCCGCCCCGCGCTGGCAAGCCGCTGCGGCGTTCCGCCCAAGGGATGAGACAGGATACGCCACGCGTCGCTGCGATCGCGCAACCGCCTGTCAGTGCGGCGACTTTTGTCCGACATATGCCCGTCATCGCGGCGAAACGCAGCCATCCCATGATGGCGAAAATTGGACATGCCCTCAAACAGCGGCTAGGGCTTCATCCCAATCATATAGTCGCCACAGCGAAAAGACATTTCACTGCATGCAAGCATCGCTGAAGCTGCTGGGTAAGCGCCGCTTTCTGCCCCTGTTCATCACCCAGCTTCTGGGGGCGTTCAACGACAATCTGTTCAAGACCGCAATGGTCCTGTTCGCCACCTATGCCATCTATTCCGACCCGAAGATGGAATCGAATTTCAACGCCCTGTCGACCGGGCTGTTCATCCTGCCCTTCTTCCTGCTGTCCGCTTTGTCGGGACAATTGGCCGACACCAGCGACAAGGCGCGCATCATCCGCTTCGTGAAGGGCGCGGAAATCGGCATCATGGGCGTGGGCGCGACGGGCCTGCTGATCCAGAGCATTCCGGTGATGCTGGTCGCTGTGCTGGCGATGGGCGTGCATTCCACCTTCTTCGGCCCGATCAAATACGCCATTCTGCCCCAGCACCTGGGCGAGGATGAGGTGCTGGGCGGCACCGGACTTGTCGAAGCGGGCACTTATCTGGCGATCCTGGCCGGAACCGTGGTCGCCGGCTGGATCAGCCCGCAGGCGACGGCGATCACCGTCGTCGTCATCGCCATCATCGGCTTTATCAGCGGCAATGCGGTGCCGCCCGCGCCGCGCCTTGGCCCGCCGCTGGTCATCGACCATAATGTGCTGCGATCGTCCTGGACGCTGATCAGCGGCACGATGCACATCCGCCGGCTGTTCCTGGCGATCTGTTCGATCAGCTTCTTCTGGATGATCGGTAGCGTGCTGGTCATCATCTTCCCCCCTCTGGTCAAGAATGTGTTCGACGCGAGCAAGGAAGTGGCCAGCCTGTTTCTCGCCATCTTCTCCGTCGGCGTCGCGGTGGGATCGATCATCGTCAACCGCCTGCTGGGCGGGCATGTATCGGCGCGCTATGCCCCCGCCTCCGTGCTGGCGATGGGGGCGTTCGTCATCTACCTCTATTTCGTGGCGCAGGGCTGGGAAGTGCTGCCGGGCGGCAGCTTCTACGACATCGCCGCCTTTACCGCGCATGATCGCGCCTGGCAGGTGCTGAGCGCGCTGTTCGGCATCGCGGTGACGGGGGGCATGTTCGTCGTGCCGCTCTACGCCTTTTTGATGACGACGGTGGAAAAGGACCAGACCGCCCGCACCATCGCGGCGAACAATGTGGTCAATTCCGGCGCTATGGTGATCGGCGCGCTGGCGATCATGGGCGCGACCGCCGCGGGCCTGAGCGTCACGGGCGCGCTGCTGCTGGTGGCGGGCATGTGCCTGCTGTCCGCATGGATCGCCTGGATACTGCACAAGGCATGCGATTGAACGGAGAAGCTGGGCGCGACCGCTTTGCCAGTGTTGGGCGGCCCTGATCGAACGGCCGGTTAGCCGCCTTCCCCTCAGAAAATGAAGCTGTAGATCACCGTAAAGAAGGCCGCGAAGCTCAACAGGAACAGTTTCCAGTCACGGTCGTCATCACGCGGCGGCTGCAGGTCCAGCGGCTTGAGCGCACTCGCGGGCAGGCGGCGGCGGAAGGCATGGGGCCGGACGTCCGAAGCAGTGGGAAATATGCGATCCATGGGCGCAGGGTTAAGACTTTCTTAACCCTTTGCCATGGCGAAACATGCTTAACGGGCCGCTGTGCCACGGCGGGACAGCGCCGATGCGCAGGGAACCAAAATGCGTACCCATGAATGCTCAAATTTTCAGTAGCTTGGAAATAGTTCCTGCGACGGTCAGGAAGTTTTCAAATGGGTTGAACGGGCAATTTCGGACCCCGAAGTGAAGAGCCGCTGAGACAAGGCGTCCCGACTGCGTGGACACTGACTGCAAAGGGCGCGCCATTGACCGGCCACGCCCCCCCCGCCCTTTATCCCTGCCATCCGCGCTTCAAAGCCTTGCGGCGTGCCAGCGCAGATGATCCTCCATGAAGGTGGAGATGAAATAATAGCTGTGGTCATAGCCTGGCTGCAATCGCAGCGTCAGGTCGATGCCGACATCGTTGCAGGCGCTGGCGAGCAGGCTGGGCCGCAACTGATCGGCCAGGAACTGGTCGGCGTCGCCCTGATCCACCAGCAGTTCCTTCACCCGCGCGCCATCCTGAATCAAGGCCACGGCGTCGTGGCGGCGCCAGGCGCCGCTGTCCGCCCCCAGATAGCCGGGCAGCGCCTTCTGCCCCCAAGGAACCTGTGATGGCGCGACGATCGGTGCGAAAGCGGACACCGACTTGTACCGTTCGGGAAAGGTAAGGCCGATCGTCAGCGCGCCATGGCCACCCATGGAATGTCCCATGACCCCCTGCCGCCCCATGTCGACCGGAAAATGCTCCGCCACCAGCGCGGGCAGTTCGTGCGTGACATAGGACCACATGCGATAATGCGGGGCGAACGGTGTCTGCGTCGCGTCGACATAGAAACCCGCGCCAAGGCCGAAATCATAAGCCCCGGCGGGATCATCCGCCACGCCCTCACCCCGCGGGGAAGTGTCGGGCGCGACGAAGATCAGGCCGAGTTCCGCGCACGCACGGCGGAATTCGCCCTTTTCCGTGACATTGGCATGGGTGCAGGTCAGCCCCGACAGATACCAGACCACCGGCAGTTTCGCGCCGGGATCGTGCGGCGGGACATAGACCGAAAAGGTCATGTCCGTGCCGGTTTCGGCGGACGCGTGGCGATAGACGCCCTGCACCCCGCCAAAGGCGATATTCGTCGAAACCGTCTCCACTATTGCCAATATCCCTTTGTTTAATCGCGCTTATGGATAGCGGTACAAGCCGCACAGCTTGTTGCCGTCCGGATCGCGCAGATAGGCCAGATGCAGCTGGATGCCGTTGAAGTCGCGCACGCCCGGCGGATCTTCGCAGGTGGTGCCGCCGTTGGCGACGCCGGCCGCATGCCATGCCTCCACCTGTTCAGGCGACGAGCAGGCAAAGCCGATGGTCCCGCCATTGGCGTGACATGCGGCATGGCCGTCAATCGGCTTGGTAATGCCGAACATGCCGGTCGGCGTCATGTAGAAATAGCGACCCTTGCTATCCAGCATGGGCTCGCCCACCCCGACCGTTGCCAGCAGCGCATCGTAGAATTTCTTCGATATGGCCAGATCGTTGCTGCCCACCGTCACATGCGAAAACATCGACTTTTCCTCTCTCGTAGCGAAGCGTTCCCAGCGCCCCGCGCCCTTGTGTCAGAAAACAACGACGCTGCGAATACTCTTGCCGGCGTGCATCAGGTCGAAAGCGGTGTTGATCTCTTCCAGACCCATGACGTGGGTGATCATCGGATCGATTTCGATCTTGCCGGTCATGTACATGTCGACGATCTTGGGCACGTCGGTGCGGCCCTTGGCCCCGCCAAAGGCGGTGCCGCGCCAGTTACGGCCCGTCACCAGCTGGAACGGGCGGGTGGCGATTTCCTTGCCCGCTTCGGCCACGCCGATGATGATGGAGGTGCCCCAGCCGCGATGGCATGCTTCCAGCGCGGTACGCATCACTTCGGTATTGCCGGTCGCGTCGAAGGTATAGTCCGCGCCGCCATCGGTCATTTCCACGACCTTCGCGACAACCTCCTCGCGGCTCATGCCCTTGCTGTTCAGGAAATCGGTCATGCCGAACTTACGGCCCCATTCCTCACGGTCCGGGTTGATGTCGACGCCGATGATCTTGTCCGCACCCGCCAGGCGCGCGCCCTGAATGACGTTGAGGCCGATGCCGCCCAGGCCAAAGACGACGACATTGTCGCCGACCTGCACCTTGGCGGTGTTGATGACCGCCCCCACGCCCGTCGTCACGCCGCAGCCGATGTAGCAGCTGGACTGGAAAGGCGCGTCCTCCCGGATCTTCGCCACCGCGATTTCGGGCAGGACGGTGAAGTTGGAGAAGGTGGAGCAGCCCATATAATGAAAGATCGGCTGCCCTTTGTAGGAAAAGCGCGTGGTGCCGTCGGGCATCAGCCCCTTGCCCTGCGTGGCGCGGATCGCGGTGCACAGGTTGGTCTTGCCCGACAGGCAGCTTTTGCACTGGCGGCATTCGGGGGTGTAGAGCGGGATCACATGATCGCCCGCCTTTACGCTGGTGACGCCCGCCCCCACTTCGCGCACGATGCCCGCGCCTTCGTGTCCGAGGACCGAGGGGAAGATGCCCTCGCTGTCGAAGCCGTCGAGCGTGTAGGCGTCGGTATGACAGATGCCGGTCGCCATGATTTCGACCAGAACCTCGCCCGCCTTCGGCCCTTCCAGGTCCAGCTCGACGATTTCCAGCGGCTTCTTGGCTTCAAAGGCGACGGCGGCGCGTGTTTTCATGTGAGACTCCCGATGACGTGGCCCTTCGCATAATTTGTTGCGAGCAGACATTGAAGAGGGCATTTCATCAAATGATTGTTGCCATCTTGGGATAATGACGATGGACCGGTGGGACGGGATAGAGGAAGTGGTGGGCGTGGCCGACGCGGGCAGCTTTGCCGGAGCAGCCCGCGCGCTGGGCATGTCGACATCGCATGTCAGCCGCGCCGTCGCCCGGCTGGAGGAGCGATTGCAGACCCCCCTTTTCTACCGGACCACGCGCACCGTCACGCTGACCGACCTTGGCCGCAATCTGGTCGAGCAGTTTCGCCGGATCATTCAGGATCGGGAAGAGGCGCTGGCATGGGCCAGCGGCGAAGGCGAGCCGGAGGGAGAAATCCGCATCAGTTGCTCGACCGCGCTGGGCGAGCGGTTCATCAACCCGATCCTTGTCGATTATGCCAAGCGCTTTCCCAAGGTCGGCGTCACACTGGACCTGTCGAACCGGGTCGTGGACCTGATCGCAGAGGGCTATGACCTTGCCATCCGCACGGGGCAGCGGACGGACGGGCGGCTGGGGGGCGTGATGCTTACCAGTCGCCGGCTGCTGCTCGTAGCCTCGCCCCGCTATCTGGCCCGCCGCGGGGCACCCGCCACGATCGACGAACTGAAGGGTCACGATTGCCTGATCGGCAGCGCGCAGACATGGCATTTCCAGCGCGACGGCGGGGAAGTGACGCTGCGCCCCGCGGGCCGCTGGCGCTGCAACAGCGGGCAAGCCGTGCTGGCGGCCGCGATGGCCGACATGGGCGTGTGCCAGCTACCCGAATTCTATGTCTCACCCCATCTGGGTCGAGAGCTCAAGGAACTGCTCCCCGCACACCGCGCGCCGGACGAGCCGATCTGGGCCGTCTATCCCCAACGCCGCCACCTGGCCCCCAAGGTCCGCCATCTGGTCGCCGCGCTGGAGCAGCAGATGAACGCGCGGGGGTGATGCGGCTGCCGGGACCTGCGCGCCCCGACGTCCGGGTCAAACCGATCCGCGACGACCCAGGATCGGCGGCATTTCGCGCGCCAGTTGATCCTCGATGAAGGGGACCAGCACGGATGGCACATTCGTAATCCGATACAGCTTTACCACCAGATTGCCGGCGATATCGCTTGGCCAATACTTCATGTGGATCGCAAATGTGGAGGGATGTGCCTCGATCAGGTGCTGGCGCAGGCGTGTGACGACCTTCTCCGAAACGCCGACATACAGACAGCGGCTTCCCAGGCAGCCCTTGCGCTTGTTCACGCGGGCAAAAGCGCGCCTTTCCTGCGCTGGCAGCAGCTTGTTTTGCGCCTTGTGCCCATCGACGACTTCATAGACCCGCTCCAGCGGCACTTCATCATCAAAGCCGATGACGTAGATTGCGTGCTGCCGACGGCCCACCGCTTCAGCGATGGCGTTGCAGTGCGCCTCCATTCGGTCCGTCCCGATGTCGGCCATCGGGATCGTCCATTCCAGCGTCCGCAGCAGCGCGCCGCCCTCAATCCGGTCGGCAAATCCGCGCAGCGTTGCGGCACTCCTCAGCAGCAGCGCGTCTACGGGCTGCTGATCAACGGCATCCGGCGTCATCACGTCATGGTCCAAAGCATTTTCCTTGATAAGCGAAACTGTAGCCGAAGCGTGCCGAGACAACGCTCCTACAACTCCCCACGCGCGCGGCGGATTTCGAACCATTTGCGCACATTCTCATTATGCTGTTCCAGCGTTTCGGCGAACACGTGGCCGCCGGTGCCGTCCGCCACGAAATACAAAGCCTTGGTCTTGGCCGGATTGAGCACGGCGCGGATGGAATCGCGGCCCGGATTGGCGATGGGTCCGCGCGGAAGGCCGGTCATCGCATAGGTGTTGTAATCGTTGCGCGCAGCAATTTCCGACTTCTTGATGCGGCGGCCAAGCGGCTTGCCCTTCGTAATCGGATAGATGATCGTGGGATCAGCCTGAAGCATGATGCCAGCACGCAGCCGATTGGAATAAACGCCTGCCACCATCGCACGTTCGGACGGCTTGCCGGTTTCCTTCTCCACGATGCTGGCAAGGATGATCGCCTGTTGCGGGGTTGTCACCACAGTGTCCCGCGACCGCTCGCCCCAGGCCTTTGTCAGTTCGGCGGCCATCGCCTTTTGCATGCGGTCGAGCACCGCGGCGCGGGTTTCGCCGCGTTCAAAGGCATAGCTGTCGGGCAGGATCGAGCCTTCCGCCGGCATAGACAGCGGGCCGGTCAGTTCCTTTGCCGCCATCAGCTTTTCATAGACGAGGATCGAGGGCATGCCCTCCGGCACGGTGATCAGGCGGCGGATGGCGACGCCGCCCTGCAATATCGCCAGGATCGCCTTGTTACTGGCGCCCTTGGGGATCAGATATTCGCCCGCCTTGATCGCGCCGCCGCCGCCCAGCAACTTCGCCCGCGTCAGAAAGGCGTCGGCGGAGCGGATGAGGCCCGCCTGCTTCAGCTCCAGCGCCGCCTTCGTCAGCGTCGCGCCTTCGGGAATGACGATGGCGGTGTCGCGCGGGGCCGGGCCGTCCTCGGTCCAACCGCGCACGAAATTCCACGCCACTCCGGCGCAGACCAGCGCCAGGATGACGATGATGGCGCAGCCGACGCGGCGCATCGCGCCCTTACACCGCCTTCATGATGAGGGACGCGTTGGTGCCGCCGAAACCGAACGAGTTGTTCAGCACCGCCTTCACCTTGCGCTGCTTGGGCACATGCGGGACGAGGTCTACGCCCGCGCAATTGTCGCTCGGATTGTCGAGGTTCAGCGTCGGCGGCACGATCTGATCGCGCATCGCCAGGATGCAGAAGATGCTTTCCACTGCACCCGCTCCGCCCAGCAGATGCCCGATCGCCGACTTGGTGGAGCTCATCGACACGCTGCCCATGTCACTGCCGAACAGGCGGCGCACCGCGCCCAGTTCCAGTTCGTCGCCCAGCGGCGTGGAGGTGCCGTGCGCATTGATATAGTCGATGTCGGCGGTGGACAGGCCCGACTTGCGCAGCGCCATTTGCATCGAACGGAACGCGCCCGACCCTTCCGGATGCGGCGCGGTCACATGATAGGCGTCGCCCGAAAGCCCGTAGCCGATGACTTCGGCATAGATTTTCGCGCCGCGCGCCTTGGCCCGCTCATATTCCTCCAGCACGACCACGCCGGCGCCTTCGCCCATGACGAAGCCATCGCGGTCCTTGTCATAGGGGCGGCTGCCCTTTGTCGGGTCGTCACGGAAGCCGGTCGAGAGAGCGCGCGCCTGACCGAAACCGGCAATGCCGATGGGGCAGATCGCGCCTTCCGCACCGCCCGCCAGCATGACGTCGGCATCGTCCATCGCGATCATGCGCGCAGCATCGCCGATGGAGTGCGCACCCGTCGAACAGGCGGTGACGACCGCGTGATTGGGACCCATCAGGCCATATTTTATCGATACCTGACCGGAGATCAGGTTGATGAGGCGGCCGTGGACGAAGTGCGGGGACACCCGCTTTGGCCCCTTTTCGGCCAGCACCAGCGATTCGCTTTCGATGCCCGGCAGGCCGCCGATGCCCGCGCCGATCGAACAGCCCGCGCGATAGCGGTCTTCCTCGCTCATGTCGGTCAGGCCCGCATCCTCCAGCGCCTGACCCGCCGCGTCGATGCCGAAGACGATGAAGGGATCGACCTGACGCTGGATCTTGTGATCGACGCGGATCGAAGGGTCGAAGCCATATTCATGGTCCGCCGGCTTCACTTCGCAGGCATAATTGGTCTGGAAATCGGTCGCATCGAAGCGCGTGATCGTCGCCGCGCCGGATTTCGACGCCAGAATATTCTTCCAGCTGGTTTCGACGCTCCCGCCCAGTGGTGACACCATGCCAAGGCCCGTTACGACGACACGACGCATAATCCTGCTCCAACCCTTGCTTCGGTTCTTCGGCCCTGCAACGCCGTCCTGCGCGCCCGCGCCGACCCGAAACGTTGCAAAAAGCGGCCCATGCCGCCTGTCAGGCCCGAACGGAAGAGGCTTTTTCCGTCAAAAGCCCAAAAACCTCAAATGACAAAATGGAAACGGCCCCCTGCCATCGGGGTTGAACCCATGGGCGGAGAGCCGTTCCGATAGCCTGTCAGCGGCCGCCCCAATAAGTGCGGCGCAACGAAAAGCTCTTACTGCTTGCTGTCGATATAATCGATGGCGTCCTTGACGGTGCCGATCTTTTCAGCCGCATCGTCAGGGATTTCGACGCCGAATTCTTCTTCGAACGCCATCACCAGCTCGACGATGTCCAGGCTGTCCGCGCCCAGGTCGTCGATGAAGCTCGCGTCTTCGGTGACCTTGTCCGCTTCGACACCGAGATGCTCGATGACGATCTTCTTAACGCGATCAGCGGTGTCGCTCATAGGTGGTCCTTTTGCCTTTGCTATGCAGTGCCATGAATATTCGTTCAGGATTACGCCCCTAGAGGCAAGGTAGGGCGCGTGCAAGTGGGTTCAAGTCCATCCCCGCCCCCTTGCCGCACGCCGGTCCCCCGTTCAGCCCGCCTTACGGCATGGCCATCCCGCCATTGACGTGCAGGGTCTGGCCAGTGACATAACCGGCCTCCCTGCTGGACAGATAGACGACGGCCGCGCCGATGTCACTGCCTTCTCCCAGTTGCCCGGCAGGAATCTTCGCGGTGATCGCGGTCTTTTGCGCATCGTTCAGCGCATCGGTCATGGCCGAGCGGATGAAGCCGGGCGCGACGCAGTTCACGGTGACGCCGCGGCTGGCCAGTTCCTGCGCCAGCGCCTTCGACATGCCGATCAGTCCCGCCTTGGACGCGGCATAATTGGCCTGCCCCGGATTGCCGGTGACGCCAACGACCGAGGTGATCGAAACGATACGACCGAAACGCGCCTTCATCATCGGCTTGGCCGCCGCGCGGGCGAGGCGGAACGCGCCTTCCAGATTGATCCGGATGACGTCGGCCCATTCCTCATCCTTCATGCGCAGGATCAGGTTGTCGCGGGTAACGCCGGCATTGTTGATCAAAATGTCCAGCTTTCCGCCCAGCGCTTCCACCGCCTGCGGCACCAGCGCGTCGACCGCCGCCCCATCCGACAGGTTGCAAACCAGCTGCGTGTGATCGCCGCCCAGTTCGGCAGCGAACGCGGCCAGCTTTTCAGCGTTGCTTCCCGAAAGCGCCAGCGTCGCCCCCTGCGCCGCCAGCGCGCGCGCGATCGCCGAACCGATCCCGCCCGAAGCGCCCGTCACCAGCGCGGTCATTCCCGTAAGGTCGAACATGGTCTTACTCCTGATTATCTCTCTTGGCGCTCTGGCTCACATGCCGGCGAGCGCGGCTTCGATATCGTCCATCGTGACGATCGAACGAACGGTGGCGTCGGGGGCGATGCGCTTGACCATCGGGCCGAGCACTTTTCCGCCCAGTTCGACAAATTCGGTGACGCCCGCGTCGAACATCGCCGCCACGCTTTCGCGCCAGCGCACGCGGCCGGTCACCTGCTCCACCAGACGCGCCTTGATATCGGCGGGATCGGCGATGGGTGCGGCCAGGACATTGGCATAGACCGGGACGAGCGGCGCGTTCATCGCAGCCGTTGCCAGCGCCGCGTCCATTGCCTCGGCCGCCGGCTGCATCAACGGGCAGTGAAAGGGCGCCGACACCGGCAGCAGCACGCCGCGCTTGATGCCGTGATCCTTGACCAGCGCGACCGCACGCTCGACCGCGCCCTTGTGCCCGGAGATCACCACCTGGCTTGGATCGTTGTCATTGGCGACGGTGCATACCTCACCCTCCGCCGCCGCGTCGCACAGCGCCTGCGCCTTTTCCAGATCCGCGCCGAGCAGAGCAGCCATCGCGCCCTCGCCCACCGGTACGGCGGCCTGCATCGCCTGTCCGCGCAGTTTCAGGAGGCGCGCGGTGGTGGCAATGTCGAACGCACCCGCACCGCACAGCGCGCTATATTCGCCAAGACTGTGCCCGGCGACGAAATCGGCCTTTTCCGACAGGGCGATCCCCCCTTCCCGCTCCATCACCCGCAAGGTCGCGACGGCGTTCGCCATGATCGCGGGCTGCGCGTTTTCGGTCAGGGTCAGATCGCTTTCCGGCCCCTCCGCCATGATGCGGAACAGGTTCTGCGAAAGCGCCTCGTCCACTTCCTGGAACACTTCGCGCGCCACCGGGGACGCCGCGCCGAGCGCCACGCCCATGCCGACCGACTGGCTGCCTTGCCCAGGAAAAATGAACGCACGCATGGAAATTTCCTCTCTGTGATCCGTTACGCAGCCGGATCATTCCGCAGGGTTGATACAAATTGCGACACGAAACCCGATTGCCGGGCCGAAACGAATTGGGCAGGGAACTAGTTAGGCAGGGCGTTCGACGCAAGCTTCGGCTGCATGAATGCCCCCACCGCTGAAAAGAGGCATACAGGCTTGAGACGACTGGCATCGACCGGGGGTTTGAAAAGCAGCATCGCCATTATCGCCCTGACGGGCGGGCTTTCCGCCTGCGCGGTCGGGCCGAACTATCGACCGCCGACCAATGCCGACCTAAGCGTGCCCGCGGCCTACAGCACGGCGAACGGCGTGGCGACGGCGAGCGCAGGCACCGCAGATCCGCAGGCATTGGCGGCTTATTGGCGCGCGTTCAACGATCCGGCGCTCGACGCACTGATCGCTCAGGCGATCGACGCCAATCTGGACATCGTGCAGGCGCGGGCGCGTCTGCGCCAGGCGCGGGAATCGCTGGTTCAGGCCAATGCCGCCTTCCTGCCCAGCCTCAACGCTTCAGGCAGCGGCGGCAAGAATTTCCGCAGCCCGGCGGGCGGCACGCGCGTCGATTCCAGCGGCAACGTCATCAGCACAGGCGCCAGCAACTGGTCCAGCAGCTATTCGATCGGCGGTTCGGCAAGCTGGCAGCTGGACCTGTTCGGCGAACTGTCGCGATCAGCCGAAGCGGCGCGGGCGAACCTTGCCGCGTCGGGCTATGACCTAGCCGCCGTGCGCACGTCGATCATCGCGGAGCTGGTCACCAACTATGTGCAGGCGCGCCTTGCCCAGGAACAGCTGCGCATCGCGAAGGAAACGCAGGCGACCCAGCAGGACAATTACGACATCGCCCGCTGGCGGTTGCAGGCCGGCCTTGTCTCCTCCCTCGACGAACAGCAGGCGCGGGCGCAATTGGCGCAGACCAGCGCCACCGTGCCGCAGATCGAGGCGAGCATCCGGTCCAGCCTCAATCGCATCGCCGTGCTGACGGGACAGGCGCCGGGCGAAGCGACACGCGCGCTGGAGACGCCAGCGCCGATTCCCGTCGCGCCCGACGCGATCACCGCTGGCATTCCCGCCGACACGCTGCGCCAGCGACCCGACGTGCGGGCGGCCGAACGGACGCTTGCCGCCGCCACCGCGCGCATCGGCGTGGCGCAGGCGCAACTTTATCCGGCGCTGGGCATCAGCGGCAATCTGAGCACCACCTCCAACGCCTTCCGCGACCTTTTCAGCCTGATTACCGGCGGCGTGTTTGGCAATCTGAGCCAGGTGATCTTCGACGGCGGCCGCCTGCGCTCTCAGGTCCGGTCGCAGAGGGCGGCGACAGATGCGGCCTTCGCGGCCTACAAGGCCAGCGTGCTGGGCGCGCTGGAGGATATCGAAAACGCCATCGCTTCCCTCAACAGCGCACGCGAGCGGGAGGCGCAGTTCGCCGTCGCCTTCGACGCGGCCAACAACGCGGCGATCCTGGCGCGCAGCCAGTATCGCGCGGGCCTGACCGACTTTCAAACCCTGCTTCAAGCCGAACAGTCGCTGCTCAGCGCCCGTAACAGCCTGGCCGGCGCGCATGGCGACCGGGCATTGGCACTGGTTCAGCTATACAACGCGATGGGCGGCGGATGGCAGGACATGAACCTTGACGCGGCGGGCTTGTCCGCTGCCACGAACGGAAACCGGCAATGAACGACAGCACGACGCCCGCGACCGATCTCGACGAATTTCTGGGCACGCCGCAACCCAAGCCATGGGCGAAGTGGGTGAAATGGGGCGGCATCGGGCTGGTCCTGCTGCTGGTGCTGTTCGGCCTCTCACGCTGCTTTTCCTCCGGGGACGAGGTGCAATATGCCACCCGCGCCGCGCGCAAGGGCGACCTGACCGTCACGGTGTCAGCAACCGGCAATCTGAAACCCGTCAATCAGGTGGATGTCGGTTCCGAACAATCGGGCAAGATCACGCAGGTCTTCGTCGATGTAAACGACAAGGTGACCAAGGGCCAGCGCCTTGCGGAACTGGACACAAGGCGTCTGGTCGACACGGTGAACCAGAACCGCGCGCAGGTGACGAGCGCGCAGGCCGGCGTCGCGCAGGCACAGGCGCAGGTTGCCCTGGCAAAGGCGACGCTGGACCGGCAGGAAGAGGTGTTCCGCATTTCGGGCGGCAAGGTGCCGTCGAAGACGGAACTCGACAGCGCCCGCGCCAATTTCCGATCCGCCGCCGGGCAACTGCGCGCCGCGCAGGCGCAGGTCGGCGTCGCCAACGCGCAACTTTCCTCCGCCCAGACCAACCTGTCCATCGCGCAGATCGTGTCGCCGGTGAACGGCGTCGTCCTGTCCCGCGACATCGAGCCGGGGCAGACGGTCGCGGCATCCTTCAACGCGCCGGTGCTGTTCACGCTGGCCGAGGATCTGACCAAGATGGAGGTCGAGGTATCGGTGGACGAGGCCGATGTGGGTCAGGTGAAGGACGGACAGGAAGCAACGTTCACCGTGGACGCCTTTCCGGGCCGCCGCTTCCCCGCGCGCATCACCCGCGTGAATGTCGGCTCCAACGCTTCGAGCACCAGCTCATCGTCCAGCACCGCAAGCAGCGCGGCGACGACAGGGAACACGGTGGTCGCCTACACCGCCGTGCTGTCGGTCGACAATCCTGACGAGAGCCTGCGTGCCGGGCATGACGGCGACGGCGGACATCGTGACGAAGCGGCTTTCCAACGTGCTGCTGATCCCCAACTGCCGCGCTGCGCTTCACCCCGCAGCAGGCGAAGGGCAGGCGGTGGCATCACCAGCTCGATCATCCCCGGTCCGCGTCGGCGCGGCGGCGGCGCAAATCGCACCGTCAGCTTCGGAGCGGGCTCGACCCAGACCCTTTATGTCCAGGGCGACGACGGCAAGCCGCGTGCGGTGCAGGTGACCGTGGGCGACAGCGATGGCACCCGGACGGTCATCCTGTCGGGCGACATCAAGGAAGGGGACAAGGTAATTACCGGCCAGCTGGCCGCCGGACAGACACCCCCGGCCGAAGACAATGACGGCAATGGCGGTGGCGGGCCGCGCCAGCAGGGCGGACAGGCCCCATCTGCGCCCGGCGGCAATAATAGCGCACCCCGCAGCGAAGGCAGCGATAATCGCCGCAATGCGCCGACCGGCGGCGCAGGCAGCACCCCCCGGACCAATGGCGGCGCTGCGGGCAACGGAGCGGGCAATGGCCAATGAACCGCTCATCCGGCTACGCAATATAACGAAGGTGTTCGGCAGCGGCCCGACCGCGTTTAAAGCGCTGAAGGGCGTGAACATGGACATCATGGCGGGCGACTTCATCGCCGTCATGGGGCCATCGGGTTCTGGCAAGTCGACCACCATGAACATCCTGGGCTGTCTGGACGTGCCGACCGCCGGCGAGTTTCTGTTCCGCGGCGTCCATGTCGAAAATCTGGACCGCGACCAGCGGGCGCTGCTGCGGCGGCGCTATCTGGGGTTCGTGTTTCAGGGCTTCAACCTGCTCAGTCGCACCACGGCGCTGGAAAATGTCGAACTGCCCCTGCTCTATCGCGGCGAGGACAAGAAGACACGGCGCGACATGGGCATGGCCGCGCTGGAAAAAGTGGGCCTGGACAAATGGTGGGACCACACCCCCGCCGAACTGTCGGGCGGCCAGCAACAGCGCGTGGCCATCGCCCGCGCCATCGTGACGCATCCCGACGTGCTGCTGGCGGACGAGCCGACCGGCAATCTGGACAGCGAGCGATCGGTTGAGATCATGGAACTGCTCACCGACCTCAACCGCAACAGCAACATCACCGTGCTGATGGTGACGCACGAGCCGGACATGGCCGCATTCGCCCGCACTGTCGTCCACTTCCGCGACGGGCTGGTCGAACGGATCGAGGCCGGCGCCAAGTCGCAGGAACCGGCGGCATGAGAAACAGGGCGCAGGACCGCATCCGATGCTAGGCACCACCATCATCCTCGCCTTTCGCGCGATCATGCGGCACAAGCTCCGCAGTTTCCTGACGACGCTGGGCATCATCATCGGCGTGGCGGCGGTTGTCACCATGGTGACGCTGGGCAACGGCGCGACGGCGGCGGTGCGGCAGCAGATTTCCTCGCTGGGCGCGAACATCCTGCAACTGCGGCCCGGTCAGGGTTTCGGCCGGGGCGGCGGCGGCCCGCGCCCGCCCGATTTCAAGCCGGAGGACGTGACCGCCATCGCCAATCAGCTGACCGGCGTGCGCGCCGTCGCGCCGCAGGCACAGACGACCGGCATCGCGATCTACGAAGGCAACAACTGGTCCACCACCGTCAACGGCACCACCGCCAGCTATTTCGAGGCGCAGCAGTGGAAGCTGGCGGAAGGGCGTCTGTTCATGCCGGAAGAGGAAGAGGCCGGCAAAGCCGTCTGCATCATCGGTTCGACGCTGAAGACGAACATCTTCAAGACCGCAGACGCCATCGGCAAGCGCTTCCGCATCCGCGGCGTTTCATGTCAGGTGATCGGGCTGCTCTCGACGCGCGGTCAGGGCGGCTTTGGACAGGATCAGGACGATGTCGTCGTGATGCCGATCAAATTCGTCCAGCGCCGCTTCACCGGCAATCGCGACATCGGCCTGATCATGGTCGCGGTCGACGACGCCTATGACACCAGCGCGGTCCAATCCACGCTGGAGGACCTGATGCGCGAACGGCGCAAGATCAAACCGGGCGATCAGGACAATTTCAACGTGTTCGATACCAAGCAGATCAGCGACACGCTGACCGGCACGACCACCATCTTAACGCAGATCGTCGGCACGGTCGCGGGCATATCGCTGCTGGTCGGCGGCATCGGCATCATGAACATCATGCTGGTGTCGGTGACGGAGCGGACGCGGGAGATCGGCATCCGGCTTGCCATCGGCGCGGTCGCGCGCGAGGTGTTGATGCAGTTCCTGGTGGAGGCGATCGTGCTGTCGTGCCTGGGCGGGTTGATCGGCCTGCTGATCGCGCTGGCGGCAAGTCTCGCCATCGCCCCACTGATGCAGGTGCCCTTCACCTTTGACCCGAAGATCAACCTGCTGGCATTCATGTTTTCAGCAGCGATCGGGGTGGTCTTCGGCTATTTCCCTGCCCGCCGCGCGGCCTCCCTCAATCCCATAGACGCGCTGCGCCACGAATAGCCGGGGGGGGGGGGGGGGGCGATGCCGACTTTGGCACCCCTGTCCGTGCCGCTCGTCAATCTCGCAGGTCGGGCGAATCTGCTTGCGCGGCTTGTCGAAAACCAGACTGGAACAGCGAGCGAGCGCGCGGCGGCCAAGCGTGATGTTATAGACTGCGCGCTGCCGCCCCTTCTTTCCCACCACGACGATTTCGCTGCTGTCGGCCTCATCGCTGTCCGCGATGGTCCGTCCGTCGGCAAAATCGCCAACCCGCACCATCAAGTCGTGAAGCGATAGCGGCCCGACCTGCAACGGCTGATCCAGCGTCAGCGCGCGAACCGGGCGCGCGACGTTCAGCCGGATCATTTCCGGGCGGGCTGGTCCCTTGAGCTGCCCGCCCAGCTGTGACGACAGCGCCGCTCCCGCTGCGGCCGTGGCCAGGTTATCGTCCCTCATCGGATCGAACAGGATCGCGACCTGCGCTCCGCCGATGGCGCGTACCAGGCCCAGCGCGCCATAGCTGCTCTCCACCTCAACCATCGGCAAGACATGCGTTCGTCCGCCGTCAGGTCCGCTCAGGCGAAAGGTCACGACATCCTGTGGCACGCCGCCCGGCCCTACGCCGCCATCGGCGCCCGGTGCGAAATCGGCATCGCTCCACAACACGCGATGCTTCCAGACCTGCCGTTCGATACCATAAGAGATGACCGCACTACTGACCGGCTTTTTCACCGGGCCAATCCGCGCCTGCCCCCCGAAGAAGCCAGCCGACAGACCAAGACGACTGACGGCCGAGGGGTTCAGGAAAAGGGTTCGCGGACCAGATGCGATGACGCGCAGGCGTACCGGCGCACCGTTGATCTCGCCGGGAATGATTTGCTCGAGGCCGACATTCAGGGACACAGGCGCCTTTGCCGCCGCACCAAGCAGCATGATGCTCGCAATACCCGTAAAAAGCCCCGTATAAAAACGCATCGCAACCCCACCATTGATGACCCGGACGGGATGCATCGCCCGCAATCACGGCCAAAGCATGACGAAATGGCGACCGCGCAAGGTTGGCCGGGCCACGACCACCGCTCCCCTCGCGAGCCTTATATGCTTCAATCTTTGGTAAACTCCCGCTTGTTAAGACGCGGGCTGCCCCCTCATCGAAAGGAATGCGCGTGCGCCCAGCCGAACCATTGCCGCTCAACCACAGCTGGCCATTGTTCGAGCGTGGAGAGCGGTTTGGCCTTGGCCATGTGTTCGGGCAAACGATGCCTGCGGTCACGGCGCTTGACGATGCCGTTGCCCAGGAAATGGAGCGTGCCGGCGTCGGCTTCTGGGAATGCCGGCTCAGCGACAACACCCTGCGCTGGTCGCCGCGCGTATTCGAAATGTTCGGCCTCTCGACGGATGCGCAGTTGCGTCGGGAACAGCCGCTTGCCCTCTATGCCGAACATTCGCGCGCCGCGATGGAACGATTGCGCAGCTATGCCATATCGCACCAGCGCGGCTTCACGATCGATGTGGAGATATGCCCGACAAACGGTCGATCCAGATGGATGCGCCTGATCGCCGCACCGGTGTGCGAGGGTGGTCGCCCGGTGACGCTGCACGGCCTGAAATATCTTCTCTGATTTCATGCCGCACGCTGCATTATAGAGCGCGGCGCGACAACGGCTGACGGCATTTGTCATTGGACGGACGCGCTTGCCCGGCCTAGGTCGCGGGCGGGTCGCGTTCCATTCTCTCTGGCAGGAACTGTCCGATGGACCGCAGCAATTACTGCACCGACTTTCGGCGCTTCATGGGCGGCTTCCTTGCCGGCGTCGTGTCGATCATCCTCTTCAGCCTCTATGGCGGCGTACTTTAGAGGTCATGCCGTTCCCCCTCGCCGACTTCGATCGGATCGGGGCCGAAGCGGTTGGGACCGCGCGTTCCGCCGCTGACCAGAAAAACGAACAGAACGATCGCGCCGATCAGCGGGATGAGCCCTATCAGCAGCCACCAGCCGGGGCGGTCCGTATCGTGCAGACGGCGTACACCCACGGCCAGACCGGGGATCAACGTCGCCAGTACGAACAGCTTTATCAGCGGCCCTCCATTATGCCGCACCCCGCCACCCATGGCCCAGCCGCCCGGCATTGCCTGCGCCGCCCAGCGTTGCGTTTCGCCCAAGCCAAGCGCTGCCTCCACGAAGCTGAGCGCAACGAGACAAAGGATCAGGAACAGCACGAACATCCAGTATTCACGCGGGCCGGTGAAGCGGACATAGCGGCGTAGCGGCAACAGCATCCAGTGCATGGGGCACTCCGGTTCAAATGTTACGCCTGCGATCCTACGCCGTCCGCCGGCGAAGACAAAGCCCGCTTGCGGCCTGCACGACCAACTCGTTCCAGAAAAGGAAAGGGGCGCCCCGCATGGAGCGCCCCCGAAAATTATCCTGCCCTCGTTACGTGCGATCAGTTGGGCGCTTTGTCGACGTCCACCTTGTCCACCCATTCGGGATAGAAATTGGGCTCGCGATTGGACCAGCCGACGGCGGTCGCTGCCGCCTCGCTGATCGACTGCAAAAGGCCACGGCGCTTTTCAGGGTGCAGGTGCGGCAGGCTGGCGGCCGCGCAGAACGCACCAGGCAGCCATGGTCGCGCGCCTGCGCCGATCAACCGCTCGTAAAGGAAGCGATAGGCCGAAAAACTGGTCAGCCTATCCTGCCCCAGATCGAACGCGGAAATCGTGACCAGCGGCGCCATGAACGGTTCCACCTGATCCAGCCCGCTATCGTCGGGGATCATCGACTTGATATGATCGAGCCGGTCATACACCCGCGCCTGCGCCCGGATGCTCGCCGCTTCAACCAGATCGCGGCTCCAAACCTCCATCGCGTCGCGGCGATGCAGCCCGATGTCCAGGGAGCGACGAATGTACCGTTGCGTAGCGGACGTGAAGCTGGCGAATTCGCGCATTTCCGCCAGTGTTATGGCGCCGTCCGCCGGCCTTGCCGATGATATGCCCATGCTCTGCCTTTCGACTCTACCAAGTCCAGACAAGCCCGAACATGCGCCCCAGATGGTTAGCCATTCATTAAGCGCGCGTTCGGCCCGCGTTCACATCGGACCATAAGCCATGCTGCAATGCAACACAAAAAGCCGAACGGACGCGACGAGCCGATAGCCGTTCGACCATTGTCTTGTCGCCATCGCAAGGGCGGACAGCCTCCCAGCGCCTTTTTCTCAGTCGGTTTTATCCTTGTCTTCCTTGTGCTTGCCTGGCTGCGTCAGCGAAACGGGATCGGATCCGTCCATCGAATCTTCCAGCGCCTGTTCCAGCGCTTCCTCTTCGCTCATCGGGCGATCCTGCTGCCCGCGTTCCTTTGCCTCGGGCGTCTGGTCCTTGGGTAGGGTAATGTCGTTCATGCCTGCTCTCCTACATGTATATGCGTCATCCGCAGCACGCCAACGGACGAATGCCGGGGGCGTTCCCGGCGATCTTCGGCAGGTGCAGTGGATCGACCAACCGCCTTGGCCTTTCGACCGATGCGTGCCCGGCATGGCGACTTTGCCGCGATTCCTGTCTATCTGTTCATCATGGAAATGGACGATGATGATGACGAGCGCGGCATTTCCCCCGCCGTCACGCTATATTCGATATTGGGTTTCTGGCTGTTCTACGTGATTATCGTCACCCTGCGATCGTTGATCGTGGGGTTTGAATCACAGGGCGAAATGGCGATTCGGCGAATTGTGGTGACGGTCATCGGCATCGTCCTGACCTGGTGCCTGTATCTTGTGCTGCGGCGGTTCGACCGGTTCAGCATCGGCGCGCGCGTCGCCATCGCGTCGTTGACGGCGATTCCGGTGGCGATCGCGGTGGGCGGCGCCAATTACTACATGTTCAATGTCTACGATCAGGCGAGCATGTTTCAGGACATCTCGAACCACAGCGTCGAGAAGATGGACGCGTGGCAGGAAGTGGGCGAACTCGCCGTTACGCGCTATTTCTTCCTGATCGCCTGGGCCTCGCTCTATCTCGCGCTTTCCTATGCCAGCGATTCCGGCCGCGCCGAACGGCGGGCGGCACGGCTGGCGCGGGCGGCACAGCAGGCGGAGCTGCGGTCGCTTCGCTATCAGGTCAATCCGCACTTCCTCTTCAACACGCTCAATTCGCTGTCCAGTCTGGTGCTGAAGTCCCGCAATGACGAGGCGGAGGCGATGATCATGAGCCTGTCGAACTTCTACCGCACCAGCCTGACATCCGATCCGCTGGATGATGTGCCGCTTTCCGAAGAAGTGCATCTTCAGAAACTCTATCTGGATATCGAGGCGGTGCGCTTTCCGGAGCGATTGCGCACGCGGATAGAGATACCCGATGCCCTGCTCGATTGCTGCGTACCCGGCCTGATCCTTCAGCCGCTGGTCGAAAATGCGATCAAATATGGCGTGTCGCGCACCACCCGGCCGGTGACCATCACGATCCGCGCGGCGGATGAAGGCGGGAAGCTGGCGCTGACCGTCACCGACGATGGCGAGGCGGTGCCCGGCGATGATCCGGACATGATCGCATCGAACGGCATCGGCCTGGCCAATGTGCGCGACAGGCTGACCGCCCGCTTTGGCGATCAGGCGAGTTTTCTGGCCGGCCCGGTCCATGGCGGGGGCTTTGCCGTCAAGTTGTTGATGCCACAGCATCGCGCAGGCTGTTGACGCGATGCCCTGGCCCGTGGAAACAATCGGCGGCATGGACACGCAGCCCCGCATCCGCACCCTGATCGTCGACGATGAACCGCTCGCGGTGGAGCGGTTGCAGATGCTGTGCGCGCGCGAACCGCGCATCGACCTGGTCGGCACGGCCAATGACGGGGAAGCGGCGCTGCGTCTGGTGGACGGGCTGACCCCCGACCTGCTGTTGCTGGACATCGCCATGCCCCGGCTGGACGGCATGGGCGTCGCCCGCGCGATCGGAAAGTCTGCGCACCGCCCAGCCATCATCTTCGTCACCGCGTTCGACAAGTTCGCGGTGGAGGCGTTCGACGTCGCTGCGGTAGACTATCTGCTGAAGCCGATTGCCGGCGACCGCCTCTCTCGCGCGGTCGATCGCGTGATCGACAAGGTGCGGGCCGATCATGCGGCGGCCCCCGCCACCGTCGATGCCGCGCAGGGCGACGCCGCCGACAGCCCCTGGGCGCAGGAATTCTGGGTCCCGCATCGTTCGGAACTGGTGCGCGTCGGTGTCGACCAGATCGACCGGATCGAGGCGGAGCGCGACTATATGCGCCTGCATGTCGGCCATCACAGCTATCTGCTGCATCAAACCATCACGGCGCTGGAGCAGCGGCTGGACCCGGAACGCTTCATCCGCCTGCACCGCAGCCATATAGTGCGGCGCGACACCATCACCCGCCTGCGTCACGACGGCACCGGTGTGTGGTTCGCCTGCCTGCCCGACGGCGCTGAGATCCGCGTCGGGCGCACCTATCTTGCCAATGTGAAGACGCTGGCCGGGCGCTGAGCGGCGCCGATGGACTGGCTGACCTTTCCCGCGCGGCTGATCGCCTGGCGCGGCCCCGCCCTCTTCGTCTTCGCGCCCGTTGCCGACGATCTGGTGGATACGGTGCGCGCGGAAGCGCGGATCGCCAGCTATGGCTGGGGCTGCGTGCCGGTGGAGGCCCGGATCGGCGACACCCCCTTCACCACGTCGCTGATCCCGCGAGAGGGCGGCTATCTGCTCCCCGTCAAGGTCGCGGTACAGCGGGCCGAGGCGATTGGCGTCGGCGACGACGCGCTGGTGCAGATGCGCGTGGTGTTGCGATAGATGCTGCATCGGTGTGCGTGGACAAATGTGCGGCACATTTGCCCGATCGATGGTCGCCATCAACATTCGGGGGGTAGCGGACCAAGCCGCCCCGGCGCAGCATTCCCATGGGCCAGTGGGGCGCGATGGATCGACACATTGGCGCGCTTTGACCTGACCTGGCTTGGAAGGGGCGGATAATGGGCATTCGGGCAATCATGGCGGCGATGTTGGCAATGGGGCTGAGCCTGCCCGCTCCTGCGATCTTCGCCCGACCGGCAGATGCCACCCCCGCGCCATCCGCGCCGCTCGCTACATTCGTCGCGCCCGACTTCCCCGTCCCGACCCTTGTCGAAACGACCACGTTCAAGCTCGTGCCGCTTGGCCCCGATGTGGTGAAGATCGATTTCGACGCTTACATGTCGTCCATCGAACATCTGCAAAAGACGTTTTCGCGCAGCACCGACTGGCCCCACCCCGGCATTAGCGATGCCGACGCCATGCGAGACATGGAAAATGAGCAGGGACGATTTCGTCGCCGGGAATCTTTCGCCTTTGCCGTGCTGACGCCGGATGGCCGCAGGGAGCGCGGTAGCGTCTATGTCGCGCCCAGTCGGGTGAAGGGATATGACGCGGTGGTCAGCCTGTGGGTGACAAAGGCCGAATATGACGCCGGGTTCGATGCGGAGTTATATCGCTGGGTCGTCGCGTGGATGCGCAAGGATTGGCCCTTCGCCAGTGTCGCTTATCCCGGTCGGGCGATTGCATGGGACCAGTGGGACGCGATGATCGCCAAGGCGAAGGGTGGGTAGCTAACCCGCCCCTCCATTCAATCTTCCGCCGGCAGCGCGGTGCGCTCTATCGCGACTTGCGCGGTGCCGTGATTGTTGCGATAGAACCAGCGACCGCCCACGTCATTGGCGGCGATGAAGAATTCCCCGTTGATCGGCGCGACAAAGCGCGCGCGGTAAAGCGTCGGTCGGTCGGCGGACATGACAACGTCCCCTCCCTTCGCCTGATCGATCACCGGCTCCACCGCTTCGAATTTCAGCGTGTCCATGTAAAGCCGGTCGCTAAACCGCGGGCCGTTGCGCAGGATCATCAGCGGCTGCATCCATTTCGCCGGCACGATCCGGCGGAACGGCGCTGCGAGCAGGAAGGTCGCGGTCTTCCCCCATGCGCGCAGCACGCTGCCGTCCGCCTCCGCCTGGGAGGAAAAGAAGCTGTCGAATCCATCGGTCGGCAGGTTCGCGGCATGATCGACCAGCACCACGCTGTCGTCGCGCCAGTCGTCTATGTCGGTCAGCGTGACTTCATAGGTCGCCCCCTTCGACACATAGTAGCCGATGCGATTGCACGGATCGTCGAGGCGCAGACGCCCTTGCGCCCTCTCCGGCCAGCTTTCGGGCGGCACCCGGTCGGTATCGGGCACCCCCGCCGTGGTGCAGAAGCGCCCGGACCGCTCGGCATAGGACAGCCATGCCTGTCCCCCCGCCACCGCCAGCACATAGAGGATGCCCGCCAGCATCAGTGGACCCATGACATAACGCGGCACGAGCCGCCATTTGAAGAGTTGCAGGAAGCGCTGGTAGCGCCGGTCGTGGCGCAGGCGGGTCAGCCAGTCGTCCGGCCCCGGTGTGATCGCCCGCCGCTCCAGCCCCGCCCACCACAGGTCACGAATGCGATCGCGCAGCGATGCTTCCATGCCGATGCCCACCGCCCGGCTGCCGATGATGCCGCCCAGCAGGAAGAGGAACAGGAACGGCGCCTTGTCGAAACTGGCGAACCAGGGCGACAGGAAACCGGGCAACACGCCGCGAAACAGGCCCGCGACTATGCCGCCCACCCAGCGCCCATCCGCTTCGGGCGCGCGGCCGATGATCCAGTCCACCCATAACGGCATGGCGGCGAGCGCCAACGCCAGAAACAGTGTGATGAAGAATATCCAGCGGCGCAGCCACACGCTGTTCCACATCTGCTCCTGAACCAATGCGCGATTGTGGCGCACCCGCGGGTCGGTAAGCTGCTGGACGGAACACGTACATTCCTTCCCCGCCGCCTCGCCCAGAAAGGGATGGCGGCTAAGGTCGATGCTGAACTTTTCCGGCAGGCCCAAGGGCACATAATTGTCGGTGCCCGTCGCGATGCGCACCAGTACGCTGGAATGCACCACGCAATCGGTCAGCAACCCGCGCAGATGCCCGCCGCGAAGGCGGCTGATCCGCGGATCGCGCAGCGACAGGGTGCGCGCAATCATCGCCTGATCGCCGCCATGGTCGAGCAGCGCGTCGATCTTGCGCGGCTGATAGCGATAGAAGGAGGCCAGCCCCTCCCGGCTGTCATGGATCGGGCCGAAGGCGTTGGCCATGTCGCGAATGCGCTTTTCCTCCGCCGCGACCATCCGGATATGGCCGGGCGCGGCCGGATCGGCATCGGGGTTCAGTTCGTCCAGCATCCAGGCGAGCGAGACATAGGAGAGGCTGTCATCCGGGTAGCCGCCGCCGACATCGGCGTGCATGCCGCAGAACCACACCTGCTTCAGCCGCCCTTCGACCATATTGGGATGGGTGCCGCGCCGCTCCACCTCCGCCACCTCGTCCCAGACCAACGGATGAAAGCTCTCCCTCTCATCGTCCAGGGCAAGGGCGTGGCGCGCCTTCTTCACCTTGGGCGAGAGCATATAGTCGGGCATGGTCAGCGGCGCGATCCATTCGTCGATCCCGCGCGTGATTTCCAGAACCGGCCCGCCATAGGCCGCCACCGTGTCCCACACGCCGACGAAATCGATGTCGGGATGGTCGACCGGATTGTCCGCGTCCTGCGTCAGGTCCAGTGCGAGCCAGCCGGTAAAGGCGATCCATCGATCGCGCAGGAACCGCACGAGGCGCGTGACATAGGGGAACAGCTTGGGTTCATTCCCGCGCACGAATTCGCGATAAAGCGCCGCCGATTTGCGGGCGAGATCGCGTTCGTCGACATAATCGGTCAACACGCCCTGACTGGCGATCAGCGCGACCAGCATGCGGATGGTAAACGCTCCCCGGCTGAAGCCAAAGGCATGGATGCTATCGCCCGGCTGATAATTCCGGCACAAAAAACGATAGAGGTGCAGGACATTGCGTTGCAGGCCAAAGCCGAAAATGCCGCCAAGGATCGCGAACGGCTTGAACGTCGATGTGCCCACGCCGTTGTTGTAATTGCCGATCTGCAGCACCTGCCCCGCCTGATCCGGGCCGAAATCGATGCACTGGTACAGCCGCCAGACATTAGTCTTGAACGGCTTTGCACTGGAATTGTTGGTGCCATCGGAAAACAGGAAGATGCGCTTGGCGATCTTGACCGGCGGTTCGTCCGAGGCGCGCCGCTTGTCCGCGATGGCGTCGTGCCGGGGCCGCAGCGGATAGCGCCAGAGATAATAGACGATGACCGCGACCGGAAAGAGCAGGATCAGGATCGCGAGCGCAAAGCCATTGAGCGCCATCGACCAGCCCAACCCGACGCCCAGCACCGCCAGCAGCAGGCCGGTCGCGCGGCGAGCCGTGCGATCGTATGGGGCCGGTGCGCCCGGCACGGATTGCGGCTGCGTCATATGCGATCTCTCCCACCCACAGAGTCGCGACCCATTTGCCCGTCAGGCTGTGCCCCCAATTCCAACAAGTCAATGAATATCGGTCGCTTTACTGGAAATGACGGGTTGGCCCCGTCCGCTTTGTCGGTCGGTCACGCCGCCTGTCGAAATGCGCGGCACGGCCAGGAAAAGCGCGCTAGGTTCCCGTTCAATCGTCGGTCCATGCGAGTCGCCATGCGGCGAACCGGGCCGGTTCGACATTCGAAAGAGGGGACATAGGCATGAAGAAGACGATTCTGTTGCTGGCCGCGGCGAGCGCTCTGTCGATTGCGGGCGCGGCTGTGGCCGGTGGAGCCGATGGCGCGAAGCCGGCGGAAAATACGGCCGCCGCCACACCCGCCGGCGCGCCGCAAATGCCCAAGCCGCTGCATTTCGGCAGCTGGGGCGTCGATCTGACGGCGATGGACAAGGCGGTGAAGCCGGGCGACGATTTCGACCTCTATGCCAATGGCGCATGGTTCGCCCGCACGCCGATCCCCGCCGATCAGGCGTCCGCAGGCGTGGGTTACGACGTGTTCAACCTGACCCAGGATCAGGTCCGCGCCCTTATCGACAATGCGCCCGCCACGACGCAGATCGGCGCGATGTACCGTAGCTTCGTTGACGAAGCGGGCGTGGAAGCGCGCGGCGACGCGCCGCTGAAGGCCGATCTGGCGCAGGTTGCGGCGATCGCCGACAAGGCCGCCTTCACCCGCTACATGGGCCAGACATCGGGCCGGTTCGGCGCTTCCATCGTCAGCCCCGACGTCTATGCCGACCCCGCCAAGCCGACCATGAATACGCTGTGGATCGGCCAAAGTGGGCTGGGCATGCCCGATCGCGACTATTATCTGACCGAAGGGTTCAAGCCGCAGCGTGACGCCTATCGCGCTTATATCGAGCGGACCTTCACCATGGCGGGCTATCCCGACGCCGCGAAATGGGCCGACGCTGTGCTGGCGTTTGAGACGGAGATCGCGAAAGTCAGCTGGGCGCAGGCCGACCGGCGCGAGATCGAGAAGATCAACAATCCGATGAGCATCGCGCAGCTCCAATCCTATGCCCCCGGCATCGACTGGGACGCCTATCTGACGGCCGCGGGCATCGCCAAGCGCGACAACGCCATCGTCAACGAAAACAGCGCGATCAAGGCAATCGCCGCACTGTACGACAAGACCCCGCTGGACGTGCTGAAGGCTTGGCAGGCATTCCATGTCGCCCACCAGGCGGCACCCTACCTGCCCAAGGCATGGGTCGACAGCCGCTTTGCCTATACAAAGACGATTTCCGGCGTGGACCAGCTGCGCCCGCGCTGGAAGCGGGGGGCGGGCCTGATCGACACGACGCTGGGCGAACTGCTTGGCCGCACTTATGCCGAAACCTATTTCCCGGCCCAGTCGAAGACCATGATGAATGAACTGGTCGCCAATCTGAAAGTCGCGATGAAAGCGCGGATCGAGGGAAGCGATTGGATGCAGCCCGCCACCAAGACAGCGGCGCTGGAGAAGCTGTCGCGGATGGACGTGATGGTCGGCTATCCCGACAAATGGCGGGACTATTCGGGGCTGAAGGTCGATCCGAAGGACCTGTACGGCAATGTGCAGCGGTCCGGCGCGTTTGAATGGGCCTATAAGCTGTCCGACCTTGACAAGCCGGTCGACCGCAAGAAGTGGGGCATGACCCCGCAGACGGTGAACGCCTACAACGGCGGGCTGGAAAACAAGATCGTCTTTCCGGCGGGCATCCTGCAGGCACCCTTCTTCGATCCGAAGGCCGACCCGGCGGTCAATTACGGTGCGATCGGCGCGATCATCGGCCATGAAATCAGCCACGGCTTCGACGATCAGGGGCGCAAGATCGACGCCGACGGCGCGGTGCGCGACTGGTGGACGGCGCAGGACGCGCAGCGCTTCAACGCGGAAGCCGCCGGCTTTGGCAAACAGTATGACGGGTATGAGCCGGTGGCCGGCACGCATGTGAACGGCCAGCTGACCATGGGCGAGAACATTGCGGACATGGCCGGCGTTCTCGTCGCGCTCGATGCCTATCATGCCTCGCTTGGCGGCAAGCCTGCGCCGGTGATCGACGGCCTGACCGGGGACCAGCGCTTCTTCCTCGCCTTCGCGCAGGCATGGCGAGACAAGCAGCGGGATGACGACATCCGTCAACAGGTGGCGAGCGACCCGCACACGCCTTCCAAGTTCCGCGTCATCGGGCCGCTGCGCAATGTCGATCAGTGGTATGCCGCCTTTGGCGTGAAGGATGGCAAATATTATCTGACGCCCCAGCAGCGCGCACACATCTGGTAAGGCAGGGACCAAGCGCCCCCTTCAAGGTGGAGGGGGCGCTCTGCCCTAAACCGCCGGCAATTGCGGGAATCGGGGCAAGTCGTCGCCGATGACTTCCCACTCCACCATCGAGGCGACATGGATATGCGCGCTGGGGCGAATCGAGGGCGTGTCGACCAATGTACCGAGCGTTATGTGGACGAAGGCCCCTTCGCGCACGAGCGAATAGAGCAGCGATCCGCAGCGCGCGCAGCGTGCATCATGGGCGGTCGCATCCTCCCCCGCGCCCTCGCCATAGCGCACAACCCGGTCGGGATGATGCAGGCGTAACTGATGCGCGGCGATGCCGGCAAAGGGCTTGGCTGCCGCCCCGGTCGCGCGGCGGCACTGCGAGCAATGGCAGATCAACGCATAATCGAATGCGTCCGCAACGTCATAAGTGGCATGCCCGCACAGGCACGATCCGCCGAGACGCTTCCCAGCCATGCGCTACCCGGCCGTCAGGCGGGCAGCGAGATGCCGCCACCAGCTGCAAAGGCGATCAGGATCACCGCGCTGGCCATCAGCGCGCCCACCAGGACATAACCGACCGAGCGCACCAGCACAGGACTGGGCCGTTGCAGGCGATGATCGCGCTCCAACGTGGTGATCACAAAGGAAAGCAACATCCCGAACATCAAAAGTGCAAAGTTCATCAAAAGCCCCCGCTTTTGCCGTTATTCATCCTGCCTAAGCCTCAGCCCGCGTCGCCGCGCAATGCCTCTGCCTTCGCAGTTGCGATAAAGGGTCGCAAATTCGGGTTCAGAAGTCGTGAAGTATCCGGTCCGAAGCGGATGTCGAACGCGCGCACCACATGGTCCGAAAGACGAAGGGAACGTTTCGCGGGCATGTCTGTTCTTTCCGCAACCGGATGGGAAGCGTCGTCGTGAGGGACGACGGCGCCGGTTCAGGAGAAGAAGCATGGGTATCATTCTTTGGCTTGTCGTAGGTGGCGTGGTCGGCTGGTTGGCCAGCCTGGTGATGGCGCGCGACGCACAGCAGGGCATTCTGCTCAACATCGTCGTCGGCATTATCGGCGCGTTCATCGGCGGCCTGATCTTTTCGGGCGGCACCATCAACAACAGCGTTTTGACGCTGAACACCTTCCTGGTTTCGCTGGTCGGCGCCATCGTGCTGCTGGCGATTGTCAATCTTGTGCAGCGTGGTCGCCTGCGCTAAGCGCGCGCACAAAGATGGCGTGAAAGCCTAGGGAGAGAGTAAGGCCTGCGGAGCGATCCGCAGGCCTTTTCCTTTGTCCCGCTTCCCGCTGAGGAGTTTGGTCGGCTCCAGCCTCCCCAAAATATACCCAACATTGCCCGCTTGATTCGCGCGCACCCTGCATCCTCATCCCCATCTTCAGCGCATTTGTTACATTCGTTCATCGCGCTGAAATCTTCCGCCGTCGTTCGTCCGGCGGCCTTTGCCGTTCGTCGGCCAGTCGGTCGTTCGCAGAGCGTTATGGTCACTGGTCGAAGCCGGACTGCGCGCCTTTCCCTAGCGTCATAAACAAACTGTGCACGGCGGGAACGCGGACGAAGCACCCACCCAAGACCCGACGCGGTCCCGCCGGCATCGCCGGTCCTTTGCGACCCAAGCCCCCAAACCCCAGCACTGGGCCGGCGAGAAACAAGATTCATTCAGATCGAGGAGATGTTGAAATGTTCGCCCCCAAGTCCATCCTGTCCGCCGTAGCCGCCATCGCCATCACGGGCGGCCTGGTCGCCGCATCCAGCACCGCGCAAGCCCGCGATGCGCGCTCCGAAATCTTCGTTCCCAACACCGCACGGTGAAAGTCGCGTATGCCGACCTCAATCTGGCAAGTGCCCAGGGTCAGCAGGAACTGAACCGCCGCATCACCGTCGCCGCGTCGCAGGTTTGCGACAGCAAGGAACTGAGCAGCTACGTCGCCTGCAAGCGGATCACCATCGCCAATGCGCGCAAGCCGGTCGCCTATGTGGTGGCGATGGCTGAACGCGGCGAGGCACCGGCTCGCACCCAGATCCAAGTCGGCAACTGATCGGCCCCAAAATATCGGCTGAAGCGTCCGCCAGCATCCGGCGACGCAGAAGAGCGCCCCCGGCAACCCCTTGCGCCGGGGGCGTACATTTTCGGCCAGCTAGAACAGCCGCGCCATAGCCGCGGCTGCCGCCACGATGGCTGCGGGGCCGAATATCGACAGCAGCACCCCGCCGCGCCGGGCGAGTGCAACGCGGGGCAGATCCGCGAGCGCTATAACCAGCGCCAGTGCACCCGCCATCATCGTCCAGAGATAATAGCGCAGTTCCGACGCGACGCTGAACACGCCATAGCCCAGACCATAGAGCAGCGAGGAACCGGCGAACATCCGGATCGCCACCCGCGAGGAAAGCCTCTGCGCCGCCAGCAACAGGCCCGCGCCCAGCGCCATCCACACGCACGGCCAGTCCAGCGGCGTCAACGCACTCCATCGCGCGGCGCGATCCACCCAGTCGATCGGTCCGCGCGCGGCAACGCGAAAGCCCCAGTCATTGGGCGCGGATACGCGCTGGATCGGCCGTTCCACCCAGTCGTGCACCCAGAAGCGGGCGTTGATGTTCCAGTGCCCCAGCCGGTGCCGGATATAGGCGATGGGATGCCGCGCGACCTTCCCGGCCAGCCAGACGGTGCCGCCGCCATGCCCGCGCTTCATCGCCTGACGCACCTTTTCGAAATGGATCGGACAAAGCGGGTCCACCCACCAGGAGAAGCTGTCCCATTTGACCGGCGTGTAGCAGCGGCGTACGACCGCCACTGGATCGCCCACGCCCTGGATCGGGGGAAAGGCGTCCTGCCCGCTATAGTAAGTGATCCCCGCCAGATCGAAGATGACGAGCGAGAGGCCAACGTCGCTGCTTTGCGCATGGAGTGCGCGATTGGCCAACGGCATGGACGCCAGCAACATCGCACTTGCGCCAATGGCCGCAATGCTGAGGCGCAATCGCGTGGCGAACACTGCGGGGCCAAGCGCCACCAGCAGGATCGGCACCCCGGCCAAAAAGGCGTTGAAGCGAAGGGTAGCCGCGAACAGCACCAGCAGCACGCACGCCACCCGCGCCGTGCCGCTGCCCCGCCAACCGGCCAGCGCCAGCGCGCTCGCGGCCATCAGCGCGCCTGCCATCAGGCAGTCCTTCAGCACCGCGCCCATCAGCGCGAGTGAAAGCGGCATCAGGGCGACACATCCGATCGCCAGCGCCAACCGCGCCCTGCCCCGCCGGGCCGCCCAGCCGATCAATCCTGCCAGCCCCGCGCCATAGAGCAGCAGTTGCAACAGCAGCATTGGCGCCGGGCCGGGCCAGAACGGAATCATCTGACGCCAGATCCATTCCATCATCGGCGGGTGCCAATCGTCGAACAGGCCGCTGAGCGCCTGATCATATTGCCTTACCGAGTCATAGGTGACGAGGCCGGGCCAGTAGCTGAGCGTCGCAAGCAGCGCGACCAGCAACGGAAGATAGGGCAGAAAGGCACGAGGACGGGCGATCATGGCGGCTCGATTATCGGTCAGGCGCGCACAGGGCGACAGCCATGCACGGTTCCTGCGATCCTCCTCTGGTCAATGCCTAGCCGCGTGCTTACATCCGCGCCATGTTTATTTTCGATATCGACGCCGCCGGGCCGAAGGCCGACCTCTACCGCGATCTGATCGCCGCCGCGCAGGCGCTGACCGATGGAGAGCCGGACGCCATCGCCAACATGGCGAACCTGTCCGCGCTGATCGGCCAGTATCTGCCTGACCTCAACTGGTCGGGCTTTTACCGGATGGTCGGCGACGAACTGGTGCTCGGCCCGTTTCAGGGCAAGGCAGCATGCATCCGCATCCCGCTGGGCAAGGGCGTGTGCGGCACGGCGGCGCAGACGCGCATCACGCAACTGGTGGAGGATGTCCACGCCTTTCCCGGTCACATCGCCTGCGACGCGGCATCGCGTTCGGAAATCGTCGTGCCGCTGGTGAAAAATGGCAAACTGATCGGCGTGCTGGACCTCGACAGCCCCGTGCCCGCGCGCTTCGACGCGCAGGATCAGGCGGGCCTGGAAGCTCTGGTCGCAGCGGTCATCGACGCCCTCGGCTGAGCGTAGATCGGTCGCGCAGCGGTTAACCATATCCCGTAACCCTGTGATCCGTTTCGGGACAGGTTTTAACCGCCCTTTTCTTGGCTTTGCGCGGACCGGAGTGCTAAAAAATGCGTTAACGATTGCGATTGTCCAGCCGGATCTTGCGGCCGGACCGACAGGGAGCGTTAACCATGCAAAGCCGCCTTTTCCCCGCCCTTGGCCTGGGTGTCGCCATGCTGATCAGTACGCCGGCGCAGGCTGGCGACTCGGCGGCGGCGACCGGGGCGATGATGGCGGGTTCCGCCATGCACGGCGCGCATCCGGGCGGGATGGGACATCCTGGCGGAATGGTTCGACCGGGCGGCACGCCGCATCGCTGGGGCGGTCTGCACAATGGGCGCTGGTATGCCGGGTGGCGCGCGCCGGGCGGCTGGGGTGCGTATCGCCGCCCCGTCGTCGGCTGGACGCTGCCGGGTTACTGGATGCAGCCCAGCTTCTATATTCCGAGCTGGTCGACCTATGGCTTCTACGCGCCGCAGGCGGGCTATGGCTGGTCACGCTATTACGACGATGCGGTGCTGACCGATCGTTATGGCCGGGTCATCGACACGCGCAGCGGCGTGCGCTGGGACCGCTATGAGGGCGGCTATGACCCGGATTGGCGCGACGATTATGCCTATGACGATTATGGACCGGTACCGGTCGCACGTCGCGACGATGGCGTGGGCGGCGCTCTGATCGGCGGGGCCGTCGGCGCACTGGCAGGCAACCGGATCGCCGGTCGCGGCAACCGCACCGCAGGTACGCTGGTCGGCGCAGCCGTGGGCGCGGTCGCCGGTGCCGCGATCGACAGGGCCGAGGACGCGCCGCGCGGCCGGCCCCTGCCGCCGCCTCCGGCCCGCCGCGTGCCTCCACCGCCGGGTTATGACGTCGACTATCGCGACAGCGGCGTCACCTATAACAACGAATATAGCGGTCGGTGGACCGGCACATGGCATGGCGACGATGGCCGCACCTATAGCGGGGAATATGACGGCGCCTATCGCGGCAGCGTGCCTGCGCCGCATGACCGCCCGCCGCATTGGGCCGGCGGGCCGGGTGTCGGATATCCCGCGCCGCCGCCGCACCATGGCTATGGCGCGCCGGGGTCGACGACCGTCGTGACCAGCGGAGGAGGCGGCTACATCGCCAATGGCTTCTATTACCCCGCTCCCGTCGTCACCACGATCATCATGCCGACGACGACCACCACAACGACCACGGTAACGGAAGAGGTTGTCACCTACAACCGGGCGAAGCGCCGCGTCGCGCGGCCGCGGCGCACGGTGACCTGTTCCTGCCGCTGATCTGCTCGGCAAGGCAATAAAGGGCGTCGCGACGCGTTCGCGGCGCCCTTTGCTAATTCAAACAATATCGGGGTAGCGGCGGCGTGCACCGCGCGCACCTTATTTGCGGAACAGGCCGGCCAGTTCCATCGGCAATTCCGGCACATTCCTGTTGTCGGCGGCGACTTCGCGAATTGCGGCATCCTGCGCATCGGGATCGAACCTGGCCCAGCCATTGCGCGACAGCTTTTCCAGCGGGCGATAGCGGATCTTATATTCCATCCGCTTAGACCCTTCGACCCAGTAGCCCAGATAGACATAAGGCAGACCGGCGCGGTGCGCGCGCAGGATGTGGTCCAGAATGATGAAATTGCCGAGGCCCCGGCGGTCCGCATGGTCCGCATCGTAAAAGCTGTAGATCATCGACAGCCCATCGCCCTGACGGTCGGTCAGGCAGGCACCGACCAGTTTGGCCGGGCGACCGTCCTGCGACGGTTCGCGATATTCGATGACCCAGCTGTCCACCGGAGTCTGTTCGACCATGTCGGCATAATCGACATCGTCCATTTCCGTCATGCCGCCGCCGGGATGGCGATGGTTGAGATAGCGTTGCAGCAGGCTGAACTGTTCCTGCGTGGACCAGGGCTTGCAGGCGGTTACAATCAAGTCCTCGTTGCGACGCAACAACTTACGCTGTGTCATGTTGGGCACGAACTCGCCCGTCACCACGCGCACGGAAACGCAGGCCGAACAATCGGCACAACTGGGGCGATAAGCGACGTTCTGGCTACGGCGAAAGCCGATCCGGCCCAGCGCGTCGTTCAGTTCGCCGGCATGAGCGCCGCTCAGTTCGGTAAATACCTTCCGCTCACTCCGCCCCGGCAGATAGGGACAGGGACTCGGATTCGTCACAAAGAATCTGGGAAACCGGAACTGCGCGCTCACCCTTGTGCCCCGACAGCGAAAAATGAAGTGACGTGGTTATGCCGCGCGTCGTCCCAACTTAAAAGCCCATTTACCAACAAAACTCCTTAATGGCATGCGACGTTGCGGTAACCCGAAGAGAAGATTGGCAACGACCTGAACCCGTTACTCAGCCAATTGGCCGATTTGTTCGCGCGTGCAGCACGTCCCGTTCGCGCAACGGCGTGTCGTTCCGGGGCAGTATCGCTGCCAAAGGTGTGATTTACGTCATTGCAACCATATGTGGCAGGCGTATGAGTCCGCTCCGGGCTTGGGTCGCATCAGCCTGTAATCAGATCAACGAGCCTTTCAGGGTTGGAAATTATGCTGGTGGATGCGCAACTGAAAAATCGTGCTGCGCGCGCGGATCGTCATCTTGCAGCGCCGCGGCCAACCCAATCGACATCCGACACCGGTTTCGGGTTCAGCCAGGCCGTTCAGTACGACAAGCGGCGCACCCGCCAAACATTGCGCTTCATGCTGGCCCTGTCGGATTTCGCGGCGATTGCCACGATGTTTGCGCTCGCCAGCCTGCTGCTGGATGATCTGGGATGGGGCGTCCGCACGTTGGCGACGACGTTGACCGTGCTGCTGCCGATCTATTTCGGCATCGCCGCCAACGGCAACGCATATGCAATGGAAGCGATACTGGACGGCTGGCTCAGCATGAGGCGCAGTGTCGCGGCGCTGTTCTTCGCCGTTTGCGCCGTCACCCTTGTCGCCTTCTTCCTGAAGGCTGGGGAAGATTTTTCACGCCTTGCCTTTGGTTGCGGCGCGGCCCTGTCCTTCCCCGCACTTATTGCCGGGCGCTTTGGCGTGGCGAAAGTCGGCAACCATATGCTGCGGGGAAACCCGCAGGTGGAGCTGATCATTTGCGACCAGGTCGAAATGGCGGAGATGGAGGGGCACCATATCCCCATCATCCAGGCCAGCGACCATGGCATCTTCCCCGACCCGCGCGATCCGCTCTGTATGCAACGGCTCGGCCAGCTGGTGCGCAATGTCGACCGCGTGATCGTGCATTGCAGCCCGGAGAGGCGCAGCGACTGGGCGTTTCTGCTGCATTCGCTCGACATTCGGGCCGACATCTGCGTGCCGGAATTCGATGACATCGGCGCGGTGTCGATGGGCCAGTTGGGGTCTAATCGAACGCTCGTCATCTCCGCCGGCCCAGCGACATTGGAAAGCCGGGCGATCAAGCGCGCCTTCGACCTTCTGATGGTCCTCTCCGCCCTTCCCCTGCTCAGCATTCCCATGTTGATCGTGGCGATCGCGATCAAGCTGGAATCACCCGGCCCGGTGTTCTTCCGCCAGATCAGGATCGGGCTTGGCAACCGCCCATTCTACATTTTCAAGTTCCGATCGATGCGGGTCGAAAGCAGCGATGCCAGCGGCACGCGCTCCGCCGCGCGCGACGATGATCGGATCACCCGCGTCGGTCGCTTCATCCGCCGCACCAGCATCGACGAGCTGCCACAGCTGTTCAATGTGCTGAACGGCGACATGAGCATCGTCGGCCCCCGCCCGCACGCCATCGGCTCACGCGCGGAAAACCTTCTGTTCTGGGACATTGACGACCGTTACTGGCATCGCCATGCGGTGAAGCCCGGCCTTACCGGCCTGGCGCAGGTGCGTGGCTTTCGCGGCGCGACAGAAGTGCGTGAGGATCTTACCCAGCGCCTTCAGGCCGATCTGGAATATCGCGCCGACTGGTCGATCATGAAGGACATCCACATTCTGTTCGCCACGTTCAAGGTGCTGATCCACCGCAACGCGTTCTAGGATCTGACGCTGGCGGGGCGGTCTTTCTCCGACCGCCCGACCTTATCTAGGCCAGTTCCACCCGCGACACTTCGTAGCCCGCAGCGCCCAGCGCCTCGATCAGGCGGTCGAGATGCGCCTTGTCACGCGTTTCACATTCGATATCGGTGATCAGGCCCTTGGCCGGCAGCGTGGTGAACACCCGCTGGTGATACACCTCGATGATGTTCACCTGCTCCTCGTCGAAGATGCGCGCGACATGGAACAGCGCGCCGGGCCGGTCCTGAAGCCGGATGCGCAGCCGCGCCAGCCGCCCGGAGCGGGCAAGGTCGCGCAGCAGCACGTTGGCGAGCAGGCGCGTGTCGATATTGCCTCCGCAAGGACCAGGCCAACGGTCCGCCCCTTGAAACGATCACCATGGGTCAGCATAGCGGCAAGCCCGGCGGCGCCCGCACCTTCCACCACGGTCTTTTCGATCTGCAGCAGCAGGCTGACCGATTGTTCCAGCCGCCGTTCGCTGACCAGCACGATGTCATCGGCAAGGGCTTCGACGAAGCGGCGGGTGAGCAGGCCCGGCTGCTTGACCGCGATCCCTTCCGCCAGCGTGTCGCCATCACAGGGCAGGTCCGCGCCCTTCACATAGTCGTACATCGACGGATAAAGCTCCGCCTGGACGCCCACAAGCTGGATGTCGGGCTTGAGCGCGCGCGCCGCCGTGCCCATCCCGGAAAACAGTCCGCCACCGCCGATCGGCACGATCAGGCTGTCGATCTCCGGCGCATCCTCCAGCATTTCCAGCGCCACGGTGCCCTGTCCCGCGATGATGTCCGGCTCGTCGAAAGGATGGACGAAGGTCAGGCCGCGCTGCTGCTCCAGCGCGCGGGCATGGGCATAGGCGTCGTCGAACTTTTCCCCGTGCAGCACCACGGTCGCGCCATGGCCCTGGGTCTGGATGACCTTCACCGACGGCGTCGTCTGCGGCATCACGATGGTGACCGGCACGCCCAGCCGCGCGCCATGATAGGCAAGGCCCTGCGCATGGTTGCCGGCCGACGCGGCGATCACGCCCCGCGCCTTCGCCTCCGCCGGCAATTGCAGCAGGCGGTTCAGCGCTCCGCGCTCCTTGTAGGCGGCGGTAAACTGAAGATTCTCGAACTTCAGGAAAACCTTCGCCCCGGTCATGTCCGACAGCGTCTTGCTGTGCAGCGTCGGCGTGCGCACGATCGACGGGCAGATCCGGGCGCGCGCGGCGACGATATCGTCCAGCGTCACGGGCAGGCTGTTGTCGGGACTCGTTGCGGTGGCGGACATTTTGGTCATGCGGCCCCCTAACCCATCTGGCCATCTGAAGAAACCGGCACTATGCCTTTTCGCCATGGCAAAAATCGCTTTCATCGGGCTGGGCGTCATGGGCGCCCCTGTAGCGGGACATCTGGCCGTGGCGGGGCACGAAATGACCGTGTTCAACCGCTCCATCGGCAAGAGCAAGGCTTGGGTGGAGAAATATGGCGGCGTCGCGGCCGTCACACCGGCACAGGCGGCGGAGGGCGCCGATGTGGTCATCAGTTGCGTGGGCAATGACGATGACCTCGCCTCCATCACCCTGGGTCGTGAGGGCGCCTTCCGCACCATGAAGCCGGGCAGCCTGTTCATCGATCACACTACGGTTTCCGCGCGCATCGCCCGACAATTGTCGGTCGAGGGCGAAAGCCGGGGCATCCACAGCGTCGACGCGCCGGTATCGGGCGGGCAGGCCGGCGCGCAGAACGGCAAGCTGTCGATCATGTGCGGGGGCAGCGAGGTCGCCTTCGCCGCCGCCAGGATCGTTATGCAGGCCTATGCCGCTCGGATCGTCCATGTCGGGCGCGCGGGCGCGGGACAGCTGACCAAGATGGTGAACCAGATCTGCTTTTCCGGCACGCTGCAAACGCTGGCAGAGGGACTTCGCTTCGCGCAGGCCGCCGACCTTGACCTCGACAAGGTGTTCGAGGCGATTTCCGGCGGCGCGGCGCAAAGCTGGCAGATGGACAATCGGTGGAAGACGATGGCGGCGGACGAGTTCGATTTCGGCTTCGCTATCGACTGGATGCGCAAGGACATGGGGCTGGCGCTGGATGAAGCGCGCAGCAATGGCGCGACCCTGCCCGTCGCGGCGATGATCGACCAATATTATGCCGATGTGCAGGCCATGGGCGGCGGCAAGCAGGACACCAGCGCCCTCATCCGCCGGATCACGCGCGTATGAAATCTGCCCTGCGTGCATGGATCGCGGCGTCGGCACTGATGCTGGGCGCTGCCCCGGCTTTGGCCGATGGCCTGATCGACAATGTGAACGGCATCGCGCTGGACAAGGATGGGAAGACCATCGGCTTTACCGGCCTGGTCATCGGCGACGATGGCAAGGTGGTGAAGCTGCTCGACCGGCGCGACAAGCGGCCCGACCGGCCGGAATATCGGCTGGACGGCAAGGGGCGCACGCTGATCCCCGGCCTGATCGACGGGCACGGCCATGTCATGGGCCTGGGCTTCCAGCTGCTGACGCTGGACCTGAGCGATACGACATCGCTGGCGCAGGCGCTGGAGAAAATCCGCGCCTATGCCGCCGCGCATCCCGACCGGAAATGGATATTGGGTGGCGGCTGGAATCAGGAAGCCTGGGGTCTTGGCCGCTTCCCGACCGCTGCCGAACTGGACGCGGTGATCCCCGACACGCCGGTATTCTTGTCCCGCGTGGACGGTCATGCCGCCTGGGCCAACAGCGCGGCGATGCGCGTGGCGGGTATCACCGCCGCCAGCAGAAGCCCGGAGGGCGGGCGGATCGAAATGGTCGGCGGCAAGCCCAGCGGCATCTTCGTCGACAATGCCCAGTCGCTGATGACAAAGGCGGTGCCCGCGCCCCTGCCCAAGGATTACGATCTGGCGCTGGAGGCGGCGCAGAAGCAGCTTCTGGCATGGGGCATCACCGCCATCGCCGACATGGGCACCGACATTCAGGACTGGCAGGCGTTTCGCCGCGCCGGCGACCGGGGCGCGCTGCGCGTGCGCCTGATGGTCTATGCCATGGGCGTGGAACAGACCACGCTGATTGCCGGCTCATCCCCCAGCCCTTGGCTCTATGACGATCATCTACGCGCCGTCGGCACGAAGTTTCTGATGGACGGCGCGCTGGGTTCGCGCGGTGCCTGGCTGAAGGCGCCCTATGCCGACGCGCCGGGGCAGACCGGCCTCGCCCGCTATAACGGGACGCAGATCCGCAACCTGATGAGCCGGGTCGCGCTTGACGGGTTCCAGGTCGCGGTGCACGCCATCGGGGACAAGGCGAACGCGGAAATCCTCGCCGCCATCGACGAGCTGTCCGACACCTACAAGGGCGACCGGCGTTGGCGCATCGAACATGCCCAGATCGTCGATCCGGCGGACCTGACGATGTTCGCCCGGCACGGCATCATTGCATCGATGCAGCCAACGCATGAGACGTCGGACTGGCGCATGGCGATCGCGCGGATGGGCGAGCCGCGCCTTGGCGGCGCCTATGCCTGGCGGACGATGTTGAACAATAAGGTGCCTTTGGCGTTTGGCGCCAGGCCGATGCCCGCATCGAATCTGCCAATCCCTTTCCCGGCATGGCCGCCGCGATGACCAGAGAAGATGCCAAGGGCGAACCCTTTGGCGGCTGGCATCCCGATGAGCGGCTGACGTTCGAACAGACGCTGAAAGCCTATACACAGGGCGCGGCCTATGCCGGCTTTGCGGAGGACCGCTTCGGCACGCTGGCACCGGGGATGCGGGCGGACTTCCTGATCATCGATCGCGACATCAGCAACGGCACGCCCGGAAGACCGACCTGAGAGACCTGCCGGGCGCGCATCGAAATAGTCGGTGCGCAGGTTCTATCTGGCAAAGCCAAGGACTATCGATGCCTCTCCTCGTCGCCTTGCCACTAAATATGTCGAAAAGCCCTGGGGCCGCACCGACCTGCCCGCCATTTTCGACGACGGCAGCGGGCGGCAGATCGGCGAAATCTGGTTCGACGGGCCGGATGGGCGGCATCCGCCGATCCTGGTCAAATATCTCTTCACCTCCGAAAAGCTGTCGATTCAGGTGCATCCCACCGATGCGCAGGCGCATGAACTCGCGGCCCACCGCCAAGGGCAAGCCGGAGATCTGGTCGCCTGTACATTCCACCTGGATGCACAGCCCGGCGCGTCGCTGGGCATGGGCACGCTGCACCCCATCGACGCCGACACGCTGCGCGCGCAGGCGCTGAGCGGGGCGATCGAGGAGACGATGGACTGGAAGCCCGTGAAGCCCGGCGACTTCTTCTACATCCCCGCCGGAACGGTCCATGCGATCGGGCCGGGGCTGGTATTGGTGGAGGTGCAGCAGAACAACGACGTCACCTATCGCCTCTACGACTATGGCCGTCCGCGCGAACTGCATCTGGACGATGGCGTGGCGGTGAGCCGCGCAGTCCCCTATCCCGACCCAGAACGCAATATCCCGCTGGGCAGCGACGAAACATTATTGACGCGCGCGCGCGCTCCGTTCGACCTTGACATGGTGGCGTGGGACGCGGGCCATGCACACCGGGTGGAGGCGCAGATGGCCTGGTTCATCCCGATCGAGGGCGAAGGCAGCATCGACGGCGCGGACTGGGCGGGCAGCCAGTGCTGGCTGATCGACGGCAGTGCAGAGATCAGCGCGACGAGGCCGACAAAGGCGCTGATCGCCCGGATCTAATCCGGCTGTCGACCGCAACCGATGGCGCGCATATGATCGCGCAGCCGCTGAACATGGTCGTTCGGATCGGCTGCGAAATAGGTCGGCGGCACGCCCCATGGCAAGATGTCGCTGCGGTCGTACACCCGGATGCGCAGCGAAGGGTTTGCGCAAAGCCGATCAAGATCTGCCTCCCGGACGTAATACATATCCATGCCGACGGGATGGCTTAGCGTTGGGGTATCGATCCGCACCAGATCCTGACCGTAAAGCGTGCCGCGCCAGTCGACCAGCGCCACATCCACGCCGGAATCCCGGATCATTCGCCAGGCATTGGCATAGGGAAGCACGAACTGGCGCGTTTCCATTAGCAGGAAGGACGCGGTGCCCGCCGCCAGCACCAGGCTGGCCAGAACGGGCGTCAGCGCGCGCGTGCCGTGGGGTGACAGCCGCTGCCAGCCGAAACCGGCGAGCAGGCACGCGGGGCCGATGGCGGCATGGAGGTATCGATAGCCCCAGCCATGCTTCTGATACAGCATCAGCCCCATGCCCAGCAACACGACCAGCAGCAGCGGCAGGATGATGACCTGACCGCGCAGCACCGCATGCCGCCGGGTCCAGAGCGTGGGAACAGCAAGCCCGGCAAGCGGGGCGAGCAGGATGTTGTTCCAGGCGATAAACCGCGACAGGCTGAACAGCGGCTGCACCCCCTCCAGCCTGTCGAACAGGCGGGCCAGCCGTTCGGACAGCGCGACGCGCGGCCGCGGCGCGGAGAGCGGCGGCACACCGTTCACATGCGCAAGGATCGCTGGCCAGATGTCGACCCAGAACAGCACCCCGGCGATCAGCGCGATGCTTTGGACCGCGAGTGGCAGCCATTGCCTGCCCAGCGCGAACCACAACAGGAACGGCAGCACGAACAGCGGCGTGAAATGCCACTGGTGCAGGCCCGTCGCCGCCAGCAGCACCAACCCCGCCACCACCTGCGCCCAGATTTCGCGACGCAGGACAAGCGCCAGCCACAGCATGTCCAGCCCGAAATGCTGCGGCATGGCATAGGGGGTCATCGCCATCACCAGCAACTGCGTGGAACCAAGCCCCATCGCCATGGTGACCGACACGCTGTCGGGCCGGTCGGGAAACAGCCGCCGCGCCACGCTGAACAATGCGGCAAGCCCGATGGCTCGTCATCACCGGCCCGGCCAGATTGGGGTCGCCCAGCATGCCAAGCCCCGCGCGCGAGAACCGCGCTGCTGACCGGCAGATAGACCGAGGCGAAGACATGGTCCGCGCCAAAGGGACTGTAGAAAATGGGCAGGATTGCGCGGGCGAAGGGTTGCCATTGGTCGGGGATCGGCATGCCCAGCCGCCCCTGCGCCAGATAGCGGCTGGCAAGTTCCGACATCTGTTCGTCGCGGGTCATCGCATAGTCGGAAAGCACCAGATAATGCCCCGCCCAGGACAGCAGCGCGAAACAGGCGATGGCGGCACCGACATTGCGCCAATTGGACTGGATGGCCAAGGGCCGTTCCTTCGCCGGCAGCCATGCGATCGCCGCCAATACCGCAACGCCCAGGATCAGGACCGGATAATCCTGCGCCAGGAACAGCAGGCGGGCGAGATAGATGCCCGGCCCGAAATTGATGTGCAACGCCGCCGTCGCCGCCGTCCATGCGCCGATCAGGAAGGCGCCGGCCAGAAGCGCGCGCGCCCCGCCCCGCCCCGGCGCGCGGTTCAGGCGCACTTGACCTTCCCGTCCTCGATCAGGGCGCCGTTCAGGAAGATGCCGTCCATCTCCACCAGCAGCGGGAAATGCCCCTTGGTGTTAGTGAAGAGGGCAGAGGGAAGGAAATTCCGCGCGGCAAACCAGTCGATGGCGGCACGATAATCGGCGGCGCCGGCATAGAGCGTCTGGAACGCCAGTTCGCTTTGCGCGCCGATCAACTGCGGAAAGATCCCCAGCGCCCCTTCGCACACCGAACGGTCGTGCCCCTGCGTATCCATTTTCAGGAACGGGCGAGTGAAGCCATATTGCGTTTGAAGGTCGGCGAACAGCCCCTCCAGACGGCGGCATTGCACCGCCAGCGTCTTCGTCACTTCCGTGCGCCAGCCGAACACCTCATCGGTGGCGGACGGCTTTTCCAGCGAACTGAATTGCTCTTCGGCAGGCGATGTGAACCGCCTGTCTCGCATCGAAATCGGACAGCGCGGGTCAGCCGGCAGCGCGCACGTCCATGCTCGCCCTGCGACGAAGACTGGCAGAGCGTCGCGTCGAGTGGCCTCGAACGAGCGGATCGGCCCGAGCGCCGACATCCCCCGCGCAGCAGGGTCGCACATAGCCCCTACGAGTTGGCGCCGACATCGAGCACGTGCAATCGACGTCGGCGCGCGACGACCTGCCGCAGCGCCTGGGATCTCGAACCCTGGAACATCGGCCTCGCGAGGCAGGCGCAGGCCTCAGCTCAGCGAGACATTTTCCCTGGCGATAGCGCGCGACATCGACCATGTTCAGCGCACCTGCCCCTGCTGCCAGCGCCGGCGCGCAGCTTCATAGACGGCGATCGTGCCCCGGTGGCGGGTTTCGTCCCAGCCTCGACATCGCATCGACGCAACCGCGCGTCCCCGCGTCGCGCCAGCAGGCGGCTGCAGCGACGACAGAGCTGCCGCCAGCCCCGCCGCATCATCCGGCGGTGCGGCGAGCAGCGGCTGCTCGGCCCGCGCGGCAAGATCCGCGAACAGGCCGGTGTCGCTGACCAGCACGGGCTTGCCATAATGCAGCGCGGTCAGCAGCGCGCCGCTGGCGTCGATATGACGATAGGGAAAGGCGAGGATGTCCGCCCGGCGCAGATGCGCGTCCAGCCGCCCTTCGGTCAAAAAGCCCAGGTCCATCACCAGCCGGTCGGCAAAGCCAGCCGCGCGGATCGGCTCCAGCAGAGCGCCCATGTCGACAAAGGGCTTGCCCGCAATGGCAAGCTCAAACCGCTCCCCCGCGCACCACAGGGAAAGCGCGGCGTCGAGCAACAGGTCCAGCCCCTTGTACGGACGGATCGTGCCGAAAAAGAGGATGCGGGGCATCGCGCCCGGCGCGCCACCCATCGCCTGCACCGCCGCCACGTCGTCAGCCGTCGCGGCGGCAAGGCGCATGGGTGGGTGCGACACCAGATGGATGCGGTCGGCATCATGGCCGCGCTCCAGAAGCGCCTGCCGCGTGGCGTCGACATGAACGATCAGCGCGTCGAACCGGCCCAGCAGCCGGTCGTAGCCCTCGCGCTGCGCCTTTGCCGCGCCGTCGCCATGAAAGGGCTTGGCATTGTGGACGGTATGGACGAGCGGCATGTGCGCGCGCAGCCGGGCGATCAGCCGCGCGTCGGCAGCGGGCAGCGGCATCCACTGGACATGGGCGATCTCCGCCCGCGCCATCTTACCTAGCGGCAGGCGCGCGGCGACGAGATATTCCATCCCCTTGACGATACGGAACGCGCGTCTTTCGCCCGCGATGCGCCCCACCGCCTCGCCCAGCGGAAAGAAGCGGGGATCATAGGCGTAGCCGCGCGGCACGATGGCGTCGGTCGGGCGCATCGGGCGGGCGTGCAGCGTCACATCCTGTCCGCGCTGCGCCAGTGCCGCGCACAGGCTGTCGTCATAGCGCCCGGTGAAGAGCGAGGGATCGATCATCGCGACCCTCACCCCTGCGCCTCCCGCCCGGCAACATCGCGCAGCAGCGTGCGCAGCGAACGCATATGGAGCAGCGCGGTGCCCATGAAGGTCATAAGGTAAAGCAGTAGGAACAGGCTGGCAAAACCCGCCGCCCCGCGCGCGAAGACCGCGGCAATGGGCACGCTGAGCAGCGATCCAATCAGGAAGGGCACGGACTGGCGCAGCAAGGGCGCGAAGCGATTGAGCGCACCCTGAACATAGACGGAGACGCAGGTGACCGACAGCGCGACCTGCATCGCGGCGATCATCGCCACATCGCCCTCACCAATCGCGGCGCGATGGTCGAACAATATGCCGAAGATGGTCGGCCCGGCGACCAGCAGGATCAGCGCCCCGACACTCGCCATGCCCACGGCGACCAGCAGCGCCCGTCGCAACAGGCGCAGCATGTCCGCCGCGCGGCCCGCGAAATAGGCGCTGGAAATGCGCGGCAAGGCGGCCTCCACCGTCGCGCGGACGAAGGCGGAAAGGGCACGCGAAAGCTTGAACGCGAAATCGAACAACAGCATCGCGCGCGCATCGCGCGTGGCGATGGCGATCGTGAAATAGGGCGCATTGTACGCGCTGATTTCCGACAGCGTAAGCAACGCAGAGGTTCCCGCCTGCCGCAGATAGCGCCCCTTCACCGCGCCATCACTCAGGCGAAAGCCGACCCATTGCCGCGCACGCATCGCAACCCGCGCCTGCAGGATGGCCATGCCAGCACCGATCCCGATGACGCTCAGCACGAATTGCAACGCGACGGACAGGTGCGCGTCCAGCCCCATCAGGATCGCGGCGAGCAGGCCGATGCTGACCACCCGGCGGGCAAGGTCCAGCGCCTCCCACAGGAAGTTGCGGTCGACGGCGGCCAGCGCGCGCTTCACCAGCAGGGCGACAACATTGAGGGCAGAGGTGAGGAAGAAGAGCAGGAACAGGATCGGGACCGAACTGGGGATCAGCCGGGTCGCCAGCGCAGCGGCGACCGCCAGCGTGCCGATCAGCAACAGGCCGCACAGCCAGCTGAACAGCAGGCCGATCTCCTCGAAAGAGAACAGGTCGCCTTCCCCCTCTCCCCCTGCGCCCAGCCAGTGCCTGCGCAATCGGCCATAGGCGATCTGGGTGATCCCGAATTCAGCCGAGATCGTGAAGTTGGAAAAGGCGATCAGGATCAGGAAGGCGCGGAAATCCGACAGTGGCAGGATACGCACGAAAACATAGGTGACGATGAAGCCCCACACCGTGACCAGCCCGACATTGGCGAGTTTCAGCAGCGCCAGCGACCGGCCGGACGCTTCCCAGCGGTCGATCCGCCCGGTTAGGGTCATAGAGGGCGGGTCGCCCGGAAAATTACATCGTCCAGCGCCATGCGCGCACGGCTCGAGGGGTCGACATCGGCCGCGCGCAGCTCCTCCAGCACGAAGCCGGCGGCCCGGATGCGGTCGGCGAAATCGGCACCATATTGCCGCACATGATCCCACTGGCCAAAGCGCCGCTCCCGCTCGCGCGGGGGGATGTCGAAACTGCCGTCCTCGGTCGGCCGATCCCATAACGGCACCAGCAGCCACGCTTCCCCGCCGGGCTTGAGCGCGCGGAACAGGTTTGCCAGCACGGCATGGTCGTCGGGCACATGCTCCATCACATGGCTGGCATAGATGCGGTCGAACCGCGCGTCGTCGTTCAGCGACATCAGGTCGACGCGCACCATGCCGGGCACGCCATAGCGCTGCGGGTCCAGGTCGGCGGGCACATAATCGTTCGACGCGGCGCTGAACGCGCGGACCAGGCTCCCTTCATTGGGGGCCATGTGCAGGAAGGCCGCGCCTTGCGGCACGCTGAGCACGCCGGTCTGAAGCAGGTAATTGACCAGCCGCTCTCGCGGGGAGGCTCCGCACGCCACGCAGCCCCATTGCGCGCAATCGCCATAGCGAAAAAAGCCCACGACGGCGCGCCCGCATGCCGGGCAGTCGAAGCGGCGCGGCGCGCCCAGCCCTGCACGCACAGCCAGTGCGCCCTTCGACAGATACTTACCCGCCGCCTTCGCGACGCGCTGAAACGTGATCACTTTCTAAGGCTCCCTTGGCACCCGCCTATACAGGATGGGGTTCATTTTGCGAGAGGGGGGTTGGCGAAGGGGATGCGATGGCGGGCGGTCAGCGGGACTTGGCCGGTGCCCATGTCGCCATGACGCCGCCCTTCATCGCCCGGACGACCCCCTGCAGCGTCGCAGCATAGGCGATCAATATGTCCATCACCGCCGCCACCGGTCCGCTGCGCATCATGGTCCCGGCCAGCAGGCCAAGCACAGCAAGGCCCATCACGGCGGCGAAAGCGTAGATGTTGAGCCGCCAGAGCAGGATCGCAGCCGACAGCGCGCCGGTTAGCAGGAACAGCGCGCCGAACCAGCGCACTATCTTGCGCGAGGTATATTTGAACCGGTCTAGCCTGCGCATGGCGCGCAGTTGCGGGCGCAGATGCAAATGCGTGTGCCAGCTGCGCGCGGCGATCCGTACCTTGCGCCGATATTCGTCGCTGCGTGCGCTGACGAGATTTTCGGTCGCCACCACGTCCTTCGCCTTGATCAGGCGCTGCCCGGCGAACACCACCGCCATCGATACGGTCAAATCGTCGAGCACGGTATCGGGGAAATCGGGATAGAGCGCGCGGCGGGTGGAGAAGATGGAGCCGTCCGCGCCCATGACATTGCCCGTGCGCGATTCCATATCCTTCAGCTGTTCCTCGATCCGCCAGTAAAGCGATCCTACCGCCGCCGTCGCGCTTTCGCCCTCCCCCTTCACATAGTGCAGCGATCCCAGCACGCCCCCCACCTTCGGGTCGGCATAATAGCTCAGCAGATTTTCGATGGCGTCCGGGGCCAGCATCACATTGGCGTCGGTGAAGACCAGGATTTCGCCGCGCGCCTGCGCCGCCAGCTGCTTCATGCCGTGCGCCTTGCCGCTGCGCCCCGCCCCGCGGACGAGGGTCACAAGGTCGGGCCGCGCAGAAAGCTGATCGGCGGTGTCGTCCGACGACCGGTCATCGAACGCCAGAATTTCAAGATCGGGATGCCGCCGCTTCAGCATCGCCAGATTGGCGATCTTCGCCGGCATCGCCGCCCCTTCATTATAGGCGCAGAACAGCAGCGAAACGCTGGGCCGATGCGCCTTGTCCTTGCTGCAAGCGCGGCGCGGCAGCAGCGAGAGGAACATGGGATAGAGGAAGAATGGCCAGATCAGCGCGATCAGGCTGACCGTCAGGAGCGCCAGCAGCAGGATGTCGACCATGGCGATCAGTATGCGTTCTTGTGGAACAACACGCCCACCGTCGCGAACATGATCCTGACGTCGCGCCAGATCGACCAGTTCGTCACATATTCCAGGTCGGATTGCAGCCGGTTGATCAGATCGTCATGCGCGTGTGTCGCGCCGCGATGCCCGCGCACCTGGGCCAGGCCGGTCATGCCCGGCTTGATGCAATGGCGCTGCCAGTAACGGGAATCGACTTCCCAATAGAGCTTATCGGCGGCCTTTGCTCCGGCAGCGTGGGGGCGCGGGCCGACGATGCTCATGTCGCCGCGCAGCACGTTGAACAGCTGCGGCAGTTCATCCAGGCTAGACTTACGCAGGAACGCGCCGAGCCGGGTGACACGCGGATCGTCCTTCTGCGTCAATTTGCTCGCGCCGTGATCCAGCATGTCGGTGCGCATGGTTCGGAATTTGAAGATTTCGAACGGGTGCGCGTCCCGGCCCAGCCGTTGCTGCCGGAACAGGACGGGGCCACGACTGTCGATCTTGATCGCGATGGCGACGACCGCCATGACGGGCAGCAGGACCAGCGTGGCGACGCTCGCCAGCCCCAGGTCCAGCAGCCGCTTGATGATGCGGTCGCGAAACTGCAGCGGTCCGCCGGCCACGACCAGCGTCGGCGTCCCTTCAAAGTCACTGACCCGCCCGGCGCCCCATTCGGACACATCGGGCAAAAGCATTTCGCCCCGCGCCTCCAGAGAGGCCAGCGCTTCCGACCAAGCGGCAAAGCGTCCCGGCGTGCAGGCGACGATCACCCGCTCCGCCCCCTGCACGGCGGCAGCGAGCCGGACCGCGGCTTCGGCATCGAACAGGTCGGGATCGATCCGTGATGCTTTCGCGTCGATGGAGGGCAGATGGCCAAGCGCTTCCGGCACGGCGACGCCGTCGCGGATCAGCACCGCGATGGGGGGCCAGTTGCCCACCAGCCGATGCGCATAGCGGCGCACAAACTGTCGCACCGCCATCAGCAGCAGGCCCGACGCGACCACGCCGATGACGAAGGTCATGCGCGAGAGGCGGCCGGACATCTTGCCCAGATAGATGATGAGCAGCGTCAGGAACGCGGCCTGACACAGCGCCCACAGCGCCTTCATCCCGCTGCGCCAGGGATGGTCGACCACCCGGATGCCCAGCGCCCCGGCATTGACCGCCAGCAGCACATAGGCAGGCGCGATCATGCCGAAGATGACCAGCCCATGCGCCTTGCCATTCTGTATAAGGGAACCGACCGCGACCAGATTGGCACCGGCAAAGACGATCGCCATGCCGGCGATGTCCATGAACAGGATCAGCAGGTACAGCTTCACCCGCACCCTGTCCAAAGAAACCAAGGTCTTGAATGACGGAGCCTGCACGAAATTCATTACCTGCGCGTTGGGTGATCCCGATGGACGCGGACATAGCGGAGCGACCAAATCCGGGCCGCCCTGCTATAGCATCATGCTCGTTCCCGCAACTGTGGTAACCATGCGCGCACGCCATTGCCTACTCCCGGCAGGGACGCCGGGGCCGTCACGCAATGACGCACATTCCCAGAGTTTTCAGGCGATCTTCAGCCGTGCCGGCGGCGGCGAAAGTGCATCCTGATCGGGCCACACGCCGCGCGTGTCATAGATCAGCTTGTGGGCGCGCTCGTCCACCGGCACCGCCTTGAACAGGTCATGGTCGACGAGGCCGATCAGTATGTCGCAACGGCCGAGCGCGGTGTCGAGATCGATCAGTTCGGATCCGGTGCCCGCAAACTGCGGCGGCAATGCGCTCGCGAACGGCTCGACGATGGAAATGCGCCGGCCATATTTCTTGGCCAGCCTGCTCGCCACTTCGACGGCCGGGCTTTCGCGGAAATCGTCGATGTTCGCCTTGAACGCCAGGCCAAGGCACGCGACCGCCGCATCGGGATGACGCTCGATCAGTTGCACGGCGCGGTCGATCACGAAATCGACTTTCGCTTCGTTCACCTCGCGCGCGGTGCGGATGATGCGCGCTTCGTCCGGCGCTGAATCGACGATGAACCAAGGGTCGACGGCAATGCAGTGGCCGCCGACGCCGGGACCGGGCTGCAGGATGTTGACGCGCGGGTGCCGGTTGGCAAGGTTGATGACTTCCCAGACATCCACGTCCATCTTCGCGGCCACCATCGACAATTCGTTGGCAAAGGCAATGTTGACGTCGCGAAAGCTGTTTTCGACCAGCTTCACCATTTCGGCGGCGCGCGCGGTCGTGGTGGTGCACTGCCCGCGCACGAAGGTGCGGTAGAAGCTCATCGCCTCACGCGCGCAGCGGGGCGTGATGCCGCCGATGCAGCGCTGATTGTCGACCAGCTCGGTCAGGATGCGTCCGGGCAGCACGCGCTCCGGGCAATAGGCGACCGAAATGTCGCCCCGCCCGCGCGTCGCGCTGGGCATCGTCAGATCGGGGCGCATCTCGCCCAGCAGGTCGCGGACCTCCTCCGTCGTGCCGATGGGACAGGTCGATTCGACAATGACGATATTGCCGACTGTCAGGTGCGGCGCGATCGAGCGCGCGGCATCCATCACATAGGAAACGTCAGGCCGGTTCCCCGCCGCCAGCGGAGTCGGCACGGTGATGATGAAAACGTCGCTGGGTTCGACGCTGGACGATGCACGCAGCGTTCCGCGCGACACGACGCTCTGCACCACGCCCTCCAGATCGATTTCCTCGATATGGATGCGCCCCTGGTTCACCGCCTCGACCGCGCGGGTCGACACGTCGACGCCCAGCACGCGCGCGCCTGTTCGTGCAACGACGGCGGCGGTCGGCAGACCGATATAGCCCAGGCCCACCACGCAAACCGTCTTGTCTTTCTGCGCCGTCATCAATTGTACCCCAGCAGACTGTCGTTTCAGCCCGCCGAACTACGGCAGAGAGATAAAGATTTTGAAAACGAAGACGCTTCGCGCGGCCGCTTATGCCGGGGCCATGCCGCCCAGCACCTGCGCGATCCGGCTGGCCGCCATGCCATCGCCAAACGGATTGTGCGCCCGCGCCATCGCGGCATAGGCGTCCGCATCGTCGAGCAGCGCGCCGACCTCCGCCACGATCCGCGCGCGTTCTGCGCCCACCAGCCGCGCCGTTCCCGCCGCCACGCCTTCGGGCCGCTCGGTCGTTTCGCGCATCACCAGCACCGGCTTGCCCAGCGAAGGCGCCTCTTCCTGCACGCCGCCGCTGTCGGTCAGCACCAGATGGCTCATGTCGAGCAGGCGGACGAAATGGGGATAGTCCAGCGGATCGATCATCGCGACATTAGGTAGTTCGGCCAGCACGGCGTCCATCGCCGCGCGGACATTGGGATTGGGATGCACGGGGAAGATGACGGCGACGTCGGGGCGCGCCGCGATGTCCGCAATGGCGCCGGCGATATTGGCCATGCCCTCGCCAAAATTTTCCCGCCGGTGGCTGGTGACGACGATAATCCGCTTGCCCGCAAAGCGCGGCGCGAGCGGATCGAGCCCGGCGGCCAGGTCAGGGCTGGCCGCGATGCGATCGCGCATCCACAGCAGCGCATCGATCACCGTATTGCCGGTGACGTGGATACTTGCCGGATCGCGTCCTTCATTCAACAGCGCATCTGCCGCCGCCCGCGTCGGCGCGAAGTTCATGTCCGCGATGCAGGCGACGACGCGGCGGTTGACCTCTTCGGGCCAGGGATGGTGGATATCGCCGCTGCGCAATCCCGCCTCCACATGACCCACCGGGATCTTGCGGTAATAGGCCGCGAGCGAGGCGACCATGGTGGTCAGCGTGTCGCCATGCACCAGGACGCGGTCGGGCCGATGGATGTCCAGCGCCTCGCCGATCGAAACGATCAGCCGCGCGGTAAGACCGTCGAGCGACTGGTTGGGCGTCATCACGTCCAGGTCGATGTCGGGAACGATGCCGCTGATCTGAAGCACCTGATCCAGCAGTGAACGGTGCTGCGCCGTCACGCAGACGCAGGTTTCGATATCGTCGCGGGCTTTCAGCGCATGGATGACCGGGAACATCTTGATGGCTTCGGGGCGCGTACCGAACACCACCATGATCTTTTGCCGCCTCGCCGTCATTGCCCGTCCCGTCCTGAATCATGCTGAAGACCACTGGATAAGAGGCGCCCATAAGCGCTAAACCTTGCCAATCGATCAAAAGGGGCAGCAGAATTTGAACGGGACATCACCTTCCGGCGAGCATCCATCGACGCCGCGCAAGCACATGCAGCCTATCCGCCCGAGTTTGCTTCACTGGCTTCAGGCCGTATGTATTCTCGGCTTCATCACGGCTATCGCGCCTTTCCTGGCCAAGATTTTTTGATACAGGCTGGCCGCCGGATAGACTTTGCCATTCATCACAGGATCTCATCGTGACGCAAAAACCGACCGTCCTCGTCACCGGCGGCGCCGGCTATATCGGCAGCCACGCGGTGCTGGCGCTGAAGGACAATGGCTGGAATGTGGTGGTCATCGACAATCTGTCGACCGGCTTTCGCTTCGCGGTCCCCGACGACGTGCCGCTCGGCGAAGGGGACATTGGCGACAGCGCCTTCGTAACCGCCTTCCTGCGCGAACATGGTGTGGGCGCGATCATGCACTTTGCGGGATCGATCATCGTGCCGGAGTCGGTCAGCGACCCGCTCAAATATTATCGCAACAACACCGCCAACAGCCGGTCGCTGATCGAAAGCGCGGTGACATGCGGGGTCCGTCACTTCATCTTCTCCTCCACTGCCGCGGTCTATGGCGAACCGAAGGAAAGCCCCGTGCGGGAGGAGACGGAGAAGGCGCCGATCAACCCCTATGGCATGTCGAAGCTGATGACGGAGATCATGCTGGCCGACATCGCCAACGCGCATCCCATCAACTATGGCGCGCTACGCTATTTCAACGTCGCCGGTGCCGATCCCCACGGGCGCACGGGCCAGTCGACGGCGGGGGCAACGCACCTCATCAAGGTGGCCGTCGAAGCGGCGCTGGGCAAGCGCGCCGGCGTGGCGGTATTCGGCACCGATTTCGATACACCGGATGGCACCGGCGTGCGCGACTATATTCATGTCTCCGACCTTGCAGCGGCGCATGTCCTGGCGCTGGAGGCGCTGGTCGCCGAGCCGGAGCGCAACCTGACGCTCAACTGCGGCTACGGTCGGGGATTTTCGGTGCTGGAAGTGCTGGACGCCGTCGACCGCGCGACCAACATGACAATCAACCGCAGCATGGAGGGACGTCGCGCGGGCGACCCCCCCGCCCTGATTTCCGACAACAGCGCCATCCTCAATGCGCTGCCCTGGCAGCCGCAGCATGCGGACCTGGACACCATCGTGTCCCATGCGCTCGCGTGGGAACGCAAGCTTGGCGAGATGACAAGTAACTCTTGATAAGAGAGGCGAATGCGTCCCCGAAGGGGCAGTATTTCGCGGACACGTCAGACAAACATGCATCGATATTGTGCAATGTGCATTTATTTTTGAACATTTTCGTGTTTGGCTCCGTTCTTCATCGCCAACCACCACGTGACGAAGGACGTCTGCTTGACCGAGCCGCTTAACGCCATCACTCCCGTCATTCTGTCCGGCGGATCGGGAACGCGGCTCTGGCCCCTTTCACAGCCCCATCGCCCAAAGCAGTTGCTGCCCCTCACCGACATCGAAACCATGCTGCAACTGACCGCGCGGCGGACGCATGGCCACCCATCCTTCAGGGCGCCGATCATCGTCGGCAATGCCGCACATGCCGACGCTATCGAAGCGCAGCTTGCTGCTATAGGCGTCGCCGATCCGTTGATGGTGCTGGAACCGCTGGCCCGCAACACGGCTCCGGCCATTGCATTGGCTGCGCTAGTCGCCGGGCCGGACGCAGTGCTGCTGGTCATGCCAAGCGATCACGTCATTCTGGACACCCCGTCATTCCACGAAGCCATTGAAAAGGCACTGCCGCTGGTTCGCGAGGGATGGTTGGTGACGTTCGGGATCACACCCGACAGCCCAGACACCGGCTATGGTTATCTGCGCGTCGGCGAAGCGGTCGGCGATGGGGTACACAAGGTGGCGCAGTTCATCGAAAAGCCCGATCTCGACCGGGCAACGCAGATGTTGGCGGCGGGTGGCCATGCCTGGAATGCCGGGATTTTCCTGTTCGGGGCACAAGCATTCATCGACGCCCTGGCGCAGTTCCAGCCCGAGATGCTGGACGCGGCCCGACAGTCGGTCGACCGCGCCCGGCACGAGGGCAAGCGGGTCTATCCTTCGGAAGCCGAATTTGCCGCCTCCCCCTCCAACTCGGTCGACTATGCGGTCATGGAAAAGGCGGCACAGGTCGCCTGCGTGCCGGTATCGATGGGCTGGTCGGACGTCGGCAGCTGGGATTCGCTCTATGCGATCGGCGAGAAGGACGGTTCGGGGCTGCATGCGCGCGGCCCCGTAACCGCGATCGATTGCAGCAACAGCCTGGTCTTCTCCGACGGCATGAAGATCTCCATGGTCGGCGTGGACGACCTGATCGTCGTGGCATCGGGCGACGAAATATTGATCTTGCCGCGCGGCCAGTCGCAGCAGGTGCGTAAGGCCGCAGAAGCGGCGGCAAAACGGCCGCCCGCCGACGGCTGAGCACCGCCGGCGGACTTAATAAACGATCCGTCAGTCTTTCTGACAGGCGACGATGGCGGCAATCACCGCAAGCGTCTCCTGCGGATCGCGAACACGTACGGTGTCCAGCCCCAGTTCCTTGGCCGGATAGTCGTTGCCGCCCGGAAAGATCGCGTCGCCGATGAACATCATGGCATCGAGCGCGATGCCGCTGGCGTCCCGCAATTTCTTAAGGCCATAGGCTTTGTCCACACCCTCCCGCGTAATGTCGATGGAGGTTGCGCCACCCATGTTGATCGACAGGCCAGGCAGGCGCGTGCGCAGGTCCGCCTGAATGATCTTGCGCTTGGCAAAATCGGGGTCCCAGACTTCCTTCGCGTGGATCGGTGCCTGCTGTCCCAGCGCCGAGAAGGTGATCTGGCTGCCGCGATCCTCGATCCGCTCGCCCCAGGTCTGCTCAGGCACGAAGCCGGTCGCTTCCAGGCTGGCATCGAACGCTTCGAGAATGGCCTGCTTCTGCGCATCATCGAACAGTTCGGCATAGACCGGTGCCCAGCCGCCATCGCCATGGGTGTAGAGCTTCGTACCCGTCGTCGGCATCAGCCAGAGCTTCGAGAGATCCGCGCGCGCGGGCAGCCGGCTCGCGACCTGCTTTTCGAACTGCGGCCAATCACCGCCTGAAATCACCGCGACATGCGCGACGCCCAGCAGGTCGGCCAGCGCCTCCTGCATCGGCTCCTGTATGGCCTGCTTGCTTTCCGCCAATGTCCCGTCCAGGTCGAACGCCACCAGTTCTTTCACGCATGATCCTTTCTTCGCCAGCAACGGCGCGTCTAACTATGTCGGCTGGAAGCTTCCATCCCTTTTGCGCGACCGCACGCCGTTTAATCGCTGCGTGTGACATTCGATCCGGCATTTCGCCCTTGCATAGCGAAAAAGCACGGCGTCGCCACCTGCAACGCCGCTCTTGTCATTCTGCGGAAAAGAGACAGAGCTCAGCTATAAGGGCGATCGAGGCCCGCGGGGCTTTTCGTGAAAATCTCGCAGCCGGTTTCGGTGATGCCGATGCTGTGTTCGAACTGCGCGGATAGCGACCGGTCGCGGGTTACGGCCGTCCACCCGTCTTCCAGCATCTTCACGCCCGGCTTGCCGATGTTGATCATCGGTTCAATGGTGAAGATCATGCCCGGCCGCAATTCCGGCCCGGTGCCGGGCCGCCCGACATGCACGACCTCCGGCGCGTCATGGAACACCTGCCCCAGGCCGTGGCCACAGAAATCGCGTACCACGCCATAGCGATGCTTTTCCGCATGCCGCTGAATCGCATAGCCGACATCGCCCAGCGTGTTGCCGGGCTTCGCCTGCTCGATGCCGAGCATCAGGCACTCATAGGTCACGTCGCACAGCCGCCGCGACTTGATCGGCACATCACCCACCAGATACATGCGGCTGCTGTCGCCATGCCAGCCATCCAGGATCGGCGTCACGTCGATATTGACGATTTCTCCGTCCTTCAGTTCCCGATCGCCGGGGATGCCGTGGCAGATGACATTGTTGATCGACGTGCAGCAACTGTGGGTATAGCCGCGATAGCCGAGCGTCGCGGGCACGCCGCCCGCCGCCAGTGTCATTTCGCGCACGACGTCGTCCAGTTCGCCGGTGGTCACGCCCGGCACGACCTTTTCGGCCAGCGCGTCCAGTATCTCGGCGGCCAGCCGCCCTGCCTTCGCCATGCCGGCAAAGCCCGCTGCCCCGTGCAGCTTGATAGCGTTGGAGCGGGTCAGCGCGACATCGTCGGTAACGGTAATATATTCGGTCATCGCGCCAATATAGGGAAGGATGCGCGCTTTGGCGAGCATTTCGCGGGCAGGATATGACGTGACGCGCAGCGAGGCTCATGGGCCAGCGCCCCTTTGAACTGTCACCCGTCCGCGCTATGGCGGGTCGCATGACTGCACCCCGTATCTGGACCGCCGCGCTGATCATCATCGGCGACGAAATTCTTTCCGGCCGCACGCAGGACAAGAATGTCGGCCAGATCGCGTCCTGGCTGAACGTGCAGGGTATTCGCCTGCGCGAGGTGCGCGTGGTCGCCGATGACGAGGCGGCGATCGTCGAAGCGGTGAACATCCTGCGGGCGCGCAACGACTATCTGTTCACCACCGGCGGCATCGGCCCGACGCATGACGACATCACGGTGGACGCCATCGCCGCCGCTTTGGGGGTGGAGGTCATCGTTCACCCTGAAGCGCGCGCAATACTGGAGCGCTATTACGAAACGCGCGGCGGCCTGAACGAAGGGCGCCTGCGCATGGCGCGTGTGCCGGCGGGTGCATCCCTGATCCCCAACCGCTTTTCGGGGGCGCCGGGCATCCATGTCGACAATATCTTCATCATGGCAGGCGTGCCGCACATCACCGCCGGGATGCTGGACGCGCTGACCGGCACGCTGGAAGGTGGATTACCCGTCCTTTCGGTGCAGGTCGGCTGCTGGGTCGCCGAAAGCGAAGTGGCAATCATGCTGGCCGACGTGGAAAAACGCAGCGACGGCTGCCAGATCGGCAGCTACCCCTTTTTCCGCGAAGGCCGCACCGGCGCGAATTTCGTTGTGCGATCGACCAACCAGCGGGCGATGGACGCCTGTGCCGCCGACCTTGTGGCCGAACTTGCGGCGATCGGCCGCGATCCGGTCATGGGCGGCATCTGACGGAGGGCGCTTGGCCCGCCTCCTGATCGGCTGGGAGCTTGGCGCCAATCGCGGCCATGTGGTGCGCTGCGCGGAAATCGCCCGGCATCTGGCGGCGGCGGGCCATGAAGTCCACGCCGCCTTGCAGAATGTCGATGGCGCGCCGGCGCTGTTCCCCGATGGCGTGCGGATCTGGCAGGCCCCAATGTGGCCGCGCATGATCGTCAATGTGGCGCAACTGCGTGAGGGTCCCGTCGCCAGCATGGGCGACATTCTTTATCGCATGGGCCTCGACCGGGCCGAAGCGCCCATGGGCATGATCGCGGGTTGGGACAGTCTGCTCCGTGCTGTCGACCCGGATATGGCGGTAGGCGATTTCGCCCCGATGCTGGCGCTGGCGGCACGCGAGCGCGTGCGGCTGATCGCATTTGGCACGGGGTTCGAACGGGTGCCCGCGGGTCTGCGCAGCTTTCCGCTGCTCACCGGACAGCCGCGACATTATGATGAGGGGCAGGCGGTCGACCATGTTAACGCCGCGCTTTCGCGCCACGGTAGCCCACTGATCGATGCGCTGCCCCAATTGTTCGCCCAATATCTGAGCCATAAACTCCGATATAGGCTGAGGCGTGAAAAACTGCCCCTTATCCTTGCTCGTCAGCTCAAGAGCTTCAAATAAGTTTCCCAGAACATCACGCGGTTCAAATTCGAGCAATGCAACCAAAAGCGCGAGTAGCTTTGGAAACTGAAGTTGATCCTCTTTTTTGTAGCCTTTGATGATGCCAAGATATTCTTGTTCGAGTGCATCATTCATCACCAAAGCGTTTCGAAGTGTGATTGCCGACATGGTGACAAAATCTCGAAACACGTCGTAACGGTGTTTATAGAGCGCTACGGCCTTAAAGATGCCAAGAAACTCTTTGTGCAATTCCTGATAGTTTTGTTTTTGCGGTATGTGTTTGTTTTGGTTCTGTGCGGCCATATCTGGTGTCCTTCAAAAGGATCCCTGTGGCCGGTTCTCACCAGTCACAAAGGACGGGTGAAAAGCGAGATTGTCTGAAGACGTTTGAGCTCTGTTTGGCAGCTCGTCTTCAAGGATACGAATACTTGCCGTTTTTCAAAATTGAGTTTTCATAATCAAATTATAAGAAATTAAAAAAGGCCCTGAAGGCCTTGTGTTTTGAGGTAGTCTTTTTGGTACGCTTGCCACTGCTTGGAATGGCACGCCTCCTCGAGCCATGCGCGGATAAAGCCAACCGGCCCACCCAGTTCCTCGACTTCTGCCTTGCGGCAAAAATGCGAACGGTAGCCGGTTTCAGTAATCGGGATCGGCACCCTGTTTTCGCTTTGAACCTGCAAGTGCGAAATAATTCCTCAGTGTGCGTTTGGCTCCCATTTGAGATAAATAGTGACGCCCTCCCACTCGAAACGAAATCCATGAAATTCTTTTGGAGAATTTGCCGTTTTCGCTATAATCTTTGTATCCATATCAATGTGGATTAGAAATTAAAAAGAGGGCCTTGCGCCCCCTATGCACCAACTCCTAGGCGAAGCATTCTGCCTCAAACCATGGATTGTCTTCTCCGCTGAAACTCTCGATTTCGTACATCATCGTTTCAACAAACGCCTTTCAGCGTTCCAGCAGAACATCACTCAGCTCTTCCGGATACGGTTCTTCCGTCCGGAATATTGCTGCGACTGCTTCAATATCGAAATTCATATGCTGCCAGTTAAGAAATAAAGCGCCTCGTTCATTCATCGAGAGACACCTAGCAAAGTAAGCCGCGCACTCCGTGAAGCGGTCAAGAAGCCGTTCACTCGGAATAATTTAGTCCCCTCCCTGCCGAGGGCGGTTCTTGACGGCAAGCGGTAGCGGTACACTTGGCTGGTGTCTGATGATGCCACCCCTCCCCCTACCTCAAAACATCTTTGCCCGCTCTGCGGTCTGGCTAAATTTCATCAACGTGATTTTCATTGATATTTTGAATGCTCTCATTGGAAACGAAGCGCATGAAAAAAGCCCCGTCAGGGGCTGAAATTGTTTCAAAGTTTTGGCCTAGTCGATGTTGAAACGTTCTCGCAATTCGCGGTTAAAGAGCCTCAAGGCTTCCGCGCTTCGATAACCACGGGCGTCACGAATATCGATAACCCAGACCGTTTGCCTTGCTACGGTGTAAAGAAGCGAAAACACGCTACATGATATGATACTCACTGAATTTCGCGATCCTCAAAGCTTTCACCGGCACCTGGAAACGCGCGCAGGTGTTCTTCGGCTTGACGCAGTGAAATAAGAAATTTCGCAAAATCCAGTTCAGGGTTTTTTCGAAAATATGAGTGCGCAGCCACCTAAGACCCACTTGCGGCGTTTGGAGATATTTCGAGCTTCATAAATATGGAAAATTACAAAGCTGTGCGACGCTAGAGGAAAGGCCTCATCATTTGAAGCAAGCCACGCGTGAACATCATCTGAGCTTTATCGACGGTGCGCCCATTTCTACAAGCGCGAGGGCCAGTATCAACAAGTTCGACTGGCACGGCGCTCCTCGACTAAGTTTCTGATCGCTTGGTTTGCCATGAAGGAAATGCGCTGCGGCGGCTCAAAACGAGTCAATCTGTTCGAGCTCCGTTTTCAGGTCTGAATCTATACGCGTGGTCAAGGATGCAGTTGACGCGATACTCATAATCCGAGGGATAAAAATATTATCTTACACAATGTAAGCATAACGCTTCACCTGTCAAATTTTTGCTGCCGAAATTTCTCCATATAATGATTAAAGTGATTAATTTGATTATCGGATATCCTTATGAAAACAGTGAACGCAGCCGTTGCCAAAACGCCATTTTGGCAAGCTGCTTGATGATTGCCAGCGAGAGCCGGTGCTTGTTTTTAAAAACGGGCGTCCGGTCAGTGTGATGCTGTCACTGCACGATTTGAAAGGTACACCGTTGGCAGATGAAATACTCAAAGCCTCCACAACTGCTTTTAACTCTTAATCCCTTGTCCTATGCGCGCAGACCAAGCCAAAACCATTCCGATAGACCGATATCTCGAGCATCTCGGACTGGTAAACCAGCGAACGTACGCTCGAGCGGGCGCGAGTTGTTTTATCACTCCCCTATTCGTGAGGGTGATACAACGCCCTCTTTCAAGGTCGATACCGGTCATCAATAAATGGTTCGATCACGGCCTCAGCCGTGGTGGAAACACGCTTGATCTCGCAGTCGAACTGTGTCGCGGCGATGTACGTGACGCGCTTCAGGCGCTCGAGAAAACAGGCCTCTATAATCGCTACGGCTATGTCGCTGCGCTAGCGCAAGCGGGTTTTCCCTACGTTACAAGCCTGTTTTAAAATCGCCGCTGCTGCGATTGAAAAAAGAAAAAGAGGGGTCGCATGCTTTCAAATTTAGTGCGTTTTAGGGGCCGATACAGCACCCTGCCCGTACGGATACAATATCTGAGAAGAGAAAAAAGGACCTCAGATTACTCGAAAATAAAGCCCTAGAGAGATCCGTTTTGAACCGGCAACAGGAGGAAAATGGTATTTCGCACTGGGTTGGCCGAATGGAACGGGCTATGAGGCCCGAAATAGCCTCTTCAAGGGCTTTGTCGGCACCGATAAGGGGGTTACCTACCTAAAAAGATCAAACGCCTCTCAGATCGCCGTTTTTGAGGGTTTTATGGATTTCCTGTCTTATCTCACCGAACACAAACTTAAAGAGCGCCCTATTCAGCGATTATTCTCAATTCTGGCAACATGAAAGCCCGCGCCCTGCCCCATATTCTCGAAGGCGGATATAAAACAGTGCATCTGTTTATGGATAATGATGAGATGGGCGATGAGTGCCAAACCTTTTTTGAAGGAACACTTGGAAGCCTCGAGCTGATTGATCACCGAAGCGAATACAAAGGCTTCAAGATTTCAATGCGAAAGTAACCGCGAGCCCCGACATTTCTGCATAGCTCATTCACGCTATAGTTGTGATAAATGATTGATTTTATACCCTATTTTTCTTTTTCAATAGTAAAGATGAATATCTAAAAGAACTGAATCTCTAAATTTTAAAACTCATGCGACTGTTAATGCTGTTCTGGCAGGATAAAATAGGTTAAAAGGTTAAATAGCGGTTGAAAAAGAGGTTGCTGTTTCCAGTAAGCCAGTACTATCAACGGTTTAAGGGTCTGTAGCGGGAAGGCAAAACCCTCTATTTTATGCTCGAAACAGGAATCAGAACCCTCTAAAATTGGCTCGAAACGGGAATCAGAACCCTTCATAGCTTTGAAACGGGAATCAGAACCCTCTATTTTTGAACTTAAAAATGTCTAACGGGAATCAGAACCCTTTATTCTCATGTTTCTAATAACTGAAACGGGAATCAGAACCCTCTATTTTTGAACTTGTTTGTTCTGATTTAGCATCCTTTTTTGACAGCTAAAAAACCTAACAGGAATCAGAACCCTCTATTTTAAGCCTAGAATGGGAATCAGAACCCTCTATCGGGCGGGAATTTTCCCAATTTAGAACCGCCTCAGAAATGCTCCTATGAGCGCATTCATCTGGCTTGGGCTTGTAGATACTCCCTGCGAGCCTTCTCGTACTCCTGAGGGGTCTTAAAATCGCTTCTACGGGGTTCTAGCAGTGGAAGACCATCTTCCCCCTCCAGCAATACGTAACTTCG
>JAXHOI010000037.1:0-10411 GCA_034519505.1 Sphingobium sp. | reverse complement strand
GTGTACTTCGTTCAGTTGCATTATTGCTGCCAGGCGCGCGTCTCCGCGCCGACGCGCAGGGCGCATCCTTCAGGCACGATCAGCGGCAGGTGGCAGATCAGCCGGGTGTTGAGCAGGCCGTGATGCGGCTTGATCCGCGTGCCAGGTTCCAACCGCGACCACAACGCCATGGGGTGAGCGCAGCGCGACGGTCGATATCGGTGCGCATCGGCGCGCGGGTGAGCGCAGCCATGGTTTGCGGGCAGCGCTCCGCATGAGCCGCGACCGGCTCGCCGCTTTTCCAGAAATAGAAGGCACCCCAGCTCGGATCGTCCAGCAAGGGATTGTTGGGCAGCGGCCGACCGGGCGTGCCGGTGACATAGGGATCGAAGCTTGCCTGCGCCGCCATGACCGCCTCCAGCTCGCCGCGCAGGGCCGCTGTGCAAGCCTCCATCTCCTCAACCCATGCGCCCAACTCCTCGCGCTCGTAGAAGGCGCGTTGGGGCAGGCCCGGATAATAGAACATGGTCGGCTGCTGCAGAAACAGTTGCGTGCGGCCAAGCAGCAGGTCGATCGCCTGACCCACAGCGCCCTTCGCCTCGATGCCAGCTTCGTTCAGGTCGGCCAGCAGATGGTCGCAGAAACGGTCCGACGCCTGCGCCAGATAGGATTGGGCCTGTTCCAGTAGCGGATGGAGGGCGGGTGGCACGTCGGGCGAGACCGCCGCCATGTTGATGGCCGCGCGATACCAGGTGGTGGCGGCCCGATCGTCGCCCTGCCGTATCTTCAATCCAGCCATGGCAAGGAGTGCAGGCAAGTGCCGTTTGTCCTGTTGAAGCAGCAGGTCGAGAGCGGCTTCCTCCCCCGCCATGTCGCCCATCCGCGCACATGCCTGCGCCAGCAGCATCGGCGGTGGATTGGCCATGCCCTGCAACAGCATTCGTGCCCGTGCCGGGGCGCCGCGGCGCAGGGCGTCCATGGCCTGTTGAACAATCTGATCGCTGTCGGGAAAGGCGCTGCTCATCGCCTTGCTATAGCGCACCACCGGCGGCGCGCCACAAGGGCTTTCCCCAATTGATCATGGCGATCACTGCGCGGGCGGCGGCGGCGCTTCTCCCATGATCCACGCGCGTGCCTGTGCCGCTTCCTCCCGCGTGAACACCTGATATTCGATGCCGGGGATCAGCTTGCTTTCGATCTTCGCCGCCGTCCTGATCCAGCCCGCATCGGCAACGACGGCAATCTTTTCCAGCGCCCGCATCAGCCGAAAGATCGTAGGCAGATGCTTCATCTCTTCCAGAAAGACGTTCGGCCATATTGTCGGCGATCCCTCCACATCGGCCAGAATGGACAGCTTGGGATGAGTCGCTTGAGCACCGCCTCCACCCTTTCGAACGCCGGACCAATGTCGGCGGGTGACACAGGCTCGCTGACCGTCATTTGCAGGATGCCGGGGCCAAGGTCGCTGTAGCTGAGCATATCCATCTCCTTCGTCGACATGTCGCGCGATTGGCTTCGATGATGCGCCCTATCTGCGGCCGCTGCAACGCGGATCGCTTCATCGAACGGTGGCTGGGCTGAAGGGCGCTTCGGCTGTTTAGCGCGACGGCGTCATGCGATGCTGACGAAACTGTCCATGACGCGCTTGCGCCCTGCCTGCTCGAACTCGACCTCAAGCTTATTGCCTTCGATCTCCGCAATGTCGCCATAGCCGAACTTCTTGGTGGAACACGCGCGCATCCCGACCGACAGGTCATCGCGCCCTTGTTTCCCAGGCTGACGGCGCTGCGGCGTGCCTCAACGATGCGTTGCGGCTCGCGCGTGAAGCTGGTGCCCGCCGATGCCGCACGCTGCCAGCCGGGACCGCGGCCAGTGCCGCGCCCGACATCGGCGAACGGGTCGGAGCGTTCGCTCCAGTTCGCACGCCACAGGCTTTGTCCGCCCGAAAAGCTGCTTTCGCTCGTGACATGCTCCGCGGGCAGTTCGCCCACGAAGCGGCTGGGGATGGAACTGGTCCACTGGCCGTAGATCCGCCGGTTGGCGGCGTGCAGGATGACGCAGCGGCGGCGCGCGCGGGTGATCGCGACATAAGCGAGGCGGCGTTCCTCTTCCAGACTGGCGAGGCCCCCTTCATCGAGGGCGCGCTGCGATGGAAACACGCCTTCCTCCCATCCCGCCAGGAACACGGTGTCGAACTCCAGCCCCTTGGCGGCGTGGATGGTCATCACCGTGACTTTCTCGTCGCTGGCGATGGCATCATTGTCCATGACGAGGCTTACATGCTCCAGAAACGCGCCGAGCGTTTCATATTCCTCCATGGCGCGCGTCAATTCGTTGAGGTTTTCGAGCCGCCCGGACGCCTCCGTCGTCCTTTCCGCCTGCAATGCGGCGGTGTAACCGCTTTCGTCCAGAACCAGCCGCGCCAGTTCGGCATGCGGCAGCGTGGCGGCGCGGTCGCGCCAGCGGGCGAGGTCGGCGATGAAATTGCCGAGCGCTCTGCGCGCCTGCGGCGTCAGCTCGTCGGTGTCCAGAATTCGCGCTGCTGCGAGCGCCAGCGGCGCGCCCTCCGCACGGGCGAGCCGGTGGATTTTCTCCACCGCCTTGTCGCCCAGGCCGCGCTTGGGAACGTTGACGATGCGCTCGAACGCCAGATCGTCGGAGGGTTGGTTGATCAGCCGCAGATAGGCAAGCGCATCCCGGATTTCGGCGCGTTCGTAAAAGCGGAAACCGCCGATGATCTTGTACGGCATGCCGATCTGCAGAAAGCGATCTTCCAGTTCGCGGGTCTGGAACTGCGCCCGCACCAGGATCGCCATGTCATTGAGCGATCGTCCGCGCCGCTGCTCCTGCTCGATCTCGTCGGAAATGCGGCGGGCTTCCTCCGGCCCGTCCCAGACGCCGACGACCTCAACCTTCTCGCCATCCTGATGCTGGGTCCAGAGCGTCTTGCCAAGTCGCGTGCCGTTTTCCGCGATGACGCCGCTTGCGGCGGCAAGGATATGCGGCGTGGAACGATAATTCTGTTCCAGACGGATCACGGTGGCGCCGGGAAAATCACGCTCGAACCGCAGGATATTGGCCACTTCCGCGCCGCGCCAGCTATAGATCGACTGATCGTCGTCGCCCACGCAGCAGATGTTCTTGCGCGTCTGCGCCAGCAAGCGCAGCCAGAGATATTGCGAGGAATTGGTGTCCTGATACTCGTCCACCATGATGTAGCGGAATCGCTGCTGGTAAAGCTCCAATATCTCGCGATCGGTCTTCAGCAGGGTAAGCATGTGGAGCAGCAGATCGCCGAAATCGCATGCGTTGAGCGCGATCAGCCTTTCCTGATATCGCCGATACATCTCCTGCCCGCGGCCATTGCCGAAATGTTCCGCTTCGCCTGCGTCCAGTTCCGCCGGGGTCCAGCCGCGATTCTTCCACTTGTCGATCAATCCGGCGAGCAAACGGGCGGACCAGCGCTTTTCGTCGATGCCGCTGGCCTGAATCAACTGCTTGAGCAGGCGAAGCTGATCGTCGGTGTCCAGAATGGTGAAATTGCTCTGAAGCCCCACCAGTTCGGCGTGACGGCGCAGCATCTTCGCGCCGATGGAGTGAAAGGTGCCGAGCCACGGCATCCCCTCCACAGCAGGCCCGATCAGGCGGCCGACGCGCTCGCGCATCTCCCGCGCCGCCTTGTTCGTGAATGTCACCGACAGGATTTCGCTGGGATAAGCCCGGCGGGTGGCGATCAGATGCGCAAGGCGCGCGGTCAGCGCCGCCGTTTTTCCCGTGCCCGCGCCCGCAAGCACCAGAACCGGCCCTTCGGTTGTCAGCACGGCCTCTCGCTGCGGCGCGTTCAGCCCGGCGATATAGGGCGGTTCATTGGCGGGAGGAGAAGCAGTCATCATTATCTTTGGGCACGTAGGCAGGGGGAGGGCGAGGAGCAAGTGGGCAAGCGGCAAAGATCGCGGCACCGGCCTCTTGCCAGGGCAACGCCTATATGAGAACAAAAAGGGAATCAATTGGGAGGTGCAAATGCCGACAGGTGGATGCCATTGCGGCGCTATCCGTTATGAAGTGCGCGGTGAGCCGGATTACAGCGCGCTTTGCCATTGCAGTGATTGTCGGAAATCGGCGGGAGCGCCGATGGTCGGCTGGGCATTGTTCCCGCAGGATCAGGTAGCGATAACGGGTGATCCGGTCCGCTATCAATCCTCTGCCATGGCGGAACGCATGTTCTGTGGCGTTTGCGGGACCGGCCTGTTCTACCTCAACTCCACAGTCTTCCCCGGCAAGATCGATATCCAGCTTTCGACGCTGGACGATCCGAACGCGTTCCCTCCGGCCATTCACGTCCAGTTTGCGGAGGCCGCGGCCTGGATGGAGGATGCGGGAAAACTGCCCAAGTTCGCGCGGTATCCGGGCGGAGAGTGAGGCAGTGAGGGCGGCCCCTTCGATTGGCGTCAACAGGAGCACGGTTCGTCGCTGCTGAGGAACCAGTGAGCGCGTTTTGCATTGGGGAGGCGTCGCTTCTGATGCCTTAAGAAAAGGAGTCCCCCCGATGAAGCTGATTCTGGCCTGCTCGCTCGCTGCTATGATGGCTGCCCCTGCCATCGCTCAAACCCAGACGCCCCCGACCTTGCCGCCCGGCGCAGAAATGCAGCCCGCCGATCCTAGCGTGCCACGCGACGCCATGGCGCCTGTGGGTAGCCCGCAAAACCCGGTGGTAGTGGGCGGAAACATGACTGCACCTCCGCCTGCTCCGAAAGACTACCCCATGTGCAGCAAGACCGTGCAGGACAGTTGCCAGAACCCCGGCGAAGGGCCGCGGCGGGGCAAGAAGCGTTGGGGATGAAATGTCGATCGAGTTGAAGGAGAAGCCGGGCGAAACGCCGCGTTTCGAACAACGCGATTTTACGAAACGCCAGTGGGAGGTAAGGCACTGGTTGATCGAAGAAGAGCATAAGGCGAGGAATGCCGATGGCCCTGGCCTTATCGCGGACGCGGAAGAAACCGCGCCCGGCCGTTGTAGTTGAAATGAAGCGACATGACGCATTGCCGATCCTTTGCGGGGTCGGCAATGCTCGTTTTACGTGGCCAATCGTAAAAGATGGAGCCGGGCCTTGCCGACATCGCGCGTCGCATCGATGGCAAAGCCCTTTACATCCACCGTTTCCCACCGGCTGGTTTCGATGGCGATCCAGGTCGCCGGGCCGACCCAGTTCAATCGCGCCAGCTTGTCCAGCGCAACGGCACCCGCACCGCTGTCATAAGGCGGGTCCATCAGAATGAGGTCCAACGCCGCGCTGGCTGGACCGAGCGATAGCACGGACAACTGCCGGACGTCGGCACGGACGCCGAGTTTCTGACCGTTGGCACGAATGACGTCGGCAGCTGCCTTGTCCTGCTCGACAAACAGGCAGGATGCCGCGCCGCGCGACAGTGCCTCGAACCCCAGTGCGCCTGATCCGGCGAACAGGTCGCCCACGCTGAGTCCTTCGAAGCTGCCCAGCCTGCTGAGCAACATCGAAAACAGCGTCTCGCGCGTGCGATCGGCGGTGGGGCGCGTGGCGTCCCCCTTTGGCGCGGTCAGCACGCGCCCGCGCCATTGACCCGAAATAATCCTCATCCTAGGCTGTTCCGGAAGACGACCAGATCGTGCCGGCGGATCTCGTCGACGGCACCTTCGGGCATATCTTCCAGAAGGAACGGGCCGTAGCGGGTGCGGATAAGGCGGCTGACCTCCAGCCCCATATGTTCAAGAACGCGGCGCACTTCGCGGTTCTTGCCCTCGGTCAGAGTCATTTCGATCCACTGATTGCGGCCGGTGCGACGCTCCAGATTGGCTTCGATCCGGCCATAACGCACGCCATCGATCTCGATGCCGTCGAACAGGTCTTCCAACTGGGCCTGGCTGACTTCGCCATAGGCGCGTGCGCGGTAGGTCCGTTCGACGCCGGTCGAGGGCAGCTCCATCTGCCGCTTGAGCTCGCCGTCGGTAGTCAGCAGCAGCAACCCTTCGGTATTGAGGTCGAGCCGACCGACCGGCATCACCCGTGGCAAATCCTCTGGCAGGGCGTCATAGATTGTCCGGCGTCCGCGCGGATCGCGCTCCGTCGTCAGCAAGCCGCGCGGCTTGTGAAAGCGGAACAGGCGGGCGGGTGCCGGCTCGTGGACCGGAATGCCATCCACCGTCACGCCATGCAGCGATTTCAGCACGGTTGCGGGCGTTTCGATCGGCTCCCCGTTGCGGGCGATCCGGCCCTCCGCGATCATCCGCTCGATCTCGCGGCGAGATGCTACACCCGCGCGCGCCAGCAGCTTGGCGATGCGCTGGCCCTCTCGCGTTTCGTCCCCGGCGCGGCGGGGCTGGGCGGGAAAGCTGAGCTTCGCGGGGCGGGACATGGCGCTGGCGCGCGGATTGCGCATGGGCTCCCGCGCGGGCCGCTCTTCCGACGGCGCGTCGCGACGCTTGTCGCCCTGCGGAGTATTGCGGGGTGTGCGGCGCTGTGCATCCGGCCCGGCGGCACGACGCGGCTTTTCGCTGTTGCGGGCAGGTCGCGCTGGCCGCTCGTCCCTGCGGCCCTCGTCGGACTGCCGGCGCTCCGAAGCGGAACTGCGGCCGCGCGTGGACGCGGGCTCTTGCTCGCTTGACGGCCTGCCGCGCTCCCCGGTCCGCCGAACGGGCCGTGCCCCGCGTTCCGGCTTGCGAGCACCCTCATCGCGGTCTTCGCGCCCTCTTCCAGCGGGGCGAGCCTTCAGCGTGCCCGGCTGGCGCGCATCACCGGCGCGCCCGCTACGTTCCGCCCTCTCGCTCGTCGGCGCTGCCGGAGCGCTTCCGCGCGCGCGCGGCGGGGCGGCGCGACGCCCACTGTCGCCCTTGCGAGGGGACTTGCCCGAACCAGAGCGTTTATCGGGGCCTGCCAAGGCAAATTCCTTTCTTCCGGCACCTTTTTGCGACTCGCGGTGCCATGCGAATATGATGGACGGTGCAGCGCGCATGGCAAAGCGATGGCGGCGCACGAGACGACGCGCAACCAACCGGCTATGCGCGGATTTGTCCCATTGAATGAAAGCGGGCAGACGGGCAATGTTTTTCGGGCGGCGGCGAAGCGCGGTGCAAAGCATCCTCATCGTGGAGGACGAGCCTCTGGTCGCGTTCGATACCGAACATTTTCTGGCGCTATCCGGCTATCGCATTCAGGCCACCGTCGAAGGCTATGCCGACTTTTCATTCCAAATTGCGCAGGCCGCGCCCGATCTGGTGATTGCCGACATACGGCTGGCCGGGGAGGGGACGGGGATCGATGTTGCCCGGTTGGCGCATCAACATGGCGTAGCCGTGCTGTTCGTAACGGGTCATTGCCCGGTCGACGCGCGTGACCTTGCCATCGGCTGCCTTGCCAAGCCCTATGCGCAGCGGGACCTGTTGCAATCGATCCGTGCCGCCGATGCCATTTTGCGCGGGAAAGCGCCCGGTCGCCTGCCGCTAGGGCTGACATTGTTTGCCACTTTGCCGGGCAATGATGCCCGAAAAGCGTTGCCGTAATCCTGCGACCTCTGGCCTTTGCTCCTAAAATCTGCACAAGCCCAAGGACAAGGGACGCGAGCGGCGGAGGACGCGAATGAACGATAAGGCGGCGGTGGACGATGCACGCGGTTTCTGGCCGTCCGTGCGCCCCTATCTGGAAAAGGCGCCGCTGACCGCCCTTTTCCTGGGCATGTCGTCGGGATTTCCGTTCGCTCTGCTTGCCGCCACGCTGACCAACAGACTGGCGGATGCCGGGATCGAAAAGAAGTCGATCTCCGCCTTTGCGTTCGCTTTGCTCGTTTACAGCTTCAAATGGGCGTGGGCACCGCTGATCGACCGATTGCCCGTGCCGATCCTGAGCAAGATGATCGGCCAGCGCAGGGCCTGGCTGTGGGTGTGCGGGTGCATGACAGGTGTCGCGGTTTTCGTGCTGGGCATGGCCGATCCGAAGGTAAGCCTGCAAAGCGTTGTGGTGGGTGCCCTTTTGCTGGGATTTGCCGGGGCGACGTTCGACATCGTGATCGACGCCTATCGCATCGAATTGCTCAAGCCGGAGCAGCTAGGGGTGGGCTCGGGCATGTCCGCAATATGGCTGGCGGCTTGGCGCATTTTTCGCGGCCAGCATCGCGCTGGCCGTCGCCAACGTGTCCAGCTGGTCGCTGGGGTATATCGCCTGCATCCCGCTGGCCTTTGCAGGGCCGATCGCTTCGATCTTCGCGGGCGAGCCGGAACGGCACCATGAACCTCGACCGGCGCGGGGCGCGTAAACTGCCCTCGCCGCAGTCGTCGGGCCGCTCGCCGATTTCTTCAAGCGCAAGGGTGCCGTACTGGTGCTTTGCTGTTCGGTGCTGATCTACAAAGATGGGCGACACCATCGCGAACCTGATGATCCGCGATCTGCTGGTCGAACTGGGGTTCACGAAAGCCGAAATTCTGACCGGGGACGTTTGGGTCGGCTTCTTTGCCCTTTTGGCGGGCATTTTCGTTGGCGGTGTGCTCTATGCCAAAATGGGGATGAAACGATCGGTGATGGTCAGCCTGATCCTGATGGCGGTTTCGAACCTCAGTTTCGCCGGGTTGGCGGAAATCGGCCATTCGATGCCGATGCTGGCCTGGACCATCGGCTTTGAGAACTTCGCGAGCGGGATTGGCGGCGTGACGGTTGTGGCCTATCTCTCTGCGCTCTGCGACCTGCGCTTTACCGCGACGCAGTTTGCTCTGTTGTCCGCTGCGGCAGCCGTCGTCGGGCGCTTCATCACTGGCGCGACGGCAGGAGCGCTGATCGAGGCGATGGGCTACGTCAATTTCTACCTGCTCACCACCGTGCTCGCACTGCCGGGGATCATCCTCTACGGCTTCATGATGCGCGCGGGGTTGATCGATGCCAGCATCGGCGATGCTGGTGCGGCGAAACGGTAAGCGTTTTCAGAACGGCGTTTTCAGTCGGATCATCACGCGCTGCGAAGTCGTGCCGTCCGGCATGGCTTGCTGCTCGACATGGACATCCCCGCGGACGTTTCCGAACAAGCCGGTTTCCGCGAGCAGCGGGGATTGCTCGAACTTTTCGCCGTCGAGTTCCTTGTGCCGATATCGATCGGGATCGCGGCGACCGCATACCGTGATGCCGCCGCCGCCTGCGCTACAGCCGTCGCTCGCCTTGTATTTTCGAAGGTCGAAGGTTGTGGCGTCACCCGATTGCACCGTCACGGCCTGAAGAATGTGCAGAACGATGAGCAGGCTGCTCGCCAAGCCTAAAGCGTCGCTTCGATTTCGCGGGCCGCGACATCCGGATCTGCGGCAAGGCTGATGGGGCGACCGACGACCAGGATGGACGCGCCACGGTCAAGCGCCTCGCGAGGCGTCACGGCGCGCTTCTGGTCGCCCTTGCCAGCACCTTTGGGCCGGACGCCGGGAACGACGAAAAAGCCATCGTGCCATGCGCGGCGCGCTGCGCTGACTTCCTCCCCTGAACAGACGATACCGTCAAGACCCGCGGACCGGGCCAAATCAGCCAGTCGCTCGACCTGAGAAGCGGCACCATCACCGACTCCGATGTCGACCAGATCGTGATTGTCGAGGCTGGTGAGCACCGTCACGGCAACCACCTTGGTATTCGGTCCGGCCGCTGCCCTTGCATCCTCCATCATTGCGCGGCCACCGGCGGCATGCACGGTGAGCACTGCGGGATTGAGCGAATGGAGTGCCTGAACCGCCTTTGCCACGGTGTTGGGAATGTCATGGAGCTTGAGGTCGAGGAAGATCGGCAGGCCGACCTTCGCCATTTCATGCACGCCATGGTGCCCGTTGGCACAGAAGAATTCGAGGCCCAGCTTGATCCCGCCGACGTGGCGATGAACCTTTGCCGCAAGTTCCTGCGCGCGGACGAGGTCGGGGGTGTCGATGGCGACGTAAACAGGGCTGCTCATATGTCCCCCGCTATCACGGGCGAAGCGGGCGCTGCAACCGGGGGAGGAACCGCATTCGCAAGCGCCCGCTCGGCGGTTTCGACCCGGCGCTTCATCCGCCAGCGGGTAGCGCGCAACGCCACCCACATGGGCACGGCGCCCAGAGCGAATGCGATGCCCAGAAGAACAGGGAGGGTCGTGTCCATCACCAGTCCGCCCCACAAGGTGACTTGCACGCGGGTCCAGTTGTTCATCGCGAACAGCACGAGAAGAACCGCCAAGGCGACCCAAAAAGCGGTGCGCAGAAACTGCATCGGTTATGCCTCATGCGGTTGGTGCAGGGGGCGCGCAAGGGGATTTTGTCGCCCGCGACCAGCCCCCGCCTGAACCATCCGATCAGCTGCAGTACGAGACACCCGCTGAAAGATCGTGTCGACATGCTTCAGATGGTAACCAAGGTCGAATTTCTCTTCGATTTCCTTGGGCGATAGCGCTGCGGTCACCTCCGCAT
>JAXHOI010000042.1:0-19806 GCA_034519505.1 Sphingobium sp. | reverse complement strand
GCATGAGGCGCGGTCGTGGAAGGGCCGCGAGGTGCGCGCGCACATGACCGACATGGCCCGCGAACTGGGGCAGCTGCGCACCGCCGAAGGGCGCGCGCCCTGGGTACGGCTGCACTATGTCTACCCCTACCCCCATGTCGATCAGGTCATCCCGCTGATGGCCGACGGGCTGCTGACGCCCTATCTCGACATTCCCTTCCAGCATGCCGCCCCCAGCGTATTGAAGGCGATGAAACGCCCGGCCAATGAAGCCAAGGTGCTGGACCGCATCCATAAATGGCGCAGCATCTGCCCGGACATCACCATCCGCTCGACCTTCGTGGTCGGCTTCCCCGGTGAGACAGAGGCGGATTTCCAATATCTGCTCGACTGGCTGGATGAAGCGCAACTCGACCGTGTCGGCGCGTTCCGCTTCGAGCCGGTCGAAGGCGCGGCGGCCAACGCCCTGCCCGGCGCGGTGCCCGAAGAGGTCAAGGAAGAACGCTATCAGCGGATCATGGAAAAGACCGCCGCGATCAGCGCCGCCAAGCTCTCGGCCAAGGTCGGCCGCGTGCTGCCGGTAATCGTCGATGAAGTGGGCGAACCGGACGAGGAGGACGGCTCGATCGGCGCGACTGCGCGCTCACAGGCCGACGCGCCGGAAATCGACGGCAATGTGTTCCTGCGCGATGTCGGCGAAGGGCGGAAGGCTGGCGACATGATCGACGTCGCAATCGAGGATGCCGACGAGCATGATCTCTATGGGGTGCCGGTTTAACATTCATCCTCCCCTGCAAGGGGAGGACTATCGCGCATGACTTTTCGTTATTCCTCCAACGTCATCCTGAATTTATTTCAGGATCCATCATGCGCCAAAAACCGCCGCTGGGGACGAGAAATGGATGCTGAAACAAGTTCAGCATGACAATGAAGGCAGGGGCAGTTCCATTCGCGATAACTCTGCCTTCGAGGGGAGGATGGGAAAGCAGGGCAAATCACCTTACCCCGCCACAAACCCATCCTGATATTCCGTCTTGATCGCCTTGCGCATCGCCGCATCGACCGGCAGCGCGACCTCATACGTCCCTTCCGCGTAAGGCCCGGCACTATAGGGGCCGACCACGACGGTCACGCCGTCGATCACCTTGCCGTCCCTGGACGTCAGCACCAGCACCTGTTCCATCGGGTCGATGCACTGGCTGAATTCATCGGCGTCCCGCACCACCGGCGCACCGCGTTTTTCCGCGCGTTGCTTGTCGAGTTCGGCACAGAAGCGGTCGCGGATGGCGGCGGCGAAGGCGGCGGGCGTGGTCATCACCGCCTTGACGCTGGTTTCGCGGCTGCGCGCCTTGTCCCATAACAGGCTGTCATAGCCGGTCATGCCGTGCGCGCCGCCGGTAAAGACATAGGTTTGCGACTGGAGCGCCAAAAAGCGCGGGGTATCGGCGGATACGCTCCATTCCGTTTCCAGGCTGTGCGCGCGAAACGGATAGCCGGCCTGCTTGGCGGACGCGCTGTCATCCTTCGCCATTTTGAGCGCATCGGCCTTGGACGTCGTCAATTGCTTGTCGAACTTGTCGACCAGCGCGGGGATGGCAGCCGCCTGCGCTGGATAGGCATAGGCGAATTCCAGCAGCGCGCTCTTGTCCGTCTGCTTGAAGGGTTTGGCCGGGGGAGCCGGTGGCGGCGTTCCCGCCATCCTGTCGGCAAAGCGGGTCGCCGCGACATTGGCCGCATCATTGCCCCCCGCCTCCTCGTGCGAGGGGCTGCAAGCAACCAGCAGCATCGCGGCGACACCCAAAAGCCCCGCCGACCGGGCCAGTTCCCCCTGCCGCATCAGTGCGCCCGCGCAGCGCGGCAGCGTTCGCCGATCGCCTTGCGCGCATAGTCGCTTTGCAGCGCCTGCCCGGCATTGGGCCAACCCTCGGCGATCAGCGCCTGTTCGACGGCATGGCCATTTTCAAAACGGCCGCTCTCCGCCAGCACATAGGCACGGGCGCGGGCGGCCTGGAGGCCGCGGTCATCGGAATGAATCATCGTCTCTCTCCTTGGCATTTTGCGATGCAGATGAAGCTAGGCCTCAGCGGCGCGGGACGCAAATGGGGAAAGGGCGACATGTGCGATGCGGGCGATGAAATTTCGCGCTTTCCATCCCTTGCGCCTTTCTCCTAAACCGACCCCATGACCGATTATTCAGCCCTGCTTAAAGCCGATAACGACCAGCCCGCCCGTTCGATCCACCTTGTCGAGGCGGCAGGCTATGACGACTGGCTGGCGGCCCAGCCGGATCGGGTCCGCGCGATCGTGGCGGCGCAGAAATTTCAGGGAAAGCCGGGTGAACTGGCGATCGTGCCGGGCGAAGCCGCAGGCGACTGGTGGGTGGTGGCGGGCATCGCCAACAAGGCCGCGCCCAGCCCCTGGTGCCTTGCGAAACTCGCCGAGACCCTGCCCGAAGGCATGTATCGACTGGCCGAAGGATCGCCCGATGCGGCGGCCCTTGGCTGGCTGACCGCGCATTACCGGTTCGATCGCTACCGCAAGGACGAAAACCCGGTCACGCCCCGCGTGCTGCTGACCAGCGACGTGGCGCGGATCGAATCGACGGTGCAGCTGGCGCAGGCGATCGCGCTGGTGCGCGACTTGGTCAACACGCCTGCCGCCGACATGGGGCCGGCCGATCTGGAAGCCGCCGTGTCGCAACTCGGCAAGACGTTCGGCGCCAGCGTCAGCACGACCCGCGGCGACGCCCTGGAACAGGGCTATCCGATGATCCATGCGGTGGGCAAGGCTGCGGACAAGAGCTTCGCGCCGCGCCTCATCGAACTGACCTGGGGCGATCCGGCAGCACCCCGCATCGCGATCATCGGCAAGGGCATCTGCTTCGACAGTGGCGGGCTGGACATCAAGCCTTCGTCGGGCATGCGCCTGATGAAGAAGGATATGGGCGGCGCGGCCCATGCCCTGGCGCTGGCGCAACTGATCATGGGCGCGCGCCTGCCGGTGCGGCTGCACCTGCTGATCCCGGCGGCGGAAAATGCGATCAGCGGCAACGCCTTCCGCCCCGGCGACATATTGCGCACCCGCAAGGGGCTGACGGTCGAGATCGGCAATACCGATGCCGAAGGAAGGCTGGTGCTGGGCGACGCGCTGACCCGCGCTGGCGAGGAGAAGCCGGACCTCATCATCGACTATGCCACGCTGACCGGCGCGGCGCGGGTCGCGGTGGGGCCGGACCTGCCCGCGCTGTTCGCCAATGACGATGCGCTGGCGACGGAGATGGCGGCGGCTGGCACGGCGGTAGATGACCCGACCTGGCGGCTGCCCCTGTGGGAGGGCTATGCCGACATGCTGAAGTCCGACATTGCCGACATCAACAATGCGGGTGAAGGCGGATTTGCCGGGGCGATCACCGCCGCGCTCTTCCTCAAACGCTTCGTGCCGGACGATGTGCCCTGGCTGCATCTCGACACGTTCGCCTGGCGGCCGAGCGCGAAACCGGGCCGGGCGAAGGGTGGCGAAGCATTGGGATTACGGGCGGTTTTCCGACTGTTGCAGCAGCGATACGGGCGTGATTGATATTGCACGAGAATGTCGGCGTCCGTTACGCAACCGGATTGTGCATCGTGCGTTAAGGCCACATGAACGCTCATCCCGCCACCGATCTTTCGCCCGCAATCGACCGGCCCGGCCTGCTGCCGCTGACCCACTGGATGCGCACCCTTGTTGACTATGTCCGGTCGGGCAAGCCCGATCTGACCAACCGGCAGATGGCGCTGATGCTGACCGTCTATATTGCCGCCGGGCCACATACGGTACGGGGTCTGGCCGAAGCGCTGCATGTGTCAAAGCCCGTAATCACCCGCGCGCTCAACAAATTGTCGGCCCTGGGCTATCTGCGCCGCGAACGCGATGTCAGCGACCGGCGCAATATTTTTATCACCCGGACCACCAAAGGGGCGGAATTTCTTGACGCCTTTCACCTTTTCATCGCAGGAACCGCGCGCGATGACAGGTACGAACAACCCCGCGCGGAACGAACCGCCTGAAAGAACCCGCTTCAAGCTCGGCGGGCGTTCCGTCGCGCTCGACCGCCGCGTCCACGCGGCGCGTGGCGATCTGGCGGACCTGGCGCTGGCGGGGACATTATTTTCCGCCCATTACGCCCGCGCCGTTCCCCTTACCTGCGTCGCCCCCGGCTCGCCAATCCTGACCGCGCCATCGGCGACGGGCGAAGCGGTCAGCGAATTGCTGCGCGGCGAAACATTCCATGCGCTGGACGTGATGACCGACTGGGCCTGGGGCTTTTGCGGACATGACGGCTATGTCGGCTATATCCGGCGGGAAGCGCTGGACGTGCTGGAGCCAGTGAGCCACCGGATCATCGTCAACACCGCTCCGCTGTTCAGCGCGCCGGACATCAAGGCGCCGATCGCCGATTATTGGCCGGGCGGCGCGCTGTTTTCGGGAGAGGCGGAGGATGGCTTCATCGCCTGCGCCGAAGGCTTCATCCATATGCGTCATGCCACCCCGCTGGACACCATCGCCGCCGATTGGGTTGCCGTGGCGGAGCGTTATCTCGGCCAGCCCTATGTCTGGGGCGGGCGCGGGCATCGCGGCATCGACTGTTCGGGGCTGGTGCAGGTCGCGCTCGGCCAGTGCGGCATATCCGTACCGCGCGACACGGACCTGCAATGCGAAGGGATCGGCAATCCGATCGACAGCGAGGCCGTGTTGCAGCGTGGCGACATCCTCTTCTTCCCCCGCCATGTCGGCATCATGATCGACGGCAAGACCCTGCTGCACGCCAATGCACACTGGATGGCGGTGGTCGCGGAACCCCTGGCCGACGTGGTCGCGCGGCTGGCCGGGGATCATGCCCAACCCATCATCGCGCGGCGGAGGATCGGCGCATGACGACACAGGTTTTCATCGACGGCGGCGTCGGCACCACCGGCATCGAAATCGCCGACCGGCTGGCCGGACGCCCCGAATTGTCGCTGATCCGTCTGGACGAGAAGGATCGCAAGGATGCGCGCTCGCGCCGCGATGCACTGAACGCGGCTGACGTCGTGATCCTGTGCCTGCCCGACGATGCTGCGCGCGAAGCCGTAGCGCTAATCGACAATGACCGCACCTGCGTGATCGACGCATCGACCGCGCATCGGGTGGCGGATGGCTGGACCTATGGCTTTCCCGAACTGGAAGCTGGGCATCGCGAGAAGCTGGCCGCCAGCCGCTTCGTCGCCAATCCGGGCTGCTGGCCGACCGGCTTTCTGGCGCTGGTGCGGCCGCTGACGCTGGCCGGTCTGCTGCCGACCGACTGGCCCGTCACCGTGTCGGGCGCGTCGGGCTATTCGGGCGGCGGCAAGGCGATGATCGCGGAATATGAAGGGACCAACGGCGCGCCGACCGCTCTGCGCGCCTATGGCCTTGGCCTGGCGCACAAACATGTGCCGGAAATGACCCGCTATTCCGGACTGGCTCACGCGCCCCTGTTCGCGCCCGCCGTCGCCAACGCCTATCGCGGGATGCTGGTGGAAGTGCCGTTGCAATTGCGCGCGATGCCCGGGATCGCCCACGCTGGCGGACGTCCATGCGGCTTTGGCGTCGGCCTATGCCGGATCGCCGATCGTGAGCGTCGCCGCGCTGGCCGACAGCGACGCCATGGGCAAGATCGATCTGGAACAGGTTGGCGCGACCGACCGGCTGCAACTGTTCGTGTTCGGCAATGCTGCCGCCGGTCAGGCGCGGCTGGTCGCGGCGCTCGACAATCTGGGCAAGGGCGCGGCGGGCGCGGCGGTGCAGAATCTGAACATATTGGCGGGACTGCCCGAAACCGCCGGATTGCGCCTTTAGGACTTCAAACCCGTCGCGGGTCGACCGTCAGTGAATCGTGCCCAGCGGCTGATCATGGGTCAGCAGCACGATCAGGCGTTCGATCTGCCGCCAGTGGCAAAAATGGATATGATTGCCCACGTCCAGGCTGCGGTCGGCGCGGGCAGCGGCTTCATAACCGGCATTTTCGCCGAACAGCGCCATCAGTTCGGCGGCGTCCTCATAGCTCTTTCGGCCCGAAAGATATGGCAACTGCATTGCGACCCCCATTATATTTCCGGCGACACCCATTGGTTCGCTCCCTTCTCCAATCTCCGTGCCATTTCAACGCTTTGACGGGGTTGGCGGGATGCGAGGGTGAACAGGTCATTAGCCAAGTCCCACGATGGGACAAACATCCCGCAACGGCACGGCCTGTCCCGAAACGACGCCCGCGGCCCTGTGACAGCAAAGCCGCTGGCCTTGTCGCATCGTCCATGGCAAGGGGCTGCGCATGAGCAATGACAGGAAAGAGCCGACTGGCGCGGGCGCGATCATCGCCCTCCTCATCCTGGGGGGAGCGATCACTGGCGGGATGATGGGCCAGCCCAGCATCGGCCTGCTGGCGGGCGTGGCCGCTGGCGTGCTGATCGCCGTGCTGCTGTGGCTGCGCGACCGGCGCAAATAAGCGTCGAAACTGCCGCCCATCCACCTTGCCCGATGCGGCACGGCGACATAGATGTGGGGGATGAACAAGCATCTGATCGCCCTCCCCCTCGTCGTCCTCACGCTGGCCGGCGGCGCATTCCTCTATCTTGCGCAAGGGGACACGGCCCAGTTGCCACCCGGCGCGGACACGGGGCGCGAACCGGTATTCACCGGACCGCGCAGCGAGATGATCCCGACGGTCAATATCGCCGAAGTAAAGCCCTGGACCGCAGGCGAAGCGCCGGTGCCCGCCAAGGGGCTGGCCGTCGCCCGTTTTGCCGACGGACTGTCCCATCCCCGCTCCATGCTGCGCCTGCCCAATGGCGATGTGCTGGTGGCCGAAACAAACAGCCCGCCCCGCCCCACCGGCGGCATCGTCAACCGGGTGATGAATTATCTGATGAACAAGGCGGGCGCTGGCGATCCTTCGCCAAACCGCATCTCGCTGCTGCGCGACGCCGATGGCGACGGGCGGGCCGAAACCAAGACAGCCTTCCTGACCGGGTTGAATTCGCCCTACGGCATGGCGCTGCTGGGCAATACGCTGTTCGTGGCCAACACGGACGCGCTGATGGCCTTCCCCTACAAGCCGGGCGATACCAGGATCAGCGCACCGGGCCGCAAGATATTGAACTTGCCCGCGCAGGCCCCCAACATGCACTGGACGCGCAGCCTGACCGTCAGCCCCGAAGGGATGCTCTATGTCGGCGTCGGGTCCAACAGCAATATCGGCGAAAACGGGCTGGAAACGGAAGCCAATCGCGCAGCGGTGCTGGAGGTCAATCCCAGGACCGGCGACTATCGCATCTGGGCGTCGGGCCTGCGCAACCCGGTGGGCCTGGCGTTTGAACCCAGGAGCGGCGCGCTGTGGGGCGTAGTGAACGAACGCGACATGCTGGGCAGCGACCTGGTGCCCGACTATCTGGCGCGGATCGAATTTGGCGGCTTCTATGGCTGGCCGTGGAATTACTGGGGCGGGTATGAGGATCGTCGTGTCCAGCCGCAGCGCCCGGAAATCCGTGAATATACCAAGCGTCCCGACTATGCTCTGGGCAATCATGTCGCCGCGCTGGGTCTGACCTTCGCTGACAAGGTGACGCTGGGCGCGCCCTATACCGACGGCGCGTTCGTCGGCCTGCATGGCAGCTGGAACCGCAAGCCTGCCTCAGGATATAAGGTGGTGTTTGTCGGCTTCACCGATGGCGAGGCGGGCAAGGCCAAGCCGGTCGATGTGCTGACTGGCTTCCTCGATCAGGATGGCAAGGCCCATGGCCGCCCGGTCGACGTGACCGCCGACGCCAAGGGCGCGCTGCTGGTCAGCGACGATGTCGGCGGTGTGGTGTGGCGGGTGACGAAAGGGAAGTGATGTAAGGCTCGCATACTCCCGCGCAGGCGGGAGTGTGATGTTCTTCATCCTCCCCTTTTAGGGGAGGTGTCAGCGCGTAGCGATGACGGAGGGGTGTCACCCTCTCGATAGCCCAACACCCCTCCGTCTGGCCTGCGGCCAGCCACCTCCCCTGCAAGGGGAGGATGGTTTTGCCGCTAGACTTTCAACCCGTTGCGCCCCGCCAGTTCGACGACATATTGCCATGCCACCCGCCCCGACCGACTGCCGCGCTGGGTCGACCATTGGACCGCCTCCATCGGATCGAAGCCGATGCCAAGCTTGTCCGCATAGCCGCGCACGATCGCGACATAGGCGTCCTGGTCAAGCGCATGGAAGCCCAGGCTCAAACCGAACCGATCAGACAGCGCCATCCGGTCATCCACCACATCGCGCGGATTGATCGGGTCATCCTGCTCCGACAGATGCCGGGGCACGATATGGCGGCGGTTGGACGTCACATAGAGCCGCACATTGGCAGGACGCGCCGCCGTGCCCCCCTGCAACAAGGAACGCAGCGACCGGGCATCGCCCACCCCTTCGTCAAAGCCCAGATCGTCGAGGAACAGGATGAAGGGCCGGTTCGTGCCGCGCAGCAGAGAGAATAGCGCGGGCAGGCTCGCCAGTTCGTCGATCGCGCATTGCAGCAGGGCGATGTCCCGCCCCTCCCCCTGCAACTGGCCGACGACGGACGCCACCACCGCCGACTTGCCCGTCCCGCGCGCACCCCATAGCAGCACGTCATGCGCCGCGTGGCCCGCCGCATGACGGCGGCTATTGTCGAGCAGCGCGCCCTTTCGCGCGTCGATCCCGGTCAGCAGGTTGTAATCCACCGGCGCGAATGCCTCCACCGCCCGGATGGCCCGACCGTCCCATACATAAGCAGGCGACGCGGCAAGATCGGCGGACGGCGCGGGCGGCGGCGCGAGCCGCTCCAGCGCCTCGGCAATGCGGATGAGGAGATCGTCGGTCATGGCGGGGACTTACCGGGCGAGCGACAGCGCGGCAAGCCATGGCGCGCCTCGCATCGGCTCCACTCGTCAGCCCATGTCATGCGACTGACGCAATGGCCTTTTACTCGGTCGGTTCGCCGTCTATATCGCGGGGGCCGTGACCATCCCAAATCCAGCCTATTCCACCCGATCCTGCCGCTACGGCGCAGAATCCCTGCGCGAGGCGGCGTTGCTGATCCGCGCTGGTGAGCCAGTCGCGGTGCCCACCGAAACCGTCTATGGCCTGGCCGCCGATGCAACCGACAGCCACGCCGTCGCCGCCATCTACAGCGCCAAGGGGCGACCGAGTTTCAATCCACTGATCGTCCATGTCGCCGACCGGGCGATGGCGCAGCGGCTGGCGGATTTCTCGCCCGTCGCCAACAGTCTGGCGGATCGTTTCTGGCCGGGACCATTGACGCTGGTCCTGCCGGTCCGGGCCGATAGCGGCCTGTCCCCGCTGGTGATGGCGGGGCTGCCCACCGTGGCGCTGCGCTTGCCAGCGCACCCCGCGATGCGCGCGCTGATCCGCGAAAGCGGACGCCCCCTTGCCGCGCCATCGGCCAATCGCAGCGGGTCGATCAGCCCGACACGGGCCGAGCATGTGCTGGCCAGCCTCAATGGCCGGGTGCGCTTGATATTGGATGAAGGGCCAACCAGCGAGGGCGTGGAATCGACCATCGCCGCGCCGGAGCATGATCATGTGCGGCTGCTGCGCCCCGGTTCAGTGACGGCGGCGATGCTGGAAGAAGCGACCGGCCTGCCCGTCCTGATCGGCAAGGGAGAAACGAAGATCGAAGCGCCCGGCCAGTTGGAAAGCCATTATGCGCCGTCCAAGCCGGTACGGCTCGACGCCATGCGGGCGGAGCGGGACGAATATCTGATCGGCTTTGGCCTGATGCCCTGCCACATCAATCTCAGCCCGGAGGCGGACGTGCGGGAGGCGGCGGCCAATCTCTTCGCCGCGCTGCACATCGCCGACGCGAGCGCGCAGCAGCGCATCGCCGTCGCCCCCATCCCCGATGATGGGATAGGCGCGGCGATCAACGACCGGCTGAAACGCGCGGCGGCTTAGAGCGGCGCAATTCCACCTGCGGGGTTCGTGATTGCAGTCGAAAGTCGGTGTTTAATCGCAATTGTCGTAGCCGGCATCCCTGCACTGGCGGCGGCGTTCCTTGTCCGCCTTCTTGCGCGCCTTGCCATCGCGCGCTTCCTGCTCGCGCATCTTGCGACCATAATTGCGGTCGGCCTCGTCCTGGCTGGTCGTCGCCCAGTCCGCCGCCTGCGCGCCCGCGCGCACCGGCATGGTGGCGATGTCCAGCGCCGTCTTGGCAATACAGCCGGGCAGAGCCAGCAGCATCAGCGGCGCGGCCAGCATCATCATCTTGTTCATCTTCAGTCCCCCGACGTGGTTCGCCGCCCTACTGGCATAGCCCATCTTAACCATAGCCTAAGCTGGCTACAAAAAGCGGTAAAGCACGTCGCGGAAAATCAGGCGTCCATTTTTTCGGCAAAGCCCTTGCGCAGCTTCGCGAGCTTGGGCGGGATCACCGCCATGCAATAGGGATTGCGATCGCCGACCCGATCCCAATATTGCTGATGATAATCCTCCGCCGGATACCAGGGGCCGTCCGGCTCGATCGTGGTGACGATTGCGTCGGCATGGTCTGGCTGCGCCCGGCCGATCGCGGCTTTCGCCTCGGCCTCCTGCGCGGGCGAATGGGGAAAGATGGCGGATCGATATTGGGTGCCGACATCATTGCCCTGCCGGTTCAGCGTCGTCGGGTTATGCGTCGCAAAGAAAATGTCGAGCAGATCGGCATAGCTGATCACGTCGGGATCGAAACTGACGCGGATCGCCTCGGCATGGCCGGTCGTGCCGGAACAGACCTGTTCATAGGTCGGGTTGGGCCGCTCCCCGCCAATATAGCCGCTCTCGACAGCGCTCACGCCTTTCAGATTCTGATACACCGCCTCGGTGCACCAGAAGCATCCACCTGCCAGCGTCGCGATTTCCTGCGCCATGATTATTCCTTCCAAACCTGATTAGTCCCGCCGCCATTCGTCCGAACGGTGGCGGGAGCAATGCTTGGACATGCAGATAGGAAGGCTCAGGCCGCTGTTCCAGCCTCCGCAGCGCGCGCGGCCGCTTTCGCGCGTTCCTCGGCGACCAGTTCCTTGCGCGATAGCTTGCCGACCAGCGTGCGGGGCAGGTTCAGCCGCACCTCGACCTCGCACACCCGTTCATGCTTGCCCAGTTGCGGATTGAGCCAGTCCTTCAACGCCGCGCCGTCAATCTCCGCATCCTCGGCCAGCGTCACGAACGCCTTGGGCTGTTCGCCGCGATAACGGTCGGGAATGCCGATGACCAACGCTTCTTTGACCATCGGATGATGGTAGAGGACCGCCTCGACCTGGCTCGGAAACACTTTGAAGCCGCCAACGGCGATCATGTCCTTCAATCGGTCGACGATGCGGACATAACCATCCTCGTCAATCTCGCCCACATCGCCGGTGCGGATGAAATCGCCGATAAAGACATCGGCGTCGGCATCCGGCCGGTTCCAATAGCCTTTCATGATCTGCGGCCCGGCGAACAGCAATTCGCCCGGTTCGCCCGGCGGCGGCGGCCTGGTGGGGTCTTCGCGATCCACCAGCTTCACCCGCGTCCCCGGCACCGGCTGTCCCACCGTCCCGGTCTTGTTCAGCCCCTCATAGGGATTGGAACAGACGATCGGGCTGGTTTCGGTGAGGCCATAACCTTCGATCAGCTTGGCGCCCGTCGCCGCCTCGAACCGTTGCCGCACTTCCAGCGGCAGCGGCGCACCGCCCGAAATACAGGCCCGCAGCGACGAAAAGTCGATGTTGCGGATCGCTGGATGATCCAGCAGCGCCTGGAACATGGTCGGCACGCCCGGCAGCGATGTCGCCTTGACCCGCTGCACCGCCGCCAGCACCTGCGCTGCGTCGAAACGGGGCAGCATGACCATCTCGCCGCCATTGATCACGGTGCGGTTGAGCGTGCAGGTATTGGCGAACACATGGAAGAAGGGCAGCACCGCGATGATGCGATCTTCCTCATTCGCGTGCGGGTCGATCGCCTGCGCCTGTCGCGCATTGGCGGTCAGATTCTGATGGGTCAGCATCGCCCCCTTGGGCGTGCCTGTCGTCCCGCCTGTATATTGCAGCAGGGCGATGTCCCGCTCCGGGTCGATCGAGGGCACCGTGCAGTCGCCCGCATTGGCGATCAGCCTGTCATAGCGCAGCACGCGCGGATCGTCCGGCAAGGGCACGGACTCGCTCGCCTTGAACAGGCGGAAGAGCAGGGATTTGACCGGGGGCAGCATCTCCGCCACCGATCCGACGACCAGCTTCTCCAGGCTGCTATGCTCCAGCACTTCCAGCGCGGTAGGAAGCAGCGCCTTGGCCGACAGGGTGAACAGGATTTTCGTCCCGCTATCCTCGACCTGATGTTCCAGTTCGGCAGCGGTGTAGAGGGGGGAGAAATTGACGACGATCGCGCCAGCGATCAGCGCGCCATAATAGGCCGCGACATAATGGGGCGTGTTGGGCAGATACAGGCCGACCCGGTCGCCCTTCTGCACCCCCATTGCCTGCAAACCGCATGCAATGCGGCGGATTTGCCCGAACATCGTGCCATAGCTGAACCGGCGACCCATGAAGTCGATCATCGGTGCATCGGGGTGGGCCAGCGCGCTGCTGGTGACCATCTCACCCATCGACAAAGGGGGGAATGTTCGTTCCCATACGGTGGGGTGCTGATAATGCTCCCGCCAGATTTTCTCTATGCTCTCCATGGGGGAAGTCTATGGCCAACGGTCACTTTACGCAAGCGTCAACCTCAGCAAAAAGGCCGCGCCGATTGCCCGGCGCGGCCCCGAAAAAATGCTGCATTGCGGCGACTTACGGCCAGTCGCCCAATGACGCTACGGCATCAAACGCTGCCCTTGTTGTTGCTGAACGGATCAAGGATCGTGGCGATGCCCGAAATCAGTTCCGCCTCGCTGCGCAGCGCCTCATCAGCGCGCCGGGCGTTGTCGTCACGCTCGCGCCGCAGCTCCTCGATCAGCGCCGCACGGTCGCCATCCAGCCGCGAATCGGCCGGCGCCTCAATGCCCAGCTTCTTGGCGGTCTTGGCCACCAGAGCGTCCAGTTCGCGCTGCGAACACAGACCCAGCGTCACCGGGTCTTTGGGCGTGATATTGGAAATATTCCAGTGGGTGCGGTCGCGGATCGCCGCGATGGTGGTGCGGGTAGTGCCGATCAGCTTGCCGATCGCGCCGTCGGACACTTCGGGGTGGTTGCGCAGGATCCAGGCGATGCCATCGGGCTTGTCCTGGCGCTTCGACACCGGCGTGTAGCGCGGCCCCTTGGTACGGCGGACAGGCTCCGGGCCTTTCAGCATCTTCAGCTTATAGTCGGGATTCTGTTCGCCCTTGTGGATTTCTTCCATCGTGATTTCATGGGCGCGCACCGGGTCACGGCCGGTATATTTGGTGCTGGCGGTATCATCGGCGATCGCCTGCACTTCCAGGATGTGAAGCCCGCAAAATTCCGCAATCTGTTCAAAGCTCAGAGCGCTGTTGTCGACCAGCCAGCTGGCGGTCGCATGGGGCATGAGTGGCTGGGACACGGGAACATTCTCCGGCACAAAAACGATAAGGGCCGCCCAAGCAGGGCGGCCGCGACCGTCTGGAGATAGTCGATCATGCCCGTTCGAGCAAGGAAAAGCGTCAGGCCGCGCTGTCCAGCCCCAACCGGTCGATGGTGTGCAGTCCCGCCAGGAACTCGCGCGCGCTGCGTTCCCAGCTAAAGCTGCGGCCATAGGCGGCACAGGCCGCCCGGTCGCAGGCCAGCGCAGTGGCGATCGCCTGCCCCAGATCCTCCGACAGCGCGCCGCATTCGGGGGTCACAATATCGACCGGCCCGGTGACGGGATAGGCCGCGACCGGCGTGCCGCAGGCCAGCGCCTCTATCATCACCAGGCCGAACGTGTCGGTACGGCTGGGGAAAACGAACACATCGGCCCCGGCATAGGCTCCCGCCAGCGTCTCGCCGAACAATGGCCCCATGAACAGCGCTTCGGGATAGCGCCGCTCCAGCGATGCGCGCGCCGGGCCGTCGCCGACGACCACCTTGGTGCCGGGATGATCGGTCGCCAGAAAGGCTTCCAGATTCTTCTCCACCGCCACCCGGCCAACCGCCAGCATGATCGGCCGGGGCAGATCGGCGAACAGGGCGGGCGGCTGCGCGTCCGGCGTAAAGGCGCTCAGGTCCACGCCCCGGCCCCATGGCAATACATTGTGCAGCCCATGGGCGCGCAGTTGCGCGCGCACCGATCCGGTCGACACCAGCACCGCCTGCGCCGGGCCGTGAAACCAGCGGATATAGCGCCAGAACCAGGCCGGTGGCAGCCCGGTGCGCTGCGCCACATAATCGGGGAAATGGGTGTGATAGGCGGTGGTGAACGGCACGCCGCTGCGCAGGCACCAGCGCCGCGCCGCCAGGCACAGCGGCCCTTCCGTCGCCAGATGCACGGCTTCGGGCTGGAAGGCGGCGATCGCCTGCCCCACCACGCCCGGTCGCACCAGCGCCAGCCTTATTTCGGGATAGGTCGGGCAGGGAATGGACCCGTACAGATCAGGCGAAAGCACCCGAACCTCATGCCCCATCGCCTCCAGTTCCGCCCGGATCGTCTGGAGCGTGCGCACCACGCCATTGACCTGCGGCGTCCATGCATCAGTGACGATCATAATGCGCATGGGATCACTCCGTCATCTCGCCCTAATCCCGCGTGTTCCCGCGCAGGCGGGAACCCAGTTCAGACGTTTGGACTGGACTCCCGCCTTCGCGGGAGCACGACTGCTTGAATTCTTAAGCCGCCATCCGCGCCCGTTCGCCCTGCTGCCCCTGCGTCCGCGCGGCGATTTCATCGGCCCAGTGCAGCACTTCCATCCGCCCGCACTCATGCTCGACCAGCGCGGTGCAGCCTTCCACCCAGTCGCCATCATTATAATAAGCGACGCCGGCAATCTCACGCATTTCGGCATTATGGATATGCCCGCATACCACGCCATCCACGCCCCGCGCGCCCGCTTCATGGGCGACCACTTCCTCAAATTGGGAAATGAAGGATACGGCGTTCTTGACCTTGTGCTTGGCCATCTTGCTGAGCGACCAATAGGGCAGGCCCATGCGCTGCCGCACCGCATTGACCACGACATTCAGCCGCATCAGCGTGGTGTAGGCGGCGTCGCCGACAAAGGCCAACCAGCGATGCGCCAGCATGATCGTGTCGAATTCATCGCCATGCAGCACCAGCAGCTTGCGCCCGTCGGCCGTCATGTGGATCGCCTTGCGCCGGATTTCCACGCCACCGAAATTCATGCCGGTGAACTGGCGGAACATCTCGTCATGATTGCCGGGAATATAGACGACCCGCGTGCCGCGCTTGGCCCGCTTCATCAGCCGCCACACCACGTCATTATGGCTGGCGGGCCAGTAAAAGCGCTTCTTCAGCCGCCATCCGTCAATGATGTCGCCCACCAGATAGATGGTGTCGCTGTCCACATTGTCGAGGAAATCGATCAGCATCGCCGCATTGCATCCGCGCGTGCCAAGGTGGATGTCGGAGATCCAGATGGTGCGAAACCGGCGGCGCTCGCCCTGCGTCCGTTCGGGTACGGAAAATGGCTCGGCGCCGTCCTCCGGCAGGTCCGCCAGAAATGGCAGGCGCGTGATGGCGTTCATGATGCGATCCCCAAAGACTGATGCCCTCAGGACCGGTTCCCTACCGCCGCAATGTTACAGTTCCGAAGCGAATATGACGGAAATGCTACGGTTTGCGTGGGTTTTACAGCTCCCCTCCCGCCCACGGGACGGAGCTATCACAGATTGAAGGCGCGTCATTTCACTTCGTCATGCTGAATTTCACTTCGTCATGCTGAACTTGTTTCAGCATCCATCGCGCGCCATGAGCCTCCGCTTGTGACGAGAAATAGATGCTGAAACAAGTTCAGCATGACGTGGGGATAGGAACGACGTCCTGCACGGTCTTCATGCTGCGGGAAGCGCGTTTAGCCTACGCCGCCAGCTCCACGCCCCCTCAAACCACCAGCACAATCTTGCCGAAATGCTCGCCCGCATCCATCCGCGCATGCGCCTTGGCTGCGTCCGCCAGCGCGAACCGCTGGTCCATCGCCGGGCGCAGCTTGCCGTCTTCGACGAAGGACCACACCGTCCGCACCAGTTCGTCCGCGACCAGGCTTCTTGAAGCCCACCGACCGCGCCCGCAGCGTCGATCCGGTCAGTGTCAGCCGCCGCTGCATGATGGCCGGAATAAACACGTCCGCCTTCGCCCCGCCCAGCACCGCGATCGACACATGCCGCCCATCCTCGGCCAGGCACTCCAGGTTGCGCGGCAGATAGTCGCCGCCCACCATGTCCAGCACCGCCTGAACGCCCTGCCCGCCGGTGATCCGCTTCACTTCCGCGACATAATCCTGGGTCTTGTAATTGATCGCCTCGTCCGCGCCCCATGCCCTGGCGGCCGCGCATTTCTCGTCCGATCCGCAGGTGACGATGATCTTCACGTCGAACAGGTTGCACAGCCGGATCGCCATGGTGCCGATCCCGCTGGTCCCGCCATGCACCAGCACCGTGTCGCCGCCCACCGCATAGGCGCGCTCGAACAAGTTGGTCCATACGGTAAACAATGTCTCCGGCAGCGCCGCCGCCTCGATCAGGTCATAGCTCTCCGGCACCGGCAGGCATTGCCCCGCGGGCGCCAGGGCATATTCCGCATAACCGCCCCTGGCCAGCAGCGCACAGACGCGCTGCCCGATCAGCAACTCGCCGCCCTGCCCGGCCGCCACGATCGTGCCGGATACTTCCAGCCCCGGAATGTCCGAAGCGCCGGGCGGCGGCGGATATTTGCCCTGCCGTTGCAGCACGTCGGGCCGGTTCACCCCGGCGGCGGCCACGCGGATCAGCACCTCGTCATCGCCCGGTACCGGCACTGGCCGCGTCTGCGGCACCAGCGCATCAGGCCCACCCGGCACGGGAATGGCGATCGCCATCATCTCGCCCGGTACGCGGTTGCCATCGGCCATCGTCGCTTCCCCCCAAAACCTGCTCATGCTGCATCGCACCAAAATCGACCGGCGGAATGCGCGCCCTTATTGACAGAGTGGCCCGCAGGGTCAACATTACCGTTCATGGACAAGGATGATGATCTCCCTCACCGGGCTGACGATCCACTGGCCCGGCTGCTGATGCAGGATCTGGACCCTTTGTCCGTGGCTGAACTGGACGCCCGCATCGCCGCCCTGAAGGCGGAAATAGCGCGAACAGAAGCGAAAATGGAATACGCCGTTAACCATAAGGCAATAGCCGAGGCGTTATTCAAGCGATGAACCCGCGCCTTGCCCCACGCACCCTGACGAAGGGTTCTACCGGGCACGGTCAGTCTGGCAATTCCGCAGGTCAAGGCGCGCGTCTTGATCCGGCGTCGAGCAATGCCGACATAAGGTTCAATACCGCCCTCTCATCGGGCCAGGAGTAGAACAGACATGCCTTCTTTCGCACCCGCTCTGGAAACCACGCTTGCACAATGCGCTGACCCATGAAGCGAAACGCAAGCATGAATATGCGACGCTGGAACATCTGCTGTTGGCGTTGGTCGACGATGAACATGCAGTCGAAGGTGATGAAGGCATGCGGCGTCGATATGGACGAGCTGGATGATGCCGTCACCCATTATCTGGATACCGAATTGGACAGCCTCAAGGCCTGAAGGGGCGATCGACCCATCCCCCACCAGCGGGTTTCAGCGTGTGGTGCAACGGGCGATCCTGCATGTGCAATCTTCCGGCCGCGATGAAGTGACGGGGGCCAATGCGCTGGTCGCGCTGTTCAGCGAGCGGGAAAGCTATGCGGTCTATTTCCTGCAACAACAGGATATGAGCCGCCTTGATGCCGTCAGCTATATCTCTCACGGTGTTGGCAAGGGTACCCCCAGCGACTGGGCGTCAGGACGAAGCCAAGCGGGCAGCCGAAGACGGAGAAGAAAGGCGCCAGCCCGAGCAAGGGCAAGAATAAGCAGCGAAAACCCTCCAGCAATTTTGCGTTAATCTGAATGAGAAGGCGAAAAAGGGCAAAGTAGATCCGCTCATCGGGCGCGGACCAGAGGTAGACCGGACGGTGCAGATTCTGTGCCGCCGTTCCAAGAACAACCCGCTCTACGTTGGCGAACCAGGCGTCGGCAAAACCGCGATTGCCGAAGGTCTGGCGCGGAAAATTATCGAAGGCGAAGTGCCTGACGCGCTGAAACCTGCCGTCATCTATTCGCTGGACATGGGCGCGCTGCTGGCGGGGACCCGCTATCGCGGTGATTTTGAAGAGCGGCTGAAGGCGGTCGTCACCGAACTGGAAAAGCTGCCGCACTCCATCCTGTTCATCGACGAAATCCACACCGTTATTGGCGCGGGCGCAACAAGCGGCGGCGCGATGGATGCCTCAAACCCGCTAAAGCCCGCTTTGTCCGGCGGCACGATCCGCTGCATCGGCTCCACGACCTACAAGGAATTCCGCAACCATTTCGAAAAGGACCGCGCGCTGCTCCGCCGGTTCCAGAAGATCGACGTGAACGAGCCCTCCGTCGAGGATACGATCAAGATCATCTCGCTGGCCTGCGCTCGGCGTTCGAGGACCATCACAAGGTCAAATATACGAAGGACGCGATCAAGGCGGCGGTGGAACTGTCCGCGCGCTATATCAACGACCGTAAATTGCCCGACAAGGCCATCGACGTGATTGATGAGGTGGGCGCGATGCAGATGCTGGTCGTGCTAAAATCCAAGCGCAAGAAAACCATCACGCCCAAAGAGATCGAGCAGGTCCATAGCTACGATGGCCCGCATCCCGCCCAAGTCGGTGTCGTCCGACGACAAGAGCGCTCTGGAACCGCTGAACAGCGACCTGAAGCGCGTGGTGTTCGGCCAAGACAAGGCGATTGAAAAGCTATCAGCCGGCGATCAAGCCAACGAGCGCGGGCCTGCGCGATCCCGAAAAGCCGATTGGCAATTATCTCTTCTCCGGGCCGACCGGTGTTGGCAAAACGGAAGTCGCGCGGCAGCTGGCGACCATGCTGGGCATCCCGCTCCAGCGCTTCGACATGTCGGAATATATGGAACGCCATTCAGTCAGCCGGCCGATTGGCGCGCCTCCGGGCTATGTGGGCTATGATCAGGGCGGCCTCCTAACCGATGCCGATCGACCAACAACCGCACAGTGTCCTGCTGCTCGACGAAATCGAAAAGGCGCACCCGGACCTGTTCAACATCCTGTTGCAGGTGATGGATAATGGCCGCCTGACCGACCATCACGGCAAGACAGTGGATTTCCGCAACACCATCCTGATCATGACCACCAACGCCGGGGCGAGCGACATGGCGAAGCGAAACCATTGGCTTTGGCAAACTGACCCGCGAAGATGCGAAGGAGGGACGCGGAGAAAAAGCTGTTCACCCCCGAATTCCGCAACCGGCTGGATGCGGTTGTGCCCTTCGGGTATCTGCCGCCCGAGATGGCCGCCCGCGCCGAACGAAAAGTTCATCCCTCAACTCGAACTGCAACTGGCGGACCGCGAAGTCCACATCACCCTGGACGAAGAGGCAAAGGCCTGGCTCACCAAGAAGGGCTACGACAAGCTCTACGGCGCCCGGCCAATGGGTCGCCTGATGCAGGAAAAGATCAAACAGCCACTGGCGGAAGAACTTCTCTTCGGCAAACTGGTCCATGGCGGCGAAGTGCCTGTCCATATGAAGGAAACCGATGGGGTTGGGGCCCGACTCTTCGAAATCACCCCCGCTGGTCCCAAAAAGGGCAAGAAGGGGCGGCAAGGCCAAG
>JAXHOI010000028.1:0-121993 GCA_034519505.1 Sphingobium sp. | reverse complement strand
ACCGGCGGGCGCACCAGCCTGCTTGCCAACGGCACCGGCACGCTGACCAGCCTGAACCTCAACTTCCTGACCGCCAGCGGCGTCGGCGGCGATGCATTGTTCGGCTTTGGCGGCACGGGTGGCGCTGCCACGGGTGGCCGTGCCTTCATGTCGGCGGACGTCTCTCCGGGTAGCGGCACGCTGATCGCCACCAGCGACAACAGCATCGATGCCAGCGCCTTTGGCGGACGCGGCGGCACGGGCGCGGCCGGACAGGTCGGCGGCACGGGTGGCGCGGCGATCGGTGGCATGGCGCAGACCGGATCGGGCAGCCAGGGCGGCTCCGTAACGCTCGGCAACACGCTGCTCGTCGCGCTGGGCTATGGCGGTGACGGCGGCGATGGCGGCAACGGCGCGGCGGGCGGCACCGGCGGCACGGGCACCGGTGGCCTGACCGGCGCTGGCAACGAAAATGTCGCGGTCAGCGCGGTCGGCAGCTACAGCTGGGCCTCGATTGAGGGCGACGCCTCCGGGCGCGGCGGCCTGGGCGGGGCTGGCGGCTCCGGCGCGGCGGGCGGGGCTGGCGGCGCGGCATTCGGCGGGTCGTCGAATGCGGGCATATTCGGCGGCACCATGACGGTGGCCGGCACCCTCAGCCTGAAGGCGGAGGCGCAGGGCGGCGACGGCGGCACGGGGACGACAGCCGGCGCGGGCGGCGCAGGAACCGGCGGGCGCATCATCGTCAGCGCCGATCCCCACTCCAACGGAAGCGCGGGCAGTTTTCACAAGCGGGCAACTCGTCGGCAGCGCCGGCGCGGTTGGCGGGGCGGGGGCCACCACCGGTGCCAGCATCGGCGGCTATGCCACGCTCACCAGCTTCTCCAGCACCATCACGACCGGCGACCTGGCGTTGCTGTCGATCGCCGATGCCGGGCCGGCGGGCACCAACATATTCGGCGGCACGGCCTCGGGCCTTGCTGCGGTCAACGGCCAGATCAACGTCAACGGCACCTTCACCGGCACCTTCACCGGCAATGCGTCGATCGGCGCGTCGAACGGCGGCATCCGGACGACCGGCAATCTTCTGCTCGACGGGGCGAATATTCTCAGCTCCATCGGAACGGGGACGCTGGGCACCAACGGGACGATCCAGTCCGGTGGCTTCATCAATATCGAGGCGACGGTGGGCAACCTGACCACCGGCACGGCGATTTCGGGCAACGGCATACGGCTGGCGGCGGTGAACAGCATCAATGCCGCTGGCCTGACATCGACGGCCGACCTGACGCTTCTCAATACGCTCGGTCAGCCGGTCGGCACCGCGACCATCGCGGCGGGCGACATTCAGGCGGTGGGGCCGATCACGATCAGCGGCAGCGGGGCCTATACCATCGGCAAGGTCAGTTCGGCCGATCTGGTGTCGATCACCAGCACCGAAGGGCTGACGGTCGGCGATATCGACGCGGGCGACTATATCCTGCTGTTCAGCAACGGCCCGCTCAGCGCCGGCAACATGACCGCCGCGAGCTACGTCGACATTTCGGCCAACGGCAACCTGAACACCGGATCGATCCGTGCGGAAAGCGACGTGGATTTGAGCGCGAGCGGCAACATCGTCGCGGGCAATCTAAGCTCCGGCGATTCGGTCAGCCTGCTGGCCAACGGCACCATTACGGCGGGCAATCTGGACGCCGGGATCGTCAATCGCTCCGCCGACATTGATGCTGCATGGCGACTTGGCGTGTCGGGTGGCGGCGCGGTGTCGCTGGGCACGGTTCAGGCCTATTCCGACATCGGCCTGCACAGCGATGCGGCCGGGATACAGGCCGGGGCGATCACCAGCCAGACCGGAGTCGTCGTTGGGCTGGCGCGCACCGACAGCAGCTTCGGCGCGATCACCACTGCGACCGGCGCGTCGGGCGGCGTACTGCTCGCCGATTCCAGCATGATCTCGCTGCTCGGCACCACGTTCGATACCGGCGCGCTGTTCGCCGCGACGCCGGTTGCATCGGCGGGCAGCTTCACCGTGACCGGTCCGGTCTCCACCGCGCTGTTCAAGGCCGCGGCTGGCACGTCGCTGACGGTGCAGGGTGCGCTCAGCGCTACCGATATCGTCAACACCCTGTCGGGCGGGACATCCAGCTTCAACGCGATCACGGCGGCCGGTCCGATCGACCTGGTCAGCGGCTCGACCCTGACCACCGGCGCGATCCGGGGGGATCAGGACATCAACCTGGCCGCCGCCGCCAATGTCACGACCGCCAATGTCAGCGCGGGCGACGCGATCTCGATCACCAGCACGGCCGGCACCATCGCGGCGGGCAACGTGGACGCGGGGATCGTCAATCGTTCGACTGACCCGGCGGCGGCCTATCGCATCGGCCTGTTCAGCGCAGGCGGCGTCAATGCCGGCAATGTTCAGGCGCTGTCCGACATCGGCGCGTTTGCGCAGACCGGCAATGTCCAGTTGGGCAATGTGTCGAGCCAGCAAGGCAGCTTCGCCGCGCTGGCGCGGGGCAACATCACGGCGGCGGACATCACGACCGCTACCGCCGGCACGGTGCTGCTGGCCGACGCCAGCATGACATCGCTGCTGCCGCCAAGCTTCGACACCACGGCGCTGTTCGCCGCTACCCCGGTTCGCGCAGGCGGCGCGATCCAGGTCGGCGGGGTCCAGACCGGCGAACTGCGCGCCGCTTCGGCGGGGAACTTCACGGCACAGGGGGCGATCAACGCGGCCCGCGCCGTCGGCGTCAACAGCGGCGGAGTGGCGAGCTTCAACGGAGCGGTATCCGCGCCCGCGATCACCATCACCTCGGCCGACATCAATCTGGGCGCGGCCGGCGCGCTGGGCACGGCGGCGACGCAGACGCTGCTGCTCAACATCGACCAGACGGCGAGCGCGGCGACGATCGGCGGCACCGGCGCTGCCGGCTATGCGCTGGACGGGGCGGAGGCGGCCAAGCTGCGCGCCGCCACCGTGATCGTCAATGCGACGGCGCTGCCCGCCAATCGCGCAGTGACGCTGGGTGCGATGACGTTGACCGGCGCACTGGCGGGGCAGGGCGCCAATCTGTCTGGGCAGAATGGCACCTTCGCCCTACTGGCGCAGGGCAATGTGCGGGTCAGCGGCGCGGTCGCCTTCGACCAGCTGGGACAGGGCAACCGGGTCAGCATCGCGACCAACGGCCGGGTGGAAATCGCCACCGATCAGGGCGGTGGCATAGCGCTGACCAACGGCACGCTCCCGGTGGGTGCGCTCAGTCTGGTGGGCACCGATCTGTGGGTCGGGACGGCCGATCTGCTCAGCCGTCTTGCAGCGGACGTGAACTTCGCCGGGCGCAATGCGATCATCGACGGCCTGCCCACGGTCGCGCGGCCGGAAGGCGCGGTTCAGGGCGGCAGCATCGCCCTCTCCGCCACGCGCTCCATCCTGATCCAGAACACGGGCGGGCGGCTGACGCGGGGCGGCTTCACCTTCGGTTCGGGCGGCCTGACCATCGGTGTGCCCGTGAACGCGCAGGGACAGCCGGTCCAGCAGACGCCCATCGATGTCGTCATCAACAGCCGCGTCACCAGCGAAGGCAGAAGCCGTTCACGGATCAACCGCACCCATGTACGGTGAGCCGCGATCGGCCTGGCGGCGGCGAAGGCGGCGTCGAGGGCGGTGGAAGCGACTTTGGCGGCTTCACCGAGGCCTCGACGCGTCAACGGTTGCGCTGTTCAGCGCCGTCGGCGGGCTGCGCACCCTCGTTGAGGCGACAATGATCATTCAGACGGCGGTGGAAACCTCCACCAATGTGCGCGCGCTGACCGGCCGATCGGCGCAACCGCTGTCTGATCCGCTCGACGAAGCGCGCAAGGCCGGCCACGCTCGCGGCGCGGATCAGCACGCATCAGCGAGTACGTTCAGTCGGGCCTGACCGACGACACCATCCGGTGACCAATCGATCACCGGCGGCGGCAACTCGGCGCTATGGCTGGGCAAATCGACCGATGATGGGGAAATTGACGGGGGGAACCTCTGATGAAGGCGCTCTTTCTTAAGGCCGCATCGCTCGCCGTACTGGCCGTGACCGTGGCTCAGCCAGCCTTCGCACGCCCGGCACCGGCTGACCTCTCGCTTGCCGACAGCTTCCGCATCGGTGACGCGGGCGTGCTGTGCACGGCGCAGAGCCGGCTGGTCGACCCCGCATTGTCGAGCATGTTCGACCGCGCCCATGCGATCTTCTGCCGCGACGCGGCGGCTACAATGGGCAAGCTGTTATGCATCTGCGTGGCACCGCCGGGACGCGGGCTGGCCAAGCCCGCCTCGCCGCCGCGCGCGCTGCGCTCGATATGCAGCTGCGGCGGCTCGCGGCCGTTCGCCTACCGGCGCTGCCCGGCGTCAATGGTGCGCCGAGTACCGACTGAGCGCGACGGGCCTTGCGCTATGTCAGTCCTATTCGCCTGGAACAGCGGCAGCACACCGCTCTATGTCGCCGAAGGGTTGGCGGGCTACCTATGGCTCCGCGTTGCGCCTTGGGCTGGCAGTCGCATCGTCGCCGAAGCGCCGGTAGGTGTCCGGCGCAGTGTCGAGATCCGCCGTGATAGCGGCGCCGGTTGACGCCGCCGCCTTTGCCCGCATCCAGGCCGGCGGCCTGGATCGCGGACCAGGCGCTCGGCCGAAGGCGTATGGCCGCAACAACAGCGGCAATTATGCCGAAGCGTCGGAGTTTTTCGACGTGCTGGTGCAGCGCAGCCGGGCCGAAGGTGGCCCCGGCGTCAACCGCGGCGCGCCGAATATCTCGCCGAATCAGGCGATTGCAGCAGATCGAATCTTGGCAATTTTGCCGCAGGCAAAGGCGCTGTTCACCCGCGCCAGGCGCGTGCCTCGGACCGGTCCGGATCAGTTGTCCTCCGCCTCGACCCGCAATTTCCGCGCCCTTAATCGAACTCAACCACCGGCGCCATTCGAGAGGCCGCCTTGCTGAGCTGCTCGAAACCACGCCGCAGCCGTCGAATATGCGGACGGCGCCTACGCCAAGGACCGCCTGTCGCCGTCGGCGTCACTGGGAGTATTGCCCGCTGACGCAGCGGCTGAGCATGGCGATGATGCCGGCAGCTTGGCCCGGCTCGGCCCGCCTGGAGGCAACCGGCTGACGGCCCCGGAGGAGGTCGCGCTGCCTTCTCGATGCCCAGGCCGACTATCCTGCGCCGAGCGCCGCCTTGCGCCTGCAACGCAATGGTTCGCACCGGCTCGCTGAAGGCGCTCGCACGCTACAAGCATTCAGGGCTCGCCGCGTATGCGCGGGGGCCGGGTGGCCAGCGTCCGGCTGGCTGAGGGCCGACATCGCCTGCCGCAGCTTGCGCCTGTCATTGCGGAGCGCAGAGGGCAAGGCCGACGGCGGCGCGCCCGGGCTGGCCGCGGTCCGTGCGCCTTTACGAAACCGATTATCCCAATTCCGCCGCGCTGCTTTCGGCCCGTGCGACGCTTGCCGGTTTCCTGATGCGGCAAAAGGCAGAGGATGAGGCGCGCACCCTCTATCGCTCGATCATCGACGACAGTGGCTCCACGCCGGGGTCTGGCCCGACGTTGCGCGGTCAGATCGGTCCCTATTTCGGCCTTCTGGTGGACCGCAGCGCCACCGACCCAAGCGCCGCGGCGGACTTCTTCGCCGCCAGCCAGATCCTGGTGCGTCCCGGCGTCGCCCAGACGCAGGCGGTGCTGGCGCGTGAACTGTCGGGCGGCAGCGATCAGGCGGCGGCCCTGTTCCGCCAGTCGCTTGGCCTCACCCGCGACATCATCCGGACGGAGGCGGAGGTGCGCCGGCTGGAAACCAAGCCGGAACTCACCGACAATGAAGGGGCTATGCTGGCCGGCGCCCGCACGCAGCTCGACACGCTGCGCGCCAGCCAGACGGCGGTGACGGCGCAGCTGGCCGACTTCCCCCGCTATCGCGCGATCGACAACGGCAATCTGGGCCTCGACAAGCTGGAAGCGGCGCTGGGCGATGGAGAGGCCTATTACAAGCTGACGATCCTTGGCGAGGACGCCTTCGGCCTTCTGGTGACGAAGGGCGGGGCGCGCGCTTTCCGCATCGATATTCCGCGCACGAAAATGGCGCAGATGGTTCTCGATCTGCGCGCCTCGATCGTGCGGTTCGAAAATGGCGCGCCGGTGACGGAGCCGTTCGACCTGCAAACCGCCCGCGCCCTTTATGTCGGCCTGTTCAGCCCGGTCGAGGATGCGCTGCCGGGTATCCGGCACCTGATCTTCGAACCCGATGGCCCGATGTTGCAGCTGCCGGTCAATCTGCTGCCCATGCGTCAGGCCGATGTCGACGCCTATCAAAAGAAGATCGAAAATCCCGATGCCGACCCGTTCGACATGACCGGGATCGACTGGCTGGGCCGCGAACGCATGGTGTCGACCGCCGTGTCCGCGCGCGGTTTCATCGACGTGCGATCGATCCCGGCGTCGAAGGCGAAACGCGCGTTCCTGGGCCTGGGGCAAAATGCCGTCACCACCTTGGCGCCGCCCCCGCAGTCGGGTGAGCGCGACCGTTGCGACTGGCCGCTGGCGATCTGGGATCATCCCATTCTGGCCGACGAACTGCGCATCGGCGCGCAGGCATTGGGGGAGGCGCGCAGCGAGGTCATCACCGACGCAGCTTTCACCGACGATGCCTTGCGTACCCGCACGGATCTGAACGACTTCCACGTCCTGCATTTCGCCACGCACGGTCTGGTGTCGGCCCCGCGCAAAGAATGCCCCGCGCGTCCGGCGCTGCTCACCTCCTTTGGTGGGGCCGGATCGGACGGGCTGCTCAGCTTCCGCGAGATTTTCGACCTGAAGCTGGACGCCGACACCATCGTGCTGTCCGCCTGCGACACGGCGGGCGAAGCGAGCGTGGCGGCAACGCGCGAAGCGGGCGTGGCGACCGGCGGCGGCTATCCGCTCGACGGTCTGGTCCGCGCCTTCGTGGCGGCCGGTGCCCGCTCGGTCATCGCCAGCCACTGGCCGTTGCCCGACGATTTCGGCGCGACCAAGGCGCTGATCACCGGGCTTTACACGTCGAAGGATCAGGCGGTGGGCGAATCCCTGCGCGAATCCGAACTGCGGCTGATGGATGCGCCCGACACCTCGCATCCTTATTACTGGTCGGGTTTCGCGCTGGTGGGCGACGGGGCAAAGCCGCTGATGCGCGAATAGCCGGGCAGCGGGCCGCCGACGAACGACCGGCCTGCTTCGACCAACGACATGGTGGTGGCCGCTATACGCTGGACGTGTGGCGCGGCGCTCCTAAGCTGCCACGCCATATGGGCTAGCAAGGGAGCCGCAATATGGATCGCCGTCAGTTTCTCAGCACCACCGGGGCCGCCGCGCTTGCCGGGGCCAGCGACTTCGCCTTCGCGCAAACCGCCACGGCGGGTGCCGACGACGCACGCCTCAGCGCAGCGTTCGAGGCGATCTTTCAAAAGACGCTGGACGATTCCCCCGGTCTCGTCTCCAGCCTTGGCCTGGACAAGGGCGCGCGCGCCGAACAGAAAAGCCAGCTGGACGACAACAGCGCCAATGGCCTTGCCAAACGCTATGAGCGGGTGAAGGCGGCGCTGGCCCAGCTTGGCGGTTTCAAAAATGCCGCGCTCTCGCCCGCGCAGAAGCTCAATCTGGAAGTCATCACCTACCAGATGGAGACGCAGGCGCTCAGCCCCGGCAAATATGGCCTCTCCACCGTCATCCGCCCCTATCGCATCTTTCAGCAGGGCGGCGCCTATTTCTCGACTCCCGATTTCCTGAACACCGCCCACACCATCAATACGAAGGCGGACTGTGACGCCTATCTCGCCCGGCTGGAAGCCTTCGCCACCAGCCTTGCCAATGACAGCGACGTGCAGAAGGCGGAGGCGGCGCGCGGCTACCTCGCCCCCGGCTTCTCGCTCGACCTGACGCTGGGGCAGATGGACAAGCTGCGCAGCCAGCCCGCCGCGACCTCCAGCATCGTGCAGAGCCTGGTGAAGCGCGCCGCGGGCAAGGGCATCGCCGGCGACTGGCAGGCGCAGGCGGCCGCCATCGTGTCGGGCAAGGTCTATCCCGCGCTCGACGCGCAGATCGCGCTGATGAAAAAGCTGCGGCCCACAACGGCCGCGGGCGACGGGCTGTGGCGGGTGCCGCGCGGCGATGAAATCTACGCCGATGCGCTGGGTCAGGCGACCACCACCACCCTGACCCCGGAGGAGGTGCACGCCATGGGGCTGGCGCAGGTCGCCGAAATCACCGCGCAGCTCGACACGATCCTGAAATCGCAGGGCATGACGCAGGGCAGCGTTGGCGAACGGCTGGCGAAGCTGAACGTCGAACCGGCGCAGCTTTACGCCAATACCGCCGAGGGGCGCAGCGAACTGATCGCCGGCCTCAATCAGGGCGTGAAGGACATGTATGCCCTGCTGCCCAAGGCGTTCCTGACCCTGCCCAACCAGCCGCTGGAAATCCGCGCGGTGCCGGTGGAAATTCAGGACGGCGCGTCGAACGGCTATTACAACCGCGCCGCGCTCGACGGGTCGCGCCCCGCCATCTACTTCATCAACCTGAAGGATGTGGGCGACTGGCCAAAATATTCGCTGCCCTCACTCACCTTCCACGAAGGGGTGCCGGGCCACCATCTGCAAATCAGCATCGCGCAGACCTCCGGCGACATTCCCACCCTGCGCAAGATCGGCGGCTTTTCCGCCTATAGCGAGGGCTGGGCGCTTTATGCCGAGCAGGTGGCGGACGAGCTGGGCGCCTATCACAATCCGCTGGAACGGGCGGGCTATCTGCAATCCTTCCTGTTCCGCGCGGCGCGGCTGGTCGTCGACACCGGCATCCATGCGAAGAAATGGACCCGCGAGCAGGCGACCGACTACCTCGTCGCCACTACCGGCTTTGCCCGCCCACGTTCGCAGCGCGAGGTCGAGCGCTATTGCACGCAGCCGGGGCAGGCGTGCAGCTACAAGGTCGGCCATGCCGCCTGGACGAAGGCGCGGGCCGACGCGGAAAAGGCGCTGGGCAGCAAGTTCGACCTGAAGCAGTTCCACGAAATCCTGCGCGAAGGGGCGATGCCGCTCAGCATCCTGACCCGCCGCATTCAGGAGCGCGTGGACGCGATGAAGGGGTAGGCAGGCCACGGGGCGGTCGGCGTCCGGTGGACTGGCACAGGAAGGCTATCGAATTGGAGGGCGCGCCAAATGCGCGCCTTCCTGTTCAATCTGGATTCTGCGGACAAGGCGCGACGGGGACGGCGTTACTAATCCGCGCACATTCCGCCGATCGAACGGCCCTTCAGCACGTGCCATGCGCAGCCATAGCGAGAGTCGGTTGCAGCGCAAATGCCCTTGATCTTGGCGTTCATTTTTGGCGGTTTGAAGTTTGGCTTTCGATCGTCGAGGACGCAACTGCCACTCCGGCATTGGGAACCATCCGTACACACATGTCCGGCATCCGGCATGGGTCGGACGCAGCCTTCGATACCGGAAAAGCCCATGATCTTGATTTGGCCGCCGTCCGCAAGGCAGGACGCACGCTGGTCGTCGGAAAGCGTGCGTGGCCGCTGGTCTTGCGCCGATGCGGGCATGATCAGCGCCAATGACAGGCCGATCATCATCGGTCGGACTGCTGATCGACGAACGCTAAATGTCATCGGAATAGCGTATCGGCAGAGCGGCACGCCATCAAGATCAGCATGTTGTCGGCCACTGGTTCCCTCGGCAACTTTCAGTCCCAAAAGTTTGCGAGCTTCGCTCGTCTGGATGCTTGCGCCGCTGTCCTACACGCCCCCCATTATGCTTGCTGGCCGCAACCGACGAACCACATGCGACCGACGCTGTGTCGGGCGATCCCGCGCGTCGTCAGCGCTTCGCCGTCAAAGGTGACATAAGGTGACAAATTCATGCGCGATATGCGGGTATTTCGTCACTTTATGCGGTTGGCGGTGCTGTCTGAGAGTGCGCTCGATTTATACCGCGCGCATCGGCACGGCGTCCCCGCGCGGATCGGCGTTATCGCGCGGCGGCTGGCGGCCCATGGTCCAGTTCTTCTGGAACCGCACTTTGGGATTGGGCGCGCACCAGATTTCGCCGCTGGCGTCCAGCGCGGTCACCCAGATCAGATTATGCTCCTGCCCATAGTCGATCACGGCGAAGGCGAAGCCGTCGCCCTTGTCGATGACATGGACGGGTATGGAAGGTTCCAGCTGGGTGAAGGACATGGCACGGCAACTCCTGATTTACTGTCTTCGCCAGCGCGCGATGAGCGGCCTTTGTTCCGGCCCATTTGCCCTTTGCCGCGAATTGCGGAACAATAATGCCATGACGATAAAGCCGATCATTGATCTGGGTTGGGCCGCACTGCTCGCCGCCTGTTTTCCTCCCGTCGCGGTGGCGGCGGATGACATTCCCGCATCGGCATGGGCGCGGTTCGACGGCGTGCGGATCGTGGCCAGCGGGGCGGACGGTCTGGCCGACCGAGGGAGCCGCCGCCCGGCAAAGGCGGACGATCCGGTGCGCGTCGCCTCCATCTCCAAACTCGCCGTGGCGCTGGGCGTCATGCGGCTGGTGGAGCGCGGCACGCTGGACCTCGATCGGGACGTGTCCGATTATCTGGGATGGCGGCTGCGCAATCCGGCCTTCCCCGACCGGCCGGTGTCGCTGCGCCTGCTGCTGTCCCACACCGCCGGGGTACGCGACGGCATCGATTATGCCCTGCCGCTCGACGCCAGCCTGGAAGCCGCGATGGCGCAGGGCGCGGCATGGGACGCGGGCCATGCGCCCGGCGGCTATTTCACATACTCCAACCTCAATTTCCCGATCGTCGCCGCAGTGATGGAGGCGGCGACGGGCGACCGGTTCGACCGCATCATGGCGCGGCAGGTGTTCGGCCCGCTGCGCATCGACGCCTGCTTCAACTGGAGCACCTGTTCGGCGCGCGCGGTCCGCCACGCCATCGTCCTCTACAAACCCGACGGATCGGTTGCGCGGGACGAGCTGAAGGGCGCGTGGCCCGCCTGCGGCGCGACGCCGGCCGGCGACGGCAGCTGCGATGTCGAACGCAGCTACCGCCTGGGGCGGCAGGGCGCATTCTTCTCGCCTCAGGGGGGCATGCGCATCTCGCCGCGCGGCCTTGCCGTGCTGGGCGCGGTGATTGCGGGGCGGCGGCCGGGTTTCCTGAAAGCCGCCAGCATCGCGGAAATGACGCGGCCGCAATGGCGCTATGACGGGACGAACGGCGATAATGAAGGCGGCTTCGACTGCGCCTATGGCCTTGCCGTCCATATCCTCGCCCTGCCGGGTCGCCCGGAAAGCTGCCGGGACGATCCGTTCGGCGATGGCGTGATGCGGATCGGCCATTCGGGCGAGGCCTATGGCCTGCGTTCGGGCCTGTGGGTCGATCCCAGGAAGGGCCATGGCGTCTCCTTCTACGCCACCGCCCTGGCTCCCGACACGCCCAAGGGCACCCGTTCCGCCTTCACCGCAGCAGAGGAGGCGATGATCGACCGGGCGCTAAGGTGATGATCGCCAGACGCATTTCGCGATTGATCGAAATTGAGAAATGCCCATGGAACTGCGTTCGTTCCGTGCCTTGGAGCCGGGAGCGTTAAGCCTTTGAATGACGTCTGCTTCCGTCGACCTCCATATCTCAAACGGTTTTAAGGTGACTTTGTCCAGCAACACGAGGAGCACGTCATCGAAAAGACCGCCACATTTTATAGACGGACATCGGCCGATGTAAGGTCTTGTAACGTTGATCGCTCTGCCCTTTATTTGAACACGTCTGGGTGGCAAGCAGCTGTGGTCAATCGCATCATATCCGGCTTGTCGAGCGTCAGACAAGACAACGCCGAGAATTTCAGCAGCGGCGAGCTCTGCGAGTTCACCTGTTACACCGAGCGGTTTGCCTGTAACTTGATAATACTCAAGTGCAACATCTCGGATGCGTTGTACGAGTGCTGGAAGCTGATGAATCGTGATATGCCGAGTTTCTGGTACCGTAACTGGGGCCGGTTCATCAGCAAGTTTAACATATGGTCGTATGGAGGAAAGGCAGTCCCGGCGCTGCTTGGTCCCGCCAAACATCCTGTCGGGCAGCCGCTCCAACTGCCCGACGACTATCTCTGCTCCCTTGTCACGCAGCAGTTCATCTATGCCATCAATCAGGGCATCCGCGCGATTGAGATAGCTAACGTAGCTTTTGGCCGAATTAGGTGATCGCCCTTGCGCAATGAATTTCTGTTGGAAGATGGCTTTTTGAAAGCTCATACCTTTTCCAGCAGCTTTTCCTTGGCGATCTTTTCGCGCCAGACCAGCGGGGCGAGGTGGTGGACGCTCTGCCCCTCCGCATCCACCGCGACGGTGACCGGCATGTCCTGCACCTCGAACTCGTAGATCGCTTCCATGCCCAGATCCTGGAAGCCGACGATCTTGCTGCCCTTGATCGCCTTCGCCACCAGATAGGCGGCACCGCCGACCGCCATCAGATAGGCGCTCTTGTGATCCCGGATCGCCTCGATCGCCATCGGGCCGCGCTCCGCCTTGCCGACCATGGCCAGCAGACCCTGTTCCAGCATCATGCGGGTGAACTTGTCCATGCGGGTGGCGGTGGTGGGACCGGCGGGGCCGACCACCTCCTCACCCACCGGGTCGACCGGCCCGACATAATAGATGACGCGGCCACGAAATTCGACCGGCAGTTCCTCGCCCTTGGCCAGCATGTCCTGAATGCGCTTGTGCGCCGCGTCCCGCCCGGTCAGCATCTTGCCGTTCAGCAGCAGGCGGTCGCCATGCTTCCAGCTCTGCACCACTTCCGGCGTCAGTTCGTCCAGATTGACGCGGATCGCCGCCTTGTCCGGCGTCCAGTTGACGTCGGGCCACTCGGACAGCTTGGGCGCTTCCAGATAGGCGGGGCCGGAGCCGTCGAGCGTGAAATGGGCGTGGCGGGTCGCCGCGCAATTGGGGATCATGGCAACCGGCTTGCCCGCCGCATGGCAGGGCGCGTCCATGATCTTGACGTCGAGGATGGTGGAAAGGCCGCCCAGGCCCTGCGCGCCGATGCCCAGCGCATTGACCTTGTCAAAAATCTCGATCCGCATCGCCTCGATATCGTTCTGCGGGCCGCGCGCCTTCAGCTGGCCCATGTCGATGGGGTCCATCAGCGCCTTCTTCGCCAGCAGAACGCAATGTTCCGCCGTGCCGCCGATGCCGATGCCCAGCATGCCCGGCGGGCACCAGCCGGCGCCCATTTGCGGCAGCATTTCCAGCACCCAGTCGACGATGGAATCGCTGGGGTTCATCATCTTGAACTTCGACTTGTTCTCGCTGCCGCCGCCCTTGGCCGCGACGTCGAACGTGACCTTGCTGCCGGGCACCATTTCGACATGCAGGACGCAGGGCGTATTGTCCTTGGTATTGCGGCGGGTAAAGGCGGGGTCGGCCAGCACAGATGCGCGCAGGCGGTTGTCGGGGTGAAGATAGGCCTGCCGAACGCCCTCATCCACGACGGCCTGAAGCGAGCGGGCGGTGTTGTCGAGCTGGCAGTCCATGCCCCATTTGACGAACACGTTGACGATGCCGGTGTCCTGGCAGATCGGGCGATGCCCCTCCGCGCACATGCGGCTGTTGGTCAGGATTTGCGCGATCGCATCCTTGGCGGCAGGCGACTGTTCCGCGTCATAGGCTTCGCCCAGCGCCCGGATATAGTCCATCGGATGATAATAGCTGATGAACTGAAGCGCGTCGGCGACGCTTTCGATCAGGTCGGCTTCCTTGATGATGGTGGCCATGGTCTGTCCCGCCCTTTGATGCTGCACGAATGCAAAGCGCATTTCCGCACTTTGCCGCCGGGATCAAGGCAGGGAATCGCCTTTTGCGCGATCTTTTGGCGCAAGAGGCGGGAAAGATGCGCGCGGGCCTCTGGAACATCGGCTGCAGTCCGGCGTTTTGAGCCAGCGAGATTCCGTATTGTGGGCGGACGGATCGTCCCGGCAGGGCAAAAGGGGGATGGACGTGCCAATGGGCCGCGAAGGCGGAAGTGAAGAGCGGCGCGATGGGTGAACCGACCGTTGCCCAGCTGATCGAGCATCCCGATTTTGCCAGTCTTGCCTTGGGCGCACCCGCAGGCTGGCCGGTCGAACTGCGTCAGGCCATGGCGATGGTGCTGCCGGCGCAGGCGGAAATCGTGCTGTTCTGGGGGGATGACTACATCGCCCTTTACAATGACGCCTATGCTCCCACCATCGGCGACAAGCATCCCATGGCACTGGGTCGGCCTGCCCGCCAATATTGGGCGGAGCTTTGGGACGATCTTGGCCCGCTGCTCGACAATGTTCGTCAGACCGGCGAAACCTTCGCGGCGAAGGACCGTCCTTTCTACATCGAACGGCATGGGCATGGCGAAGAGGTGTTCTTCGACATTTCCTATTCCGCCATCCGTAATGCGCAGGGACAGGTGGACGGCGTGCTGTGCATCGTTTCGGAAACGACGCAGCGGGTGAGGGCGGAGCGGGCCGTGCGGGACGACCTGCAGCGGCTGACGGCGCTGTTTGGGCAGGCACCCGGTTTCATGGCGGTGCTGGACGGCCCCAACCATGTGTTTCGCCTGACCAACGCCGCCTATCAGCAGTTGATCGGCCATCGCGATGTCATCGCGCAACCCATTCGTCAGGCCCTGCCCGAACTGGAGGGGCAGGGATTTTACGAACTGCTCGACGGGGTATTCGCTTCGGGTGAGCCTTTCGTCGGGAAGGCTATGCCAGTCGGCTTGCAGATGGAGCCGGGGCAGGCAAACGAGGATCGCCTGCTCGATTTCGTCTATCAGCCCATTCGCGATCAGAACGGGCATGTCACCGGGATTTTCGTGCAGGGGTCGGACGTCACCGATCGCGCGCGGACGGAACATGAGCTGGCGCAGATCAGCGAAAGCCTGTCGCTTGCGACGCAGGCGGCGGCGATCGGGGTGTGGGATTGCGATCCACGGACCGGGGAGCTGCGCTGGGACCCGCAATGCCGCGCGATTTTCGAGGTGGCGTCCGACGCGCCGATGACGCTGGAACTGTTCTACGGCCGAGTGGCACCGGCCGACCGCGACCGGGTGCGCGCCGAAGTCGAAGCGGCGCTGGAACCTTCGGGCAGCGGCCATTACGATATCGAATATCGCGCCGCGCTGCCTTCGGGGCAGGATCGCTGGGTCGCGGCCAAGGGCTCCACTATGTTCGCGGACGGGGTCGCCGTCCGCTTCGTAGGCACCGTCGTCGATATTTCCGAGCGGCGCGCAGCGGAGGAGGCGCTGGCCGAGGAAAGCCGCGCATTGGAAATCCTCAATCGCACCGCGGCGGGGGTTGCGGCGGAACTTGACCTCGACCGGCTGGTGCAGACCGTGGTGGAGGCGGGCGTGGCGCTGAGCGGTGCGCAGTTCGGCGCGTTTTTCTACAATGTCGTCGATCCGCGCGGGGAAAGCTATCTGCTCTACGGCCTTGCCGGGGCCGATCGATCGGCCTTCTCACGCTTTCCCATGCCGCGCAGCACCGCGGTATTCGCGCCGACCTTCAACGGCGAAGGTTTGGTCAGGTCCGACGACATCACGCGCGATCCGCGCTACGGACAGAACGCCCCGCTTAAGGGGATGCCGCCCGGGCATCTGCCCGTCCGCAGCTATCTGGCCGTGCCGGTGGTTTCGCGGTCGGGCGAGGTTATTGGCGCGCTGATGTTCGGGCATGAGGCGCCCGGCATTTTCAACGAACGCGCGGAAAGGCTGATCAGCGGACTGGCCTCTCACGCCGCCGTCGGGATCGACAATGCGCGGCTGTTCCAGTCGGTCCAGCGCTACGCCGACGACATGGAAGCGCAGGTTGCCGAGCGCACGGCCGAGCGCGACCAGATCTGGCAGGTCAGTCAGGACCTGCTGGGTGTTGCCGACCGTGACGGCATCTGGCGGAGCGTCAATCCCGCCTGGACGCGTGTGCTGGGCTGGCAGGCTACGGATATAGAGGGCCGGACGTCCGAATGGATGGAGCATCCCGACGATCGCGTCGCGACCCGCGCCGAAGTGGCCCGGTTGGCGCAGGGTTATCCCACCGTGGCGTTCGAAAACCGCTTCCGCACGCGCAGCGGGGAGTATCGCACCCTGTCTTGGCGCGCGGTGCCGCTGGGGGAGGCGATTTATTGCGTCGCGCGGGACGTGACCGAGCAGCGCCAGCAGGCAGAGGCGCTGAGCCAGACCGAAGAACAGTTGCGTCAAGCGCAGAAGATGGAGATGGTCGGGCAGCTGACCGGCGGCATCGCGCATGATTTCAACAATCTGCTTCAGATCGTCTCCGGCAATCTTGAAACCATTCAGCGCGGTTTGCCGGAGGATGCGGCGCGGTTGCGGCGTGCGGCGGGCAATGCGCTGACCGGGGCCGAGCGGGCGGCGGTGCTGACGCAGCGGTTGCTGGCCTTTTCACGCCGGCAGCCGCTCGATCCGCGACCAGTGGACGTCAACCGGCTGGTGTCGGGCATGTCCGAACTGGTGCATCGCTCGCTGGGCGAAACGGTCGAGGTGGAAACCGTGCTGGCCTCCGGCCTCTGGACCACGGAGGTCGATCCCAACCAGCTGGAAATGGGGCTGCTCAACCTGTGCGTGAATGCGCGCGACGCCATGCCGCAGGGCGGGCGGCTTACCATAGAGACCGCCAATGTGCATCTGGACCACGATTATGTGGCGCAGCATGCGGAAGTCGCGGTCGGCCAATATGTTCAGGTCAGCGTGTCCGACACCGGGCAGGGCATGGACGAAGCCACGCTGGAGCGCGTGTTCGAACCGTTTTTCACGACCAAGGATGTGGGCAAGGGCACGGGCCTTGGCCTCTCTATGGTCTATGGCTTTGTCAAGCAGTCGGGCGGCCATGTGAAGATCTATTCAGAGCTGGGCCATGGCACCACCGTTCGCATCTATCTGCCCCGCCTGATCGGCGGCGATGTGGCTGAGCCGGAAAGCGGGGCGCAGCTGGTGCCAGAAGCCGCGCGCGACGAATGCGTCCTGGTGTGCGAGGATGATCCGGGCGTGCGCGCCTATACCGTCGATCTGCTGCAGGAGCTGGGCTATCGCGTGATCGAGGCGGCCGACGGCGCAGCGGCGCTCGCCGTGCTGAAGGGCGAGGAGAAGGTCGACCTGCTGTTCACCGACGTGGTGCTGCCGGGCGGAATGAGCGGGGCGGATCTCGCGCGGCAGGCCAGCATCGCGCGGCCCGGTTTGCGCGTGCTGTTCACGACCGGCTATGCGCGCAATGCGATCGTCCACCATGGGCGGCTGGACCACGGGGTCGAGCTGATCACCAAACCGTTCAGCTACAGCGACCTGGCCGCGCGCATCCGCGATCTTCTGGACCGACGATGATGCTCAGCCGGGCAGGTGGGGACGCAGTGCTTCGACCAGCGTCGGGACCTGATCGGTACGCAGCCCGGCGATGTTGATCCGGCCCGACGACGCCATGTAGATGCCGTGATCCCGGCGCAGCGTGTCCACCGCCTGTGCACTGACCGGCAGCATGGCGAAGAGGCCGCGTTGTTCGCCGATCGGGGAAAGCGCGGGATGCGCGGCGGCAAGCAGGGTACGCAGCTGGTTAATGCGCCCGCGCATATCCAGGCCCGCCTGCCAGTCGGCCCGTAGCGCAGGATCATCCAGCACGATCCGCACCGTGGCCGCGCCATGGTCTGGCGGCATGGACCACAGGCAGCGGGCAATGGCGACGATATTGCCATGGGCGATCCGAACCTCCTCTGCCCGTGCGCTTTTCAGCCAGAACGCGCCGACCCGGTCGCGGTAGAAGGCGAAATTCTTGTCGCAGCTATAGGCCAGCATCGCCTCGTCCGTCGCATCCAGCATGGCGCGCGCGCCCGCCGCATCGGCGTCCCAGCCATCGCCCAAGCCCTGATAGGCCATGTCGATGAAGGGGATCAGCCCGCGCCGGGTCACCAGATCGGTCTGCACCCGCCACTCGTTCGGCGGAGAAGCCGACGCCGGTCGGATTGTGGCAGCAACCGTGCAGCAGCACGATGTCGCCCGCCCGCGCGTGACGCAGGTCGTCGACCATGCCGTCGAAGTCCAGGGCGCGCGTCGCGGCGTCGTAGAAGCGATGCTTGCGCACGGGCAGCCCGGCCGCGGCGAAGATCTGCGCATGATTGACCCAACTGGGATCGCCCAGCCAGACGCGCGGGCTGTGGCCGCCGGTCAGCGCCGCGCGCTGTGCCAGTTCCGCGCCAATCCGTAGTGCGCCGGTGCCGCCAGCCGTCTGCACACCCGTCAGCCGGGGTGAAGCGGCCAGCGCCTCTCCCAGCACTTCGCGGGCCAGCAGTTGCGTGAAACGCGTGTCGCCGTCCGCGCCGAGATAGGATTTGCTGGCCTGCGTTTCGAGCAGACGACGTTCGGCGCGCTTCACCGCGCGCATGATCGGCGTCGCGCCGCTCTCGTTGCGATAGACGCCGACACCCAGGTCGATCTTGTCGGCGCGCGGATCGGCCCGGTGCAGGTCGATCAGGGCCAGCAGCGCGTCGGCGGGCTGAGCGGCCAGTCCCGCGAACAGCGAAGGCGCGCGCGTTCGGTGCTGGGCGATGTCGATCTGGCTGGCCATGGCTTCCTCTTCCTTATCGTCTTGTCAGTCGTTGGGTGCGGCGCGGGCGCGCGCATGGGCCTGCGTCCCGTGCGTGATGACGCGATCGTCGGGCAGCAGCGTATCGGTGGCGATGTCTGACGCCTGTTCCAGCTGCGTATAGAGCGGACCAAAATCGCTGTTCAGCGTCTGCTCCAGCAGATCCTCGAAACTGTCGATGACGAAATAGCTCTGCTGATAGTCGTCGATCCGATAGCGGGTGCGCATGACGCGGCGCAGGTCGAAGCCGATGCGATTAGGCGACGGGTCGTCGAGCGCGAAGACGGACTCGCCATAGGACGAAACGATGCCCGCGCCGAAGATGCGCAGTCCCGCATCAGATCGGATCAGCCCGAATTCGACGGTGTACCAGTAAAGCCGCGCCAGCTTCTCGATCGCGCCAAGCCCCGCCGCGCGCAGGCCGCCACGGCCATAAGCCTGCATATAATCGGCGAAGACCGGATGGGCGAGCAGCGGCACATGGCCAAACACGTCGTGAAAGATGTCGGGTTCTTCCAGATAATCGATCTGGTCGGGCGTGCGGATGAAACGCCCGGCGACGAACCGGCGATTGGCCAGATGGTCGAAGAACACGTCATCGGGCACCAGCCCCGGAACGGCCACAACCTGCCATCCCGTCGCCTTCATCAGGCGTTCGGACAAGGCATCGAAATTCGGGATGCCGGGCCGATCCATCCGCAATATGTCCAGCCCGTCCAGAAACTCCGGCGTGACCCGGCCCGGCAGCATCGCCGCCTGACGCGCGAACAGATGATCCCACATCGCATGTTCGGCGGGCGTGTAGCTGTCCCACGCCTGCGGAACCGTCCAATCTGGCGCGCCGCCGGGCGCGGGCTGGATCGGATTTTCGGAGGAGGGAGCTGCCATGAAACATATCCTACAGGATGGATAGGATAATGCGTTTCAATTATCACCCATATGGCGTTATAAATGAAACAGCATTTCACATTCGGTGGCTATCGTGACGATGGATTTCAAGTTGGATTCGATCGACCGTAAGATATTGACGGCGCTTCAGCGCGACGCAGCGATCAGCCACGCGGATCTGGCGGAAAAGATCGGCACTTCAACCGCTTCGGCGTGGCGGCGGATCAAGGCGCTGGAGGCTTCGGGCGTGCTGGGGCCGACGGTGCGGCTCGTCGATCCGGTCTCACTGGGGCGGGGAGTCAACGTCATGTGCAGCGTGCGGGTGCGCAGCCACACCAGTCAGGCGCGCGCCGATTTCGAGAATTTCGTGCGCGACCGCCCAGAGGTGATGGAATGTTTTTCCATGTCTGGCGACTGGGATTATCTGCTGCGGGTCGTCGTGGCGGACGTTGCCGATTATGAGCGGTTTCTGATGCGGACGTTGCTCGACCACCCGGCGGTGGGCGACGCCTCATCGCATTTCGCGCTGTCGCTGACGAAATATACGACGGCTGTGCCGGTTTAGCTCTAGCGGGCCTTCCTGCCGAAGGCGGGCCGGTCGTCGCGCGGGAAGGGCTTGCCGTTCAACAGCGGCTCCCGGTTGCCGCGTACGACATAATTGGGCGAGCCGGGCGGCACATAGGTGGCGGCGCTTGCCACCGCCGGCGCTCTAACGGGCGCGGGGGAAGTGGACGATCCATCGGTGCGGGCGGCAAGGTAACGGGCGATGACATCGTCATAATCCATGTCGCCTCCGCCGCTTGCCGCAGCAGGCGTCGGGCTTGTGTCCATTACGGCAGGGTGCGCAACTGGACCTGCGATGGCGGCGGCTGGCATCGGGTCGGGCATCAGGCTGCCCACCTGGGCATGGCGCGCACCTTCCCGCACGGCGGCGGCGCGTTTCTTCATCAGCTTGGTGACGCCCGATCCGCCCTCGAAATAGGCGGAGGGGATCATGATCCCGGCCCTGAGCCACCCAAACTGCGCCCAGATTTGGAACGGGGTCAGATACTCGCGACCACGCACCCGCACGATCAGATAGCTGTAGATCGGAATGACGTGATAAAGGCGGTAGGTGTAGCAATCGATGGACCTGATATCGTCCCACGGGATCAGTTTCCCGGCCGATAATGCCGGGCTGATGACCACGCCTCTTGGCCCCATGCTGAGCAGCGGGCCGGGCGTGTCGTCCAGCTTGTAGGCATTGCGCAGGCTGGCCAGGCTGCCCGCCAGCGTCACGATGGCGAAGGCGCGCGAAATGACGCTGTCGGTCACGCTCCATGCGACCAGGCAAAGCGCGATCAGCACCATCGACCGGATCATCACGAAAATCAGTTTGGACGAAGACGCCTTTTCGAACTGCATGCCGCTGCCCGTGTTTCCAACCCCGCGACCTCCGTTGCCAGAGCAGGGTTAGGAAATGATTAGGCGCGGCACCAAAATGCTGTGCGCCTCGGTCAGTTTTTCAGGCGATATCCGGTGCGGAACATCCAGTAGATGACGCCGATGGCGACCAGAATGAAGCCCGCGACGAAGACCAGGCTGGTGACGATCGGCACATCGCCGACACCGAAGAAGGTCCATCGAAAGCCACTGATCAGGTAGACGACGGGGTTGAACAGGGTGATCGTGCGCCAAGGTTCGGGCAGCATGGTGATGGAATAGAATGCCCCGCCCAGAAAGGTCATCGGCGTCACCACCAGCATGGGGATGATCTGAAGCTGTTCCCAGCTTTTGGCCCAGATACCCATGATGAAGCCGAACAGGCAGAAGCTGATCGACACCAGCGCCATGAACCCGATCATCGCGACCGGATGCGCGATGGGCAGCGACACGAAGAAATGGGCGGTCGTCAGGATGATGATGCCAAGGACCATCGATTTCGTCGCGGCAGCGCCAACATAGGCGATGACGGTTTCGATCGGCGAAAGCGGCGCCGAGAGCAGTTCATAGATCGTCCCCGACCATTTCGGCATGAAGATACCGATCGCCGCGTTGAAGATGCTTTCCGTGAACATCGACAGCATGATGAGGCCGGGCACGATGAACGCGGCATAGGGGATGCCGTCCACCTGCTGCATGCGCGACCCGATGGCGGACCCAAACACGATGAAGTAGAGCGCGGTCGTAATGACCGGCGTTGCCAGGCTGGACAGCGCCGTCCGCGCGAAACGGGCCATTTCGAAGCGATAGACGGCAGCGATGCCGCGCCAGTTGCTGTAATCGCTCATGCCGCCTGCTCCTGCTCCGCGTTGCCGCGCGCCTGATCGTGGACCAGCCCGACGAAGATGTCCTCTAGCGAGCTTTGCCGGGTATTGAGGTCCTTGAACCCGATGCCGCTCTGGTCCAGCCGCCGCAGCAGGGCGGGGATGCCGCTTTCCTCGTCATAGGTATCGAATTCGTAGATCAGGTCCTGCCCGTCCTCCGACAGGCGGAGTTCCCAGTCGGCAAGCTCCGAGGGGAGCGCGGAGAGCGGCTCGCCCAGATGCACCGTCAATGTGCGCCGCCCCAGCTTCTTCATCAGCGCTGTCTTTTCCTCGACCAGGATCAACCGGCCGCCTGTAATCACGCCGACGCGGTCGGCCATTTCCTCCGCCTCTTCGATATAATGCGTCGTCAGGATGATCGTGGTGCCGCCTTCCCGAAGCTTTCGCACCAGATCCCACATGTCCCGGCGCAGGTCGACATCGACCCCGGCGGTCGGTTCGTCGAGGAAGAGGACGCGCGGTTCATGCGACAGCGCCTTGGCGATCATGACCCGGCGCTTCATCCCGCCGGACAGTTCCATGATCTTCGCGTCCTTCTTTTCCCACAGGCTGAGCGCGCGCAGGACGCTTTCGATATGAGCCGGGTTCTTGCGCAGGCCGAACAGGCCGCGACTGTGCGTCACCGTCGCCAGCACGGTTTCGAACTGGTCGGTTGTCAGTTCCTGCGGCACCAGTCCGATGGCCCGGCGGGCGGCGCGATAGTCGGACGAAATGTCGTGACCGGCGACGCTCGCCGTGCCCGATGTCGGACGCACGATCCCGCACAGGATGGAAATCAGGCTGGTCTTTCCCGCGCCATTGGGGCCAAGGAGCGCGAAGATTTCGCCGCTGTTGATGTCCAGATCGACGGCGCGCAGCGCCTTGTGACCGGAGGCGTAGGTTTTCGACAGACCCCGGATGCTGATGATTGGCGCCATATGTTGGCCGACCTCCCTTTTGCTCAGGGATTTAGGGTGCTGGGGAGGGGATGCAAGATGGCCGCCCCGGCTTTTTGTTGCGTATGCGAATGGGGGGAAGGAAAACCTGATCAGGTTCGGTCGTCGATCTCCAGCCGGTTCTTTCCGGCCCGTTTGGCGATCAGCATTGCCTGATCGGCCCTGGCGATGACATCGTCGAGCAGATCCTCTGCCTCCGGGATAAGCCAGGCAAGGCCGAAACTGGCGGATAGTGGCAGGTCGAGCTGGGCAAGGCCGTCCAGCGCGCCGCGAAGCCGGTCGACGATGGCGATCGCGTCCGCCTTGCTCAGTTGCGGCATGAACAGGGCAAATTCATCGCCGCCCAGGCGCGCCAGCGCGTCGCCGGGTCGGATAAGCCGGGCGGTGGCCGCCGCGACGCTGCGCAGGCAGGCATCGCCCGCAGCATGGCCCATCCGATCGTTGATCGCCTTGAACCCGTCGAGATCCCAATATGCCAGGGCGACGGGCTGGCGCGCGCGAATACTGCGCGCCAGATGTCGGCCAGCCCGGTCGATAAAGCCGCGACGATTGAGCAGCCCGGTCAGCGGATCGCACATCGCTTCGGCATGGACGCGGCGGATCTCGGACAGGTCCTCCAGCACCGAAACGAAGAATTCCGGCCGGCCAGCCTCGTCGCGGGCAACCGCTACGGTCAGCTTCACCCAGACAATCGACCCGTCCTGTCGCACATAGCGCTTTTCCATCGCATAGCGGTCGTCCGCTCCCGCGATCAGGCGTTGCACATGGGCAAGATCGGATTCCAGGTCGTCGGGATGCGTGATCTGTTGAAAGCCATGCTGCATCAGCGCTTCGCGCGGGTGCCCGGCAATGGCGCAGAAGCGGTCGTTCACGCGCAGGAAATGCCCGTCCAGCGCGACATGCGCGATGCCGACCGGAGACTGTTCGAACGTCGCGGCAAAGCGCCGCTCGCACTCAAGGGTGTGAAGCGCTTCCGCTTCGGCCTGCGCCGCGCTGGCAAGGGAGTGGGCGATAAGGTCGAGCAGCGATTCCAGTGGCGGTCCAGCCTCCGGCGCGGGGGCGTCGCGCAGGAAGAGCGTGATCGTGCCCACCTGCCGATTGCCGGCCAGGACGGCGCGTTCCAGCCAGGGCAGGCCACCGCCCGGTCGGCCCAGGCTGATCCACTGATCCTCGCTCGCCAGTTCGATCAGCAGATGTCCGCCGGGGGGGAGCAGGCGGTCGGCCAGTTCCATCGCGCGCTCGGCCTGTTGCCGAAGAAGGCGGGGTGCGATGTCCGGATCGCGCAGCGTGTCCACTGGCTGAGCGGACTGGAAATGGGCGGAAGAAACGAAGCGCATGAATCGGGGGCCGTGATTATCTCTTTGGGGGGATGACCCCTTGCCTTGCCCTGCGACTCTGCCCGCTCGATGGTAAAGGCAGCGTTACGCATCTTTGCGTTAACCCTGATTCCATCATGCGCGCTTTGGTAGTAGGGAAGTCCAATGATTTCCGGCATCACAGGGCAAAGGGGCGGGCTTCCATGCGCGCGGCGTTGAATATCGGTCGGTCCATTCTGGGCCAGCCCTGGCAATGGCGCGGCCTATCCGCCGACGGGCGCGACGCCAATTTCAAGCCCGATGATCTGGTGACCCAGATTCTGCTGGCGCGCGGCTGCACGCGCGAGGATCTGGACCGGCAGCGCGCACCGACGATTCGCGCCTTCATGCCCGATCCTTCACTGTTCAGGGATATGGATCGCGCCGCCGACCGCATTGCCGATGCGGTGATGCAGCGTGAGAGAGTCACTATCTTCGGCGACTATGATGTCGATGGCGCGACCAGCGCGGCGCTGCTCATTCGCCTTCTCGATGCGCTGGGGCTGCAGGCCCAGCCCTATATCCCCGATCGCCTGATGGAAGGCTATGGCCCCTCGGGCGAGGCGCTGGTACGATTGGGGCGGGAGGGCAGCCGCCTGATCGTCACTGTCGATTGCGGGGCGCAGGCGTTCGACGCGCTCGCCGCTGCGCAGGAAGCGGGCGTGGACGTCGTCGTCGTCGATCATCACCAATGTGCCGCGACGCTTCCGCAGGCATGGGCGCTGGTCAATCCGAACCGGCTGGACGAATGCGAGGAGGGGGCGGCGCACGGCCATCTGGCGGCGGTGGGGGTCGCGTTCCTGCTCGGCGCCGCGCTGATCCGCGTGCTGCGTGCGCGGGGATGGTTCCGTGATCGGGCGGAGCCGCGCCTGCTCGACCTGCTCGATCTGGTGGCGCTGGGCACCGTGGCGGACGTTGCGCAACTGCGCGGCCTCAACCGTGCCTTCGTGGCGCAGGGGCTGAAGGTCATGGGCCAGCGGCGCAACATCGGCCTGTCCGCGCTGATCAGCGCCGCGCGGATCGACCGCGCGCCCGAATGCCGCGATCTGGGCTTCGCATTGGGGCCGCGGATCAACGCTGGCGGGCGCGTCGGACGTGCGGACCTGGGCGTGCGATTGCTCACGACCGGCGACCCGGCGGAAGCGGCGACCATCGCGGCGGAACTCGACCGGCTGAACGAGGAGCGCCGCGCGATCGAGGCGCTGGTCCAGGAGCAGGCCGCCGAGGCGATGGCGGGGCAGGCCGGGCGCTCCGTCGCGGTGGTGGCGGGGCGGGGCTGGCATCCCGGCGTCATCGGCATCGTTGCGGGCCGGCTGAAGGAAAGCAGCGGCAAGCCCAGCATCGTCATCGCGCTGGACGAGGACGGCGTGGGCAAAGGTTCGGGCCGATCGATCAGCGGCGTCGATCTGGGCGCGGCGGTGCTCGCGGCGAAGGACAGCGGCCTTCTGCTGGCGGGCGGTGGTCATGCCATGGCGGCCGGATTGACGGTAGAGGCAGGCAAGGTGGAGGCGCTGGCGGCCTTTCTCGACGATCGGCTGTCGAGCGACGTCGAGCGTTCGCGGGGCGGCCGTGCGCTGCTGATCGATGCGCTGCTGGCGCCGCGTGGGGTCAATCCCGATTTCGTCACCGCGCTGGAAGATGGCGGCCCCTATGGCACCGGCTGGCCAGCGCCGCGCATCGCGACCGGGCCGGTACGAATCATCAAGGCCGATGTGGTGGGGAACGGCCATGTCCGCACCATCGTTGCGGGGGAGGATGGTCGATCGATCAAGACCGTCGCCTTCCGCCAGGCGGAAACGGAACTGGGGCAATCCCTGCTCGCTGCGCCGCGCGACAGGCGGCTCTGGCTGGCCGGACGCGTGAAGATCGACGATTGGGGAAGTCGCCCAGCGGCCGAACTTCATCTGGAAGACGCCGCCTGGGCCGATTGAAATTTTCTTGTCCAAGGCTTGACCGCGCAGCGGGAACTGCGTATCGGCCCCTCCACCCCAGCGGTGCCGGACTTTGCCGGCGACGCCAGTGGCCCCTTCGTCTAGCGGTTAGGACGCGGCCCTTTCACGGCTGAAACACGGGTTCGATTCCCGTAGGGGTCACCAAAATACTCTCCCAGAGAGTATCAGAAGATGTCAGGAACGGCAGAATTCTGTGGTTTTTCGTGGTATAGGTATCCCATACGGAGCGGTCTAGGACCACCGGATACCAGCAACTTGATGGTATGTCTGATGGTAGCGCGGCCCTCCCTGAAAAGGAGATACCATCATGGCGCTCACCGCCGCTGCGATCAAAAACGCAAAGGGCCGGACCAAGCCCTACAAACTCACCGATAGCGATGGCCTGTTCCTCTATGTGACGCCCAACGGCGGGCGCTACTGGCGGATGAACTACCGCCACTTCGGCAAGCAGAAGACGCTGGCCTTTGGCGTCTATCCCGACACCGGTCTTGCCGATGCGCGCGAGCAACGCGACGCCGCCCGCAGGGTGCTGGCGAAGGGTGACGATCCCGCCGAGAAGATCAGGCTGGATCGCATCGCGGCCACCGTCGCCGCGTCCAACAGTTTTAAGGCCGTGGCCGACGAATGGCTGGTGAAGGTGGAGCGCGAAGGCCGCTCCGCCGTCACCATGAAGAAACTGCGCTGGCTGCTGGACTTCATCAATGCGTCGCTCGGCAAGCGCCCGATCACCGCCATCACCGCGCAGGAGGTCTTGGCGATGCTCCGCAAGATGGAGGGCAAGGGCAAGTATGAGACGGCCAAGCGGCTGCGCAGCACATGCAGCCAGATATTCCGCTACGCCATCGCCACGGCCCGCGCCGAGCGTGATGTGGCGGCAGACCTGCGCGGCGCTCTCATTGCGCCACGGCCCGTCCATCGGGCCGCAATCACCAACGGTGACAATGCGGGCGGGCTGCTGCGAGCTATCGAAGCGTTCGAGGGCTTCGCCAACACCAAGGCGGCGCTGCAACTGCTCCCGCATGTGTTCGTCCGTCCCGGCGAGCTACGCCATGCCGAATGGGCTGACTTCGATTTCGACAAGGCATTATGGAGCATCCCGCCGCACAAGACGAAGATGCGCCGCGCCCATAGCATCCCCCTCTCCCGGCAGGCATTGGCGATCCTCGAAACCATCGAGCATGATGCGGAGTATAGCTGCTACTTGTTCCCGTCGCTGCGCTCGGTCGATCGGCCCATGTCGGAGAACACCATCAACGCCGCCTTGCGGCGCATGGGCTTTGCGCAGGACGAGATGACCGGGCACGGCTTCCGGGCGATGGCGGCGACATTGCTCAACGAGATGGGGCTATGGCATCCCGACGCGATCGAACGCCAGCTTGCCCATTGCGACAATAACGCGGTACGCCGCGCCTATACGCGCGGCGAATATTGGGATGAGCGGGTGAGGATGATGCAGCACTGGTCCGACCATCTCGACTTGCTGCGCGATGGACAGAAGGTCGTTACCGGCAAGTTCGGCAAGGCGAAGAAGCAACCCGCGCTATAGCTTCGCCGTGCTCTCGCGACTCACAGCGAGGGCACGGCGAGTGCATACATTAGACTGTCCCGTCGTCCCGGTAAGCTGCCGGATCGGCAATCCAGCGATTGACGGCGGACTCCCGCCATCCCGCGCCATGGACGCTGATGGGAAGCTGGCGCGGGAATGTCCCGTCCGCGATCTTGCGATAGAGGGTCGAACGGGAAAGCCCGGTGCGGGCCAGAACGGTCTTCATTCTGATAATACGATCACTGTTGTTCATGGGGCAGTCTCTTCACGTCAGGTTGTTGCATGCGCCCCCGCCCAAAAGCATTGAATACCTCGCGGTCCCGGACAAGAGGCGTTATGGGGCCATTGGAAGCCAGTCGGGTTTGCCCAGGTGAGTATCGGCGGTGAACGGCGTTCAGCGGCGTCCAAGGGCGGTTCACGGCGTAGTGCTATCGCTGGGCACGCCCACCGTAGAAATTTTCCCACTGCGTCCCGAACAATACGCCGCTCAGTGCCTAACGCGACTGTGCGTGACATGGCGTCGGTCAGGTCGAATCGTTCATGGCTTGCTGCAAAATCTTGGAGGCCTGCCCGCCATAGGTCCACGCTGCGCCAAACGATACCGCGCCGCAAGGGGTAGGGCACTGTAGTGCCGATTGGGGAGATTTCAGTACCGGTAGTGTCGATAGGATAAGGGCTATCGCGGCGAGATCGCGGGCGCGATCCACGAGATGATGAACGACGCGTATGACGCGGGCGTCGTGTCGCGCGCGACGCTGCGCACCTTTGACGAAGCGTGCCTTGCTCCGGCCCCGGCGCTGGCGGGCGATGAAATCCGCGCCATTCGCGAGCGCGAGCATGTCTCGCAGCCGGTATTCGCCGGCTATCTCAACGTCTCGCGCAATCGGGTGTCGGATTGGGAACGGGGCGTGAAGCGCCCCCCGGGGACCTGCCCTGCGCCTCTTGTCGATCATCAGCGCAAGGGATTGCAGGCGGTCGCGTAACTCCTCGTACCGGACATCCGTTGGTCGTTCATAAATGAGGAATGACGAGACCTGGGACCTTGGCGACGGTCGGCTTCGGAGCAACATTCTTGGGATAGCTGACGTTCGCGGCTTCCGGCACCGGTGTCGGCTCGCGCCAACAACTCGGACATTCGCTCCTCGATTGCAGCTCACCAATAGCCGCCGTCCATCCATTGAGAAATTGGATCGGCCAAACCAAGGCATTGATGATGCTTATCCAATCTTTGACTGTCCTCTTGTTCCCCTGACCTATTTTGGCGACCTATTCGTTATCCCGGCGACGCCATGATGTGCAACTAGGCTTCGTGGACAAAGGGTATCCACTGCAGAACTGACACGAGATTGATGAAGCCGAGGTAGGATTCCTTGGTCTTGTCGTATCGGGTTGCGATGCGCCGCCAGTTCTTGAGCTTGTTGAACAGGCGCTCGACGAGGTTTCGCCAGCGATATTTTTCACGGTCATGCGCGATAGGCTCGCGTCGGTTGCTTTTGGCCGGGATGACCGCTTCGACGTCGGCTTTCGTCAGTTCCTCACGGATGGCGTCGGCGTCATACCCCTTGTCGGCGAGTAGCGCCTCGATCTTGTCTGCGATCATGCGGAACAGCGGGCCAAAGCCCTGGATGTCGTGGGTCTGCCCCGGTGTCAGGACGAAGCCGAGCGGGCGACCTTTGGCATCGCATCGGGCGTGGAGTTTGGTGCTGAAGCCACCGCGCGATCGGCCAAGCGCCTCGGTTTCCTGAGTCCCTTTTTTATGCCGACGGCACAATGATGTGCCCGGATCACGGTGCTGTCGATCATGTCTGCGGTAGCGTCGCGCTCCACCATTTCAGCCAGCGTTTCCAGCATCGCGTCGAACACGCCGGTCGTAACCCAGCGTCGATAGCGGCGAAACACGCTGTTCCACTTGCCATATCCGTCCGGCAGGTGTCGCCACTGCGATCCTGTCCGTGCAATCCACATCATGCCCTCGAAATAGAGCCGGTTATCCTGCGCCGGCCGGCAACCACGACCGTGTTCAGACGGCAGAAGCGTGCCAATAATCGCCCATTCTTCGTCCGAAAGACCGATCCGCTCGCCCAACGCTGCCTCCAAAAGACAGCCTTGAATCAAGGCGCGAGTCCCCTGTCAACCTTTGTCCACGAAACCTAATCCCTTCTGTTCGGATGACGCTCAGTGGCATGTCCTTGATGCTCATCAACGCCCTTCATAGTAGCGGGCGTATTGCGCGCTGTTGGACTTCCCCGTGGTGAACATCCGTGATCGAATTTCGCCGGTTCACTTCGCTGGGACTAGAAGATCAAAGCGCGAACGACTAGAGTGATCAGGTGTCAGACGTCCTATCGCGCGAGCTCCCCGCACCCCGCCGTTGGCAAGAACTCGAAAGCATCGCTTTCGATGTCTACGGCCGCCTTTGGAAAACCACCGATGCTGAACTTCATGGACGGACCGGCCAGCCACAAGCCGGCGTCGATGTCTACGGGACCAACCGGGTCGAGCAGTTGTTTACCGGCGTGCAATGCAAGGGGAAGGACAGCGACTATGGCGGCGTCCTCACTGAGAAGGAGCTGCGCGATGAAGTCGCAAAGGCTTTGACATTCGAGCCACCACTCGAGGCCTATATTCTGCTGACCACCGCGCCGAACGATGTTGCGATCCAGAAAGTCGCGCGGGCGATCAGCGCCGAGCACAAAGCTGCCGGCCTATTTGAGGTACGGGTGACCGGTTGGGACACGTTCCGCCATCATCTCGCCAGCCATTCCGACCTCCTCGTCAAATATTATGCCGATTTCGCTCCAGTCGATGTCGTCGGTGAAATCGCGGCGGTAGGGCAGCAACAGGCCCGCGGCTTCGCGCGCATCGAGGATATGCTGAGGGTCCAGAATCGCTTCATGACCGGTCCGCTGGACGAGCAGAGCGGTGGTGATCAGCTCGCTGAGCGGATCAATGAGGTGAGCCGCCTGATCGGAGACGGAGCACCGCGCGCGGCGCTCAAGGCTTTGGATCGGATCGATGCAGACGAAGGCGCGCTCGCCAGTCCGCTGGCGCGCTATCGTCTGCTTGCCAGCAAGGGCAACGCTCATCTGTATCTGGGAGAGGAAGCCGAAGCCGCGGCTCTCTACCGCCGAGCCCATGCCGCTCATCCAAGCTTTGCCAATGCGCAGGCGACGCTTGCCATGGCCATGCTGATCGAGGGAGATCTCCTGACCGGTGAGGTGAAGGATATCAGGGAAGCGGGCGCTACAAGCGGCCCCGGCATATTGGCAACATTTGCCTATGACGATTTGGGCCGACGTACCGGCATTACGCGAGGCAACGGTACCACGGGGACTTTTGGCTATGATGGCCTGTCCCGCCTTACATCGATGACGCAAGGCTTCCCCTCGACAGCAAGCAATCAGAATCTTGGGTTTAGCTACAATGCAGGAGGCCAGATCGCGAGTGCCAGCCGTTCCAACGATGCCTATGCGCATAGTTTTTGGAACCGGTCGACCAGCTACAGCGTCAATGGTCTTAATCAGTACACTCAGGCCGGCTCATCGGCGCCGACCTATGATGCGCGCGGCAACCTGACCGCCATCGGCGCCAAGAGCTACAGCTACAGCGCGGAGAATCATTTGCTCGCGGCGCCCGGTATGACGTTCGACTATGATCCAGCCTCCCGGCTGGCCAAAACGGTCACAACGGCCACGACCCTCCGCAAGCTTTATGACGGCCTCGATCTGATCGGAGACTATGACGCATCGGGCACCATTGTGCGGCGTTATGTTCATGGACCGAGCATGGACGAACCGATGGTCGTCTACACCGGCGGCGGTACGAGCAGCCTCGCATGGCTGCATGTGGACGAGCGTGGCAGCATCATCGCCCAAAGCGATGGTTCAGGCACCGTCACGCAGATACAGACATATGACGATTATGGCCGGCCAGGCGAAGCGAATGCATTGCCCTTCGGCTATACCGGGCAGGCGTGGATGCAGGACGTGGGCCTCTATCACTACAAAGCCCGCTTCTATGATCCCGCCCTTGGGCGGTTCCTCCAGACCGATCCGATTGGCTATGGATCAGGCATGAACCTATACGCTTATGTGGGGGGAGATCCCGTTAACAATATGGATCCCACCGGACTAACGTGTGAGGAGATAGGGTATCGAACGATCCGACCAGGCTATACTTCGGGGGAAGTAGTAACGGCTCCAAAGTGCGATCGCTCCCAACCTTACTCTCCTTGGGAAACAAATTTCTGGCCTACACTGGGAATTCCGTTCACCGCTGTGAGAGACCCAATTGAGCAGGAGATACGGTCACAGATGTGTCGGTCATCGGGCGGTTATGTTGACTGCCCCATCCAGAATACGCAACCAATGCCACAAAGGAACCCGATCTGCCCGCGTAATGGCTTCACCGATGCACTTGGTAAGCTCCGTGCTCTACCAGCAACAGCAGCTGGCCTTGTCGCTGGGTATGTCGCCGGAGTTGCGCAGGAACTGGCCGGGGGTCCGGCGGTGCATGTGGGCGTGGGCAACAACGCCATCCAGTTTACCGGACTGACCGGTGGTGATCCGGTCGGCTTCACCTTGGGCAATGTTCAGCTTTACGGAGCGAGCACCGGCCCAGGCGGCCGGCGTGGTAGATACGACGGCGGAGCCGCCAGCGGCAACATGGGTAGCCACGAAGAAGGGCACACATACCAGTTCCAAGGCTACAGCTTGGCATACATGGCCTACCAGTTTGCGTCTTCTAAGCTCGGCAACAGCCGGACCAACGCGATGGAGAATGAGGCCGACAACTATGCTGACAGGGGGCCGAGATGCCAATAAGAGGGCGAGAGGCTATGAAAGGTATCAGCCTTCTCGTCGCCGGCGGCTTGGCCCTTCTGCTTTGCGGATGTGGCTCCGCTTTCGCGGTCAGGAACGATACCGACAAGACTGTCTACATAGACGCAATCTACAAGGATCATCCTAGAGATCCAGCGTCTCAGGCACTTGAGATAGGAAACACCTATTCCACACCCAGATGTTGGAATGAGATCGCCAAGATTTATGTAGGGGATAGACCAGAACATTTGTTAGAGCGTCCGGTGCCGGCGTTGTGCAAGCCGTCCTCGTGTAACTGCACCGTTAATGTATCTCAGTTATGAGCCACAAAATCTGAGCGACCAGCTGCCAGACGCTGAACCAGTTGATTTCGGATGCGTGGGATCGGCTCTCAAGAGCAATGCGCGTTCTTTGGCACTAGATGCAGTAGGTCTTGCCGCGTCGGCTCTACCCGGTGGGAAAGCCAGCGTGACGCTTGGCGGATTGGCCTTAGGTGCAGCCGGATTAGTGAACTCTGCCGCTTCCGCTAATAAAGATCGGCCAGGCTTGTCTTTGGCAAGCTTGGGCTTGGGTATCGTCGGTTTCCAACTGACATCAGCAGGTCCGCTGGCAAAGGCCTATGAGGCTACATCGTCGGTAGCCAAGTACCTGCCGGGTGTAGGTTTGGGCACAGCGATCATCGCAACGGGCGTCGATGTTTACGGGGCATACCTTGACTATGAAGACTGTCGAGCGCGTAAATGAGTGTTGAGGATAATCCAGGCGGGCTTTCGCCAAAGGCATGGGGGGCATTGCTTGGCTTTGGCAGCCTCGTCCTTTTCTTTCTGTTTGTCGCCCTGGACGACCCTGCGCGAGGGGTGTTGTCGGCATTCTCGTTCTTCGCCATCGCGATGAGCGTGCTTGTAACTTGGAAGAGCCGCAACTACGGTTGGTATGCGCCATTGATAGCCGGTATCTCGCTAGTCCACGTCATCGCGATATGGCTGATCCCTTGGCAGTGGCGGTCCGTTCCTGCCTTAATGTTTCTGCCAGTTATCATCGTCGAGATATGGTTGATCGCACTTGCGGTTTCGGCGCTTGATAAAGGGCGCGGATAGTTGCAGCAAAAGAGCTTGTGGGATCGAGCCAAGGATGCGTTCTGCGCCCTACCGCCATTAGAAATATCAGGCGGCGCCGATGCTTATCTTGGCATTGGTGCTTCTGCGAGCTTGGGCATTAGCCTATGACGTGTTCCCCTGATTGTTACCGGTCAGAGGTAGAGTCCGGCTCCTTCATGATGGTTGGTTGAGGTGATGGCAACCTGTCCGGGGGCATGCCGCCGGACAGGTTGGCCGGCTTTCTCGGCGGGGGTTCTCCCGCCCAGTTTCGAGTGCGGCCTGACGTGGTTGTAATCGTGCCGCCAGGCATCGAGCACGAAGCGGGCATGCGGCAGCGACGTGAACAGCGTCTCATTGAGGCATTCGTCGCGCAAGCGACCGTTAAAGCTCTCGACGAAGCCGTTCTGCATCGCCCATCCCACTGATGCCGCATTTTTCACGAGTTTAACCGCAACACCTCTAACGTCAATGCCCGGGTCATCTGCCCTGGCTGCAACATAGTTCGGGTGCATTTGAATCGCCCCGCTGCTGTCACGCACGAAGCGATTGCACCTCAACCGGCCGATTTATACCCTTCGGGGATGGCGTAGTTTCTTTCGTTGACACCTACCCGAGACGGTTTGGTTGCAACCGGTGGGTTCCAGCCTTTGCAACCTGCATAATTGTAGCAATATTTTGCGGCTTGTAACTGAGATACGTTGACTTTGCAGTTGCACGAGGAGGTTTTGCACAGTGCCGGCACTGGCTTCCGTGCGAGACTCTCTGGCCTATCTCCTACGTAAATCTTGGCGATCTGCGGCTAATCACTCCGGCAGTCATCGCCAGCACGCGTCACAAACGCCCGACATTCTCCCAAAATACCCCATTGGGACCCAAGCAATCCCGATGGACATTTGGTACTTATGATGGTATCGATAGCTTGTTGAGCAAAAAGTTCGACTTTAAATCAATGCCTTGCCGCGATTGTGAGGTGGCCGTAGGGGTCACCATCCGCAGTTTTCTGCGGGTTTCCGGGTGATTTTGGGCGCGCGGTCAGGTCCGGTTCCCCCAGAGCTTCCCCGCGTCCCCGATTTAATGCGCCATGCTCGCCTGCGAAATGGCGATGACTTTTGCCGCCGTGCCGACCGCGATCATGTAGGCTCTGGCTCGCTTGCCGGTGTGGCGGACGGGTTCGGGCGTCATGCCGAGGATCGCTCCGGCGCGCGTGTCGCTTATGCCGGTTTCCAGCAGGTAGCAGCGGCGTTCCTGCGCTCCCCCTTCGCGGTTTCCTCGCGCCACCATGGATGCAGAGGCACCGCGACGTCGATACCGGTTTTCACCTGCGGCGGTTCCATGATGCGGGTCTTCCGCCGGCCATGGCGTCCATGCTGTTCGATGAGATGGGGCTATGGCATCCTGATGCAATCAAGCGCCAGCTTGCCCACTGCAACAACCCTGCCGTGCGCGGCGGCTGAGCGCGGGGCGAATATTGGGATGTGCGGGTGCGGATGATGCAGCACTGGTCCAACCATCTGGGCTGCCTGCGGGATGGACAGGAGGTCGTTACCGGCAAGTTCGGGAAAGCAGCGAAACACGCCGCCTGACAACGTCACCATGCCCTCGCCATGAAAAGCGAGGGCATGGCAATCGTGCGGATCAGACGGCCCTGTCCTCCCCGCAAGCCGCTGGACCGGCAATCCAGCGCTGGACGGCGGACTTCCGCCATCCAGCACCGTGATCGCTGACAGGGAGCGGACGGGAAAAGGTGGCTAGTCCCTGGATTCGTGGAATCCTTCGCTTCAAATTTTGAGAACGGAAGGCGACGATCGGGAAGCCTGACTTCAGCGAGGCGTTCAAGCGTGATGCAGTGGACTCGCCGACAGGTCTCAATAATCGAAAGCGAGCGTCAAGCCATAGGTTCGCGGCGGTTTGACGAAGCCGATGACCGGGGAGCCGAGCAGGGTGGTCGCGACCTGCCCTGAGGCGCGAATCGTCTCATTTCTGATATTGCGGATGAAGGCCGTCAATCGCAGTCCACTGTCCGTCTTATAAGTGACGAATGCATTTTGGGTGTCGAATGCCGGTTCGGACACATAGTTCAGGTTGAAGGGAGAGAAGTAGATACGATCAGACCAGTTGCTTTCGCCGCGGATGGTCAGCGAGCCGCCGGGCACATCGAAGCTGTATTGAGCGGACAGATCGATCGTATATCGCGGTGCCTGTGGCAGCCTGTTCCCCGAAAGGTCGAAGGCCGGAACGCCATTCTCGTCGACGGTCATCCCGTCGCCGGCGGGGCGCGCCTGATCTGCGGTCACATAGTTCTTGAAGCGGGAATGGAGCCAACTGGCGTTGAGGGTGAGAATGAAGTCGCGCACTGGTTCGAGCGTGAATTCGCCCTCCAAGCCATAGATTTCGGCGGCCGCAGCATTTTCGAGGACGAGTAGCTGCCCCTGAACCTTACCGACCTGAAGATCCGAATAGTCATAATAGAAGCCCGACAGGTTGGCGCGCAGATGCCCATCGAGAATTGTCGATTTCAGCCCGACTTCATAGGCGTCGACCTTTTCCGGGCTGAGCGCGGGACCGGTCGATCCCAGATTGAACGTGCCGGCCTTGAACCCCTTCGAATAGGAGGCGTAGACCATGGTGTCGCGCGCTATGTCGAAATCCAGGCCGATCTTCGGCGTGAAGGATTTGAAAGTCTGGCTGTCCCGATGGACGGGAAAACGCGGGCCGGCGGCCGGATCGTAAATATCGTCGAAGTTGAAATCCGACTGATCGGCCACCTTTTTCTTTTCCCAGCTATAGCGGGCGCCGATCGTCAGGCGCAGCGCATCCGTCAGTGAATAGCTGTCCTGTGCGAAGATGGCCGCCGCATCGGTCTTCAGATTCCCCCCGGAATAGAAGCCTTGGACGAACAGGTCCGGGCCGCCCACGCCGCGCAAATTGTACGGCCCCTTGATAAAGCCATTGATGTTTTCGTGCATGTAGAAGGCGCCGACCACCAGCTTGTTGCTGTCAGTGTCGAGGTTGAGTTGCAACTCCTGGCTATATTCGTCCGATGTCTCGCCAAAGGTTATGGGGAAAAGGTTGTTGCCCAGGGGATTGAGATCCGAATCCACCAGAAAATGACTGCTGCGATAGGCGGTGATCGAACGCAGCGAGAGGCTGTCGCTCAGTTCATAGGCGATGTCGGCGCGCGCGCCCCAGAATTCGGCCCGGTTGGATGGATCGTTTACGCTGGCTACATTACGCGGACCAGGATCGACGCCGCCCAGCAACAGGCCCGTCGGAGTAACTGGAGCACCCGCTGCGGTGAAGCCCGCAGGGCCAAAATAATGGTAGATGTTCGACCGGTCCTTCTGATGATAATAGTCGGCACCCAGCAGGATCGACAGGCGCTCGGTCGGTTCGAACAGCAACTGTCCGCGAACGGCCTGCGAGTGCTTGTTGTCGACATCAGCGCCGGTGACCAGGTTCTCGCCATAGCCGGAATGGTTCTGGATCTGCCCGGCCAGACGCAGCGCGATCTTGTCGCTGAGGCCGCTCGAATAATAGCCCTCAGCATTAATGGTGTCATAATTGCCATAGGTCAGGCTGACACCTGCCTTCGTCGTGAAGGTCGGCCGGTTGGTGATGATGTTGACGCTGCCGCCCGTGGCGTTGCGGCCGTAGAGCGTTCCTTGGGGACCGCGCAAAATTTCAACTCGCTCGACGTCGTAGAAGGATGCGAGGGCTGCCGCCGAGCGGGAGAAGAAAACGCCGTCCTGATTGAACGCGACGCTGCTTTCAGCGCCGGTCGAAATGTTGTCGACGCCGATGCCACGCAGGGTCAGCCGGGCCTGTCCCACCTGTTCGGAGACATTGAGGCCGGGCACAGTGGAGGCGATCGACGTCAGGTCGGTCGCGCCACGCTGCGCCAGCGCCGCTCCGCCGATAGCGGACACCGCGATCGGCGTATCCTGAACGGACTCGGCGCGTTTTTGGGCGGTCACAACGATGTCGGCCATACCGCTGGTCGATTGATCGGCAGCAGCGCTGGCTGCCCCGCCGTCCTGAGCCAAAGCCGGCGCGCTCGCCATCGCGATGGACGCCACGCCGGAAAGCGCGAGCACGCGCAGATTTCGATGAGCCATATATCCTCCCAGATTGTGCATTTTCGTTGATCCTGTTCTCGTTAGGCCTTGCATTGGTCGGCAGCCTTGACCTCTTCCCGGCAAAGCCTGGCGATCTTGCGCCGCACCCGGATCGCGGCGGCATCGCTTGACAATATCGCGGGACGCATGTCCCAGAAGTCGCGTCCGGCCATCCGTTCCTGAACCGCCTCGATCATGGGGTTGTCCTCTTCGAGGAAGATGCGATTCTGCAGTTCGCCGATCATGCGCGGTTGCCAGGCATCCTCTTCGGCATAGGAGCCGGAGCTGCCGAAGAAATAATGGGTGGTGCGTTCGGTTTCCGGCGTGAAGATGTGGAAGGCATAGCCGCCCTCATCCTGCACCGCCGGCTCGCCGGGCAGCACCGCACCGAAGTCCAGGATCATGGCGGAAGGTGCGCGCCATTCGACATTATTCCACTGGTCGCACAGTTGGCCCTGAAGCGGTCCGAATGGACAAATGGTGCCTGGCATCCACAATTCGGCACGGACCACGCCGTCCTGCTCGCTGACATGCATCTCGCCCGTGCGCATGCTCTCATTGCCCAGCGAGCCTTCGTGCAGATAATGGACGTGGGTCAGGTCCATAATATTGTCGGTTTCGAGCAGCCAGTTGCCCCGGACGTGCAGATAATTGCCGATATTCTGATGACCGCCGGGCGCGGGCATATGGGCGAGGACGGGCACGAGATCCGGGTTCGCGCCATCGACATCGCCCAGCCATATCCAGATCGCGCGATACCGCTCTACCAGAGGATAAGTGCGCACACGGGTGTCCGGCGGAAAGCTGCTATAGGCAGCCGCGTTGCCAAGGCAGGTGCCCGATCCGTCGAAGCGCAGGCCATGATAACCGCATTGCACGACGCCGCCCCGCAACCGTCCCTTCGAAAGGGGGGCGAACCGATGCGGGCACATATCCTCCAGCGCCACGGCTGTGCCGTTGGCATCGCGGAAGAGGACCACTGGCTGTTCGAGCAGTATCCGCGCCAGCAGGCGATCATCGGACAGGTCATCGGCCCAGCAAGCCATATACCAGGCATTTAGCGGATAGCTGCGGGGGGGAACCTGCGCGGGCAAAAATCTCTCCTCAAAATGTCTGGAAGGCATCGTTGAAGCGCGTCCTTCCTTGCCTTCATCCCTATTTTGATCCGTCCGGGGCATCCAATTGTCCTTGCTGATGTGAAACATAAGGACAGGATATTGGGGCGGCGCTGTTTACCAGTGCACCATGGGCAGGCCGGCAACCGGCGAGGTGAAAGCGGGAATATCGGTGCCGCGGAGCGAACCCAGGCAGGCAGTGCGCAGGTCTGGTCCGGCGAAGGTCACGCTGGCCAGCCATGGCGCGACCCTACCGCCACAGGCGGCCAAGGTGTCGAAGGACACCGGGGCACCGCTGGCAAATTCGGCCTCGAACCGATCGGTCGCGGCGCGGTTGCCAAATTCGGCCAGCTCCAGACATTCGCCCGCGGGGGTTATCGCGACCAGCCGGTCTGCGAAGATCATCGTCGCCCATAAATTGCCATAGGCGTCGAAACAGATGCCGTCGATGACGCCACGGCCCAGACTCGACGGGCCATAGATTTCCCGGTCGCTCAAAGAACCGTCGGCGGCAACGCGCAGGCGGGTGACACATTTGCCCGTCGTTTCCGCGACGTAGAGCCATTGTTCATTGGCATCGAGGCGAACTTCGTTGGTGAAGGAGAAGCCGTCCGCCACCACGCGAATGCCACCGTCGTCCACCAGCGCGATATAGCCATCGCGGATCGAAGGCGTGATTGCGTCGGTCCACGGATTGACCATGGTCGATATGGTAACCCACAGTCTCCCCCGGCTGTCGCGCAGGACGAAATTGACCTTGCCCATTGGCTTGCCGTCGATCTGGTCGTGCAACACGCGCGTCGCGCCGGTGGTCCGGTCCATGATCTCCAGTCGATCGGTGCCGAAGTTTGAAATAAGAATGGAACCGTCTGCGTGAAAAGCGAGGCCATTGGGCAGCGTGCCTGACACCAGGCTCTGCTCGGCATCGCCCGACAAGTCGAAATGGCTGTCGGCGCTCTGGCAGATCAGTGTCTGCCCGCCATCCGGTGCGATCCGCATCACGCCGCCACGCGCGTCGGCCGACCAGAGTGTGCCGTCGCGCTCTGCCAATATGCATTCGGGGCGCTGAAGATCGCGGCCGATTGTGCGAAGCATATGGTCTTCGACGCGAAAGCCCTTGAGCGGATTGGGGCCACGGCCCTGCTTGATCAGGGTCATGCCGCGATGCGCGTTTCGGACGCGCCCTTCAGTTCCAGCATCGTGCGGGCATCCTGCGGCGTCGCGACTTCCAGCGACAAGCCGTGCAGGACGGAGATGATCCGTTCCACTTGCTCGGCATTGGATTTGGCGAGGCGTCCCGGCTCGCCCCAAAGCGAATCTTCCAGTCCGACGCGCACATTGCCGCCCATCGCCGCCGACATCGTCGCGATCGGCATCTGATGTCGCCCCGCGCCCAGCACGGACCAGACATAATCATCTCCGAACAGGCGATCGGCGGTCCGCCGCATCATGGCGACATCCTCGGGATGAACGCCGATGCCACCCCGGATCGTGATCATACGCTGACCTCGATTGATGGTGGTTTTCGTGTCGAACTGTTCGGTGTTCCGTTTTCCTTTGTCCAATGGACGCCGCGAGCCTTCGCCAGTGCGCCCGATCCGGTCAATGCGCCCGGCGTGGTGCGCCGGCTGAACACGCATCGTAAATGGCGCCGGCGCACACGGCCCAAGGTAATCAACCATGTCGTGTTTCGATTGCCCGATTATATCGAAGCTGGCCGTTTCATGCGCGCACGCCTTGGTTTTTGCCTTAGCGATGTGCAGACCGGATTTGGCCATTATCTGCGGGCGAGCGGCAGCAACAATCACCACAATCTGTTGTTCCTGAACGCTAACGCCCATTTTCCGGGTTGCGATGGTCAGCTGCGCTTCGATCATGCCAATTTCGGTGTGGAGGACATCGACGAGCTGATGATCGGCGCCAATCATATGGTGCGTCGCGGCTGGCAGCCTTCGGATATCGGGCTGGGTCGCCACCGTATCGATTCAGGCCTTTTCTACTATCTTCCCTGTCCGGCAGGGGGCGAGGCGGAATATGGTACCGACGCCGACTATGTGGATGATGGTTGGGTGCCGCGTGAATTCGACGTGCCGCTGTTCGCTTACAGCCACTTTACTCACAATGTCCCGCCGTTCCTGGAAACTGAGCCGGAATGGAGTTTCAAATATCTGACCGAGGCGCAAGTGACCGAGGGGCTTGATGATGTTTGAGCCGTTTCCGACGAACTATGTCTGGAACCTGTCGATAAGGGGCCGGTATTCCGGCGCCATAGCCGCTTCGTCCAGTATCATGTCGATGATCTTGCCCAATGGTCGCGCGACCATTCGGGTCGGAATTTGCAGTCATGAGCCTGCATCGCGACCGCCGCCACGATGCCCCGCTTCTTGCTTGGGGGAAGGCTCTGCGCAGTCGAATGATACGGCGCAAACGCCTTTGGCATGGGAGCGCGGCGAGCAGCATTTGCGCGCTGGCAGTGCTCGCGTCGGCTGCCTGCCCCCCATCGCCGCGCATCATTTGGAACGCGAGCACCAGCGCGCCGATGGGCCTCTATTCCGTGTCGCCCGGTGTTCCTGCCGGCCCCGGCGACTGGGTGATAGCGCGCGTTCCAGAACCATCGCGGGCGCTTGCCGCGCGCCGTCATTATCTGCCTGCCAACGTGCCGCTGGTGAAGCGCGTCGCCGCCGTCGCCGGCGATGACGTGTGCGCCATCGAGCAAGAAATCTTCATCAATGGACGCTGGGCTGCCGCGCGCCGCACGGCCGATGCCAAGGGCAGGGCGATGCCGATGTGGTCGGGATGCGTGCGCCTGCGCGGCCGTCAGCTCTTCCTGCTGATGGACAATCCGGCATCGTTCGACGGGCGGTATTTCGGGGTGACCGGCGGCGCAGACATCATCGGAAAGGCGCGGCTTCTGTGGGCGCTTTGAGGATCGCGGTTGCCGCTGCCGGCTTCGCGCTGGCCGCGCCTGCAAGTGTCGCTGTTGGGAGTCCTGCGCCTCACACCGACTTCGCCGACTGGCATCCTTATGTGACCGAAGCCTCCGCCCGTTTCGGCGTGCCGACGGTATGGATCGAACGCGTCATGCGCGCCGAAAGCAACGGTCAGACGACTCTCAGCGGTCGGCCTATCCGGTCCTCGGCGGGTGCCATGGGTCTGATGCAGCTGATGCCCGCGACCTGGGCCGCCATGCGTGCGCGCCTCAGGCTCGGCTTCAATCCCGACGATCCGCGCGACAATATTCTCGCCGGCACTCTCTACCTCCGCCTCATGTACGACCGGTTCGGCTATCCCGGTCTCTTCGGTGCGTACAACGCCGGCCCCGGTCGCTACGCCGAGCATCTTGCCGGACGCCGCACGCTGCCCGGTGAGACCGTCGCCTACCTTGCCAAGGTCGCGCCGACTGCCCCTTCCACAGTGACGATCGCCCGCACACAGGCGCCGCCAGCCACGCTGTTTGTCGTGCGCAATGATACGCGCTGGACGGAGATCGAGGCGCCGGCAGGCACTTCCGCATCGTCGCTGTTCGTCGCGCTGTCGCAGGGGAATTGAGGCGATGTTGCGCACACCCAAGAGGGTGGAAGCTCGTCTCGATAGACCCAGCATGGCGGGTGGCGGAACGGCTATCAAGGCCCGCGGGTACCCCCCAATTTTCTTCGAAAATCGGTTCCCCCCACGTCCGCTTCGCGGCGCTACGCTTCGCTCCGCGGCCCTGACAGCCGCTCCGCCAAGGTCCAGGCGCAATTCGTTGGCGACGGCGAAACGATCGGCTTCTCGGTTACCGAGGTATTCCAGCGTCTGAAGCACCAGCTCACCCCTGCCGAACTCGCGAAACAGGATCGGTGGCGGAAGAGATGGATCGGCAAGAGTAATCCCTGGGATGAAGACGACGCTCGTGAGCCTTTCCCGTCGGTTCCCGAATGGGAATATGTATGCACGGGGAAACTTGGCTTCGAGATGGAGGGCGTTCACGTGCCCGCCGGCAATGGTCCGCGAAAGAGCTTTCGCGATGCAAAGATCCAGCGCCTCGAGAACATGACGAGTGACATCGGCGTGGCGCTGGCAGTGCTGGCGGTCGCGAAGCGCGAAGGCCGTCATCATTGGGAGGCCGAGCAGCGCAAGCGAGACGAGCAACGTCGCGAGCGGGAGCGTCCCTTTCGGCTGGAGTTCATCGAGAAGCGTCGCGTTGAGGCGCTCGACCAAGTCTTGGAAGACCTCGCCGGGGTCGAGCGCCTTCGCTCGCTTATGAAAGGGCTCGGCGACCTGGAGGGTGGCACCGCCTCGCCGCGCGTCTCCTCATTCCTGACATGGGCGCAAAGGGAGCTTCAGGCACGGGAGGAGGCGTTTTCGCGGTCCGGGCTCGAGGCGCGCTTCGACACGGATCGCATTTTCGGCGAAGACGACGATCACGCCTTCAAGTCCCATATCTGGTGGTGATCCGTCGCCCGAGGACTGGGAAACGAAAATCCGGGTCGACTGGCGTATGCGCGCGGCGGCGGGAGCGTGGCCCGATCGCCTTGGCAGGGCGAGCCACCAGCACGACGGGATCAGCGAGACCTTCGCTGAGCATCTCCGACCAGATCCCGGCAAGTTCACGGCGACGGGGCATATAGGCCGCACGGTTGTAGGCGCCCTCGACCTTCTCCTTGGGAACGTGGGCAAGCATCAGGTCGATCACCTTGCGGTCATGCTCCTTGCCTTCCCGCTCGGCCCACTCGTTCATGATGGTCGAGAAGGCTGCTCGAAAACCATGGGGGACGTGGTGGCCATGATAGCCCGCACGGTTGAGAAGGTAGCCGATGGCGTTTTCGCTCATCGGCTTGTGGCCATGACGATTGCCCGGAAACAGCATGGGCCCGTCTCCGGTGAGTGGCCAAAGTGCGCGCAGCACGGCTAGCGCTTGCGGCGTGAGCGGGACCAGATGGTCGCCATTGAGTTCGTCCTTGCGATCGAGGTCGCCCTTCATCCGGCGCGCCGGAATGCGCCAAAGCGGTTGCTTTCCATTGAGATCCTCGAATTCGTGCCATTCGGCCCCGCGCAACTCGCTCGGACGCACTGCCGTCAACGCGAGGAGCCGCAACGCCAGCCGGGTGATCGGCCGCGCTGGATCGTTCTCTGCCGTGATGATCATTTTCCTAAGCGGCACCAGGTCCGTGATCGCTGGCTGCCGCCCCTTTCGCAGAGGCTTGAGCACCGCGCCGAGCCTCTCTGCCGGATCGGTCTGCGTGATCCCTTGGGCAATGGCGTAGACGAAGACGCCCGATATCCGCTGGCGGACGCGTTTCGCCGTCTCGATCGCTCCTCTTGCTTCGATTTCGCGCAGGACGGCAAGGATCAGCGGCGGGGTCAGCTGTGCGATCGGCAGTTCACCGATGCCATTGAACACATCCCGTTCGAGGCTGCGGATGACATCGTTCTGGTGGACAGGCGCCCATTTTGCCTTGTTGGTTTCGAACCACTCTCGCGCCACACGCTCGAATGTCTGGCGGCTCGCCTCCAGCGCGGCATCAATCCTGAGCTTCTTGACGTGGGCCGGGTCCCGCATCTCGTCAAGCAGCGCAGCAGCTTCGTCTCGCTTGAGCCGGGCCTCGGACAGCGAGACCTTGGGCCAGGCGCCGAAGGCCATGCCCTTCTGCTTGCCGTCGAAGCTGTAGCTCCATCGCCATAGCTTGCCGCCGGCTGGGGTGACGAGAAGGTAGAGTCGATTAGCGTCTGTCAGCTTGTAGGATTTCAGGCGCGGCTTGGCCGCCTTGATCTTGATATCGGTGAGCATCGTCGATCTCCAAAAGTACCACGTTTTTCGACCGCGCGTACCACGCGAAGTACCAATCGATTCGTCGGATTGGCACGGACGGGTACGGACGGCCGAGGCCGAACGGATCAGCTAAGTGTCGGTAAACATGGAGAAAAAGTCGATCCCATTGGACCTTTGTGGACCTCTTCGGAAAGGGGCCTGGCGGAGCGGGAGGGATTCGAACCCTCGATACGCTTTTGACGTATACTCACTTTCCAGGCGAGCGCCTTCGACCACTCGGCCACCGCTCCGCATGCACTGGAAGGCGGCTCCCTATCGCGGGCGGGGCTTGTGCGCAAGACGTCTTTACAAGCCATAGCGATAAGGGGACTAAGGGGCATGAAGAAGCCTCTTCTTGCCGCGCTCGCCATCGCGATCCTGCCCGGTTTCACCCTGCCCGCAGCCCATGCCGCGCCGCAGGACAAGCCCGCGCCAGCGCCGTCGCCCGGAGAGATCGTCGCCGCAGCCCCGGCAGCGGAATGGCAGGAAATCGCGCCCGACGACCTCTTGGTGATGACGCTGGCCAACGGGCGCAGCATCGTCATTCAGCTGAACCCGGATTTTTCGCGCACCCATGTCGCCAACATGCGCGCGCTGGCCCGGGCGCACTGGTGGGACGGCACCAGCGTCTATCGCGTGCAGGACAATTATGTCAGCCAGTGGGGCGACCGCACGGAGAAGAAGCCGCTGCCACCCGGCCTGAAACCCACCACGGAGGATTACAGCCTGCCGGCGAAGGGTGTCGCGATCACACGGATGCCATCGCGCGATGCCTATGCCCGGCTCACGGGCTTCTGGAAGGGGTGGCCGGTCGCAGGCGACGGGAAAAGCGCCTGGTTGCCCCATTGCTATGGCATGGTGGGTGTGGGCCGCAACCTTTCGCCGGACGCCGGAACGGGCGCGGAGCTTTATGCTGTGATCGGCCATGCACCGCGCCATCTGGACCGCAATATCGCGCTGGTCGGCCGGGTGGCGGAGGGCATGGACGCGCTGTCCGCCCTGCCGCGCGGAACGGAGGGGCTGGGCGTTTACGGCCCGGCGCAGGAGCCGACCGGCATCACATCGGTCCGGCTGGCCAGCGAACTTCCCGCGGCGGATAGGCCGCATTTCGTTCAGCTCGACACCGCCGGCCCCAGCTTCCTGCGCTACGCCGCGGCGCGCGCGAACCGCAAGGATGCCTTTTTCAACATCCCGGCCGGGGGCGCGGACATTTGCAACATCCCCGTGCCGGTGAAGCGATCCGCGCTGTAATGAGCGTGCGGATGGCTCGCGTTCAATCGGTCAGGCGGCGCGCAGTCCCAGCCATGTCCTGACCGGCGGCAGGCGGGAAAGGACCAGCCGCTCGATCATCAAGACCGCGATCAGCGTGGCCCCGAACAGCGGCAGCGATATCGCGAGCAGGCCGATCAGCAGGAAAAAGGGAACGGCCATCGGCGGGCGGGACAGGGCAACCGGCGCGCCCAGCGTGCCGCCGGGCCTGCGCCGCCACCACAGCACCACGCTGCTGACCGACATCAGCACCAGCCCGATCGCGGTCATCAGGTTGACGATCTGGTTGGCGATGCCGAACAGCTGTCCTTCGTGGACGGCGACGCCATAGCCGACCAGCCGGTCGACCAGCTTGCGCTGCGCGAAGTCCTTTCGGCTGATGACCCTTCCGGTGGCGCCGTCCAGCTTCAAATCGGTCCGCAGCGGCCGGTTCGCCGCATCCGATTTCGCGGTCCATGGCTGGTCCATGCCGGTGGGCGGCGCGATCAGCACCGGCGGGGCAAGTTCCAGCGTGCCCACGGTAATGGCCAGCCGGTCGAGCGGGCGATAGGAGGTCATGGGATGCATCATCGCCATGCCGCCATGTTCGGCATGTTCGCCCAGCATCGCCCGCGTGCCCGCGTCCTGCATCGCCCGCATGCGCAGTTCCTCAGCCTTGCTGGTGGTCCAGTCCTGCCTGGGTGCCTGCCCCTCGGCCACGGCGCGGATCGTTTTGAGATAGGCGCCCCAGCTTTTGGCCCAGGGCAGGCCCGACACCAGCAGGAACAGCGCAAAGAACGAGACCCAGAGGCCGGTCACCGCATGCAGGTCGCGCCAGAACCGCCGCCGGTCGCCGCGCAGCCGGGGATACAGCGTCCCGGCAAGGCCTGCCCCGCGCGGCCACCACAGGAACAGGCCGGTCAGGATCATGATGATGGTCCACGACGCGGCCAACTCCACGATGTAGGAGCCCCATGCCCCAGCCATCAATTCGCCGTGCAGGTTGAACACCATTCGCATCAGCCGCTTGTCCTCGTCCACCACCTTCAGGATGGAAAGGCTTTCGGGATGGACATAGACGCGCTTTTCCTGCGCACCCACGCCCACCAGTATCTGCACGGCATCGTCGCTGCTTCCGGGCAGTTGATAGCGGTGCAGCACGGACCCCGGCACCGCGCGCACGGCGGCGGCCACCTGTTCCGATGGCCTGGCGCGCCGGGGCGATGCGGCGATATGGCGATAAGGCGCGTCGATCGCCGCCTCTATCTGCGGCTTGAACAGATAGACAGCGCCGGTCAGCGACAGCCAGACGATGAAGGGCAGGCAGAGCAGCCCGGCATAGAAATGCCAGCGCAGGATCATGTTATATCCCGGCCAGCGGCGGATGTGCGGCGTGTTCATGGCGATCAGAACCGGCTCTTGACGCCGGCATAGACCGTGCGCGGCTGTCCCGCGTAGATCGATCCGGTCACGTTCGAAAGGGTGGACGCAGGATTTTGCAGCCCGGTGGCGGCGTTGATGCTGTTCGCGATCACCGACGCTGAACCGACATAAGTCTTGTCGAACAGGTTCTGGACCGACGCGAACAGGCTGACGCGCCGCCACCAGCCTTCGCCGGCAGGCGGATCGTAATGCAGGTTGAGGTTCACCAGCGTATATCCGGGCACGGACAAGAGGTTGCCGTTGTCGATCCGGTAACGCGCGCGATAGGTGATCTCGGCAAAGCCGCCCAGACCGGCAAGAGGCCCGCCCGGCTGGTCATAGCCGATCCGCCCGTTCGCGAAGGTCGGGATCACGCCGGGTATCCTGTTGCCGCTGCGGTCGAACAGCACCGATGTGGCACCCGATGTCAGCCGCTCCTGAAAATCGGTGTAATGATGGTCGTTGTAGCTGTAGCTCGCCTGCAGCTTCGTGCCGGGCAGCAGCGCGGGTAGGGGCCGCCAGTCCAGCCCCACTTCCACGCCTCGGTGCACCGATCGCGGCACGTTGGAGGTATAGGCGAGCAGGTTGACCCCGGCCGACTGGCTGACCAGTTCGTTACGGAACCACTCATAATATCCGGTGACTTCCGCCGTCAGATTGCCCGCTATGCCGATTTCCGCGCCCAGATCGACGCCGGTATTGCGTTGCGGTTTCAGCGCGATGTTGTTGCCGAACACGCCCGCCGGCGTGATGAACAGGCTGCTCGCCTGCGGAATGCCATATCCGGTGCCCACCCGCGCATGCAGGCGCACCGCGTCCATCGCCTGCCAGAACAGGGCGGCTTCGGGCGCGATGTTCCAGAATTTGCGCTGGGCGGGGATCAGGCTGGTCGTCGGGCTGGCACCTGCTGGGTAGCTGTAGGCGGTCTGGCGCACATTGATCTGGGACCGTTCCGCCCCGATCCCTGCGACCAGTTGCAGCGATGGCGCCAGGTCCAGCTCTTCGCGCGCACGGGCGCCGAAATTGCGGATGTCGCCGAACACCGTCTGGGTCAGCCCGCCAAAGCCGTTGCGCCCCGCCGGCGTCTTGTTGAAGCTGAAGCTCTGATTGTCGAGATAGTTGTAGAAGACGCCGACGAAGCTGGTCGAATCCATGCCCAGCAACGTGCCGTGGTTGGTGATGTCGGAACTGACATTGTAACTGTCCAGCGTGCCCTTGAACGGGGTGGCGCTGGTCGGCTGGTTCACCACGCGGCTGTCGAATGTCGCCTGCGTGCGCCATGTCGTGTCCGCGTCGACATCATGTTCCCAGCGCAGGCCGATGATGGTGCGGCGGTCGTTGCGGGCGAGGTCGCCTTCGGCTGCGGTCTGAGCGATGCGGGCGCCGTTGATGCCGTTCACCAGCACGGAAATGGTGCCGCAGCCGGCCGCCGCGCTTGCCGCTGCCTCGCACCCTTTCTGATAGGGATTGGCCCGATACTGGTTGAACGACAATCGCGTCGACAGGCGAAATTCGCCTTCGTTATAGATGACCTTGCCCGTCACGCGGTCACGGTCGCCCAGCGCGAACGTCGCGAGCGCGTTGATGGTGCCGGTTTCATAGCCGGTATGTCCCGTCGCGCCATCGGCCCGCACGAAGCTGCCGAACAGGCTGTATTCATAGGTCGAACCGGCTTGCCCGACCGTGGCGTAGAGATTGGCATAGCCATCCCCGCCCGCGTCGAAACCGGCTTCCGCGCCCTGAATGTCGCGGCCGCGCCGGGTGCGGAAATTCACCGCGCCGCCCAGTGCATAATTGCCATAGCGCGCCGAGGATGGACCGCGCACCACGTCCACCGCGCCATAGGCATGGGGGTCGGTCAGGTCGAACCGCGCCAGCCCGTCGGGCTGCGTTACGGGAAAATCATCCTCGAACACCTGGATATTGCGCGCGCCAAAGCTGTTGCGGGCATTGGAGCCGCGCACCGATACGCCCACGTCGCGCGGGCCGTTTCCCTGGATGACGGCGACGCCGGGGGACAGCTTCACGATGTCGGCGATGGTGGTGGCGGGTGTGTTGCGAAAGGCGGCATTGTCGATGGTGCTGACCGTCTGCCCGGTCACCCGCGTGGTCAGCGACAGCGCCTTTCCCTCCACGATGATGTCGCCCGGATCGCTTGTGGCCGTGCGCCGGCTGGCCCGCATGTCTGACGGCGGAGCGGCTTCCCGCGCGCCGTCCTGCGCGTCGAGCGCGCCCAGTTCCGCATCGATGGCGGCCCGCTGGCGCAGAAGCTCGGCGCGCCTTTCCTGTGCGTCGACGGCCTGCGCATGCGCTGCGGCGGGCGCGGCCAGCGCGGTGCCGGTCATCAGGGCGAGATGGATGCCGAGCATGATCGCACGGCGGTTATGCGTGATGGAGGCGTCTTTCGCCTGCACAATGGAATTCATGGAAACCTCGTTTGCCATGTCGCCGTGCCCATCGGGGACGGCGGCAAGCACTGACGACCGTTCAGGTCGGGCGCGGATCAGCGGCGAACGAAGACATGCGGGTTCGCCGCGCGAGCGGGGATCAGGCGCGCGCGGGCGGGGCTTGGGCGGGCGGCGGCGGCGCGGCCAGCCGGTGAACGGTCAGGTCGGCAATCGCCCGCGTTTCGGGGATATAGGCAAAGCGCGGCGCTTCGGGCGGCAGGGCAGGGGCGTCCGCCCCGATCAGGCCGCCGCCAAGCGCAATGGCAAAGGCGCAATCCTTCACGCCCTGATGCCGCTTCTGCGCCGGATCGTCCTTCCCGGCGGTCAGCTTGCCAAGGCCCGATTCCGCGCAGACGGAGAAGGTCACTCCGCCCGCCGTCGCGGTGGGCATGAACCCCACGGGGATCGCGATCCGAATCGCCAGCACGCACAGCAGCAGGACGGCGAACAGGTCGCGTCCCGTCTGTGAGGCCCGGATTCGTGCGATCAACGGCAAATTGCGCCCTCCCGAACGGGGCACTACGGATCGTTCCGGTCCCACCCCATCGCCCGCGCCCTTAACGCATGGTCTGGCCGTTTCGCAAGGCGTGCCCGCATATCCTCAATCCCGCGCAACATGGGGTTCGCGCGAAACGGCTTGGCGAAGTGGTCGCTCCACTATATCCAACGCAATATAGTTCCTGACGGAGAGCCGCATGCCGCGTTCCATTCCCGCCCTGTTGCTGACCGGCGTTATCATGCTGGCCGCCCTGCCGACCCAGGCCCAGCAGCCATCGGCGGCCCGTTGCGAGGCGCCGGCTATCCTGCCCAAGGGCTTTGAAAGCTGGCAGGCACCCGTTCCGCTCGCGGCGGCGTCAGGCACGGCGGACGTGGCGGGCGCGGCGATCGCGCCCGGTGTCTCCGCGCGCCTGACGCTGAAGGCCAACGCCGCCCTGCAACTGGCCGCGCCGCCCGGAAAGCCCGCGACCACCGACAGTTTCGGCGGCATGATGCGCTTCCACGTCGACCGTGCGGGGACATGGCAGGTGGCCCTTGGCGGTCCCGCCTGGCTGGACATCGTGCAGGACGGCGTAGTCGCGCCATCGGTGGCGCACGGCCATGGGCCGGATTGTACCGGCATTCGAAAGATCGTGTCCTACACCCTTCAGCCGGGCGATTATGTCCTGCAACTGGTGGGCAGCGGGACGCCGGAGATGACCGCTCTCCTCCTGCCCGTGGACTGAACCCGCTGGCGCTCAGGGGCGCAGCAGCGCCTCTAGAGGCTGGGCCGCCCCTTCGCCCGCATCACCCGCCGCGTTCTGAATCGCGCGATAGGCGGCCAGCACCTGCTCGCCCATCGGCGTCAGATGCGCGCCGCGCTCGCGCCCGCCGCCCGGCACCGTGTCGACCAGCCTGTCCTGCCAGCACCGGTTCATCATATCGACCAGCAACCAAGTGCGGCGATAGCTGATGCCCAGCGCCCGCCCCGCCGCCGAGATGGAGCCATGGTCGCGAATGGCCTCCAGCAGGTCGGCCTTGCCCGGCCCCATGGCGATATCCTCGCCCCGGAAAATCTGGACCTTGATCTTGATCGCCGACGCCTGTGTCATTCCGCTATCCTAAATGCCGGAAGGGCAAGAGGCCATCGCGGATATGCGCTCAGGCGACCTCTGCCGGCAGGCGCCAGTCGATCGGGCTTTGCTCGGTGCTTTCCAGAAAGGCGTTCGCCTTTGAAAAGTGCCGGCAGCCCAGAAATCCGGTGTGCGCGGACAGCGGGGAAGGGTGGGGCGCCTTCAGCACCAGATGGCGGCCGCCCTGCTCCACGCTCTCCACAAATCCCGCCTTGCGCTGGGCATGGCTGCCCCACAGCATGAACACGACCGGGCGCGCGGTTTCGGCCACCACGCGCACCACCGCGTCGGTGAACTGTTCCCAGCCCTGTCCCTTGTGCGAAGCGGCCTCGCCCTGACGGACGGTCAGCACATTGTTGAGCAGCAGCACCCCCTGCCGCGCCCAATGGTCGAGATAGCCGTGCCGCGCGGGCGCAATGCCAAGGTCGCCCTGCAATTCCTTGTAGATGTTGACCAGGCTGGGCGGCACGCGAACGCCCGGCCGCACGCTGAAGCACAGTCCATGCGCCTGACCCGGTCCGTGATAGGGGTCCTGCCCCAGGATCACGACCTTCACCGCGTCCGGCGGGGTCAGGTCCAGCGCGGCGAAATATTCGCTGCCCTTCGGAAATATACGCGCGCCCGCCGCCTTTTCCGCGACCAGGAATTGCTTGAGGCGCGCCATATGGTCGCTGGCGAATTCGCCGCGCAAATGCTGTTTCCACCCGTCCTGCAATTTGATGCCGTCGTCCATGCGCGTTGCCTTCTCATCGCGGTTGCCGGGTCGGGGTGACATTCCCGTCGATGCTCCCCCCGTCAACCGGCTTTTTGCGACCAATCGCGCAGGATCGAGACGGTAAACGCTCTTGTCTTTGCGGACATTATGCCGGAAGAATCCCGGCGATGCCGCTCCTTCGCCTTCTATCGACGCCGCTGCTGGCGCTCGCCATCGCGGCGCTGCCGTCGCCCAGCCTGCAACCGCTGGCGCCCGATGCGGTCGCAGCGGACAGTCTGGCCGCGCGGCTTCAGGCGGATTTCGCGCGGATCGCCGCCGCGTCCGATGGCCGGGTCGCCGTGGCGGTGCGCAGCATGGACGATGGCCGCGTGCTCGGCCTCCATCCCGAACGGGCGATGCCGATGGCCAGCACGGTGAAGCTGGCGGTGGCGGGAAAGATCCTCTCGATGGTCGACGCGGGCCATCTGAAGCTGACCGACACGCTGCCCATCACCTTCGGCGAACTGGTGGATTCCGACAATCCCGTCGGTGCGCCGCCGCTGCCCAGCGGTCATTCGTTGAGCGTCCTCACCCTGATGGAGCTGATGATGATGCGCAGCGACAACAGCGCGACGGACGTGCTGATGGCGCGCGCAGGCGGGCCGAAGGCGGTGAACCAGTGGCTTGCCGATGGCGGCATTCACGGCATCCGCGTCGACAGCAGCATCGGCGCGCTCCTGCTGCGGGCGATGGGGACAAAGCCTGCGCCCGGCGTCGCATCCTATCGCGACATGGTGCGCCGGGCGAAGCTGGCGGACCCCACGATCAGGGAACGCGACCGCTTCGACATTCCTAACGACGTGTTCGCGTCCGACCCGCGCGACACCGCTTCGCCCCATGCCATGCTCGACCTGATCGGCCGCATCCGCACGGCAAAGCTGATCAGCCGTCCCTCGGCCGATCTGCTGATCAGCATCATGGCGCGTTGCAAGACCGGCAATCATCGCATCCGGGGCGCTCTGCCCCCCGGAACGCCGGTCGCGCACAAGACGGGATCGCTCAACGGCACCGGCAATGACGTGGGCATCGTGACCCTGCCGGACGGGCGCGCCTTCGCCGTCGCTGTGTTCATCGCCGGAGATCGCACCGGCGCAGAGGTGCGCGACCGCGTGATCGCCGACATGGCGCGCGCGGCCTATGACTATTACCGACTGGTCGACGCATGAGCGAAGCGCCGCTGCGCGCAGACCTTCAGCCGCTGCCCGAACTGCCCGAGCTGGAGCGGCGATGGCGCGCGCTGGAGCAAGGCTGCGGCGGCGCGCCGAGCTTTTTCCTCAGCTGGGACTGGATCGGCCCATGGCTGGCCGCCACCGGTGCGCGGCCCCGGTTGTTCAGCGTGACGCAGGGCGCGCGCGACGTCGCGCTGGCGCTGGTCGGCCAGGGGGCGCGGCGAACGAAATTCGGCGCGGTGCCGATGCTGCTGCTGAACGAAGCGGGCGAGGAAGAGGCCGATCGCGCCTTCATCGAATATAACGGCCTTCTGACCGGCCCGTCGGATGCCGCGGCGAGCGCAGCGCTGCTGATCGAAACGCTGATGCAGGACCGGCGCTGGCGCACGTTGCGGATCGCCGGGGTGGCAGGCGACAGCCCGCTTCTGACGCAGCCGGGCTTTGCCCGCGCGACCCGATATGACGCATCCCCGGCCTATTATGTCGACCTTGGCGCCGTGCGGGCGAAGGGCGATTATCTGGACCTGTTGAGCAGCAACACGCGCGGCCAGGTGCGCAAGTCGCTGCGCGATCGTGGCGGGGACGCGGCGATCGTTCGCGCCGGGGCGGCGGACGTCGCGCCCTGGCTGGCGGAGATGCAGCGGCTGAATGTCGGGCGGCATGCCGACAATGCGTGGGATCGCCCGGTTTTCCGCGCCTTTGCCGATGCGCTGGTGCGTCAGGGGCTGGACAGCGGCTGCACCGATCTGCTGCGCATCGCCATTGGCGGACAGCATGTCGGCTATCTGCTCAACATCCTGCATGACGGGCGGGCGATGAATTACCAGTCCGCCTTCGTCGATCCGGCCGGGGGAAAGGACAAGCCGGGCCTGATGTCGCATGCCGCCGCCGTCGCGCATTATGCCGCGCGCGACCTCTCCCGCTATTCCTTCCTCGCGGGCAAGGATCGGTACAAGCAGAGCCTGTCCACCGATGCGGAGGCGCTGGAATGGTGGTGGCTCGACCGCCGCTCGCTCCGCCTGTCTGCAGAGCATCGGCTGCGCGCGCTGCTTAAGCGCCCAGCTTCCGCATGACCTTGGCCAGCAGCAGCCGGAAATGGCTGCTCTCCGGCTTTGCCCCGACCCTGGCGGTGGGCAGGCCGCGCTGACGCAGCCGGTCGTTCAGGCTGTGCAGCTCGCCCTCCGCCACGCTGCGCGCCGAGCGCCAGGTGATCGAAAAGCTGATGGAGACGGCAGGGCCGTTCTGGACGAAATGCGGCGCCTTCACCGGCATGATGACGGCCTGACCGGGTGACAGGTGAACCGCCTCTCCCTTCGCCGCGAAGCTCTCCTGCCAAGGCAGGTTGCGATGGCCGCCCTTGTGGAACGCCTCGCTCTGCTCGGCCGAAACCAGCGCCTCGTCGCCGACCGGAAAGACGTTCATCGTCTTTTCGCCCTCGATCTGCAGCAGGATATTATGTTCCGGGTCCATGTGGAACGGCGTGATGCTATCGGGCGACGTGAAGAAGATGAAGGCCTCGCGATGCAGCATCGGCCCGGTGCGCCGCTGCACGATGGGGTCCAGCTCCGCCAGAGCGCCGTCCAGCAGCGCGGCATAGGCCGGGTCCTGCTCGACATTCTTCAACACCATCCAGCTGCCGTTGGTGTCGATGGTGCGGATGGTGTCGGCGATGGACAGGCCGTTTTGCGGCGTATCTTCGGGCGCAATGCCGACCGGCATCTTGCCCGCATTATATTCGATGCTGCTTTCGGGCAGCCGCTCGGCCAGCGCGGCGATCGCTTCGCGCGTCAGCAGCGGGTGGCCGCACAGATGATGGTCGATCCGCATCGGGCGGTCGGGATAGGCCGCGGCAAAGCCGACCCGCGCGCTGTCGGGAAACGCCTGAAAGCCCTGATGGCCTTCGATCGGGCGATGCATGGTCATTCGCTTCTGTCCCTTTTCAGATAGGCGGACAGGCGTTCCCCGCCGTCCGCTGCGGCCAGCGCGGCGCGACGCCGCCAGCCGCCTTTCAATTCCACTCGATATTGCGCGATGCTGCGCCGTTCGGCCCACAGGCTGTCGATCATCGGGTGATCGGGCGCGGCGCAGCTGTCCATCCACGCCATCGTCTCGCTCTGCTGGACCAGGCGCAGATTTTCGATCTCGATCAGGACGCCGGGCGAAAAGCGCGCAAGGCTCTCGTCGAAGGCGATCTTGAACGAAAAGCCGCCGTCCATCGCCGCGAAGTTGATCAGCATGGCGATGGCCCGCCCGTCGAGGTCAAGGCGCAGGAAGGACAGCGTGCCCGCCGCCATGGCGCAGGCCAGCGCCTCACGCAGGAATGCGCTTTCGTCCGCCGCGCAGTCCAGCGCCGTGCCGTTCGCGCCCTTCCATCCCGCGCGTTCCAGCGCCAGGAAATCGGCGGTCCACTGGCCGATCTCGCCCGCATCCTCCAGCAGGCGCGGTTTCAGTTCGCCCAGCTCCGCCAGCCGCTTGTGCAGGCGGCGCAGCTCCTTGCGCTTCTTGGCGCGGACATTGGTTTCCCAATAGGCGTCGGCGCTCATGTCACTGCGCAGCAGAGCGCGCGCGTGGCGCTGAATTTCCGACAGCGTGCGCCCTTCGGCCACGCATGTCGCTTCCAGCGCGGCGGCGGCGCGCCCGGCGGCGTCCAGCCCGGAAAGATGCAGGAAGGCTGGTCCCTTCATCCCGTCCAGCTGGCGCAGGATTGCCGACCATGCCGCCTGCTCATGCCCGCGACGCAGCAACGGCGCGCCATAGAAGCAGTGGCGGTGGACCCAGTTCACCGCATTGGCGACCGGCAGCCGCCCGTGCCGCCCCGCCATCGCGATCGGGATCAGCCCGATCAGGCACCCCGCATCGTCGCGCGCGGCGATCAGGCTGATCGCGTCCTTCCCCGCCAGATGGCGCCCCGCCGGGATCAAAAGTTCGGGCGCATAGAAGCAGTTGGCGTCGGCGCAATCGCGCGCCAGATCGTCCCATTCCGCAGCGTCCAGCGCCCATCCCGACGGCATCGGGCCGTCGGCCAGCAGCGCCGCGAAGGCGGGATCATGGGTCATTTCCATGGCCCCGCCTTACTTCGCAATCCTTGAGGAAGAGCTAAATCCGGGCGAGCGGGTTCAGGATATCAGGCGGCAGGGGGAGATGCTGGACGGCTGGGGCAGGGGGCCGCTGGCCACGAAGCGCGCGAAATAGCCGCCCGCCGACGGATTGGGCTTCAATTCGACCAGCTTGTATCCGACCGTGCCGAACTCGCATTTCAAAAGTTCGGACGGCGTGCCGTGCATGCGCGTCGGGCGGTCGGCGTCGACCACGATCACTTGTCCGCCCGGCTTCAGCGCGGGGCGAAGCCGCCAGAGAAAGGCATATGGCTCGCCGATCTCATGGTACATATGCACCATGAACACCCGGTCGAAACTGTTGGTGGGCAGCTTGGGATCGTCGACCGCGCCCAGCTTGATCGACACATTCTTCCAGTCCTCGCGCGTGATGCGGCGGGCGAGGGCATCAGTCACTTCGGGCAGGATGTCCTGCGCCAGCACGCGGCCCTTCGCACCCACCCGCGCGGCCAGGCGCACGGTATAATATCCTTCGCCCGCGCCGATGTCCGCCACGGTCATGCCGGGACGGATGCCGGCCCGGTCCATCACCTGCTCGGCTTCCTTCAGCCGGTCGCGCGCTTCCTCGGTCGACCAGCGGGTCGAAATGATCTCGGCGACCGGGCGGTCGGCGATTGGGAAATCCTGCGCGCTGGCGGGACGGCTGCTCTGGCTGTTCTTCTGGTCGCAGCCCGCAAGCGCCAGCAGCGTCAGGCACGCAAGGGCCGGCGCTCCCTCAAGGGATGAAGATCGGCGGACGCCTGCCTTCAATCCACATCCTCCACGTCGACCTTCTCGCCTGTCACCTTCTGGCTGAGCGCGGCGGCCATATAGGGGTCGAGTGCGCCGTCCAGCACGTCGCCCGGCGCCGATGACGTGACCCCGGTGCGCAGGTCCTTCACCAGCTGATAGGGTTGCAGGACATAGGAGCGGATCTGGTGGCCCCAGCCGATTTCGGTCTTCGCCTGATATTCGCCCGATGGCCGCTTCCTCGCGCTTGCGCAGTTCCGCCTCGTAAAGGCGCGCCTTCAGCATCTTCATCGCCGTCGCGCGGTTCTTGTGCTGCGATCGGTCGTTCTGGCTGGCGACGATGATGCCGCTTGGCACGTGGGTGATGCGGACGGCGGAATCGGTCGTGTTGACGTGCTGCCCGCCCGCGCCCGACGCGCGATAGGTGTCGATCTTCAGGTCGCCTTCGTTGATCTCGATCTCGATATTGTCGTCGATCACCGGATAGACCCAGACGGACGAAAAGCTGGTGTGCCGCCGCGCCGAGCTGTCATAGGGCGAAATGCGCACCAGCCGGTGCACCCCGCTTTCGGTCTTGGCATAGCCATAGGCGTTCTCGCCCTTGACCAGCATCGTCGCGGATTTGATGCCCGCCTGCTCGCCCGCCTGATATTCGATCAACTCGACCTTGTAGCCGCGCCGTTCGGCCCAGCGGCGGTACATGCGCTGCAGCATTTCGGCCCAGTCCTGGCTTTCCGTGCCGCCCGCGCCCGCGTGAATTTCGATATAGGCGTCGTTGCCGTCGGCCTCGCCCGCCAGCAGCGCCTTGATCTTGTCCTGATCGGCCTTGTCGGCCAGCGCGCCCAGCGACGCGATGGCTTCGTCCACCATCGCCTCGTCATTTTCCATTTCGGCCAGTTCGATCAGCTCGGCGGTGTCGCGCACCTCGCCCTCGATCGCGCGCACCGCGCCGATGGCGTCGTCCAGGCGCGTGCGCTCGCGCATCACTTCCTGCGCCTTCTTCTGGTCGTCCCACAATGTCGGGTCTTCCACGCGCGCGTTCAGCTCGTCCAGCCGGCGCAGCGCCCGGTCCCAGTCCAGAAAGCGGCGGACGAGGCTGAGCGCCGCGTCGATCCGGTCGATATGTGCCTGCGCTTCGGCGCGCATGTCCTGTCTCCAAATATGTCCAGTCGTCGGGGCCGTGGCCTTGCACGGCGGCACCGAACGTGGGGCTAAGTCAGCCCGCCTCGCCCGATGCGCTCGCCCCGAACGGGGTTGATGTCAATATATTCCGCCCTGCTGCTGCAGGAAGTCGTTGTCGTTGCGCGGCCTGCCGCCGGTTGCGCGACGGGCAAGGTTCGCGTCGATGGCCTTGCGTTCTTCCAGCTCGTCCTTGCGGATCGAACGGCGCGGTTCGGTTTCCGGCTTGAACGCTTCCCAGATCACGCCCGCCTTGGGATCGTCGGTCGGCCACTGGCCATAGACGCGCTTGCCCGAACGCCGGTCGATGCGGACCATCCGGATGCCGTCGGGGGCGACGAACACGCTCTTGGGCATGGTGTCTAGGATCGGCTTCATCGCCTGTTTCCAGATCGGCGCGGCGAACGTGCCGCCCTGCATATAGCCACCCAGGCTGCGGGGCTGGTCGAACCCGATATAAAGGCCCGCGACGATGTCGGGCGTGCCGCCCACGAACCACACGTTCGTCGGGCCGGTCGTGGTGCCGGTCTTGCCGAAGATCGGGCGATCAAGGTCGCGCAGCGACTGCGCGGTGCCGCGCTGGATGACGCCTTCGGTGATGTGGATCACCTGATAGGCGGTCATGGCGTTCATCACCTGACGCCCCTCGATCTCGAAGCGGGGCATGGGCTTGCCGTCCCAGTCGGCCATGTTGCAGCCCTGGCACGGCTTCCAGCGCTGCGGCCAGATCACCTTGCCCGAACGGTCCTGAACATAGTCGATGACGCGCGGCTGCAACTGCTTGCCCTGATGCGCGAGCATCGCATAGGCGTTGACCAGCCGCTCCACCGTGGTTTCGCCCGCGCCCAGTGCAAAGGCCAGATAGGGCTGGTAATTGCCGATGCCCATCGCCGCGATCGTCTTCACCACCTTGTCCATGCCGGTCTGGCTGGCGGCGCGCACGGTCATCAGGTTGCGCGACTGTTCCACGCCCCAGCGCATCGTCTGCGGCCCGGCACCCCCGCCGGAGAAGTTGCGGAAGCATTTGTTGCCCAGCCGCGCGGACTGGAACACGCAGAACGGGCCATCGACGATGATCGTGGCCGGCGTCATGCCGTTGTCCAGTGCGGAGGCATAGACGAACGGCTTGATCGACGAACCGGGCTGGCGCATCGCCTGCGTCACGCGGTTATAGCTCGACAGGCGGGAATCGAACCCACCCTGCATGGCGTAGATGCGGCCGCTATGCGCGTCCTCCATCATCATGCCGCCCGACACTTCGGGCACATTGCGCAGGGCGAACGCGCCACCCGACGGCGCAACGACGATCAGGTCGCCCGGCTTCATCGCCACAAAGGCGCTGGTTCCCGCCCGACGATAGGGCAGGGCCGCGAACGCGGCCGGCAATTGCCCCGTGCGTCCGTCGGGAAAGCCGATCTGCGCACTGTCGCCCGACTTGCTGAGCACCACGGCGACCCGCCAGTCGCTGTAATCGACGCCGATGAAGGTGGAGGCGAGTGTCCCGGCCCAATTGTCGCCGACCTCGATCTTGCCGACCGGCCCCGACCATCCCTTGCCCGCGTCGTAACGCAGCATCCCTGCGCGCAGCGCGCTGGCGGCCTGATCCTGCATCATCGCGTTGAAGGGAGAACGGACCCAAAGCCCGCCGGCATAGACGCTGTGCGGACCGTCCTTTGCCGTCTCACCGAAATCGGCGATCAGGCGGCGGCGCACTTCCTCCAGATAATATCCGCCGTTGCGCACCGCCTGCATGGTGCTGCGCTGCGTGACGGTGGCGAGTGGCGCGCGGGTCGCTTCGGCATATTGCGCCTGGGTGATCCACCCGTTCGCCTGCATTTCCCGCAGCACATAGTCGCGCCGCTCGATCGCGCGCTGCATATGCTGATCGTCCGGCTGATAATTGGCGGGACCGCGCGGCAGCACCGCCAGATAGGCGAATTCCGGCAGGCTCAGATCCTTCAGATCCTTGTCGAAATAGGCGCGGGCCGCCGCCTGCACGCCATAGGCGTTCCGGCCGAGATAAATCTGGTTGAGGTAGAGTTCCAGGATCTGCGGCTTGGTCAGCACCGATTCGATGCGATAGGCTAGGAACATTTCCTTGATCTTGCGGGTCGGCGAATATTCGTCGCCGATCAGCAGGTTCTTGGCCACCTGCTGCGTGATGGTGGAGCCGCCCTTGGCCCGGCGGCCGCTGCCCAGCTTGGCGAAATAATCGACGACCGCGCCCGCGACGGCGGGCAGGTCGACGCCATAGTGGTGGAAGAAGGTCTTGTCCTCCGCCGCCAGATAGGCGCGAATCAGCAGCGGCGGAAAATCGCTGTACTGCAACTGGACCCGGCGTTCGCGGGCATAGCTGTAAACCGGCTCGCCATTGGCGTCGCGCACCACCGTTGGCAGGGGCGGCTGATATTCCAGCAGGCTGCGCGCATCGGGCAGGTCGCGGGCGAACAATACCCAGAACGCGGCGATCATCAGGAGGAACGCGCCCAGCGCATAAGTCAGCCAGCGAACCCAGCGGCGCGCCCACAGCGGCGCAATCGCGCCGGCCATCCCGCTGGCCCCGCGACGAATGCGCATCTTGCCCGACCCGTTGCCCGTTTCTGCCTCGCCACCGTCCATATGGGCAGCGGCTCTAGCAGATGAAACGCGCTTTGCCAGTGCCCTTGCGTCGGGCGGCGCGCAAAAGGATCGCCGAATGTGGCCGGTGCGGCACGCTATCGGCAGGCGCCGCCGTTACTGCATCGCCAGGCGGCGGGCGAAGTGCACCTGAATGGCGCGGGCGACCCCGGTGGCGATCCGCCGCTGCCCCTCGCGAGAGGTCAGGAAGCGGACGTCGTCGGCATTGGTGATATATCCCGTCTCGAACAGGATCGACGGCGTGTCTGGTGCTTTCAGCACGACAAGGCTGGCGAAGCGGTGAAAATTGTCGCGGAACGGCACCTGCGGCGCGGCTTCGCGCTGCAGCAGCTTGGCGAAATTGGCCGAAATGTTCATCGTCTCGCGCTGGGTCAGGTCGATCAGGATCGACGACACATCCGATGTCTGCCCACCCAGGTTGATGCCGTTGATGATGTCGGCCTTGTTCTCCCGCGCGGCAAGACGCGCCGCCTCGCGGTCGGACGCGACTTCGGACAGGGTATAGATCGACGCGCCATGCGCCTGCTCGTTCTCCGCCGCGTCGGCATGGATCGAAATGAACAGGTCAGCGTCCAGCCGCCGCGCCACGCCATAGCGTTCCTGCAGCACCAGAAAGCGGTCATCCTCGCGCGTCAATGCCACGCGCACGCGCCCGCTCTTGATCAGCTCGTCCCGGATGGCGCGGGCGATGGCCAGCGTCACGTCCTTTTCCCGCGCGCCGTTCTCCTTGTTGAGGGCGCCGGGGTCATGGCCGCCATGACCCGCGTCGATGACGACCAGCGGCAGGTTGCGGTTGGCCGGGCCGCGCCCGGTGGGCAACATCACGGCGGGCGTCGCGTCCGGGATCGGCACGGTGATCGAATGCATACGGCGCGGCGGCCGGGCGGCCATCGCCACCGGCGGATCGTAACTGCGCGGCGCAGAGCCCAGCGCACGGGAAAAATCGCTGTCGCCTACTTGCTTGAGCGAAAGGGTCAGCGATCGGCCGTCGGCGGAAAAGCGCGCGTCGCTGACGATCGCGGGCGCGGCAAGGTCCAGCACGACCCGCGCGGTGTCCGGCGTGAACTGTCCCTGGCGCACCGCCGAAACCGGGCCGCCAGCAGTCCCGCCGGTGCCCGCCGCCGCGCCCTGGATGTCGAGCGCGATGCGGCGCGGGCCGTCCAGCAACATGGTTGACGCGCCCGCGACGGGATCGTCGAAGCGCACGACCACTTCGTCCGCATTGCTTTCCACTGCCTGAATACCGCCCGCGCTCGCCTGAGCGGGCGTCAACAAGGCGGCGGCAAAGGCTAAAAGGGCTGGCATGTGCGCAGCTTGCCCGCTGCGCATAGCCGGCGTCCAGCCGAATTTCATGTGGACTCCATCTGTCCGGGCTGCGTCCCCACGCAGGACAGAGAGTTAGGGGCGGCAGGTTCGAACAGCGTGAACCGACGAAGTTAACGCCATCTTCACCATATTGCCCCAAGCCGTCGGGGCACAAAATTATGCGCCGCAGTTGCTCCGGGCGATTGTCGCTGCTAGCTGTTGTGTGTTGGCGACCCGCTCTACGTGCGGGACTGCCAGACTATAGCGAATCGTGGGCGGACCCGTCGACGATCAGACAGGTTGACGCTGAATGAGTCATTGTTCCGTTCCTTTTAAGCATGGCCTTTCCGGCCGGCGGGAACGGATGCGGATTGTCGCGGCTGGCCAGATTGCCGGCGGTGACTTCTCAGCGGCCAATATATTTTCATCAAACATCGGGATCGGAACGGGCGCACGTCGCCATGGCCGGCCCGGCATCACGGCCCGCACGCGTCTAGCACCGCGCAGCGGCCGTGGCTGGAGACATTTTAATGACAATGCGCATGTTGATCGACGCGCGGCACCGGGAGGAGACCCGGGTTGCCGTCGTCAAAGGAAACCGGATCGAGGAATTTGATTTCGAGTCCGCTGAGCACAAGCAGCTCAAGGGCAACATCTATCTGGCGAAGGTAACACGGGTCGAACCGTCGCTTCAGGCGGCGTTCGTCGATTATGGCGGCAACCGCCACGGCTTCCTCGCCTTTTCCGAAATCCACCCCGATTATTATCAGATCCCGCGCGAGGATCGTGAAGCGCTGCTGCGCGAAGAAGCCCAGCACGCCGCCGAGGAAGCGGCCCTGCGCGCCGAAGAGGATGAGGCGCTGGAGGCTGAGGAAGCCGAAGCGGGCGACGTGACCGAGGACGAGGAGCATGGCGAGGAAGCCGCTCCCGCTTCGGAAGAAGGTGAAGAGCCAGCGCCGGAGGGCAAGCGTCGCAACCGTCGCGGCGGCGGCGACAGCGAGGCGGACGAGCTGCGCCGCAAGCGCATGGCGCTGCGCCGCCGCTACAAGATTCAGGACGTGATCCACCGGCGTCAGGTGCTGCTGGTTCAGGTCGTCAAGGAAGAGCGCGGCAACAAGGGCGCGGCGCTGACCACCTATCTCAGCCTCGCGGGCCGTTATTGCGTGCTGATGCCCAACACCAGCCATGGCGGCGGCATCTCGCGCAAGATCAGCAACGCGGCCGACCGCAAGCGGCTGAAGTCGATCATTTCGGAAATGAACCTGCCCAACACCATGGGCTGCATCGTGCGCACCGCTGGCCTGCAGCGCACGAAGCCGGAAATCCGCCGCGATTTCGATTATCTCGCCCGCCTGTGGGACGAGATCCGCGAACAGACGCTGAAATCCGCCGCCCCGGCGCTGATCCACAATGACAGCGACCTGATCAAGCGCGCCATCCGCGACATCTACAACCGCGACATCGAGGAAGTCGTGGTCGAGGGTGAGGAGGGCTATCGCGCGGCGAAGGACTTCATGAAGCTGCTGATGCCCAGCCATGCGCGCCGGGTAAAGCAATATGCCGACGCCGTGTCGCTGTTCCAGCGCTTCGGGGTGGAGGATCAGCTGGCCGCGATGTACCATCCGGTCGTCCAGCTGAAATCGGGCGGCTATCTGGTCATCAACCCGACCGAGGCGCTGGTGTCGATCGACATCAACTCTGGCCGGTCGACCCGCGAGCACGGCATCGAACAGACCGCGGTCGCCACCAATCTGGAGGCCGCGCGCGAAATCGCCCGCCAGCTGCGCCTGCGCGACATGGCGGGCCTTGTCGTCATCGACTTCATCGACATGGAGATGAACTCCAACATCCGTAAGGTCGAGAAGGCGATGAAGGAGGCGTTGAAGGACGATCGCGCCCGCATCCAGGTCGGCCGCATCTCCGGCTTTGGCCTGATGGAAATGAGCCGCCAGCGCCTGCGCACCGGCGTGCTGGAAGCATCCACCCGCGAATGTCCGCATTGCGAGGGCACCGGCCTTGTCCGCACCGCCTCGTCGGCGGGCCTTTCCGCCCTGCGCCTGCTGGAAGAGGAGGCCGCGCGCGGTCGCGGCTCGCTCATCACCCTGCGCGCCAGCCAGGAAGCGGCCTTCTACGTCCTCAACAACAAGCGCCGCGAACTCGACGAGATCGAGATGCGCTATGGCGTGCGGATCGCGATCCTGCCCGATGGCGAGACCGAGGGCGCGCGCATGTCGGTGGAGGCCAGCGGCCCGCGCCCGACGCAGGTCGTGACCTACGAACCGATCGTCGAGCCGGAAGACGACGATCTGCCGCTCGAGGACGAACTGGACGAAATCGAAGAGGCCGAGGCGGAAGCCGAAGCCGAGCGTGGCGATGAAGGCGACCGTGACGGTTCGCGCAAGCGTCGCCGCCGCCGTCGCAACCGTCGTGGCCGTCGCGGTGAGGATCGCGAAGGCGCCGCTGCGGAAGGCGGCGAAGCAGTTGCCGATGCCGAAGCGGGTGACGAGGAAGCCGGCGCTGCCGAAGACGTCGCAGCCGAAGGCGAAGCCCCGGCTGAGGAAGGTGAGGCACCCCGCCGCAGCCGTCGTGGCCGCCGTGGCGGTCGTCGCCGTCGTGGCGGTGCTGGCGGCGAAGCCGAAGCGGCAAGCGAGGAAGGCGAAGCATCGGGCGAGGCGGAAGCCGCCGACGATGCGCAGGCCGATGCGCCTGTGGCTGACGCCCCGGTCGAGGACGTCGCGCCCGCCGCTGTAGAGGCTCCCGTCGAACCGACCGCTGAAGCAGAGGCCGAGGCGAAGCCCAAGCGTCGCCGCACCCGCAAGGCTGCGGCCAAGGCGGACGAGGCTCCCGCCACAGAGGCCGCGCCCGAAGCACCCGTTGCAGAGGCCGTAGCTGAGGACGCCGTGGCGGAAGAACCCGCCAAGCCCACGCCCAAGAAGCGCGCGCCGCGCCGCAAGAAGGCGGACGTCGCCGCCGCCGAAGCAGCACCTGCCGAGGAAGTCGTGGCGGTGGCCGACGCCAATGTCGGGGAAACCGCCGTGATCGAAACCCCGCCTGCCCAGGAAGCCGTGGCAGAGGTCGCCCCGGCGGAAGCGGAAGGCGATGCCGAGGATGAGGCGTCGGGCGAGCCGCGTCGCGGCTGGTGGCAGCGCACCTTCGGCAGCTGATGACAACGGGCAGGCGGGACTGGGGCGTTATGAACGCGCCATCCCGCCTGCCGCGTCGCCTTTCATGTTGCGTTCAGTCGCCACCGTTCAATGATGGGGCCGCACTGGCGGCCTGCGGGCCATTGAACGCAGGGGACCCCGCGCCGATATGCGATTGATGAAGCGTTTTGCCACGTTCCTGGCCCTGTTCGCCTGCCTGATCGCGCGGCCGGCGGCGGCCCAGCAGATCCTGCGCGACGCCGAAACCGAAGCATTGTTGAACAGGATGTCCGCCCCGCTGATCAAGGCGGCGGGCCTTGACCCCAATAATGTTCAGGTGCTGCTGATCAACGACGACAGCATCAACGCCTTTGTCGCGGGCGGCCAGATCGTCTGGATCCATTCCGGCCTGTTCACTGCCGCCGCCAATGCGAACGAGGTTCAGGGCGTGATCGCCCACGAACTCGGCCATATCGAGGGCGGGCATGTGATCCGCTCGGCCGAAGGGATCAAGGCGGCGACCGGCATCATGCTGCTGTCCCTGCTGCTGGGCGCGGCGGCGGTCGCGGCGGGCGGCGGAGAGGCGGGCCTTGGCGTACTGGGCGCCGGGCAGCAGGCGGCGATCGGCAAATTTCTTGCCTTTTCCCGCGCGCAGGAAAGCTCGGCGGACCTCGCCGGCGCGCGTTATCTTTCGGCGGCGGGCCTGTCCGGCAAGGGCAGCCTGGCCTTCTTCAAGCGGCTGCAAAATCTGGAATTCCGCCTCGCCATACCGCAGGAGGATAGCTATGGCCGCACCCACCCGCTGTCGGGCGAACGCATCCAGATCCTGACCGAAGTCTATGAAATGGACCCGGCCTGGAATGCCAAGATCGATCCCCAGCTGGAGGCGCAGTTCGAACGGGTGAAGGCGAAGCTTCAGGGCTTCGTGTCCGAACCGACCCGCACCTTGCAGCTCTATCCCGAAAAGGATCAGTCGATCCCGGCGCATTATGCCCGCGCCTATGCCTGGCATAAAAGCGCCTATCCGGATAAGGCGCTGGCGGAGGCGAGCGCGCTGTTGGCCACCAATCCGCACGACCCCTATTTCCTGGAGCTGGAGGGGCAGATCATGCTCGAATCCGGCCGCCCGCAACAGGCGATCGCGCCGCTGCGCGAAGCGGTGGACAGGACCGGAGCACAGCCGCTGATCGCCGCGACCTTCGGCCATGCGCTGATCGCGACGGAGGATAATCAATATCTGCCCGAAGCGGAAAAGGTGCTGCGCGCCGCCGTCAACCGTGACCGCGAAAATCCCTTTGCCTGGTATCAGCTGGGCGTCGTCTATGAAAAGCGCGGCGACCTGCCCCGCGCGGCGCTGGCCAGTGCGGAGCGCTATCAGATGATGGGGCAGGACGGGCTGGCGCTGACCAGCGCGGAACGGGCGATGGGGGGCCTTCCCGAAGGCAGCATCGACTGGCTGCGCGCGCAGGACATCGCCCTGGTCGCGCGCAACGCGGTCGAACGCAACAAGAAACGGCGGCGATGATGCGGGCGATGTTGGACGGGGAGGGGCATCATGGCTAAGGCGGCACCCGGAGCCGGCATGTTCGGCGGAGAGCCGGAAAAGGCGGGCATGAAGCGAAAGGTATTGATGGTGGCGGCAGGCGTTTTGGCGGTTCTGGGCGGCGGCGCGCTGGCCGTGGCGGCATTGCAGGGCGGATCGACGGTTGCGCCCAATGATCGCGCGGCCATCGAAAAGGTCGTGCGCGAATATATCCTCTCGCACCCGGAAATCATTCCCGAAGCGATGCAGAAGCTGCAGCAGAAGAAGCTGTCGGGCGCCATCGACGAAAGCCGCAGCGCGCTGGAAACCCCCTATGCCGGGGCGTGGGAGGGCGCGGCCAATGGCGATGTCGTGCTGGTCGAATTTTTCGATTATGCCTGCCGCTATTGCCGCCAGAGCCTGGCCGACATTTCCAAGCTGGTCGCCGGCGACCCGAAGCTGAAGGTCGTCTATCGCGAACTGCCGATCCTGTCCGACGAAAGCGGAGAGGCGGCGAAGGCCAGTCTCTATGCCGCCGAACAGGGCAAATATATGCCCTTCCACCGCGCGCTCTATGCCGCAGGGCAAGTCAGCCGCGACACCATCCTCGCCGCCGCGACCACCGCCGGGCTGGACCGCAAGGCGGTGGACGAGGCGATGAAGTCCGCCCGCTATGACAAGGAAGTCATGTCGAACATCACGCTCGCCCAATCGCTTCAGGCGACGGGCACGCCGCTGTTCGTCGTCGGCGACCGGGTGATGAACGGCGCGGTCGGTTATGAAGAGCTGAAATCCGCCATTGCAGAGGCGCGCGCGGGCCGCTGACGCAGCTTCCCGGCGGGGCTGGTTAACGCCCCGGCAACGCTGTTGCGCCATGCGATCTTAACGCTGCTTTGGTTACGGTCGCGGCCGCATCATGAGGGGCCGTGATTGAGCTTGAACATCGACAGCAACGCCGTTCTCAACGCCTATGGCTATGCGCCGCAGGCGGGGCAGGACGTTGCGCAGCCATCGGTTCAGCCCGACGTGGCCAAGGACGCGACGCCCGCCAGCGAGCCGGTCACGGCGACCTCGCGCGTGTACAAGCCGCTGTTCGATCAGGCGGCGATCGATTCCGGGCAACTGGCCAGCATCCATCGTCAGATCGCGGCACTCAACGCCTTCGCCTCGGCCTATGGCGCGGCGGAACCGGCGGAACCCGGCACGGTGGTCGACCTGCGCGCCTGAGCGCGAAGCCGGTTATTGTGCGGCGTTGAAATTTTTGTTCGCGCCGCGCGCCCGCTCGCGATAGTCTCCCCGGCTGAAAAACACAGCACATCACGCCGGAAGGGGGACGCATATGAGTTGGATGAGGCGCAAGCCAATGGCGGCCGCCGCCCATGGGGAGGCGCGGCTGGCCCCCACCTTGTCCTGGCCGCATCTGCTGGCGCTGGGCGTCGGCGCGATCGTGGGCACGGGCATCCTGACGCTGATCGGCGTGGGCGCGGACCGCGCGGGGCCGGCGGTGCTGATTTCCTTCGCCATTGCCGGGGCAATCTGCGCCTGCGCCGCGCTCGCCTATGCCGAAATGGCGTCCATGCTGCCCGCCTCCGGCTCGGCCTACAGCTACAGTTTCACGGTGCTGGGCGAAAGCATCGCCTGGGTCGTGGGGTGGAGCCTGATCCTGGAATATTCGCTGGTCGTCGCCACCGTCGCGGTGGGCTGGTCGGGCTATGCCGCGCCGCTGCTGACGCCCTGGGGCTTTCCCGAAGCGCTGACCAAAAGCCCGCAGCTGGGCGGCATCGTCAACCTGCCCGCCATCTTCATCATCGCCATCGTCGCCGGGCTGCTGATGGTCGGCACGCGGGAAAGCGCGCGGCTGAACACCGTGCTGGTCATTATCAAGATCGCCACCCTGTCGCTGTTCGTCGCCGTGTCGCTGCCCGCGTTTAACAGCGCCAATCTGACGCCCTTCATGCCCTTCGGCTTTGCCAAGGCGATGGGGCCGGACGGGGTGGAGCGCGGCGTGATGGCCGCCGCCGCGATCATCTTCTTCGCCTTTTACGGCTTCGACGCGATCTCCACCGCGGCGGAGGAAACCAGGAAGCCCGAACGCGATCTTGCCATCGGCATCGTCGGGTCGCTGCTGATCTGTACGCTGATCTATGTGCTGGTGGCGGGCGCGGCGGTTGGCGCGCTGCCCTTCTCCCGCTTTGCCGACAGCCCGGAGCCGCTGGCGCTGATCCTGCGCGAAATGGGGCAGGGGAATATCGCCCGCATCGTCGCGGTCGCCGCCGTGATCGCGCTGCCCACCGTGCTGCTGGGCTTCCTTTACGGGCAAAGCCGCATCTTCCTGGCCATGGCGCGTGACGGGTTCCTGCCCGGCGCGCTGGCGAAGATCAGCAAGCGGGGCACGCCCGCGCGCATCACGCTGTTGACCGCCGCGCTGGTCGCGGTGCTCGCCGGGGTGATGCCGATCGACGAGATCGCCGCGCTCGCCAATGCCGGCACGCTGATCGCCTTCGTCGCGGTGGGCGCGTGCCTGCTGGTGATGCGGCGGCGTCATCCGGAAATGAAGCGGCCCTTCCGCGCCCCGGCGGGCATGCTGGTGGGTGTCGGCGCGATAGTGGGCTGCGCCTATCTGTTCGTCAGCCTGCCCAGCAAGACGATCCTGTGGTGCTTCGGCTGGAACATATTGGGCCTCTTGGTCTATGCGCTCTACGCCCGGCCGCGCAGCGTGCTGCACCCGGACGGACAGGCATGAAAAAGGGGGGCGCTGCCACACCCTGCGGCAGCGCCCCCTTTCACTGTGAAAGGCGCGATCAGCCGGCCTTGCCGCATTCCCCGACGGACTTGATGAACGCCCACACATCGCTGGAAAAGGGCGGCTGCATCTCGCCCTTCCACTGGTCGATGCCGTCATACATCTTGCCCACGCCCTGCATCATGGCAGGCGTCGCCATCGCCGTGAACGGGGCGAGCAGTTCCTGCCACTCGGCATGGAATGCCTTGGCCTGCGCCGATTGCGGGTCCATCGGCAACGCCGCCTGAATGCGGCCGGTCAGGTCCGCCCATTTCGCCGAATAGGCCGCCTGATCGAAATCGCCGGGCATGGCCGCGTTCGCCTGCGCGAAATCGGCCTTCGCCTCCTCGCTCAGATAACGGTCGCTCACCGCTTTCCACTGTTCCTGTTCCATCGTCACATTTCCTTGTCGAATCAGCGAGCAGAGCGTCGCGACGTCGATCGGCTCGCCACGATCGATGCGGGACTGTACGGTGAGGAGCAGGCTGCGCGTTTCCGCCAGTTCCGCCGCGCGCGCATCGACCTCCGCGATTTGCGCGGCGACCAGCCGGCCCAGATCGGCGCGCCGGTCCGACAGCATGCCCGCGATCGCGGCGATGCTGAACCCGGCCCGCTTCAGCGCGATGACGGCGTGGACGCGGGCCAGCTCGCCCGGCCCGTAATGCCGCCGCCCGCTGGCCGAACGCAGCGGCTTGATCAGCCCGCGCGCTTCATAGAAACGCAGGGCGCGGGCGGTCAGGCCCGTGCGCCGGGCGACTTCGGCAATGTCGATGCTCTGCTCCATGCGCCGCTTTTACAAGTTGACGCAGGGGCAGCTTCAAGCGGTTTTTTCTAAAGGCTCAGCATCAGTCCGGCGAGCGCCGCGCTCATCAGATTGGCGAGGCTCCCGGCGATCAGCGCCTTGATCCCCAGCTTCGCGATCATCGGCCGCTGATTGGGGGCGAGGTTGCCCGTCACCGCCATCTGGATCGCGATGGAGGAAAAGTTGGCAAAGCCGCACAGCGCGAAGGTGACGATGGCCACCGTCGTCTGCGACAGTTCGGCCTGCTTCTGGCCCAGTTCGATATAGGCGACGAATTCGTTGAGCACGATCTTCGTGCCGAACAGGCCGCCCGCCGTCCCCGCCTCATGCCATGGCACGTTCAGCAGATACATGACGGGGGAAAAGAACCAGCCCAGAATCGCCTGAAAGCTGAGGCCCGGATAGCCCAGCCAGCCGCCGATGCCGCCCAATATACCGTTGGCCAGCGCCACCAGCGCGACAAAGGCCAGCACCATCGCGCCCACCGCCACGGCCAGCTTCACGCCGGTCTGCGCGCCCTGGCTGGCGGCCATGATGAGGTTCGCGGGCTTTTCCTCATCATGCGCGTCGGGCAGGATCACCGGGTCGATCTGCGGATCGTCGGGATTGTCGGGCATGATGATCTTGGCCATCAAAATGCCGCCGGGCGCCGCCATGAAGCTGGCCGCCAGCAGATAGTCGATCTTGATCCCCATCGAGGCATAGGCGGCCAGGATGGTGCCCGCCACGCCCGCCATGCCGCTGGTCATCACCAGAAACAGCTGCGCGGGCGTCAGGCTGGCGAGATAGGGGCGGATGACCAGCGGGCTTTCGCTCTGCCCGACGAAGATGTTGGCCGCCGCGCACAGCGATTCGACCTTCGACACGCCGGTCACTTTCTGGATGCCGCCGCCGACCCATTTCACGATCAGCTGCATGATGCCCAGATAATAGAGGATCGACACCAGGCTGGCGAAGAAGATGATGACGGGCAGCGCCGCGATGGCAAAGCTCGCGCCGCCGATTTCGGGCTTGGCCAGCGGGCCGAAGATGAAGTCCGTGCCCGCCTGCGCATAGCTCAGCAGATTGGCGACCCCGCGCGACATGCCCGCGATCACCGCCTTGCCCGCCGGCACATACAGCACCAGCAGCGCGATCAGCGCCTGCAGCGTGAAGGCCGCCCCCACGACCCGCGGCCGGATGGCGCGCCGGTTGGACGAAAGGGCGAAGGCGATCAGGAGAATAAGCAGAATGCCGGCCAGGCCGATCAGTATCTTGGGCATCAGGCGCTTTCATGACTGGGCAAACGCGACCCCCGGCGTGCCCTTAACGAAAGGCGTGATTTATACACGCCGCCCCGCCATGGGCTAGGGGAATCATGTCGGTGATCGACACGCCCCGTCGCGATCGCGCGAACGCCGCTTTCGCAGCGTGCCGGGCCGGTGCATCCCCTTTTTCGATCATCGCGGGAACCCACTTTCGCGGCCCTGGAAAAGCCGTTAAGCCCGCTGTCATGACCTCGCAACAAAGCGCCGCACCGGCCGCCCCCCTGTCCCCGTCGCTGTTCGTCTTTTCCGTGCTTTACGGCGGGATGGTGTGCATCGCGGGCGTGCTGGGGGTGAAGCAGGTGGCACTGGGGCCGCTGGCGGTGGAGGCGGGGATCTTCGCCTTCCTGCTGCTGGTCATCCTCTCGAGCGCGATCGCGGAACTGCATGGGCAGAAGGTCGCGACCCTGCTCGTGCGGCTGGGCTTCGTGCCGCTGCTGGTGTCGGCCGCGCTGATCCAGCTGGTGATCGCCCTGCCGCACGATCCCAACATGTATCCGCCCGCCATCACCGCCTTTCCCGTGGTGGTGGGTCAGGGGGCACGGATGATGCTCGCGGGGCTTATCTCCTACGGCATTTCGCAGACGCTGAACGTCCTCATCTTCTCGCGCCTTTCGGGCGGGCAGGGGCGGCTGGTGTGGCTGTGGGGCATGATCGCCAGCGTCATTTCCCAGATCATCGACACGCTGCTGTTCATCACCATTTCCTTCGTCGGGGAACGGCCGATCGTCGAGCTGATGGTGGGGCAGATGATTACGAAGGTGGTGCTTTCGATCATTCTGGTGCCGCCGCTCATCACCGCGATGGTGGCGCTGGGCCGCCGGCTCGACCGCCGGGCCTGAATCCTCCTTCCCGCAAATGTAACTTCATATCATTCGGTTCACCGACCGTTCAGGGCGGCTGGCCGACATCCATGCCGGGTCGCTTGGATGGTTTGCGGCGGCAGGACGGGCATCTGACCCCTCCGCCACCGCGCATGGGGAAGGTTGCGCCAATGCCAAAGTCCGCGTTTCGGCTCGCCCTGATGGCGAGCGTCGTTCTGGTTTCGGGCTGTGCCGGAACCATGCAGAAATCCAGCGAGATGGCCGACGCCTCGGCGGTCCCGCCGCCACCGCCTCCACCGCCGCCACCGGCCCCGTCGATCGCGGCCGAAAACGTCGTGGTCACCGGCACCCGTGCGCTGGCCGCGCCGATGTCCCCGCGCAAGCGGACAGAGGCGCTGCGCGGCGCGCCTTCCTATGGCGTCCCCATCACCGGCGTCGTGGGCAGCCCGGACAACACCGAACGCTATGACGGAAAGCCGGTCGCCAGCATCCATGCCGTCGCGCAGGAACCTGTCTCCACCTTCTCCATCGACGTCGACACCGGCTCCTACGCCAATGTCCGCCGGTTCCTCAGCCAGGGCGCGGCAGTGCCCGAAGCGGCCGTCCGCACGGAGGAGATGATCAACTATTTCCGCTACGACTATCCGCTGCCCACGGACAAGGCGCAGCCATTTTCCGTGACGACCAACGTCACGACGACGCCGTGGAACCCCAACACCCGCCTGATGCGCATCGGCATTCGCGGCTATGACCTGCCGCGGGCGGAGCGGCCGGCGGCCAATCTGGTCTTCATGGTCGATGTGTCGGGGTCGATGCAGTCGCCCGACAAGCTGCCGCTGGTCAAGACCGCGCTGTCGGTGCTGGCCGACAATATCGGCCCGCGCGACCGGGTGTCGATCATCACCTATGCCGGCACCGTCGCCCGCATCCTCGATCCCACCAACGATCCGGCAAAGATCAAGGCGGCGCTCGCCGGGCTGGACGCGGGCGGATCGACGGCGGGCGGGGCGGCGCTGGAAATGGCCTATGCCACCGCCCGCGCCACCCGCATCGCTGGCGGCATCAACCGCATCGTGATGGCGACCGACGGCGACTTCAACGTCGGCGTGTCGAGCAACACCGCGCTGGAGGAAATGGTCCGCCGCAACCGCGACGACGGCATCACGCTCACCACGCTCGGCTTTGGCCAGGGCAATTACAACGACGCGATGATGGAACGCATCGCGGACGTGGGCAATGGCAACCACGCCTATATCGACAGCGCGATGGAGGCGCAGAAGGTGCTGGACGAGGAGCTTGCCTCCACCCTGTTCACCATCGCCAAGGACGTGAAGATCCAGGTCGAGTTCAACCCCGCCGCAGGTCAGCGAATATCGCCTGATCGGCTATGAAAACCGCCTGCTGGCCGAGCAGGATTTCAACAATGACAAGGTGGACGCGGGCGACATCGGCGCGGGCCATCAGGTGACGGCGATCTACGAAATCGTGCCGAAGGGCGCGCAGGGCTGGCTGCCGCAGCGCCGCTATGACGAAAACCGTCCCGCGCCCGTCGCTGGCAAGGGCGGCGAGCTGGCCTTCGTCAAGCTGCGCTACAAGCTGCCGGGCAGCGAGACGAGCCGCCTGATCGAACGGCCGGTGCCTGCCACAACGCTGGCCGCCGCGCCCGCACCGCGCGGCGACATGGCCTTTGCCGTGGCGGTCGCCGCCTTCGGGCAGAAGCTGCGCGCCGACCCCTATCTCGGCAATTATTCCTTCGCCGACATCCGCACGCTTGCCGGTGGGCAGGGCAATTACTGGCGGCAGGAATTCGGCAAGCTGACCCAGATCGCCGAGGCGCAGCATCCCGCCCCGTCGAACGATGGCGTCGGATCGGATTGATCGGCCCGCGCGTTTCCCCCATCTTGGCGCCATGTTCGGGCCGGGGATTGGACAGTGCGGGCGGCATCGCTATCATGCCGCCCCTCTGATCCCCTCCGCCCGACGGCAAGAAGGAAGCGCATGATGTCCGATTTTCTGGCCGCTTACGGCCTGTGGTTGCTGATCGCCATTCTGGTCGTGATCGTGGTGATGTTCCTGCTGGTGGGCGGCAAGCGGACCAGTGCGGAGCCGATTTCCACGCAGACCGCTCCCGAAGCGACCACGCCCGCACCCGCCACGCCCGAAACGCCGGTCGCCGTGGAGGAGCCGATTGCCGCCCCCGTCGCGGTCGCGGGCGGAGCCGTGCCGCTGATGGTGACGCCCGAACCCGTGCTCGACACGCCCGCGCCGGAACCGGAGGCCGCACCCGAGCCTGCGCAGCCCGCGCCGGCCCCGGCCGCACCTGTGGCTCCCGCCCCGACGCCCGCCCCGGCCCCCGCCCCGGCGGAGGCCAGCGTCCCCGACGACCTGCTGCTGCTGAAGGGCGTGGGGCCAAAGCTGAAGGCGCTGCTCGCCGAACAGGGCATCACCCGCTTTGCCCAGATCGCTGCATGGACCCCCGCCGATCTCGCCGCCATCGACCCAAAGCTCGGCACGTTCAAGGGCCGGCCCGAACGCGACAACTGGATCGATCAGGCGCAATATCTGGCAAAGGGCGACATCGCGGGTTTCGAAGCGAAATACGGCAAGCTTTAAGCCGCCGCAGCCGCTGCCCCGGTCCTGCGCGCCGCGCAGCGGGACCGGGCGACTTTTCGCGCTGTCCTACACGGCGCTGCCGCGATAAGCGCCGGGCGTTCTTTCCCATCGTCGAGCGCCCCTCTTTCCAACAGCCGCCTTGCGCGCCGAAAGCACGGAAATCCGCGGCGTAGAAGAGTGTGAAGTTTCGAGTCGCCAAGGGGCCGTTTTCCAACCGCCCGAACGCGACAACCGGATCGATCAGGCGCACCATCCGGCAAAGCGCGACATCGCGTGAAATACGTCAGGCTTCGAATGCGATCTTATCGCGGCGCGTTGCGCGTTGGTGGCCGACAGGTCTCGATGGCGCGGACAATCTCGTCGTGGGAATGGTCGAGTCCCGCTGCCGTTATGTAGATATCGGCGGTTGCGCCGACCAAGGCATTCGCCGCCGCCAACTTGCCCATCAGGCCGCTCGCCGGAAACTGCCGGGGATCGTGGAGCCGCAGGCCGATCATGCGCTGGCGCTGTATTCTGAACAGTTCGATGGATGCGATTGCGCTCCACGGGATCGTCGCGCTACTCCATGGCCGCCAGAAGATGCCAGTGCTGTCCACGCGCAGGGCGATCTGCCGGTCCAGAAGGCGGCGGACGAACAGCACGGCGCACAGGCCAAAGAACAGGACTCCAGCCCATCCGATCAGCGGTGCCATCGCATCGTGACGTGCATCGAATGGTCCGAAGACACCGGCGATCCACAGTCCCAGCAGGACGAACAGCGCAGCCCCCAGGAGCATCAGCAGGACACGCCAGGGCGAATGGCGCGCTTCCAGCATCATTCCACTTCGCTGATCAGCAGCTTGTCGATCTTGCGCCCGTCCAAGTCGACGATCTCGAACCGCCAGCCCTGATCCTCGAAATGCTCGCCCGTGTCGGGCAGATGCTTCAGCACGGCCAGCACATGGCCCGCCACCGTCGCATAATCGCGGTCTTCGGGCAGTTCGATGGACAGGCGATCGGCCAGCTGGTCGATCGGCATCTGGCCCGACACCAGCAGCGACCCGTCCTCCCGCTCCACCAGCATAGGCTCGGTATAAAGGTCGCGGTCGGACGCGAACTCGCCCGCGATCGCCGACATGATGTCGGCGGGCGTCACGATCCCTTCGAAATGGCCATATTCGTCGTGCACCAGCACCATCGGCGCCTCGGCGCGGCGCAGCCGGTCCAGCGCGTCCATCGCATCGAGCTGTTCGGGCACGATCTCCGCCCTGCGCGCCAGCTGGCGCAGGTCCAGCGTCTCGCCGCGGAACAGCGCCGACATGATGTCGCGCGACTGCACGATGCCGATGATGTCCTCCACCGAACCCTGCGCCACCGGCAGGCGGGTGTGCGGCGTTTCCAGCAGGCGGGCGCGCACCGCGTCATTGTCGGCGTCCGCATCGATCCAGTCGACTTCGCCGCGCGGCGTCATCACTTCACGCACCGGCCGGTCGGCCAGGCGCACGACGCCCGAAATGATCGCCCGTTCGCTTTCCTCGATCACCCCGACCTTGCTGGCCTCCGCGACGATCAGGTGCAGCTCCTCCGCCGTCACCTGATCCTCCGACTCCCGCTTCATGCCCAGCAGGCGGAATATCAGGCTGCTCGACGTGTCGAGCACCCAGACCAGCGGCGCCGTGACCCGCGACAGCCAGAACATCGGCAGCGCGACCAGCGCCGCGATCTTCTCCGGCGCGCGCAGGGCGAACTGCTTGGGCACCAGCTCGCCCACGATCAGCGAGGCATAGGTGGTGAGGCCGATGACCAGCACCAGCGCCGCCGTTTCGGCATGGTCATGGGCAAGGCCCAGCCGCTCCAGCCGCTGCGCCGTCGGCGTACCCAGGCTCGCACCGGAATAGGCGCCGGCGATGATCCCGATCAATGTGATGCCGATCTGCACGGTAGACAGGAACTTGCCCGGATCGGCGGCCAGCAGGATGGCGGCGCGCGCGCCCGCGCTCCCCTTCGGCCCCTTGTCCAGCGCCTGCAGCCGCGCCTTGCGGGCGGACACGATCGCCAGCTCCGACATGGCGAACAGCCCGTTGAGCGCGACCAGCGCCAGAATGATGACGACGTCGATCCAGGGGAACGGTGCGAGCGAAGGGGGTGTCGGCATGGATGCGCCTTTATCGGGCCTTTCGGGGCATTTGCCAACAGCCTGTGTTCAGGTTGCGGCGATTAACAATGATTGCGCAGGTGGAACCATCCCCCCGAATGGTGGGTTGGACGCCCATCGACTATTGGAACGAAGCAAGGGAACGAAGGAAATGAAGCCGAACCGCAAGAGCCTGACCGCCGCTGCCGCACTGAGCGCACTGCTGCTCACCAGCGCCTGCATGACGGATCCCGAAACCGGCCAGCGTCGCGTTTCGTCGGCCGCGATCGGCGGTATCGGCGGCGCGCTGGGCGGCTATCTGCTGGGTGACATCGTGGGCGGGCGGCATGACCGCACGGAAAAGATCGTCGGCGCGGGCATCGGTGCGATCGCGGGCGCGGGCATCGGCGCCTATATGGACCAGCAGGAACGCAAGCTGCGCGAACGGACGGCGGGCACCGGCGTGGACGTGATCCGCGACGGCAACGACCTCTTGCTGCGCATGCCGTCGGGCATCACCTTTGCCTATGACGATGCGTCGATCCAGCCGCAGTTCCGCCCGACGCTGGACGATGTGGCGAAGGTGCTGGCCGAATATCCCAAGACCTATATCGACGTGTACGGCCATACCGACAGCGACGGGTCGGACGCCTATAACCAGACGCTTTCGGAACGTCGGGCCACGTCGGTCGCCGATTATCTGACCTCGCGGGGCGTGCAGTCGGCGCGCATCGCGACGCGCGGCTATGGCGAAACGCAGCCGATCGCAAGCAACGCAACGGCCGAGGGCAAGGCGCAGAACCGCCGCGTGGAAATCAAGCTGTCGCCTGTGACCGAAGCCGACGTCGGATAATGCGGGGAAGGGGGGCTGCTCAGCCCTCCACGATCATCGCCCCGAAACGCCAGCCGACGGCCCAGCGAACCTGGGCCGTCACTGGCCCTTCGTCCGGCAGCGTCAGCTGGATCAGCGAGCCGAGGCGAACCTTTTCCTCGCACTCCGCCATGAAGCCGCCCTTGGAAATATTGCCGAGGCGGCCCAGGATTTCGCGGCCATCCTCATCTGTCACGACGACAGGGATGTCGCACCGTTCCCGCGGGGCGCGGGGATGGTATCGATACTGCAACGCGGCCATGGCGCTCTCCTCTTTCCCGGCAGCTTGTCGCCAAAAGCTTAGCGAAAGCTTAGCGGCGGTCATTCCGCTCAGAAGTGGAAGGCCAGACCGCCGCTGAATGCCAGGGGATCGAGCTTCGTCTGACCCTCGACCGCCAGGCCCTGGAACGTGCCCGTTGCGCCCGGCCGCAGGAATGCCTTCTTCACGTCGAAGAAGATGCCCATCTTGTTGTTGACCATGACTTCGGCTCCAGCCTCGAACGCAAGGCTCAGGTCATTTTCGACCTTCAGGTTCTGGAACGCGCCGTCATTGGTGTCGAACACGATCATATAGGCAATGCCGGCCCCGAAATAGGGGCGCACCCGCTGCTGCGCGTGGGATGGAACTGCGCCGTCAGCATCATCGGGCCATAAGTGACTTCGCCCAGCTTGGGCAGCGCGCCGATGGTGCCCGCGCCAAAGACGTCGATCTTCGGCGGCAGGCCCAGGGTCGCGTTGATCGCGACGTTGGGCGTCACGAAATAGCCGATCTGGACGGTGGGCGTGCGATGTTCATAGGTCGACATGCCTGCACCCGGATAGGGTGCGCCCGCGACCTGCAGGTCCAGCTTGTCGACCAGGCTGAGGTTGGTCGCGCCGACGCGGACGACCCATTTGGTCGTGTCGGTTTCGATCGGCGCGCTGCCGTCATCCTTTTCGCTGGACGGGCCGAAATGCGCGGTCAGACCGATCTTCAGCGTCAGCGGATCGAGTTCCGCCTTCGCATTGACGGCGGCAAAGCTGGTATAGGTCGCGTCGAGCGGCAGCAGGCCGGTCGCCGTCGTGTGGTAGAACGCCTTGCGCGCTTCCACGAACAGGCCAAATTTCGGGCTGAGGCGGAAATCGATGCCGCCCTGGACATAGGGGCCATGCGCATTGGGGATGTTCAGCCCCACTGCCAGCGCGTCACGCTCCTGCGTCGTGAAATGCAGTTGCAGGCCGCCACCGACATAAGGCGACACCGGGCCTTTGAACGGGTGAAAGCTGGCGCCCACGGTCGCGGTGACGAATTCGTCATCGCCCAGATTGGGCAGGCCGGTCAGCGAACCGGCGGGAATGTTGTTGGTGGTCGCCGGGGTGGAGACGGACGCTTCCAGCGCGATCGCGTCCATGACGTAATAGCCCAGCGTCACTTCACCGTGAAAGGTCTCACGAGTCTTGTAGTCGGCGGCCGGATCGAGAACGCCGTTGGTGCGTACCTCGCCCTTGTCGATCAGCTTGGTCCGGGCGGCGGCGACGCGTGCGAAGCTGTCGCCAGCCTCCTGCGCCATGGCCGGGCCGGTGCCCAGGATCGCGACGGCTGCCGCCGTCGAGAGCAAATGTGCGAAACCCCACTTGTGCATGATGCAAATCCTTTCACTCTCACTCATAGGAGAAGAGGGTAAATGTGCCGTAAACTCAGGCTGCCGCTGATTTACGGGCCGTATTTCCACGGATGCCGGCGTCGGCGGACGGTGCGTCGTCGCGCAGTTGCGGCTTGGGCGCCGGGCGGTCATGCTCCAGCGTGGCGAGGGTGGTCGCGCCGCTTTCCAGCGCCTTCATGTCCTCGGTCGCGTCGCTGATGCCGGTGGACAGGCGATGCACCGCGTCGATGATGTCGTGCTGGCTATGGTTCGCCATCACCTGCATGCGAAAGCGCGGCTGACCCTTGGGCACGGCCGGGAATTCGACCAGGTTGGACAACATGCCAAGCCCCGGCAGGCGGCGGGCGGTCAGGCGGGCGAGCGGTTCGCCAGCCATCTTGACGCAGACGATGGCCGACGGATCGCCATAGGTTTCCAGGCCGCAACCCGAAAGCAGGCTGCGCAGCATCAGGATGTTGGTCATCAGCTTTTCGCGCAACTGTGCGCCTTCGGCCGAACCGATGATGTCGAACGCCTTGCCCACGATGGCGGCCTGCGCCGGGGAAAGGGCGTTGGAGAAGGTGTTGGGCGAACTGTAATAGCGCATATATTCCTTCACCGCGCGGCCGCGCGCGGCAACGAAGCCGCCGTTCGACGCGAAGGTCTTGGAAAAGCTGCCCATCACCACATCGACCTTGCCCAGCATGTTCTGGATTTCGATGAAGCCGCGGCCCGTCGGGCCAAGGTTGCCCAGATCATGCGCGACGTCGACCACCAGCGTGGCGTTATATTCATGCGCCAGCGCCTGAATCGCGGCGATGTCGGGCGTATCGGAATCCATCGAAAACAGGCTTTCGGTCACGACCAGAATGCCGTTTTCGGTGTCGTTTGCGCGGATCTTCGCCAGCTTGTCGCGGACGGTTTCGACCTGGTTGTGGCGGAACAGGTGGATGTTGCGCGTGGCTGCCTGCGCCCCTTCCTGAAGGCAGGCGTGGCTGAGCGCGTCCATGACGATATGGTCGCTGGGGCGCACCAGCCCCTTGATCACGCCAAAGCCTGCGGCCCAGCCGGTCGGGAACAGCGCGACATGGTCGTAGCCCAGGAACTCGCCGATCTTCTGCTCCAGCGCGATCGACAGCGACGTGTTGCCGACCAGCGCGGGCGAGCCGGCGGAATGCACGCCGAAATCGCGCATCGTCTGGATCGCGGTTTCCAGAATGGCGGGGTGCGAATTGAGGCTGAGATAATCCTGGCTGGCAAAATTCACGCCGTCGAATAAGGCACCCTCGTCCGTGCGCGCGCTGCAGCGGCTGAATGCGCCCTGTTCGCACGAGCGGCCCAGCGGCCAGACGCCGATGGCGCGGCGGGCCTGCTGCCACTGGTAGAAGGCATCGACGCGGTCGAGCAGGTTGGAACCGGGCAGATAGCGGAAATCGCGCATGCTGCCGCCCAGCGGGTCGAAGGCGCCGTTGCTTGCAATGTCGTTCGTCATCGTCTTGTCAAACCTCTTTCAGCGACGCCGCCCCCAGCGTCTCTCGCCCCTGGTCCGGGCTTGTCGTGCGGATTAATGTTGTGTGTGCTGCTCGATCTTTTCGAGCAGCTGCGGCAGCGCGATCGGCTTGGTCTCGAAATCGACGCAGCCCACCTCGATGCTTTTCTGGCGGTCGCTTTCCAGCGCGTGCGCCGTCAGCGCGATGACCGGGATGTGCGCGGTCGCCGGATTGGCGTGGATGGCGGTGGTCGCTTCCCACCCGTCCATCTCGCCCAGCGCGACGTCCATCAGCACGATGTCGGGCATGGCGGATGCGGCCAGTTCGATGCCCTGCGGCCCGTCCACGGCGCTGACAACGGCATAGCCCTTGCGCTCCAGCCGGCGCGTCAGCATGTCGCGGTTCATTTCATTGTCTTCGACGATCAGGATGGTCTTCATTGTCGTTCCCTACGAACTGCGACGTCAGGCAGCTTTCTTGAGCTGATTGGATAGATCCGGCAGGATCAGTTGGGTGGCGGGACGCCCGTCGGTCGTTACGATCGCTTCGATCGAACCTTTGAGCATCGCCGCGAATTTGAGCGCCAGCGCCAGTTCGATGCCGGTGCCGCCATATTTTGACGACGAAGCGTCGCCGTCATGTTCGAACATTTCCTGCGACACCGGGACGGCGCGTGCCTCGCCAGCGGGGCCGACGTCATGGATGTTCATCAACAGCGCGCCGTTGACGTGGATTACCTCCACCTCGACGGTGCCGTCGTTGTGATAGCCCGCGATGCCGGCCAGCAGATGACGGAACGTGGACTCGGCCGCCGACCAGTCGGTCAGCAGCCAGTTTTCGCCGGGCTGATATTCGCGGATGCTGACGCTCCGCGGTGCCTTTACCAGCGGCTCGACTTTCGCGACCCACGCCTCAAGATTCTTGGTGATGCAGTCGCGCGCCGGGTTCAGCGGCATCTTGCCGGCCTCGATCCGCGAATAGTCGAGAATGTCGTCGATCAGGCGCAGCAGGTCCGACCCGGCCTTGTGGACATAGCCCAGGTCCTTCGCCATCTCGTCATTTTCTTCCTCATGCGCTTCTTCGAGCAGCATCTGGCTGTAACCGATGATGGCGTTGAGCGGCGTGCGCAGCTCATGGCTCATGCCGGCGACGAAATCGGCCTTGGCCGCGCTCGCCTGATTGGCGGCGGTGGTCAGGTTGCGCAGATTGTCGGAGGTCGACACCAGCGAGTTGATTTCGCGGGTGAATTCGCGCTGTTCCTGGAACATCTTGGCGAAATAGAGCGACATCATCGCGAAATAGAGCGCGACCGATCCCATCGAAATCATGCCGATCGTCTGCATCCCGTCCAGATCGATATGGGGAAAGGGATAACCCGTCGCGTCCAGCGTAAGGAACGCCGCGACGCTGCCGAAAATCTGCGCCAGCAACACGTTGCGGACCCATCCCACCGGCGGCAGATACAGGAACGCCAGCAGCGGGAATATCAGGATCCACGGCAGGAAGGGCGACTGCGTGCCGCCAAAGGCATAGCATGCCCACAGCACGCAGAAGATCAGGTTCTGCACCGACAGAAAGGCCAGCAGCTGATACCGCCCGGTCTTGCGCAGCACGAAGGGATAGGCCCAGAACAGCAGGATGGAAAAGAAGAACACGGTCACGCGATTGTCGCGGCAGATGTTCATCACCACCATGTACAGCGGCAGCGTGTTGCCCAATATCGGGCCGAACACATGGCTGAGCATGAACATGCGCGCACGCAGATGCGCCTCCGGTCGGACCTGAATTTCCGCCGGAATGAAATAGTCCAGAAACCTGCTCAGGCTGAAGCTGCGTTGCCTGTCGGCAGTGCCGTTCATATACCACCCGTAATAACCAGTCGTGGGGGGCGGAACGCCACACCCATGTCGCGGTTTAGGGGTGATCGTTTAAATCGTCGTAAACGCTCCGATTACGCTTAATTAATCGACTGGCGGTAGAGGTTTCTGCAGGAATTGTGGGAATCCTATGTACAAATTACTAAATCGCGCGACAGATTGGTTCATTCCGGCTTCCATCAGGGAGACGGAATCCGACCTGCTGACCGCGCGCACATTCGTTATGCTGCACCTGCTGGGGCCGCTGATGGGTCACAGCGTGACCTATTTCCTGCGCATCACACATGCCGGAAACACCTGGCAATTCTGGGTGGTGGAAGGGCTGGTGCTCAGCTTCTTCGCGATCCCGCTGTTGCTGCGCGCGACGGGCAGTCTGACGGTCCCCGCGTTCCTTTCGGTGCAGCTGCTGGTCGGATTGAGCCTGTTCGGATCTTTCTATTTCGGTGGAATCAGCTCGCCCCTGCTGCCCTGGTTCCTGATCGCCATGGTGCTCGGTTTCTTCTATCTTTCGGACCGGATCGGACCGGTTCTGACCGGCATCGCCGTGCAGCTCGCCGCCTTTGTCGGCGCGCGGGTGATCTATGGATCGTTCCCGGTGATCATCGATGCGGCGATGCTCGACATCGCCAACACATTCTCGATCCTTGCCGCGCTGTGCTACATGACGCTGCTCGCGCTGCATTATGAGACGGTGATGCGCATCCGCATGCGTGTCGAGCAGGAGATGAACGAGCAGCGCGCGCGCCTCGCCCTCCTTGGCGACGCGATGGAGGCGGCCGAAGCATCGAGCAAGCGCAAGTCCATCTTCCTCGCGAAGATGAGCCACGAACTGCGCACACCACTCAACGTCGTCATCGGCTATGCCGAAATGCTGCGCGAAACGTGCGAGGAGGATGAGAGCCTGGCCTACAAGGCGCAGGACCTTGATCGCATCCATGCCGCCGGCCGCCACTTGCTCGCGCTCGTCAACGACGTGATCGATCTCTCGTCGATCGAGGCCAACCGGCTGGAGCTGTCGACCGAGCCGGTGCGGGTCGCCACGCTGATCGACGAAGTGGTCGCCACCGCGTCGCCGCTGATCGACAAGCGCGGCAATCGCCTGGTGGTCAACATGCCGGTGGACCTGGGCGTCATCGAACTCGACGCGCTGAAGGTGCGCCAGTCGATCCTGAACCTGCTGAGCAATGCGGCGAAGTTCACGACCAAGGGCATGATCATGCTGACCGTGCTGCGCAAGAAGGGCGCACGCGGCGACGTGGTGCAGCTGGAAGTCACCGACAACGGCATCGGCATGGGGCCGGACGCGCTGCAGCGGATCTTCGACGATTTCGGCCAGGCGGAAAACGACACGGTGAGCAAGTTCGGCGGCACCGGCCTTGGTCTCGCACTGACGAAGCGGTTTTGCCAGATGATGGGCGGGTCGATCCAGGTCCGTTCCGAACGTGGGATCGGCACCAGCTTCACCATCGAAATTCCCGTGAGCGAGCCGGGCACGCTTTTTGCGGCGGCGGACATCGCTCCTCATCGGACATCCACGGCTCAGGCGGCATGAGCGCGGCGACGAAACACTGGATCGGAACAGATCGATCATGAAACATGAAAGCTTCCCCGTCGAATGTGCCGAAGCAGCGCCGCTGCGCGATTCGGCACGCGCGACGATCCTGCGCATGATGCTGAATGCCTCCACGGCGATTTCGGCGACCGGCGGCGTGGTGGCCGGCGCGATGGCCGGTCTGGTGGGCGGCGGCGGCATGCTGGCGGGTGCCGGCATCGGCCTGATCGCGGCAGCCGGCAGCATGGCTATCGGCTATCCGCTTGCCATGCGTATTGCCCGCCGCTCCGCGCAATTTGCCGCACGGCCGCTCGAAACGCTGGTATCGCATCTGGAGACGACCGGCGAAACGGTGGGTGAGGATTTCCACTGGCGTTCGGGCCGCGCGCAGACCTTCGAACAGCTGGACGCGGACCTGACCGCGCTCGACAAGCGGATGAAGAGCGCCGCGCGCAAGGTGCGCATGACCATCGCGGATCTGGAAAAGGCGCGGGAAAACGCCGCCGAACAGAATCTCGCCAAGTCGAAATTCCTGGCGAACATGAGCCACGAACTGCGCACGCCGCTCAACGCCATTCTGGGCTATGCGATGCTGTTGCAGGAAGATGCGAGCGATGCCGGCAACGAAGCCGTGGTGTCGGACCTGACCCGCATTCAGCAGGCCGGTCACACGCTGCTCGCGCGGATCAACGACATTCTGGAAATTTCCCGCATCGAGGCGGGCAAGACGGTGCTGGAACGCGCCGTAATCGACATCAACGAGCTGATGCGGTCGACGATCGGCGCCTATTGCAACGAGGGGCAGCTGAACGGAAACCGCTTCGCGGTCGATGTGGAACAGGACATCGGGCTTGTCATCGGCGACGCGGAAAACATCCGGCAGTGCCTGGTCAATCTGCTCGGCAATGCGTTCAAGTTTACCGAGAACGGCGTTGTCACGCTGCGCGTCCGCCGGTCGCGCACCGATGCCGTGCCCACCATCGTCTTCAGCGTGGAAGACAATGGCATCGGCATCGACCCGGATGAGGCCAATGCGCTGTTCGTGGCATTCGAGCAGGGCGATTCCAGCCTGACGCGCCGCTATGGCGGCACCGGCCTGGGGCTGGCGATCACCCGCAAGCTGGCGCGTGCCATGGGCGGCGATTGCATCGTGGAAAGCGCGAAGGGCGAGGGGTCGACATTCAGCCTGGTATTGCCGGTCGGATCGCCGGTCGAAGCGACGGAAAAGCCGCACAGCCAGGCCGTGGTCATCGACACTGCGGTACAGGCGCGGGTGGTGGTGATCGACGACGACCACGATGCGCTGGACCTGATGGGCCGCTGGCTGGGCCAGATGGGGATCAGCAGCGCGGCCGCCGAAACCGGCCTGACGGGCATCGAACTGGTGCGGCGGCATCATCCCGACGTCATCCTGCTCGACGCGCTGCTGCCCGATCGTTCGGGCTATGACGTGCTGGCGGACCTGCGCGCCGACCCGGAACTGCGCGACATTCCCGTGGTGCTGATCACGGTGGACGACGATCGCCGACGCGGGCTGGATGCCGGCGCGTCCGATTATATCCGCAAGCCGCTGTCGAAGGAGCAGTTGCGCTCCGTCGTCGAACTCTATTGCGGCAAGGCCGAAGGCGAAATCCTGGTCATCGAGGATGATGACGATGCCGCCGAACTGATCCGCCGCAGCGTCGAGGAAGTGGGCTTCATGACCCGCCGGGCGCAAAACGGGCTGGACGGCGTGGAAATGGCGGACAGCCATCGCCCCTCCGCCATCGTTCTTGATCTTGCCATGCCGGGGCTGGACGGATTTGGCGTCATCGATCGGCTGACCCGCCACGAAACGCTGCACAACGTCCCCCTGATCATCCTTTCGGGCCAACAGATAACCTTGGAACAACACCGAACACTCGCCGCCGGCGGCCGCCGCTTCTTCACCAAGGCCGCTTCCACCCCGCGCCAGATTGCGCAGTGCCTGAAGGAGATGGTCGCATGAACGCGATGACCAATCCGCAGCGCGCGCAGAAAGTGGCGCTGATCGTGGACGATGTGGAGGACAACCGCGTCCTGCTGGACCGCGCGCTGAAATCCAGCGGCTATGCCACGGTTCTTGCCGAAAGCGGGCGTGAGGCGCTGGCGATCATTTCGACGCAGGTGCCCGACATCGTCCTTCTGGACTGGATGATGCCGCAGCTTTCGGGGCTGGAAACGCTCCGCGCCATCCGTGAAATGCATTCGAGCGCGCGGCTGCCCGTCATCATGTGCACCGCCATCAATGAAGAGATGTCGGTCGTCGCCGCCATCGGGGCGGGCGCGAATGACTATATGACCAAGCCGATCAGCCTGCCGATCCTGCGTGCCCGCATGGCCGCGCATCTGGAACAGCGGGCGACGATCGATGCGCTGGACAATGAAAAGGCGTCGGCCGAGCGGAAATTGCGGGAACAGACCCGCGCACTGTTCGACCGGGTGAACGACATGGCCGACAAGGCGTCCAAGCCGTGAGGCGTGCCGCCCTGTCGGGGGGTGCCATCGGCAAGTGGCTGACGCGGGCGGCCCGGCCACGGGTCGCGGTTCCCGTCGCCGCGCTGCCGCTGGGCTATGCCGCCGCCACATGGACCGGGCTGCTCCCCGCATCGCCGCTTGCCACGTCCGCGCTGGCGCTGGGCGCGCTGACGGTGACGGGCGCCGGATTGACGGTGATCGCGGGGTTGAAGCGCGATCGCGCCCGGCTGCAGGAACAGGGCGAGGATCTGGCCCAGCTGATGCGGCTCGATCCGCTCACCGGCCTGCTCAACCGCGATGCGTTCAACAAGGCGCTCGACGACCTGTCGCCTTTCGGAGAGGCGGGCGAAACGGTCATCGCCCTGTTCTTCGACCTCGATCGGTTCAAGGACGTCAACGATACGCTGGGGCACAAGGTCGGCGACCTGCTGCTGATCGAAGTGGCCAAGCGCGCGGCCGCGCTGCTTCCCCCGCGCGCCGCCTTCGCGCGGCTGGGCGGCGACGAGTTCGCCGCGATCATGCCGCTGGTGGAGGGCGAACGGCCCGAAGAATATGGCCATCGCATCGTGTCGGCGATCGACCAGCCCTTTACGATCGACGGACAGCTGGTGTCGGTCGGAACGTCCGTGGGCGTCGCGGCGGGCGATCCCGGTTTTGACGACGGGCACGAACTGCTGCGCCGCGCCGACACCGCGATGTACGAGATCAAGGGCAGCTCGCGCGGGGGATGCCGGGTGTTCGACGACGTGCTGGACGGTCGGCAGCTGCGCGACAGCTCCATCCGGGTGGAACTGGGCCGTTCGCTGATCGAAAACGGCCTTGCCCTGCATTATCAACCCGTGGTGTCCGCGCGCACGGGCGAATTGAAGAGTGTCGAGGCGCTGCTGCGTTCCAGCACCAAGCCGCTGTCGGAAGTGCCGCCCGGCACGATCATCCAGATCGCCGAAGTCAGCGGGCAGATCATGCCGCTGACCGAATGGACGCTCGACACCGCGATGCAGACCATTCGCCGGCTGGAGGATGTGCCGGTCGCGATCAATATCTCGCCGATCTATTTCCGCAGCCCCGAATTCATCCATCGCATCTTTGACAAGCTGCTGGGCGCCGCCGTGCGGCCGGAACTGCTGACGATCGAGGTGACTGAGGGCATCCTGATTTCGGACATGGACATTGCCCGCAACGCCATCGACCGCCTGCGCGAAGTCGGCGTGCGGGTGTTCCTGGACGATTTCGGGACCGGCTATTCCTCGCTCAGCTATTTGCAGCATTTCGAGCTGGACGGGCTGAAACTCGACAAGTCCTTCCTGCGCAATGTCGGCGACAAGCGCCGCGCGACGCAGATCATCCGGTCGGTCATCGATTTCGGCCACAGCCTTGACATGAAGGTCGTGATGGAAGGGATCGAGACCGAATGGCAGGCCCGGCTGCTGCAACTGCTGGGCTGCGACCTGCTTCAGGGCTATGAAGTCGGCATGCCGATGCCGATCGACGAGCTGATCGAATTTCGCCGCCGGCTCGTCGCGCGTCCGCGCAGCGCATCAGCCGAGGATGCGCCCCCGCCCGAAAGCTTCCGCGTCGCCAGCTAAGGGCGGCGCGGCGGTTCGCCGGGTGTTATGCCCTGAAAACCACGGTCCGCCCATCGTTCAGGAACACGCGCCCCTGCAAGTGATGCTGCACCGCGCTCGCCAGCACGCGCCGTTCGATGTCGCGGCCCTTGCGCACCAGATCGTCGGGCGTGTCGGCATGGCTGATCGCTTCGACATCCTGATGGATGATCGGCCCTTCATCCAGATCGGCGGTCACATAATGGGCGGTCGCACCGATCATCTTGACCCCGCGCGCATGCGCCTGATGATAGGGCTTGGCCCCCTTGAATCCGGGCAGGAAGCTGTGGTGGATGTTGATGCAGCGGCCCGAAAGGAACGCGGCCAGATCGTCTGAAAGTATCTGCATATAGCGGGCCAGGACGACAAGGTCCGCGCCGCTTTCCTGCACGATGTCCTTGATCCGCGCTTCCTGCTGCGGCTTGCTGTCGCTGGTGACGGGCAGGTGGTGGAAGGGCAGGTCGTCGATCAGCGGCGTCGTCAGCACCGATTTGGGATGGTTGCCGATGATGGCGACCACATCCATGTTCAGTTCGCCCAGCCGCCAGCGATAGAGCAGGTCGCCAAGGCAGTGGTCGAACTTGCTGACCATCAGCACGACCCTGTGCCGTTCGGCATTGTCCCGCAATTGCCAGTCCATCGCATTCGCACGGGCCAGCACATCGAAGGCGGCGCGCAGCGGCGTGAGGTTTTCCAGCGCGATTTCGAATTCGATCCGCATGAAGAAGCGGTGGTTCAGCTTGTCGTTGAATTGCTGGGCATCGACGATGTTGCCGCCCTTGTCCGCCAGCAGGCTGGCGACCGCGCCGACCAGCCCCGGCCTGTCGTTGCATTGCAATGTGAGGGTACAGCTTCGCATCACCCCGCAATCTCCCATCGTATCGGAGCGGATCATTGTCCGCCGCCTAGTCGCGGATTGGCGCTGCGGCAAGCGGGGTCGGTCGGGGCAGGGCTGCGGTCAGTCGCCGACGGGGACGATCCGGCTGGCCAACCGGTCCAGCTCGGCACGGTCGTGGCTGACATACAGGATCGGCAGCGACAATTCGTCGCGCAGCCGCTCTATCACCATCATGATCTCCTGCCGCCGCTGGCTGTCGAGCGATGACAGCGGCTCGTCCATCAACAGGAAGCGCGGTCCGCTGAGCAGCGCCCGGCCGATCGCCACGCGCTGTGCCTCTCCGCCCGAAAGGCTGCGGGGCCAGCGGTCGAGCAGATGGCCGATGCCAAGGAAGGCCGTCGCCTCGTCCAGCGACATCCAGCGATCCTGCGGCGCAGCGATCCGCCAGCCATAGAGCAGATTGTCCCGCACCCGCCGATGCGGGAACAGGCGGCCGTCCTGAAACACATAGCCCGCCCGGCGCGCCTGCGGCGGCAGGTCGATGGCGCTGTCGCTGTCGAACAGCACATGCCCGTCGACCGCGATGCGCCCGCTGTCCGGCCGGATCAGCCCGGCGACCATGTTGAGGATGGAGCTTTTCCCCGCGCCGGAGGGACCGAAGAGGCCGGTCAGCTTGCCCGCGCTAGCAAAGTCGGCCGCAATGTCCCGATCGCCCAGCCGGTGGCGGACGCGCACCTCAAAGGACATGGCCACCCCGCTTGGTTCCCGACCGGCGCACCAGCATTTCCGACGCGACCAGCGCGGCGAGCGACAGCGCGACGGACATCAGCGCAAGGCGCGTCACCTGACCCTCCGCGCCGGGGATCTGCAGCGCGCTGTAGATCGCAAGCGGAAGGGTGCGGGTTTCACCCGGAATGTTCGATACGAAGGTGATGGTCGCGCCGAACTCCCCGATGGAGCGCGCAAAGCCCAGCACGGCCCCCGCCAATATGCCGGGGAGGGCCAGCGGCAGGGTGATCGTGGCGAACATATGGGCGGGGCGCGCGCCCAATGTGCGGGCCGCCTGTTCCAGCCGGGGGTCCACCGCCTCGATCGACAGGCGCATGGCGCGCACCATCAGCGGCAACGCCATGATCCCGGCGGCCAGCGCCGCGCCGGTCCAGCGAAAGATCAGGCTGATCCCGAACCATTGCATCAGGAAGCGTCCCGCCGGTCCCTGCGCGCCGAAAGCCAGCAGCAACAGCCAGCCGGTGACGACCGGCGGCAGCACCAGCGGCAGATGGACCAGCGCGTCGAGCACGACCAGCCCCGGAAAGCGGCCCCGCGCCAGCAGCCAGGCGAGCGCGAAGGCGATGGGCAGCGTCACCAGGATCGCGACCGCCCCGACCTTCAGCGACAGCAGGATGATCGCCCACTCTTCCGCGCTGATCCCGCTCATCGATCAGCGGGCCGCAAAGCCGTGCCGTACAAAAATCGCCTTGCCCTGAGGCGACAGGAGGAAGCGGCGAAACGCGTCGGCATCGCGGTTGCGGGCGGCGCGCAGCAGCGCCATGGGATAGAGGATCGGCGGGTGGCTGGTGGTCGGAAAGACGCCGACGATGCGAACGTGCGCCGACGCCTTGGCATCGGTCGCATAAACGATGCCCAGCGGCGCTTCGCCCCGTTCCACCAGCGCCAGCGCCGCGCGGACATTTTCCGCGCTGGCGATCCGGCCTGCAACGCCGGGCCATACGCCCAGCTTCGTCAGCGCCGCCCTGCCATATTTGCCCGCAGGCACGGCGGCCGGATCGGCCATCGCCAGCCGCCCGGTGCCCAGCGCGCGGGCAATCGGAAAGCCCCGGCCGATGGCCAGGCGAAGGCGGCTGTCCACCGGGGCGATCAGCACCAGCCGGTTGGAGAGGAATGCGGCGCGACTGCCCGGTCGCAGCAGCTTCCTTGCCGCCACATAATCCATCCATTCCTCATCGGCGGAAATGAAGAGGTCGGCCGGCGCTCCCGCCGCGATCTGGCGGGCGAGGGCCGAGGAACCGGCAAAGGAGAGGACCGGCCGCGCATGGCCCAGCGCCGCCCAGCGATCCGCCGCCTCGCTCAACCCCTCCTGCAGGCTGGCCGCCGCCAGCACCACCGGCCCGCGCGGCTGCGCCTGTGCCGGCGAAAGGCTGGCGAGCAAGAGCAGCAGCAGGGCGAAACATCGTCTCAGAAGGGGCATGGGGGTGTCCGGATGTTATTATGTCCGGCGGTATATAGCGTCTCGCGCCCCTACGCCAAACCCAAAGCGCAATCCGGAAAGAGGACGGGTATCAGTCGCCCCAGCCGCGCCGCATCAGCACGACATGCAGGAAGCGGGGGCCGTGCGCGCCGCGCACATAGGTGCCCTCTATATCCGTCGTGCCCGATACGCCGGTGACCCAATAATGGGCGCGCGGCTGCGGCCCGGCGGGCAGGATCGCATCCTCCAGATGGGCCGTGATGGCATCTGCGGGCAGCAGTACGATATGATGCAGGGCCAGAAAATTGGGCAGCATCGGCGCATTCGGCGCGGTTTCGAAGATCAGCGACCCGGTTTCGGCCACGCCGCATCGGGCGATGGCGAGCACTGCGGGCTGATCGGCCGCGACCTGCGCGTCGAGTGTGAAGCCGGTCCAGTCCATCGCCGACAGGCGCGGGTCGGGCGGGCAATACAGCGCGGCATTCAGCCCCTGTCCCGTCAGATAGCGCTTCACCGCGTCGGGCACGTCGGCCGGTCCGTCCACCTGATCCACGCTTGCGGCAAGGCTAGGCTGGGCAAGGCGGGCGAGCATTTCGCTCTCCAGTGCGCTTGCATCGACATGCGGCCGCTCGTTCGCGATCAGCAGCGCCGCCGCCTCCTGCGCGATGGAGCGGCCGGGCGGGCTTTGCAGCCGGGACAGGATCGCCTCGCGCGCGTTCATCGGCTGCCGCCCTTGCGTTGGCGCGCGGCATATTGCTGCATGAAGGTCGCGCGGGCCGGGCCGGGCAGGTCGCGGTGCCGTGTCCAGCCGCCGGCCAGCGGCAAGCGCGCGATCCAGCCCCGGTCGGCGACGAAGCGCAGCGCCTTGACCGCGAAGCCCGACGCCAGCCGATACAGGCGCGGCCGTGCCGCAACCCATGCCCAGATGCCGATCCCTGCGCGCATCGTCGTCGGCTCCAGCCCCTCGCGCCAGCTGCGTTCGCGCCAGCCGCGCAGCAGCGTGGGCAGCGGGATGCGCACCGGGCACACCTCCTGACATTTGCCGTTGAGGGTGCAGGCACTGGCCAGATCGCGGCTGGCGGCCAGCCCGTCCAGCACCGGCGTCAGCACCGCGCCCATCGGCCCCGGATAGGTGCCGCCATAGGCATGGCCGCCGATCTGGCGGAACACCACGCAATGGTTCATACATGCGCCGCACCGGATGCAGCGCAGCATCTCCGCCAGTCCCTCCTCGCGCATCGTGGTGCGGCCATTGTCGACCAGCACGATGTGCATTTCCTCCGGCCCGTCCCGGTCGCCCTGACGCCGGGGGCCGGTGTAGAAGGTCGTATATTGGGTCAGCGCCGCGCCGGTCGCCGATCGCGTCAGCATGCGCAGCATGTGGACGGCATGCGGCATGGACGGCACGATCTTTTCGATCCCTGCCGTCACGATGTGGATGCGCGGGGGGACGAGGGAGAGTTCGGCGTTGCCCTCATTGGTGACGGTGCAGACGCCGCCGGTGTCGGCGATCAGGAAATTGGCGCCCGATATGCCGACATCCGCGCCCAGCATCGCCCCGCGCAGCTGCCGCCGGGCGCTTTCGGCCATGGCGGGAATGCTGTCCTCCACATGCGGCTGGCGATGGCGGGCGCGAAACAGCGCCGATACCTGTTCGCGCGTCTTGTGCATGGCGGGCCAGATGATGTGGGAGGGGCGCTCGTCGGCCAGCTGGATGATATGTTCGGCAAGGTCGGTCTCGACCCGCGCAATGCCCGCTTCCGCCAGCGCGTGGGGCAGGCCGATTTCCTCGCCCAGCATGGATTTGGACCGGGCGACGCTCTTGGCCCCGGCCGCCTTGCACAGCGCGACGACGATGCGGCAGGCTTCGTCGGCGGTGCGCGCCCAGTGCACCTTTGCGCCTGCCGCCGTGGCATTGGCCTCGAACTGTTCCAGATAATGGCCCAGATGCGCGACGACATGATCCTTGATCGCCGCCGCCCGGTCGCGGGCTTGCTCGAAATCGTCGAAGGCGGCGACGGCGGCCGCGCGCTTCACTTCCGCCGTTCCGGCCGTCCGCTCTACCGCGACTTTCAGCAGCCGGTCGTCCAGCGCCCTATCGGCGCGGCGGGTGAAGGCGTTCATGCGTCCTCCCCGATGGCGGGTTCATCGCCCATGCCGGCGATCAGTTCGATCGCATGATAGGCGCGGACCGGCGATCCCATGCGGTGCAGCTTCCCCGCCATGTTCATCAGGCAGCCAAGGTCGCCCGCCAGCAGCAACTGCGCCCCGCTGGCGTCGATTGCCTGCGCCTTTTCGCCGACGATGGCGTTGGAAATCGCCGGATATTTGACGCAGAAGGTGCCACCGAAGCCGCAGCAGGTTTCCGCCCCGGCCAGCGGCTTCAGGGTCAGCCCCCCGACCGCGGCGAGCAGGCGGCGGGGCTGCGCCTTGATCCCCAGTTCGCGCAGGCCCGAACAGCTGTCGTGATAGGTCGCGCTGGCGTTCAGCGTCACGCCGTCGGGCCGCCAGCCGCGCACCTCGTCCAGAAACGCCATGACTTCCCATGTTCGCGCCGCCACCGCCTCCGCGCGCGCCAGCCAGGCAGGGTCGTCGGCCAGAATCTCGGGATAATGGCACCGGATCGTCCCGGCGCAGGAGCCGGAGGGGATGACCACATAGTCATAGCCTTCCAACATCGCGATGGTCCGCTGCGCCAGCAGGACAGCGCGCGCACGGTCCCCGGAATTGAGCGCGGGCTGGCCGCAGCAGGTCTGCTCCGGCGGCACGACCACGGTGCAGCCTGCGGCTTCCAGCGCATGCAGCGCGGCAAAGCCGATCTGCGGCCGCATCGCATCGACCAGACAGGTGACGAACAGGGCGACGCTGGGGGTTTCCGTCATCGTGGGGCGGGTCCGCTCGATTCCGCCTCGATCAGGCGCAGCGGCATTTCCGCCGGATCGCTGCCGGGCTTGCCCTCGATCCGGTCGATCAGCTGGCGTGTGGCTTCGCCCGTCATCTGGGTAAAGGGGCGGGCGACGCTGGTGAGGGCGGGGGTCAGCATCTCGCTCAGCAGGCTGCCGTCGAAACCGACGACCGACAGCGCGCCGGGCACCGCAATCCCACGGGTCGCCGCGACCTTCAGCACTCCGGCGGCCATTTCATCGTTCGCCGCGAATATGGCGCTGGGCGGCGGGTCCAGCGTCAACAGCTGTTCGGCCGCGCGCACGCCCGAATGAAAGCCGTAATCGCCATGCGCTTCTCCCGCCATTTCCACCCCCGCCCGGCCGAGCGCATCGACGAAGCCGGCGCGCCGTTCCTGCGCCGATACGGTCCCTTTGGGGCCGTTGACCAGTGCGATGCGCCGATGCCCAAGCCCGAGCAGATAGCGGGCGACTTCGGCTGCGGCTTCCCGTTCGCGTGCCAGGATGACGGCGCGATAGCCGGTGATCGGCAGCGAGGAGAGGGCGACGGCAGGCACATTCGCCTGCTCCAGCGCGCGGGGCAGGTCGGCGATGCCCGATACCGGCGGCAACAGGATCAGCCCGTCGACGCGGGATCGGTCGATGAAGGCCAGCACATCGTCCACGCCCCCTTCATCAACGGGCGTCGAATGGACGATCAGTTCATAACCGCGCGGCGCGGCTTCCTGCACGATGCCCCGCTGGAAAGCGTCCAGCACCAGCGCGTTGCGGTCATTATGCACCATGCCGATCAGAAAGGATCGCCCCATGGCCAGCGCGCGGGCGCGCGGGCTGGGCCGGAAATGCAGCTGCGCAATGGCCTCCTCGATCCGCTCGCGCGTCTCGCTGTTCACCTTGGGCGATTTGTTCAGCACCCGCGACACGGTGCGGATGGACACGCCCGCACGTTCGGCCACATCGGAAATGGTGGCGCCGCTTTGTCCCTCCGCAACTTTTGTCATGGATCGGTCAATACCGCCCCTGTGCCGCCGGGACCAACGGAATTTGTGCGGACAAAGTGGATTACCCCGATGCTTCCATGGCGATCAGCCGCCGCACCGGATCGATGCTGGTCAGCATGACATCGATCGCCGCACCGGGCCGATGGCCGTTGCTGGCGATCCGCGTCACCACCGGCAGGTCGCGGAGCTGGATGCGGGCGCCGCGTTCGTCCAGATCGGTGACGATGGCGGGAAAGCGGGCGCCTTCATGCCCGCGCAGCATCAGGCACTCGGCAAGGTCGATCACCGCCCGCTCGATCTGGCCGCTGCGCTGGTCGGCCCGCGCCATGACGGGGGGCAGCTTTTCAAAGGCCTGAGTCACCGGATCGGGCACCGCGCGGCCATTGGCGATCGCCAGCACCGCCTGCACCACATAGCGGTCGGCAAGGCGACGGAGCGGGGCGGTGGCCTGCGCATAGGTCGCGCCGACCGCCGAATGCCAGGGCGTCACCCCCTCGCGCCATGGCTCATAGGACGCGCCGTTTCCGGCCCGGCGGATCGCCAGCATGAACGCGGCCTGCGCGGGAACGTCCGCGCGCAGGCTGCGCTCGAACTGGGCCAGCGTCGCATGCGCCGGCCAGTCGAGGCCAAAGGCCCGCGCGGTGAAGCGCAGCCGGGCGATCGCCTGCGCATCGGGTTCCGCCATCACCCGGAACAGGCCGGTGCGATGCGCCAGCAGCGCCTGACCAATGGCAAGGTTGGTGGCGAGCGATAGCGCCGCGTTCCGATCCTCGGAGGGAAGACGCGGGCGATAGCGCAGGGTGAAACCGCCCTGACCGTCGGCGGAGACTTCCTGTTCGGGCGGATCGACCCGGCTTGCGCCGCGCGCGTCCTCGGCCTGCGCGATGCGCGCTGCAAGTTCGTCGAAGTCGGGTGGCAGGTCGCTTGTCCGCACGCTGTCATAGGCAAGCTTCGCGCGGCTGCGGATCACCGCACGCTCCGCGCCCTCCAGAGTGGGCGTGCCATCCGGCGCGACCCGCACGGTGAAGATGATGGCCGGGCGCGGCCCGTCGGGCAGCAGGCTGGCGGCCGCTTCGCTGATCGCGGCGGGATAAAGCCGCGCCTTGCCATCGGGCAGGTAGATGGTGCCGCCCCGCGCCCATGCCTCCCGGTCCATCGGGCCGTCATCGGCGACGAACCATGCGACATCGGCAATGGCATAATGCAGCAGGATGTCGCCGCCCACGCGGTCGATGGCAAAGGCCTGATCAAGGTCGGTGGACGTGGCCGGGTCCAGCGTGACGAAGGGCATGTCAGTGCGGTCGACATGCTCGGCGGGTGCGCGCCGCGCCGCCTGCTCGGCCTCCGCCAGCACGTCAGGCGGGAAGTCGGCGGGAACCTGATAGGATGCGCGGATCTCAGCCAGGCCCGGCCCCAGCGCCAGCGCCGTGTCGATTATCGTCTTCATCGCCGCTATGCTCCGCTCCTGCGCGGGTTGAGCATAGGGGCGCTTGCCGGGCGGATCAAATGATCAGGCCGTGCCGTTGCGCCGCCGCGTGTCCCACCCCTTGCGTGCCGCCGCCGACCGCTGTTCGGGCGACCCGGATTTGTGCGCCCGGCCACCGCGGGACGAGGATATGTGGGTGTCGGGCTTGCCCCGGCCCGAACCGGACTTGTTGCCGCCGCCGCTTTCCTTGTTCACCGTCGCCCATGCACGCGCCTCCGCTTCCTTTTCGGGCACGCCACGCCCTTCATAGCTTTCGGCTATGTGCGCGGCCTTGCGCTTCTGCTTGTCGGTGTAACTGCTCTTGTCGCCTCTGGGCATGGCATCCTCCGTTCCCCGCAACCGCTTCAATGAGCGGCGCGCGCGGCGGTTCCGGTTCGGCAGCTATGGATGCGACCCGCGCTCAGCCTTCCACGGCGAACAGGGTGGTGCCCTCGTAAAGCGGGTTTTTGAGGTCGAGGTCCGGGGTCGGCTCGAACGCTTCGGGCGCCAGCGCCACATCGTTGAGGCCGGCAAGCTTGAACGCGCCGATCTTGAATTCGCGCGGCGGCTTCCCCTCGCGCTCCATCGTCACGCCGTCGACGAACAGGTCGTCGTGCCGGGTGTAAAGCACGTGCGGGGCCAGCCGGATGTGCAAACGATTGTACGTCGCGGTGATGCACTTACGCTTGGCGATGGCTTCAAGGATGATGGCACTGGGTTGCATGAGTCACCTTTTGCCGCTCCGCGCCTTGGGTTTCAAGGCAAATTGTGCGTCGCAGCATTGCAAAAAGCGCAGTCGCCCGCGCAACTTCTGCCTCATTATGGTGCGGCGAGGGTGACGGAGAGGTGCGACCCCTCCGTCGAGGACCAGTCCAGCGGGTCGATCGAGCGGGGCAAGCGGGCGGATTTCTTCCTGATCCCCGGCGACCCGACCAAGGATATTCGCGCGATCAAGACCATCGCCATGGTGGTGAAGGATGGCGCGGTCTATTTCCCCAGCGAAGTCTATCCCGCGTTCGGCATCAAGCCCTTTACCGCGGTGCCCAGGGTGACGCCGGCCAAATAGGCACAGCCAGCATCGTGGAATGGCGGGCCGGGAGGGGACGGCCCGCCATTCCACTTCGGTTCAGAAGCGCAGGCGCGCTCCGACCTGGACCGACCGGGGCGCGCCCGGCGCGTAGAAGGTGGACGACACCATCGGCCGCTCGCCATCGATCACCGGACCGGCAAAGGGCCGGGCGACGAAATTCCCCGCCGCATCGAAGCCGGTGACGCCCAGCTGCGCGCCGGTGGCGTAATGCTTGTCGAACAGGTTGCTGACCTGCGCGAACAGGGTCAGGGCGGTGAATGGCCGCACCTCCACCCCCGCATTGAACACGGCATAGCCCTTCGTCCGGCCGGGGCCGAGATAATAGACGCCGTCCGGTTCATGCTCGCCATTTTCATTGCCGCGCGCCAGCATCCCCGACACCGCCGTCATGTCGAGGTTTAGCGAAACCTGCTCCACCGGATCCCATCCGACCGCCGCCTTGAACAGGTGACGGGGGATCAGCGGGATGCGGTCGCCCTTCTCGATGTCGATCTCGCCCTCGAAGCCGGGGGCCGGGGCGTTGTTGCTGCTGTTGCCCGATCCGCCGACTTCCTCCGGGCTGCGATAGGTCGCGTCGAGATAGGTGTAATGCGCCGACAGGCGGAACGGCCCGGCCTTGCCCGACAGGTCGGCGTCGATCCCCTGCCGCCGGGTTCGGCCGAAATTGCGGAAATAGCCGAAGCCCGACGTGTCGTCGGCGACGAACAATATGTCGTTGCGATTGACCGTGCGGAACGCGCCCAGCCGCACCGCGACCGGTCCCAGCGTCAGGTTCGCGCCCGCCTCCACCGTGCGGGCGACGACTTCCTTCAGCGGCGGGTCGCCGGCCAGCGCATTGGGCAGGCGGCACGGGCTTTCCGGGTCCGAACAGCCCAGCTCGATCGACGATGGCGCACGGCTGGTCTGGCTCGCCGCGATGTCGAACGTCACCGCCTCGCTCGCTTTCCAGCGCAGGGCGGCGGCCGGGTTGAAGCGATGATAGACGGTGTCGTTGTCCAGCGATCCGGTGCCGCCGCCCGGCGTGATCTGATCCCGGTTTTTGAGCTGCGTGCGGTCGTACCGCGCCGACAGGTCCAGGTGCAGCGCGGGGCTGATGTCCATGGCGTCGAGGATATAGGCGCTGAACGTGCTGGTCCGCCCGATCAAGTCGACCCGCGCGTCAAACGCATTTTCCGAATCCTGCGTGCCGTCGGCGAAGGCACCCGGCCCGTCCACGCCCATGACGGTGCGGTCGGGCAGCAGATAGCCGAACTGTGTCGATTGGCCAAAGCGCGCGCGGCTGCGCACATAAGTCGCGCCGGCCACCAGCTGGTTGGTGGCCCCGCCGATCGGCAGGTCCAGCGTGAATTCGCCCGACAGGCCCCATTCGCGCTGGCTGGTGGAGGACCGGTTGAGCAGGCCGTTGCACTTCTCGTTCGGTTCATCGTTCAGCAGCGCGTTGGCGATGCAGCGCCAGCGGGGGAAGGGCGTGTTCGCCTGCGTCTCGCCGCTGGTCGGAAAGCCGCTATATCCCGCCGCCGTCAGCGCGTTCCGCTCGGCCAGATTGGGCTGATACGGGTTTTCGCCCAGCGACTCCTCGTTGATGTCGCCGTTGAACGTGTGCGTGCGGATCTTGCGCCAGAACACATTGCCGGAAAAGCGCAGCCGGTCGGACAGCTCGTGCCTGCCCGTCAAATTGACGAAATAGGCGCGGTTGCGAGTATTGTCGGGCGCGGTGTAGATACTGTCGCGGTCGGCGGCCAGCATCCGCATTTCCTGAAGGCCGTTGCCGTTGAGGTCGGTGTCGGCAAAGCTGCCCGACAGGGCAATGTCCGTGGCAGCGTCGGCCCAGCCCAGCTTCCCGAACGCCTGACCGGCCTCCGACGGCGAAAAATCACGCCAGCCGCGCTCGCGGAAATAATCGCCGGCCAGGAACCAGTGCAGGCCATTGTCGGACGCGCCGCCCGCCTGCGCCTCCAGCGTGCGGCGGCGGAAGGAGCCATAGCTTCCCTCCACCTCATAACCCGGATCGGACCGCCCGTCCTTCGTGCGCACTGACAGCGCGCCGCCCAGCGAATTGCGCCCGAACAGCGGATTGACACCGGGCACCAGGCTGACTGAACGGATCGCCGAACGCGGGATCAGATCCCAGCTGACGACATCGCCGAACGGCTGGTTCACGCGCACGCCGTCCATATAGACCGAAAGGCCCTGCGGCGTGCCGAGCAGCGGGGACGCGGTGAAGCCGCGATAGTTGACTTCGGGTTGCAGGGGATTGCCCTGCGTTTCGTTGACGAACACGCCGCCCGAAAAGCGCTTCAGATAATCGGTGAGGTCCAGCGCATGGGAAGCTTCTATCTCCTCGTCGCTGATCGTCTGCGCGGGAAAGGGCAGGGTGCCCTCGCCCACATCGGACAGCGGCGTGGGGGCAAGGACGATGATCTCGCTGGGTTCGCGAATGGCCGAAGGGTTGGTCTGCGCGGCGGCCATGGGGCCGGCGATCAGGCTGGCCGACGCCATCAGAATGAAACGCGCACGCATGAATAATCCTCCCCCGCTATGTCGTTGCCGGGGGATTAGCGGCAGGCGGGCAGGGCGATCCTGAAATGCCGCTCAGACTTCATGCTACTTTGGGAGGATGCTCAGACGGCGAGGCGAAAGCCGCGCCCGCGCACGGTTTCGATGACCGGCGGGCTGGCCAGCGTCGCCAGCTTGCGGCGCAGCGCGCTGATGTTTGCGTCCACCGCATTGTCGGTGATGTCCGCGCTTTCGCCCCATATTTCCGCGATCAGCGCGGGCCGCTCCACCGTCTCGCCCTGCGCGCGAACCAGGCAGCAGAGCAGGTCGAACGCCTTGCCATCCACCGCCAGCGCCTCGCCATGCCAGTGCGCCGTCCGCCGGTCGGTATCGACCTCCAGCGCGCCCAGCCGCATCGGGGCGGGTGGCTGCATCGCGTCGCGCCGTTCCAGCACCGCGACGCGCGCGACCAGTTCTTCAAAGGCGAAGGGCTTGGGCAGGTAATCGTCGGCCCCCGCGCCGAACCCGTCCAGCTTGTCGCTCAACGTGTCGCGCGCGGTCAGCATCAGGATCTGGATGCGCGGGGCCATCGCGCGGATGCGGCGGCACAGCGCCAGCCCGTCCATGTCGGGCAGGCCGATGTCCAGCAGCACCGCGCCGAACACGCCGCTGGCGATCAGGTCCGGCACATCGGCGCCCTGCCGCTGCCAGGACAGGCGGTGGCCGCGCGCCGTCAGCCCCCGCGTCACGAAGCGGCCGATGCCCACGTCATCCTCCACCAGCAGGATATTCACGCTGCGCCCCCTCCTAGCGGCAGTTCGATGCGGATCTGGCAGCCGCCCGCCGGATCATTGGCCGCCATGATCGTCCCGCCATGCTGTTCCACCACCCAGCGCGCCAGTGCAAGGCCAAGGCCGGTGCCGCCGCGCATGCGCCCTTCGTCGGTCTGGTAATAGGCATCGAAGATGCGCGGCAACGCCTCCGCCAGCACGCCGGGGCCATGATCGGTGACCGCAATGGCAGCGCGGTCGCCCTCTGCCGTCAGGGTGACGTGCAAGGCGGCATTCTGGGGTGAGAATTTGACGCCATTGTCGATCACCGCCAGCAACGCCTGACCCAGCCAGCGCCCGTCGCCGGAGAGGCGGAGCGGCGCACCGGGCGCAGACAGGTCGATCCGCACGTCGGCTGACCGGGCATAGCCCTGCGCGCCCTCCACGCTGGCGCGCACCAGCTGCGTCAGCGACAATGGCTGGAACGACAGGGCAAGCTGCCCGTCATCGGCCTTCGACAGGCCCAGCAACTCCTCGATCCGGCGGCCCAGGAAATCGGCATTGGCAGCGACATGGGCCAGCGACTGGCGCAGGTCCGCGACACTGGCATGCGGATCGGACAGGGTGACTTCCGCCTCTCCGCGCATCACCGTGACGGGGGTGCGCAGTTCGTGGCTCGCCTTGGCGAAAAACAGGCGGCGGGACCGGTCGACGGCCTGCAACTCGGCGGTGCGTGCATCGACCTCTCGCCCCAGGTCGCGATTGGCGCGCAGCAGCAGGAACGCGCCCAGCGCCGCCGCCGCCAGCGATCCGGCGGCAAGCAGGATGGCGAGCCAGCTGGTCCGCCGGCGCAGGCCGCGCAGGGCGTCCTCCACCTGCGCCACCTCTGCCCGTTCGCGCGCCGCAATGCGGGCGACCATGCCGCGCATAGCCTCGCGATCGGCGGAGGTCAGCGCCAGAGCGGCCAGCCGCCGCGCCTCCATCGCCTCGGCGCGCTGGGCCGCCTGTTCCCGCGATCCGGGTGGAAGCAGCGTTGTTTCGCGCGCGATGGAGGCTTCATAGTCGCGCAGCGCCGCGACCAGCTGGCGGCGCGGAAAGCCGGCGGCGGCAATCGCCTCGATCCGCGCGACGGCGGCCATCTGCGCCTGCGCGGCGGCGGCGCGGTCGAAATGGCGGGAGGCAGACGCGAGACTGAAAAGAAACGCCGCCAGCAGCCCGCCCAGAAACACCAGCAGCGCGGCCATGGCGATCGCCAGCAGCGTGCGGGAATTGCGGGGCAGGGGGGCGCTCATGCGCGCCTTATCGGGCAAGCATGTCGGCCAATGCAATCCGCCTCAAAGGAGGGCGGCGCTCATGTCCGCCCGCCATGCCGCGTCAATGCAGGGTGGATGCGGTCCGTCCGGCGCCTGGCGATGCGGGAGCGCCCTGTGCGTGCGTTACCCCATCGCCAATGTTGAACTGGCTGGTGCAGCTCAGCTGCGTACTCACTTCATTATGCAGGGTGCGGGCGGTCGCACTGGTTTCCTCGACCATCGCGGCATTCTGCTGCGTCGCCTGATCCATCACGGTGATCGCATAGTTGATTTCTGCGATGGCCTCCGCCTGCACGCGATTGTCCTGCGCGATCTGGGCGAGCAGGTCGTGGACCGCGCCGACGTCCGCCGTGATGTTGGCCAGCGCGCCGTCGACGTCCCGCACCATGGAAACGGCATCGGCGATGTCGGTCTGCGTGGCGGTCAGCTGCGAACGCGCCTGTCCCGCTTCCTCCTCGGCCCGCATCGCAAGCGCGGAGACGAGATCGGCAACGACGGCGAAGCCTTTGCCAGATTCGCCCGCCCGGCCAGCCTCGACCGCGGCGTTCATCGCCAGAACGCGGGTCTGGAACGCGATCTTGTCTAGCCCCTCGATCACATTGTCGATGCCTTTCGCGCTGTCGGACACGCGGGTCATCGCATCGGCGGCGCGGCCGGCGATGTCGCGCCCGGATGCGACGGTGGCGGTTGCGGTGTCGGCGCGTTCGACCGTGCGTGCCGCCGCCGCCGCGGTTTCCGAAAGCCGCTCCTGCATCTGGCCGATGGAGGCGGATGTCTGTTCCAGCGTCGCCGCATTGGATTCGGTGCGCAGCGCCAGATCTTCCGAAGCCTGCGCGATTTCCGTCGATCCGGTCTGGATCGCCAGCGTCGATTCGATGACGCCGCCGATCATTTCGCGCAGCGCCCCCACCGCCTTGTTGAAATCGGTCTTCAGCGCCGTGAAGGGCGGTTGCAGGTCGTCCGTCACCTGCGCGGTCAGGTCGCCATGCGCCAGCGCGTTCAGTCCATTGCCCAGGGTGCCGACGATCAGCTGCGCCTGCCGCGCGCTCGCCGCCTCCGCCTGTTTCAGCTTGCCGCACATCGTCGCCATGGCGCGGGCGATGTCGCCCAGTTCGTTGCTGCGTTCCAGGCCGAAGATTTCGGCGTCCAGATCGCCATTGCCGATCCGTTCCATCGACTGGCCCAACTGCCGCATCGGTGAAACGACATGGCGGCGGACCGCGCCGATCAGCAGCCAGGCCGCAACCAGGCTTCCCGCCATCGTCGCAAACAGCAGGATGATCGCGATCATGCCCAGCCGCTCGGCGGCAGCGCCGGTGGATCTGCCATATGCGGCGATCTTATCCGATGCGTCGCCCATCGACAGTTCCAGCGCATGAAACTGTTTGAAAAAGGCGGGAAGCCTGCTGCGCGCCGCTTCCGGGCTGCGCGCGGACAATGCCTCGATCTGCCGGGCCGCGTCGGCATAGGCGCTCATCGGCGCGTTCAGTGCAGCGGTGACGGCGTGGACCTCGGCCGAACTGTCGAATGACTGGTCGGCGCGGATGCTGTCCTGCAATTGTTTGAGATGCTCGGCCAGGTCGCTCGTCACCTCCGCCCGCCGCAGGCTGGAGCCGGGAGTCGCCGCCTCGATCAGGGCAAGGGCGTCGCTGCGCACGGCGTCATGCATCATGTCCGCCATCTGATGATTCTGCAGCAGCGCCGATGCTGTCATCTGGCTTTTGAGCGCCACATCCTGCCGCCATGCGCTGACGATGCCGACCGCGCCGCAGACCAGCACCAGTGCGATCATCGCGCCGCCCAGCCTTTTCGAACCGGCTTCCAGGGACAAACGGCTCAATTCGAACGACCGGGGCATTCATCGATCTCCTGCCGGTCGGCGACATGCCCCGGCGCTGGTTGCAAACACCTCTTCTTATAGGATGTTTTGCCGCCTGGATGGCGAGGTGCAGCCCTGACTCTTCCCGAAGGCTTAGCGATTCGTCGCAGTCCGCCGCGCGATGCCGGTCCTATCCTATAATAAGTCCGGGGACGCGCTGAGGTGGAGGATGCATGCGTCGCCCGATTTCCTGTTGCCTTGCCCTTGTTGCGGGTTGCGTTGCCGGTTCGGTACTGGCGCAGGACGCCGCGACCGCTGTCGATGTCAGCGGTCGCTATGTGATGGACGGCATCGTCGTCGCGCATGACGGCCGCTCCGACAGCTTCCTCGTGCACAATGCCGAATTGATGGCGCAGGCCGACATGGACAGGATCGCGGGGCTGGCCGGCATCACCATCGGTCTGCACGGCCTGGCGAATTTCGGCGGCAAGCCGAACATGGCGGCCGCCACCCTTCAGGGCGTCGATAATATCGAGGTGGCGCAGCGCCGGGCCAAGCTTTATGAGGCATGGGTGGAACGCGCGCTGCTGGGCGGTCGCGCATCGCTGCGTCTGGGGCTGAGCGACCTGAACGCCGAATTCTATCAGAACGATTCCGCAGGGCTGCTGATCGCGCCCCCCTTCGGCGTGGGGTCGGAACTCGCCGCGACGGGGACAAACGGCCCCTCCATCTTTCCATCGACCGCATTGACGGCCCGGTTCAACAGCCTGATCGGGAAGGAAGGCTATGTCCGCGCGGCGATCGTCAATGCCAAGTCGGGCGTGCTGGGCGACCCCAATGGCGTCGATTTCAGCTTTCGCGACGGATTGCTGCTGATCGCGGAGGGCGGGGTAATGTCGGGCGGCAAGATGGCGGTCGGGCTGTGGCGCTATACCGAGCGGCAGCCGGACATCTATACGACGCGCCCGGACGGCACCCCGGTCAGCCGCGTGGCGCAGGGCGCCTATATTCTGGCGGATCGGCAGGTTGCGGGCGGCGAGGATGCGGGCATCCATATCTTTGCCCGCGCGGGCTTTTCGGACGGAAAGACGACGCCGTTCAAAAGCGGCTTTCAACTCGGCGCGCTGGTGCGTGGCCTGATCCGCAGACGACCCGACAGCCAGCTGTCCTTCGGCGTGGAGCATGGCGACCTGTCGCGCGGCTTCGTGCGTGGCGTGCGGGACATGGGCATCGCCAGCAGCCACGCGGAAACCGGGGGTGAGATCACCTTCAGCGACAAGATCGCCCCATGGCTGAGCGTGCAGCCGGATCTGCAATATATCCACCGCAGCGACAGCGCGGGGCACAGCCGGCATGTCTGGGTCGCCGGCCTGCGTATGATCGCAGGTTTCGGCGGCGATTGATCAGGCGCTGCGACGGGCGGGAGTGAAGGCCAGCTGCCCCTGCCGTATCATTGCGGGCACGTCCCGCGCGGGAACCGCCGGGCTGAACAGGAATCCCTGACCCATCTGACATCCGCCCGCGCGCAGATAATCGGCCTGCGTCTGGGTCTCGATCCCCTCCGCCACGGTTTCCAGGCCCAGGCTGTAGGACAGGTTCAGCACCGCGCGCACGATCGCGGCATCGTCGGGGTCGTCCTCCAGATCGCGGACGAACTGCTGGTCGATCTTGATGACGTTGATCGGAAATTGCTTGAGGTGGGAGAGCGAGGCATAGCCGGTGCCGAAATCGTCCAGCGCGATGCGCACCCCTGCCTGGCTGAGCGTGCGCAGATTGCGCCCGACCGCTTCGGCATTGTCGCCCAGGAACACGGATTCGGTCACTTCCGCCTCGAACATCTGTCGGGGGATGCCCGCACTGTCCAGCATCAGCAGCAGATGGTCGGCAAAGCCTGGATCGCGCAGGTCCGAACCTGACATATTGACTGCGACATGGTCCACCACGATCCCGGCGTCGATCCACCCGCGCATGTCGTCCACCACGCGCCGGATCATGCGCGCGGTGATCGCCGGACCCAATTCTGGATGTTCGAACGCGGCGCCCAGCGTGCCCGGCATCGCGACCGCGCCGTCCGCATCCACGCAGCGCAACAGCGCCTCGAACCCCCGGATCGCGCCGGAGACGAGATCGATCTTGGGCTGGTAGAAGGGTTGAATGCTGCCGTCGCCCAGCGCGCTGCGCGCCCGCGCCAGCATCGCCGCCTCGCGCTCCCAATTGTCCAGCAGCCGCGCTTCGAACCGGCACAGCTGGCCGCGTCCGCGCGTCTTGGCTTCATACATGGCGATGTCGGCGCATTTGATGAGCTCGCCCATGTCGCGCGCGTCGTCCGGGAATAGGCTCAGGCCCATGCTCACCCGCGGTTCCAGCGTGCGGTCGCCATGGGTCAGTGGCTGGCGCAGCCGCTGGCTGATCGCGTCGAGCAGGGCGGTCAGTTCCGCCTCGTCGGCGATGTCCGTCAGCAATATCGCGAATTCGTCGCCGCCCAGGCGCGCGATCACGTCCTGCGGCCGGGTGGACTGGTTGAGGGCGGCGGCAATCGCGCATAGCAGCGCGTCGCCCGCGTCGTGCCCGGCCTGATCGTTCACGCGCTTGAAATCGTCGACGTCGACCAGCACCATGGCGGCGCGGCTTTCGTTCCGGCCGGCTTCGGCCAGCGCATGTCCGGCGCTCTCCAGGAACGCCGCCCGGTTGGCGATGTTGGTCAGGGCATCGGTGCGCGCGAGGCGGATCAGCCGCTGCTCGGTCAGCTTGCGATTGGTGATGTCGACAATGCTCACGACATAACGGGTGTCGTCGCCGATGTGCACCAGGCTGCCGGAAATCAGGGCGTCGCGGATGGAGCCGTCATAGCGGTAGAGCTGGGTCTCGAAATTGTCGATCCGGCTTTCGGCGCGCAGCTGGTCCATCAGCCGCTGGCGATCCTCGGCATGGACATAGAAGCCCTTTACCTTGGTGCGCGGCGCCATGCCGGCGGGCCGGTCGAAAAAATCGGTGCAGGCCTTGTTGAACCGCTCGATCCGCCCGTCCTCATGCGTCACCACCAGCGGGACGGGAACGGTCATGAAGATCGTTTCGAGCGCTTCGCGATATTCGGCCTGCGCCGCGCGGGCTTCATATTCCGCGCGGGCCGCGGCCCATTCCTGACGCCGGATCCGGTTGATCCGCGCCACGGTGATCGGCAGCGCGGTATTGAGCGCCAGCAGCGCCAGCCCGAGGCCCAGCCACAGCGGGTCGCCCATCGTGCGCAGCGCATATCCGCCCAGCATCAGGGCGCTGCAGCCCATTGCGCCGATCAACGTCCAGCGGAAACTGACCGGCACGACCAGATAGTAGATCATGGGCAGCAGCAGCACGATGAACAAGCTGCCTTCCCCCCGCGATCCCACCAGCGTCGCCACGCCCAGCGCGGTCGTGCCCATCCAGGCGACCATGACCCGTTCGACGCCGCTCACGCTGCGCATCCGGCCCAGCGCTAGAAAGCAGAGCGTGGAAACGACGATATTGGTCAGCCGGGTCGGAACCGTCAGCTGCGGCGTCCCGCTCACCCGCCAGTCGGCCAGCAGGAACAGCGCGTTCATCACCACGGCCAGCGCCACCACGATGCGGGCGTGCATCCGGTTTTCGTCCAGTCGCTCGGCGCGGAACGCCGTTTCGACCGTCTGGTCCCGGAATTCGCCGGAGAAGGCGGATAAGCTGCCTGGCATGACCCTTGCCGAAACATTCCCTGTTCGCGCGGGCCGTTCCCATGGGCACGGCCGCGCATTATGATGCAGCATCGGCTCTAGGCGGTCGGGGTAAGCGAAGGATTAACGATCACCGCCTTCCTGACCGCGAATGAACCCTTTACGGCGCCCGACCCTCCCTCCGCTTGACCGGCCGGGACCGAGCGGCTAAGGGGCGCGCCTGCTTTGACAGGAACCGCTTGGGGATTCGATTCCCTGTGCAACGATTGCCTCAGCAGAAAACAGAGCTGAACATTGCCGGGTGCTTCATCACGGGCCTGGGGGTCGCAAGACCGCCGGGCCTTTGCTGTTGGGAGGAAACTCCACAAGGAACCTTCTTTGCGCGGCCGGTAAAGTAACTGAAAAAGGTGAAGGGCTTCATGCCAACGATCAACCAGCTGGTCCGCAAGGGCCGCGAACTGCAGAAGGCCAAGAGCAAGGTCCCTGCAATGGAAGCGAACCCGCAAAAGCGCGGCGTTTGCACCCGCGTCTATACGACGACCCCGAAGAAGCCGAACTCGGCTCTCCGCAAGGTGGCCAAGGTCCGTCTGACCAACCAGCGCGAAGTCATCACCTACATCCCCGGCGAAGGCCACAACCTGCAGGAGCACAGCGTGGTGCTGATCCGCGGCGGTCGTGTGCGCGACCTTCCCGGCGTGCGCTACCACGTCCTGCGCGGCGTGCTCGATACCCAGGGTGTCAAGGACCGCAAGCAGAGCCGTTCGAAGTACGGCGCGAAGCGTCCGAAGTAAGCCTCAGGCGACCGGCCGCTCCCACCGGTCCGGTCCACTCCAAGGACATAGCGCATATGTCACGTCGTCGTCGTCCCGAAAAGCGCGTCATCCTGCCCGATCCCAAGTTCGGGGACATCGTCCTGTCGAAGTTCATGAACAACATCATGCTCGACGGTAAGAAGTCGGTTGCCGAGAACATCGTCTATGGTGCGCTCGAAACCGTCGAAACCCGTGCGAAGAAGGAACCGCTGGGCGTGTTCCATGATGCGCTCAACAATGTGAAGCCGGGCAGGTCGAAGTCCGCAGCCGCCGCGTCGGCGGTGCGACCTATCAGGTGCCGGTCGAAGTGCGCCCCGAGCGCGCTCAGGCGCTGGCCATCCGCTGGCTGATCACCGCGGCGCGCAACCGCAGCGAAACCACCATGGCCGCGCGCCTGTCCGGCGAACTGCTCGACGCGGCCAACAACCGCGGCAACGCGGTGAAGAAGCGCGAAGACACGCACCGCATGGCCGAAGCCAACCGCGCCTTCTCGCCACTACCGCTGGTAAGGGGCGGGGGATCATCCGTTCCTTCTTTTTTTTTTTTTTCAAAACCCCTCTTTTTAAACCCCTTTTTGGGGTTTTATGAAGGGGGTAATATCCAACACATTCGATACAGGCGCCTACTCAGAACGGCCGGAATGCGTAACAATCCATATGGGCGGAGCCGCCCGGCGTCCCCACATGACCGCGAGAAACGATCATGGCCCGCAGCCATCCGCTCGAACACTATCGCAATATCGGTATCATGGCGCACATCGACGCCGGCAAGACCACGACGACCGAGCGTATCCTTTATTACACCGGCAAGTCCTACAAGATCGGCGAAGTCCATGACGGCGCGGCGACGATGGACTGGATGGAGCAGGAGCAGGAGCGCGGCATCACGATCACCTCGGCTGCGACCACCTGCTTCTGGAACGACCACCGCCTGAACATCATCGACACCCCCGGCCACGTCGACTTCACCATCGAAGTCGAGCGTTCGCTGCGCGTGCTCGACGGCGCGGTCGCCGCGTTCGACGGCGTTGCCGGCGTTGAACCGCAGTCGGAAACCGTGTGGCGTCAGGCGGATAAGTACAAGGTGCCGCGGATGTGCTTCATCAACAAGCTCGACCGCACCGGCGCGAATTTCTATTACTGCGTGCAGACGATCATCGACCGTCTGGGCGCGACCCCGGCCGTCCTCTATCTGCCGATCGGCGCCGAAAGCGACTTCAAGGGTCTGGTCGACCTGGTGGAAAACCGCGCGATCATCTGGAAGGATGAGAATCTGGGCGCCGAATTCTCTTACGAGGAAATTCCGGCCGACCTCGCCGACAAGGCTGCCGAATATCGCGAAAAGCTGATCGAACTCGCCGTCGAGCAGGACGACGAGGCGATGGAAGCCTATCTGGAAGGCAATGAGCCGGATGTCGCGACGCTGAAGGCGCTGATCCGCAAGGGTACGCTCAATCAGGCGTTCGTGCCGGTGCTGTGCGGCTCCGCGTTCAAGAACAAGGGCGTTCAGCCGCTGCTCGACGCGGTCGTCGACTATCTGCCTTCGCCGCTCGACATTCCCGACGTTCAGGGCATCAACCCCGACACCGAGGAACCCGACAGCCGCAAGACCGCCGACGATGCGCCGTTCTCCGGCCTCGCGTTCAAGATCATGAACGATCCGTTCGTCGGCTCGCTCACCTTCCTGCGCGTCTATTCCGGCACGCTGACCAAGGGCACCTATCTGAACTCGGTCAAGGACAAGAAGGAAAAGATCGGCCGCATGCTGCTGATGCATGCCAACAGCCGTGAAGACGTCGACACCGCCTATGCGGGCGACATCGTCGCGCTGGCCGGCATGAAGGAAACGACGACGGGCGACACGCTCTGCGCCGAAAAGCAGCCGATCATCCTTGAGCGCATGGAATTCCCCGAGCCGGTCATCGAACTGTCGGTGGAACCCAAGACCAAGGCCGACCAGGAAAAGATGGGCATCGCGCTCAATCGTCTGGCCGCCGAGGATCCCTCGTTCCGCGTCTCGACCGACCATGAATCGGGCCAGACGATCATCAAGGGCATGGGCGAACTTCACCTCGACATCCTGGTCGACCGCATGAAGCGCGAGTTCAAGGTCGAGGCGAATGTCGGCGCGCCGCAGGTGGCCTATCGCGAATATCTCGCGAAGAAGGTCGACATCGACTACACCCACAAGAAGCAGTCGGGCGGTTCGGGCCAGTTCGGCCGCGTCAAGGTCACGGTCACTCCGGGCGAACGCGGTTCGGGCTACCAGTTCTTCGACGAGATCAAGGGCGGCAACATTCCGCGCGAATATATCCCGTCGGTCGAAAAGGGCATCCGCGAAACCGCCGAAACCGGCGCGCTGATCGGCTTCCCGATCATCGACTTCGAAGTCCGCCTGACGGACGGCGCCTATCACGACGTCGACTCCTCGGCTCTGGCGTTCGAAATCTGTGCCCGCGGCGCGATGCGCGAAGCGGCTCAGAAGGCGGGCATCAAGATCCTCGAACCGATCATGAAGGTTGAAGTCGTCACTCCGGAAGAATATCTGGGCGACGTCATCGGCGACATGAACAGCCGTCGTGGCCAGATTCAGGGCACCGACACCCGCGGCAATGCGCAGACCGTCGACGCGATGGTCCCGCTGGCCAACATGTTCGGTTACGTCAACCAACTGCGTTCCTTCACCCAGGGTCGCGCCAGCTACTCGATGCAGTTCTCGCACTATGAAGAAGTGCCGCAGAACGTCGCGGACGAGGTGAAGGCCAAGATGGCCTGATGAAAGCGCGATTTCCAGCCCGTTTAAGGGCTGGATTTCGCCGGAAATTCGATGCTATGTGCGCCGCTTCGCGGGGCGTCCATGGCGAATCACGCAACGAATTCTGCAAAGAAGGTACGGAAAAATGGCGAAGGCTAAGTTTGAGCGGAACAAGCCGCACTGCAACATCGGCACCATCGGTCACGTCGACCATGGCAAGACCTCGCTGACCGCAGCGATCACCAAGGTTCTGGCCGAAACCGGCGGCGGCGACCTTCGTTGACTATCGCCAACATCGACAAGGCGCCCGAAGAGCGCGAGCGCGGCATCACCATTTCGACCGCGCACGTCGAATATGAAACCACCAACCGCCACTATGCGCACGTCGACTGCCCGGGCCACGCCGACTATGTGAAGAACATGATCACCGGTGCGGCCCAGATGGACGGCGCGATCCTGGTGGTGTCGGCCACCGACGGCCCGATGCCGCAGACCAAGGAGCACATCCTGCTCGCCAAGCAGGTCGGCGTGCCCACCATGGTCGTGTTCATGAACAAGGTCGACCAGGTCGACGATCCCGAAATCCTCGAACTGGTCGAGCTGGAAATCCGCGAAGAACTGTCCAAGCGCGATTTCGACGGCGACAATATTCCGATCATCAAGGGTTCGGCTCTGGCCGCCCTGGAAAGCTCGAACGACAAGATCGGCAAGGAAGCCATCCTTGAACTGATGGCTGCCGTTGACAGCTGGATCCCGCAGCCGGAACGTCCGGTCGACAAGCCGTTCCTGATGCCGATCGAAGACGTGTTCTCGATCTCGGGTCGCGGCACCGTGGTTACCGGCCGCATCGAAACCGGCATCGTGAAGGTTGGCGAAGAAGTCGAAATCGTCGGCATCAAGGACACCGTGAAGACGACCGTCACCGGCGTCGAAATGTTCCGCAAGCTGCTCGACCAGGGCGAAGCCGGCGACAACGTCGGTGCGCTGCTGCGCGGCACGAAGCGTGAAGACGTTGAGCGTGGTCAGGTTCTGGCGAAGCCGGGCACCATCACCCCGCACACCGAATTCGACGCCGAAGTGTACGTGCTGTCGAAGGACGAAGGTGGCCGTCACACGCCGTTCTTCGCCAACTATCGTCCGCAGTTCTACTTCCGCACCACCGACGTGACCGGCGAAGTCATGCTTCCCGAAGGCACCGAAATGGTGATGCCGGGCGACAACGTGAAGCTGGGCGTTCGCCTGATCGCTCCGATCGCGATGGACCCGGGTCTGCGCTTCGCCATTCGTGAAGGCGGTCGTACCGTCGGCGCAGGGGTTGTCGGCACGATCTCGAAGTAATATAGGCAGCGAGCCGCGCGGGTCACTGATTCGCGCGGCTCGTGATTTTTCACCGCTTCCGGATCGCCTTTCTCCGGCCGTCACTGGCTAGAAGGGCAATGGGAAGCGGTCATTTTTTGGTTTGCTGCATTTTCTGAGGTTTCGGGTTGCACCCGACGGTCTTCGGTTTTGGCTCTTTCGCATCGGTACAGGACATGGAAACGCAGAATATCCGTATTCGCCTCAAGGCCTTTGATCACCGCGTGCTCGATCAGGCCACTGGCGACATCGCGGACACCGCCCGCCGCACCGGCGCCCTCATTCGCGGTCCCATTCCGCTGCCGACGCGTATCGAAAAGTTCACCGTGAACCGCGGCCCGCACGTCGACAAGAAGTCGCGCGAGCAGTTCGAGGTGCGCACCTACAAGCGGCTGCTCGACATCGTGCAGCCCAACGCCGCAGACGGTCGACGCGCTGATGAAGCTGGACCTGGCTGCCGGCGTGAACGTCGAAATCAAGCTGGCCTGAGCCAGCAAGTCCCTGCGACCCTTGCCGGTCACAGGGTATCGGGCATCCGGCCATGCCGGAGCGTCACACCGACGATAGGGTGGATACCGCGCGGCGGCAATCTTCATCTGAAGGTTACGCCGCGGTCCTGGTCCCCCGTCGCCTTTCCCGAGCAGGGATCGGCATCCAACCCGGACGGGGTGATCTGTAAGCTTTGGGTTGGCCCTGTGGGAGAAGTCCTGCGGGGTTTTTTCGTTGGATACGCCCTCCGGATCTTCGGATCTGCCGGGCCTCTGTTGAGGAGTACTGGTCATGCGCACTGGCGTGATCGCAAAGAAAGTCGGGATGACCCGCCTGTTCCAGGAAGATGGGCGCCATGTGCCCGTCACCGTCCTGGCGCTGGAAGGCAATCAGGTTGTCGCTCGCAAGGAAATGGATCGTGACGGCTATGTCGCGGTGCAGCTCGGCGCGGGTGAAGCCAAGGCCAAGAATGTTGCCAAGCCGCAGCGTGGCCATTTCGGCAAGGCCGAAGTGGAGCTAAAGATGAAGGTCGCGGAATTCCGCGTCGCCGAGGACGCGCTCCTCGACGTCGGCGCCGAAATCGCGGCCGACCACTTCATCGCCGGCCAGCTGGTCGACGTGCAGGGCCATACCCAGGGTAAGGGCTTTGCCGGTGCGATGAAGCGCTGGGGCTTCGGCGGTATGCGCGCCACGCACGGCGTGTCGATCAGCCACCGTGCCCATGGTTCGACGGGTAACCGTCAGGATCCGGGCCGCGTGTTCAAGAACAAGAAGATGGCCGGCCACATGGGCGACCGTCAGCGCACGCAGCAGAATCTGGAAATCGTCCGCACCGACGTGGAGCGTGGCCTGCTGTTCGTGAAGGGCTCCGTGCCCGGCTCGAAGGGCAGCTGGCTGATCGTCAAGCGATGCCGTCAAGGTGCGCGCGTCCCGCAGACGCTGCCCTATCCCGGCCGGCCTGCAAAGCAGGCGGCGCAACTGAAGCAACCCGGCTGCTGAAGACGCCCGGCTGAAGAAGCTGCCGGCGACGCCGACACCGCCACCGAAGGCCAGGAGGGCTAAACCATGAAGGTCAAGGTACAGACCCTCGAAGCAGCTGCCTCCGGCGATCTGGAGCTGAATGACGCCGTGTTCGGTCTCGAGCCGCGCGCCGACATCCTGCACCGCGTCGTGACCTGGCAGCTCGAAAAGCGCCGCGGCACCGCGCGTGCCGACGCGCGAGCGTTCGGACGTGGCCCGCACCGGCAAGAAGTTCGGCAACCAGAAGGGTGGCGGCACCGCCCGTCACGGCGACCGTCGCAGCGCCGATCTTCATCGGTGGCGGTAAGGCGCACGGCGCGCGCGAGCGCGACTTCGAGCCACGTCGCTCAACAAGAAGGTTCGTGCGCTGGGCCTGAAGATGGCCCTGTCGTCGAAGGCGAAGGCCGGATCGCTCACCGTGATCGACAATCTGGACGTCAAGGACGGCAAGACCAAGGAACTGGTCGCCAACCTGGCCAAGCTGAACCTGACCAAGGCGCTGTTCATCGACGGCGATGCGGTCAACGTCAGCTTCGCAAAGGCTTCGGCGAACCTGGTGGGCATTGATCTGCTGCCGGCCGTCGGCGCCAATGTCTATGACATTCTGAAAGCGGACTCGCTGGTGCTGACGCGCGCCGCGGTCGAAAAGCTGGAGGCGCGTTTCAATGGCTAAGAAGCAGGCAGTGGCCGACGCCCGTCATTATGACGTGATCGTCGCCCCCCACATCACCGAGAAGGCAACGCTGCTTTCCGAAAACAATGCGGTGGTCTTCAAGGTCGCCAAGGACGCGTCCAAGCCGGAGATCAAGGCTGCGGTGGAAGCGCTCTGGGGCGTTCAGGTGAAGGCCGTGAACACGATCGTCCAGAAGGGCAAGACCAAGCGCTGGAAGGGCAAGCCCTACACCCGCACGGACGTGAAGAAGGCGATCGTGACGCTGGCCGAAGGCCAGTCGATCGACGTGACCGAAGGGGTTCGCTGATATGGCGCTCAAGCATTATAATCCGACGAGCCCGGCGCGTCGCGGCCTGATCCTGGTTGACCGTTCCGGTCTGCACAAGGGCAAGCCCGTCAAGGCGCTGACCGAAGGCAAGCGCAAGACCGGCGGCCGCAACAACAAGGGCCATGTGACCTCGCGCGGGATCGCCGGCGGCCACAAGCAGCGGTACCGCATCATCGACTTCAAGCGTCGCAAGTGGGACGTGGAAGCGACGGTCGAGCGTCTGGAATATGACCCCAACCGCACCGCCTTCATCGCCCTGGTGAAGTACGACGACGGCGAGCAGGCCTATATCCTGGCGCCGCAGCGTCTGGCACCGGGCGACGTCGTCGTCGCTGGCAAGCGCACCGACGTGAAGCCGGGCAACGCCATGGAACTGGGCCAGATGCCGGTCGGCACCATCATCCACAATGTGGAGATGAAGCCGGGCAAGGGTGGCCAGATGGCACGTTCGGCGGGCACCTATGCGCAGCTGGTCGGTCGCGACCGCGGCATGGTGATGATCCGTCTGAACTCGGGCGAGCAGCGCTACATCCGTTCGGACTGCATGGGCACCGTGGGCGCCGTGTCGAACCCCGACAACGGCAACACCAACCTGGCGAAGGCCGGCCGCAATCGCTGGCTGGGCAAGCGTCCGCTGACCCGCGGCGTCGCCAAGAACCCGGTCGATCACCCGCACGGCGGTGGTGAAGGCCGGACCTCGGGCGGTCGCCATCCGGTCACCCCCTGGGGCAAGCCGACCAAGGGTGCGCGCACCCGCCACAACAAGGCGACGGACAAGTTCATTATCCGTTCGCGTCACGCCAAGAAGAAGAGGTAATCCGCGATGGCTCGTTCCGTCTGGAAAGGTCCGTTCGTGGACCTCAGCCTTCTGAAGAAGGCAGAAGCGGCCCAGGATCAGGGTTCGAAGGCTGGTCCGATCAAGACCTGGTCGCGTCGTTCGACGATCCTGCCGCAGTTCGTTGGCCTGACGTTCAACGTCTATAATGGCCGCAAGCACGTTCCGGTTTCCGTGAACGAGGATATGGTGGGTCACAAGCTGGGCGAATTCGCCCCGACCCGCTACTTCCCCGGCCACGCCGCGGACAAGAAGGGTAAGCGCTAATGGGCAAGGAAAAGTCCCCCCGTCGCGTCGCCGATAACGAGGCGCTGGCCGTTGGCACCAACATCCGTGGTTCGGCGCAGAAGCTGAACCTGGTGGCCACGCTGATCCGCGGCCGCAAGGTCGAGGAAGCGATGAACATCCTCGCCTTCTCGAAGAAGGCGATGGCTGTCGACGTTCGCAAGGTTCTGGCCTCTGCCATCGCCAATGCCGAAAACAACCACAATCTCGACGTCGACGCGCTCGTCGTTGCAGAAGCGTCGGTCGGCAAGGGCCTGGTCATGAAGCGGTTCCACACCCGCGGCCGTGGCAAGTCCACCCGTATCCTCAAGCCCTTCAGCCGCGTGCGCATCGTCGTGCGTGAGCAGGCCGAAGCGGAGGCGTAAGAAAATGGGTCACAAGAGCAATCCGATCGGTCTGCGTCTGCAGATCAACCGCACCTGGGACAGCCGCTGGTTCGCCGAAGGCAGCGACTATGGCCGTCTGCTGCTGGAAGATCTCAAGATCCGCAAGTATGTGATGAAGAACCTGCCGCAGGCCGCGATTTCCAAGGTCGTGATCGAGCGTCCGGCCAAGCTGTGCCGCGTGTCGATCTATGCGGCGCGTCCCGGCGTCATCATCGGCAAGAAGGGCGCGGACATTGAAAAGCTGCGCTCGAAGCTGGCCACGCTGACGCTCGTCCGACGTCAGCCTCAACATCGTCGAAATCCGCAAGCCGGAAATCGACGCGAAGCTCGTGGCGCAGGGCGTTGCCGACCAGCTGGAACGCCGTGTCGCTTTCCGTCGCGCGATGAAGCGCGCGGTGCAGAGCGCGCTGCGTCTTGGCGCCGAAGGCATCAAGATCACCTGCGGCGGCCGTCTGGGCGGCGCGGAAATCGCCCGTACCGAATGGTATCGCGAAGGTCGCGTTCCGCTGCACACGCTGCGCGGTAACGTCGATTATGCCGAAGCCGAAGCGCACACCGCTTATGGCGTTTGCGGCGTCAAGGTCTGGATCTTCAAGGGTGAGATCCTGGGCCACGACCCGATGGCCACCGACCGGCTGATGCTGGAGGCTCAGACCTCCGGCGTGCGTCCGGCGCGTGAAGACCGCCGTTAAGGGACAAGCACCATGCTGCAACCGAAAAAAACCAAGTTCCGCAAGGCCTTCAAGGGCCGCATCCATGGCGATGCAAAGGGCGGCACGGCTCTCAACTTCGGCTCCTATGGCCTCAAGGCCATGGAACCGGAACGGATCACCGCGCGTCAGATCGAGGCGGCTCGCCGCGCGATCACCCGCCACATCCGCCGTCAGGGCCGTTTGTGGATCCGCGTGTTCCCCGACGTTCCGGTCACCAAGAAGCCGGCCGAAGTTCGTCAGGGTAAGGGTAAGGGCTCGATCGAATATTGGGCCGCCCGCGTGAAGCCGGGTCGCATCCTGTTCGAACTGGACGGCGTTCCCGGCCCGCTGGCCGCGGAAGCTTTCTCGCGCGCTGCGATGAAGCTGCCGATCAAGACGAAGGTCGTGGCCCGTCTGGGCGACACCTCGCACCTGGGAGCCGAGTAATGACCAAGATCGCTGATTTTCAGGCGAAGTCGGACGATGAACTGTCGACCGAACTGACCAACCTGAAGCGTGAGGCTTTCAACCTGCGCTTCCAGGCCGCCACGAGCCAGCTGGAAAAGCCCAGCCGGATCAAGGAAGTGCGCCGCGACATCGCGCGCATCAAGACCCTGCAGACCGAGCGTTCGCGCTCGGCTGCCAAGTAAGAGGAAACGGACCCATGCCCAAGCGCGTGCTGACGGGAACGGTTGTTTCCGACAAGACCGACAAGACGGTGGTTGTCCGCGTGGAGCGTAAGGTGAAGCACCCGCTCTACGGCAAGATCATCCGCCTGTCGAAGAAGTATCACGCCCATGACGAGGGCAATGTCTACAAGGAAGGCGAGACCGTCCGCATCGAGGAGACGGCCCCGATTTCCAAGCTCAAGACCTGGAAGGTCATCGAGCGGGTGGACACGCACAAGTCGCCGGAAGTCGCCGCCTAAGCGGACTTTCGGTCCGGGGCGGAAGAAGAAATTCTCCCCGACGTCGCCGCGACGCCGCGTAATGCTGCCTTCGAGCGTGACGGGAGGACTGATCCGGCCCCGGGCTCCCCCGATCATGGGAATGTCCCGGTAAGCCAAATGAGAAGGAACCGGATCAATGATCCAGATGCAATCCAATCTTGACGTCGCTGACAACAGCGGCGCCAAGCGCGTCCAGTGCATCAAGGTGCTGGGCGGGTCGAAGCGTCGCTTCGCGGGCGTCGGCGACATCATCGTCGTCTCCGATCAAGGAAGCGCAGCCTCGCGGCAAGGTGAAGAAGGGTGACGTGCACCGCGCGGTCATCGTCCGCACCGCGCAAGGAAATCCGCCGTCGCCGATGGTTCGGCGATCCGTTTTGACGCGCAATGCCGCTGTGCTGATCAACAAGAACGAGGAGCCAATCGGCACCCGTATCTTTGGCCCCGCGGTGCGTGAGCTGCGCGCGCAAGAAGTACATGAAGATCATCAGCCTTGCGCCGGAGGTGCTGTAATGAGCGCTGCCAAGATCAAGAAGGGCGACAAGGTCGTCGTCCTGGCCGGCAAGGACAAGGGCACGCACCGGCGTCGGTCACCGCAGGTGACTGCCCAAGGACGACAAGGTCGTCGTCGAAGGCATCAACCTGATCCACGCGCGCCACGCGCAAGCCCGAGCCAGGCCAATCCGCAGGGCGGCCTATCGACCGCGAAGCCCGCGCCGCTGCACATGTCGAATGTGGCGATCGCCGACCCGAAGACGGCAAGCCGACCCGCGTGCGCTTCGAAGAACCGCGACGGCAAGAAGGTCCGCGTGGCCGTGAAGACCGGAGAGGTGATCAATGGCCGATAGGACTATACCCCCGCGCCTGAGGCGCACTATACGCCGAGCAAGATCGCGCAAGGCGATGACCGAAAAGTTCGGGTACAAGAACGTGATGAAGGTTCCGAAGCTCGAAAAGATCGTGCTCAACATGGGCGTGGGCGAAGCGACGCCAGGACAAGAAAAAGGTCGACGCAGGCCGCTGAGGAAATGGAGCTGATCGCCGGCCAGAAGCCCGTGATCACCAAGGCGAAGAAGTCGATCGCGCAGTTCAAGCTGCGTGAAGGCATGCCGATCGGTGCGAAGGTGACCCTTCGTCGCGAACGCATGTACGAATTTCTGGACCGTCTGGTGAACATCGCGCTGCCCCGCGTCCGCGACTTCCGTGGCCTCAACCCCAAGTCGTTTGACGGCCGTGGCAACTATGCCTTCGGCATCAAGGAACAGCTGATCTTCCCGGAGATCAACTATGACCGCATCGACAAGGTGCGCGGCATGGACATCATCGTGACCACCACGGCGCAGACGGACGATGAAGCGCGCGAACTGCTGCGCCTCTTCGGCTTCCCGTTCCCCCGTGAAGAGGAGAAGCAGGCCGCCTGATCACAGGCGCCTTGCTTCTCTCCCAACGCTAAAAGCCAAAGGAAGAGAACTTAAGTCATGGCGAAACTGAGTTCCATCAACAAGAACGAGCGCCGCAAGAAGCTGGTTAAGAAATATGCCGGCCGCTATGCGAAGCTCAAGGCCATTGCCGCTGACAACTCGCTCGACGATACCGAGCGTCTGATCGCGCGCCTGAAGATGGCTGAAATCCCGCGCAACGGCAATCCGACGCGCGTGCGCAACCGCTGCGAACTGACGGGCCGTCCGCGTGCCTATTATCGCAAGTTCCGGCTTTGCCGTGTCCAGCTGCGCGATCTGGCCAACAAGGGCCTGATCCCGGGCGTCACCAAGTCGAGCTGGTAAGGATCATTTGAGATGGCATTGACCGATCCCCTGGGTGACCTGCTCACCCGCATCCGCAACGGCCAGCGCGCACGCAAGGACAGCGTGGTTTCGCCGGCTTCCAAGCTGCGCGCCCGCGTTCTCGACGTGCTCCAGCGCGAAGGCTACATCCGTGGCTATTCGGAAGAGAAGCTGGGCAAGCATGACGGCCTGCGCATTGAGCTGAAATATTTCGAAGGCCAGCCCGCGATCAAGCATGTCGCGCGCGTGTCGAAGCCCGGCCGTCGCGTCTATTCCGGCAGCAAGGAACTGCCGGTCGTGCGCAACGGCCTTGGCATCACCATTGTCTCGACGCCTCGCGGCGTTCTGTCCGACGCCGAAGCGCGCGAGCAGAATGTCGGCGGCGAAGTGCTGGCGGAGGTGTTCTGATGAGCCGTACTGGTAAAAGGCCGGTCACCGTCCCTGCGGGCGTGACGGCGTCCATCGCCGACGGTCAGCTCTCGGTGAAGGGGCCCAAGGGCACCCTCGCCATGCCGCTGGCCAACGAAGTCACCTACACGATCGAAGACGGCTCCATCGCCGTCAAGCCGGCCAATGACAGCAAGCGCGCCCGCTCCTTCTGGGGCATGCAGCGCACGCTGATCCAGAACCTGGTGACCGGCGTGACGGAGGGCTTCTCGAAGAAGCTGCTCATCACCGGCGTCGGCTATCGTGCCGATTCCAAGGGCAAGGTGCTGAACCTGAAGCTTGGCTACAGCCATGACGTCGATTTCGCGGTGCCCGAAGGCATCGAGATCAAGACCCCGGATAACACCACGGTCGAGATCAGCGGCATCGACAAGCAGAAGGTCGGCCAGGTAGCCGCAGAAATCCGTCGCTGGCGCAAGCCCGAACCCTATAAGGGCAAGGGTATCAAGTATGCCGGCGAGTTCATCTTCCGCAAGGAAGGGAAGAAGAAGTAAGATGGCAAAGCTCTCTGTCTTCGACCGGCGTCGTCGCCGCGTCCGCACCGCTCTTAAGGCACGCGCCGGCGGCAAGCCGCGCCTGTCCATCCACCGCACCGGCCGTCACATCTACGCGCAGGTCATCGACGATGTTCAGGGCAAGACCCTGGCGTCGGCCTCGACCCTCGACAAGGATGTCGGTTCCAAGGCTCTCGGCAAGACGGGCGCTTCTTCGGAAGCGGCTGCCGAAGTGGGCAAGCGCGTCGCCGCTGCCGCTACCAAGGCCGGCGTCACCAAGGTCGTGTTCGATCGCGGTGGCTTCCTGTTCCATGGCCGCGTCAAGGCGCTGGCCGAT
>JAXHOI010000045.1:0-26954 GCA_034519505.1 Sphingobium sp. | reverse complement strand
GATCGGTGATCAGCAACGCGGCGAGCAGGCCCGCCCCGCCAATCACTTCCAACCTTGCAATGCGCCGCACCCGCAGCAGCAGCGCCAGCTGAACATCGCAGCCAATCATCAGGAACGCCACCAGCAGCAGCAGCCACGGCCCCACCACCAGATAGCTACGGAAGATCGGCTCACCCGTCACGAACCAGAGGTAGAGCGGGACGAAGGCGATGCCCGCACCCGCTGGCGCAGGCACGCCGGTCGGAACCCGGCCCTTGTGCGGCTGTTCCTCGACATCCAGATTGGCGTTGAACCGCGCGAGCCGCAGAACGCAGGCGAGCGCATAGCGGAAGCGCGAAGATCAGCCATATTTCGGCATCGCCTGCAATGACCAGAGATACAGGATCAGCGCCGGCGACACGCCGAAAGCGGTCGCGTCCGACAGGAATCCAGCTCCGCGCCGAACCGGCTCTGCCCGCGCAGCATCCGCGCCACGCTGCCGTCCAGCCCGTCCAGCACCGCCGCCAGCACGATGGCCAGGATCGCCCGCTCCCACTCGCCCGATATGCCGTAGCGGATGCCGGTCCGGCCTTCACGCAGAACGCCATGGCTGTCATCGCATTGGGCACGATGTGCCGCATGCTGATGCCGCCACGCAGACCGCGGGGGAATGGACGGCGCAGGGGCGGGCGCGAAGGCATTATTGCGCGACACCCATATGCGCTTCGGCATCGCCCAGCCGCGCCAGGATCGTCTCACCCGCCACGCAGCGCTGCCCCGGCACCACGTCGGGCATCGTCCCGCGCGGCAGATAGACGTCGACCCGGCTGCCGAAGCGGATCAGGCCGATGCGCTGGCCCGCGGCCACCATGTCGCCCGGCTTCACGAACGGCAGGATGCGCCGGGCCACCAGCCCGGCGATCTGGGTAAAGCCGATTCGCACGCCATCGGCGCGTTCGACCATGATGTGCTGCCGCTCATTGTCCTCGCTCGCCTTGTCCAAGTCCGCATTCAGGAACTTGCCGGAAATATAGGTGACGTTCTTCACCGTCCCGGTGATCGGCGTGCGATTGATGTGGACGTCGAACACGCTCATGAAGATCGACACCCGCATCATCGGCTCCTCGCCTAGCCGCTTCCGGTCCGGCCATCTCGCGCGGGGAAGCACTTCCTGCACCAGGCACACCAGCATGCCGTCCGCTGGCGAGACGACGAACTGGTCGCCCTGCGGCGTCACGCGCACCGGATCGCGGAAAAATGCCAGCACCCAGATGGTGACGATCACCATCAGCCAGCCCAGCACATGCGACGCGAAGAGATAGAGCAGGATCGTGATCGCGGCGGAAATCGCGGCGAACTTGTATCCTTCGGGATGGACCGGCGGAAAACGCCACTTGAAGCTGCCCAGCGACCCGACCTGATTGGCCGCCGCTGCATTCCTATATTGTGTCATGCGGCCATCCTTAGGCGCAGCGTCCTATCGACACAATCCACCTGCGCGCACAGTGGTGATTTGAAATCGCCTCGCAATATCATTTAATCGATAAATTCCCGCCTTTCGCCTGCCCTAAAGGTTGAACTATGGCGGTGCATTGCATAGAGGCTTTTTCCATTCATCCCCAGGAACGGAAACGGACAAGGCGCATGGCAAAGATCAAGGTGAAAAATCCGGTCGTCGAAATCGACGGCGACGAAATGACGCGGATCATCTGGGAATGGATCCGCGAGCGCCTGATCAAGCCTTATCTCGACATCGACCTGCATTATTACGACCTTGCCATCGAAATGCGCGACAAGACCAACGACAAGATCACCGTCGACAGCGCCGAAGCCATCAAGAAATATGGCGTGGGCGTGAAATGCGCCACCATCACCCCGGACGAGGCGCGGGTGGAGGAATTCAGCCTGAAGGAAATGTGGAAGTCGCCCAACGGCACCATCCGCAACATCCTGGGCGGCGTGGTGTTTCGCGAACCCATCGTGATCCGCAACGTCCCCCGCCTGGTCCCCGGCTGGACCGACCCCATCGTCATCGGCCGCCATGCCTTTGGCGACCAGTATCGCGCGACCGATTTCCGCGTGCCCGGCGCCGGCAAGCTGCGCCTGGTGTTCGAGGGTGAGGATGGCGAAGTCATCGACCGCGACGTGTTCAAGTTCCCCGGCGCCGGCGTCGCCATGGCGATGTACAATCTGGACGAAAGCATCCGCGATTTCGCCCGCGCGTCGATGAACTATGCCCTCGACCGCAGCTGGCCGCTGTATCTTTCGACCAAGAACACGATCCTGAAGGCCTATGACGGCCGCTTCAAGGATCTGTTCGCCGAAGTGTACGAAACCGAATTCGCCGAGCGCTTCAAGGCGGCGGGCACGGTGTACGAACACCGCCTGATCGACGACATGGTCGCGTCCGCGCTGAAGTGGAGCGGCAAGTTCGTGTGGGCGTGCAAGAATTATGACGGCGACGTTCAGTCGGACACCGTGGCGCAGGGCTTCGGCTCGCTGGGCCTGATGACCTCGGTCCTGATGACGCCCGATGGCCGCACGGTCGAGGCGGAGGCCGCGCACGGCACCGTCACCCGCCACTATCGCATGCATCAGCAGGGCAAGGCGACGTCGACCAACCCGATCGCGTCGATCTTCGCCTGGACGCAGGGCCTCAGCTATCGCGGCAAGTTCGACGAGACGCCGGAAGTCACGCGCTTCGCCGAGGAACTGGAGCGCGTGTGCATCAAGACCGTCGAAAACGGCAAGATGACGAAGGATCTGGCGCTGCTGATCGGCCCGGAACAGGCATGGATGACCACGGAGCAGTTCTTCGAAGAAATCCGCGTCAATCTGGAAGCCGCCATGGACAAGTGGAACTGATCGCCACCCGGCTGATTTAGAAGGGGGCCGGCTTTCGTTTCCCTGTCGTCATGATAGGTCATGGCGCAGGAGGCGAAAGCCGGCCCTTTCTTTTTGCCCGGCGCAAGCGGCCAGCGGGATCGAGCGACCCGTCATGCCCGGCGCGGGGAGCAGTTGACGCGGGAAGATGAAGATGAGCACCAAGGAACGTCGCCGCCTGGAAATCCGCAATGCCGTCCCCGGCGATATCGCCAGGATCCTGAAGCTCATCGCGCGCGCCTATCCCGGCCTGCCCAATTATTCGACGGCGATGGTCCGGGGGCAGATCAACAACCATCCGCAGGGCGTGTTCGTCGCCCTGTATGAAGGCGACGTGGTCGGCTATGCCGCCACCATGCGGGTCAGCCGGACGATGGCCTTTGCCCAGCACGACTGGGACGAAATTACCGCCAACGGATATGGCACCCGCCACAGCGCGGCGGGCGAGTGGCTCTATGGCTATGAAGTGGCCGTCGACCCGCGCTTGCGCGGTCTTCGCATCGGCCAGCGGCTTTACGATGCGCGAAAGGCGCTGGCGGAGGAACTGGACCTGCACGGCATCGTCATCGGCGGTCGCCTGCCCGGCTATGCCCGCGCCCGGCGCAAACTGGACGGCCCGCAGGACTATCTGGATCAGGTGGTGCACGGAAAGCTGCGCGATCCGGTGATCAGCTTTCAGCTCAAAAACGGGTTCGAACCCATTGGAATCCTGGAAAACTATCTGCCGGAGGACAAGGCGTCGGATGGGCATGCCGCGCATCTGGTATGGCGCAATCCCTATGTCGATCCCGACGAACCCAATGAGATGCGGGTGCCGCGCGGGGTGGAAAGCGTGCGCCTCGCCACCTGCCAGCTTCAGGCGCGGGCGGTGGAGAATGTCGAGGAATTCGTGCGCAACATCGAATATTTCGTCGATGTCGCGGCCGATTACCGTTCCGACTTCATCGTCTTTCCCGAACTCTTCACCCTCCCCTGCTCTCGTTCGAGAAGAAGAAGCTGACCCCGGCGGAGGCGATCGACAAGCTGACCGGCTATACCCCGCGGCTGACCCAGGAACTCAGCCGGATGGCGCTGGAATACAATATCAACATCATCGGCGGATCGCACCCCACCCGCACGGATGACGGCGATATTCAGAACGTCGCCTATGTCGCGCTGCGCGACGGATCGCTGCACAGCCAGGAGAAGATCCATCCCACGCCCAACGAAGCGTTCTGGTGGAACATCAAGGGCGGCGATGCGGTGGACGTGATCCAGACCGATTGCGGGCCGATCGGCGTCCTCATCTGTTACGACAGCGAGTTCCCCGAACTGGCCCGGCGGCTGGTGGATCAGGGCGCCCGGATGCTGTTCGTCCCCTTCTGCACCGACAGTCGGGAGGGGTATATGCGCGTGCGATACTGCTCGCAGGCGCGGGCGATCGAGAACCAGTGCTATGTCGTCATGTCGGGCAATGTCGGCAACCTGCCCAATGTCGACAATATGGACATCCAATATGCGCAAAGCTGCATATTGACGCCCTGCGACCTGCCCTTCGCGCGGGACGGCATCGCAGCGGAGGCGAGCGAGAATGTCGAGACGCTGACCATGTCGGACGTCAACCTGGCCGACCTTAGCTGGGCGCGGGCCGAAGGGACGGTGCGCAACCTTCGTGACCGGCGGTTCGACCTGTACAAGATCGAATGGGACAGCAACCCCGCCCATCACCATGCGCCAAGCGGCGGGCCGGTGCCGGCGGGCGGCCATAATTCGCCCGGCGGCGGCTGACCTGCCCGACATCCACCGCCCCGGCAGCATATAAATTACAGAAACTTGGCCGCGCTTGCTGACAGCGTGCGCCAAGGCTGCTTTAATGCCCCCATGGCTATTGAAGTGGATCATAAGGGGTTCAGCGACGCGCTGGTGATATTGGGCGCGGCGGGGCTGGTCATTCCCGGCTTCGCCCGGTTCCGCATCAGCCCGGTGATCGGTTTCATCCTGGTCGGGATGCTGGCCGGGCCGGCGGGTCTGGGGTCGCTGGTCGGGCAGTTCCCATGGCTGTACCATGTCACCATTTCCGATCCCAAGGCGATGGAGCCGTTCGCGGAATTCGGCATCATCCTGCTGCTGTTTTCCATCGGGCTGGAGCTGAGTTTCAAGCGGCTGTGGTCGATGCGCAAGCTGGTGTTCGGCCTTGGCGCGGCGGAGCTGGGCGCTTCGGGTATCATCATCGCCGCCGCGCTTTATGTCATCGGGCAGCCCACCGCCGGGGCCATCGGCCTGGGCCTGGCGCTGGCGCTGTCGTCCACCGCGCTCGTGCTGCCGATGGCGGGGACGCAGTCTCCGGTCGGACGCACTGCCTTTGCCATGCTGTTGTTCGAGGATCTGGCGCTGGTCCCCATCGTCTTCGCGCTGGGCGCCATGGCCCCGGTGGCGGCGGGCAGCAACGGGTTCGAGGGCATCGTCAACGTGCTGCTGAGCGGCGGCATTGCGGTCGTCGCCCTGATGGTCGCGGGCCGTTTCGTGCTGCCCCATGTGTTCAGCCAGGCGGCGCGAACGAAAAGCCCCGAAGTGTTCCTGGCCGCCAGCCTGCTGGTCGTCATCGTGTCCAGCCTGGTGACGACATTGTCGGGCCTGTCGCCGATCGTCGGCGCGCTGCTCGCCGGGCTGCTGATCGCGGAGACCGAATATCATGGCGAGGTGGAGGTCATCACCGCGCCGTTCAAGGGGCTGGCGCTGGGCGTGTTCCTGATCACCGTGGGCATGGGCCTGGACCTGCGGGTCATCGCGGAGAACTGGATGTCGCTGAGCGTCGCGGTGGTCGGCGTGGTGCTGGTGAAGACGGTGGTCACATCCACCCTGCTGCGGCTGACGGGTGCGCGGCGCGGCGTCGCGCTGGAAACCGGGGTGCTGATGGCCAGCCCGTCGGAAACCACGCTGATCGTGCTGGGCACCGCGTCCGCCGCGCAGCTGATCCTGCCGTCGACCGCGGCGTTCTGGCAGATCGTCACGGCCATCGGCCTGACCATCACGCCGTTGCTGGCCCGGATCGGCCATGATGTCGCGCGCCGGATCGAGATGGGCAATGCCGACGAACCGCAGGTGGGAGAGGACGGCCTTGGCCCGGCGGCAGTGGTCATCGGCTTCGGTCGGGTGGGCCAGATGGTCGCCGACCTGTTGAAGCAGCATGGCCAGAACTGCGTCATCGTGGAGTCCGACCCCGATGTCGTCGCCCATGCCCGCCGCGACGGATATCCCATTTTGTTCGGCGACGTGGCGCGGGCGGAGATGCTGGACAAGTTGCGGCTGGGCCATGCCCGCGCCCTCATCCTGACCATGGACGATCCGGTGCTGTCGGTGCGGGTGACGCGGCGGGTGCGCGGATGGGTGCCCGACTTGCCGATCATCGCGCGCGCCCGTGATCCCGAACATGCGGCCGAGCTGTACAAGGCGGGCGCCAGCGACGCGGTGCCCGAAACGCTGGAAAGCTCGCTGCAACTGGCCGAGACTGCCCTGGTCGACCTGGGCGTCGCGATGGGGCCGGTGATCGCGTCGATTCATCAGAAGCGCGAGGACCTGCGAGAGAATATCCGCGAGGCCGGACGGCTGGAGGAGGCACCGCGCCTGCGCCGCCTGCGTCCAGATGAGGCGCCCACGGGCTGAACGAAGCGCGCACCGGGCCGACTCGAAACTTCACACTCCCCAAGCGCGCGGATTTCTGCGCCTTTGCCGGATGCGACAGCGCGGGAGACAGGGGCATTTCAACGATCGGAAAGAGCCACTGCGTCTTATCGCCCCAGCCGCCTGTAGGACAGCGTTCGGCCCAGGATCGTGAGCGCCCGACCGACCGGCGAGCAGCCCGGAATCCGGGCGTCCCCCAAGCCCTCAGCGACTCGAAACTTCACACTCTCCTTCGTGGCGGATTTACGTCGTTTTGGGCTGCATGAGGGCGCTTGCGGGTCAGGCGTTTCGACGGTCGGAAAGAGCGCCCGGCCCATATTGCGTCCAGCCCCTGTAGGACAGCCTTTTCCAGAGCGGAGAGGCATATGCGGTGGGCCATGCCCCCTACCCGTCCCCGCCCCGAACGAAAAGGGCGCCGCCATGGCTGGCGACGCCCCTTTTCTTCAACCGATCCGAAGGATCAGAAGCTGAAGCGCAGGCCCACGCGGATCGCGTAGAGCGACTGGCGCGGATAGACCGTGTCGCTCGCACCCGTGAAGTTCGAGTAGCGATACTGTGCGCAGGTCTGGCTGGTGTTCGTCACCGCCGCGCCACCCGGAGCCGTTCCGGTCGGCACCGGCGCGCTGAGGCACGCCACGCGGACCGGCGCGAAGTTGTACGGGAACGAATATTCGCGGATCTGGCCCCACTTGTTGTTGAGCAGGTTCGTGAAGTTTTCGACATCCGCGAACAGCTGGAAGCGGCCCTTGCCCCAACCCGGCATCGGCAGTTCCTGCGCCAGGTGAAGATCGATGCGCGTGAACCACTTCGAGTTGAAGGCGTTACGCGGCGCGATCTTGCCGGCGATACTTGTTCAGGCCCGATCGACTTGGATGAAGCGTCTCGAACGTATTCTGCGTCGTAACGCTGTCGTACGATACCAGCGCGTCGCTGGTCGACGTCGGCACGTACAGGAGGTAACGCGACGCGCTGCCGATGGTGCCGAACACCGATGAGCGGGCCGACGACAGGTCCTGCATAGTGTAGCTGTACGGGCGACCGATCCGGGTCTCGCCGAACAGCGTAAAGTTGGTCTTGTAGTCGCCGAAGAACGCGTGGTTGAAGCTGACGTTATACTTGATGTTGTGCTTCACCTGGTCGTTGGAGATGCCGTATGCGGCGCCATTGGCGTCGAGGAACGCGCCGTTCCCGTAGTTGGACGATGCGGTCGACGAGGTTGCCGGCGCCTGATCCTTGACGTCCTGATAGGTGTAGCTGACACTCAGGTTCAGACCGAAATCGAAGTCCTTACTGACACGAGCGACGCCGATGTAGCTGCGGCCGCGCGACGTATTGGTAAGCAACAGGTCTGAGTTGCTGTCCGCGAAGTTTGTTGCCGATGGTGTAGCGCACTCGACCATCCGGCGTGAACGGATGGGCGGCCGGCATCGACACGCAATGTCGGTGAACAGCACCTGGTTGCGCACCGCCGAATAGAGCAGGTCGACGCCGAAGTTCCAGCCATCGCCCAGCGCGCCCAGATCCGCCTTGTAATCGAACGACACGGTGGCGCGCCACTGCGACGGCACCTTGAAGTTCGGGTCGAGCGCGTTGGTCGTCGCCGCGGTGACGATCACAGCCGCTTGTTCGATGTACGGTGTTGGCCGCAGTGGGGACTGCTGGTGCCCGTTGACGTTGGTCAGGACGGCTGCGCCGCTGTCTGCGCCCCTTGCGCGTCGGTCAGGCCCGGAACCGAGTATGTGCCGTTGTTACGCTGAAGGATCGTCTGGCTGTTGGTCAGGATGCCCGTGTTCGAGAAGCTGTTCGAGACATAGACGTCCGGAGCGCCACCGCCGAAGATGCCGCCGCCGCCGCGCACCGACAGGCGGGAGATCGGCCGCCAGTCGAAGCCGAAGCGCGGCTGGAACAGGCCGCGCCCGCTGAGATAGGCGTTGTTGGCAAAGCCGTAGCGGTTGACGAAGTTCGGGTTGAGCGCCGCGCGGCTGTCACCGCCGTACAGGTCGTACCGCGCGCCATAGGAGAAGTTCAGCGTGCTGGTGACGTGCCAGTTGTCCTGCACGCCGAAGGTGTATGAGTTGTAGTAGAAGCGCGCAGCCGCATCGTCCGGGTTCAGCGACGGGATGGCGTTCTGATAGGTCAGGCTCTGCGCATTGCCGGCCTGGAAGTCGGCGATTGAGTCGAAATAATAAGCGCCGGCGGTGTTCTGCAGGAACTGGTTGTAGATCTTCGAGATGCGCATATTCGGCGAACAGACGCAGGTCATGATCTTCGCGGGTCAGGCGCGCCTGGAACGCACCGCCATAGGTGTGCGTGTTGAGCGCGTTGCTCTGACGCGAGCTGTCCGGGCCGATGGCGACCACGTTGCCGAAGCCGGATTGGCAGGATGCCGGTAGATCGCTGTTGCCGGCCCGTTCCGGTGCTGCGATCCGACGTCGGTGCAGTGCAGACCTGCATCTGGGCGAAACCGCGACCCAGGATCGGGTCCTGACCACGCTTGTAATCCTTGTAGAACCCACGGACTTCCGTCGAGAACTCGTCGGTCCAGTCACTGTTCAACTGCGCGCACGCCGGTGTAGCAGCCGGTTCGAGCCGCTGTAACCATAGGCGTCGGATTCGACAGGCCAAGGCTCGGCGTTCGAGCCGTTACGACGGTGTTCTGCCCAGAGCGCGATCGAGTCCTTCGGTATAGGTACCGGTGAGCGACACGCGCTGTGTATCGGACATGATTGACAGTCCAGACGTGCCGACCAGGCGATCGTCGCTTGATCGTTCATTGGTCGCTGCAGGATATTGCCGCGCATCATAGTTGTAGCGCGACTTGGCGATGGCGATGACATTGTCGACTTCCGCCTGGGTCAGGCCGGGAATGGCCGTGCCGGCGTTGTTTTCGGCCGTACCTTCGGCGATCGGCAGGCTGGCGCGCAGACGCTCACCCGCGATCATGAAGAAGATCTTGTCCTTGATGATCGGGCCCGAAAGTTCGGCGCCGAAATTCTTGAAGTTGAACTCGGGAGCGTCAGACGGCCGGTCGGAATGCCCGGTCCCGGCTTCGTCTTCTTGCCGGCCAGTTCGTCCGACGAATAGGCGCCGAAGGCCGTGCCCTGGAATTCGTTGGTGCCCGAACGCAGCACGATGTTGATCGCGCCGCCCTGGAAATTGCCTTCGCGCACGTCGAAGGGCGCAACCTTCGTCTGGAACTCGCCGATGGCATCGAGCGGGATCGGCGAACGGCGGCTGGGCAGGCCATCGGGGTTCAGACCGAAATTGTCGGTGATGGCGACGCCGTCGACCGAGAAGCGGTTGAAGCGCGCGTTCTGACCGGCGAAGGACACCGCGCGGCCGCCGCTGGGCGTGTCGTCGAGGCGGGCGAAGGGATCGCGGCGCATCAGGTCGCGGATGTCGCGGTTGACCGTAGCGATCTGGCCGATCTTTTCTGCGTCGAGGACGGTGGCCGGACCCTGCGATACGGTGCCCGCGCCCTTGATCGACACGGCGGTCACGATGATTGCGTCACCCTGCGTCGTCATTTCCACGGGCAGCGCGAAGGGCGCGCCGGCAACCGTGTTGATGTCGGTGATGGTGGCGTCGTCATAGCCTTCGGCCGTGACCTTTACCGTGTAGGGGCCGCCGGTGCGCAGCGCGGTGGCGCGGAACGAACCGTCGTTGCCGGTGACATAGGTCGACACGGTGCCCGAAGGCGTGTGCGTGACGGTGACGTTGGCGCCGACGACCGGACCGCCGTTGCTGGTCACCACGCCGCGGATGCTGGCGGTGGTTTCCTGCGCGAAAGCGGGCGCGGTAAACGCCACCGTCATCGGCAGCGTGGCAACGCCAGCTGCAAGAAACAGCTTGATATGCTTCATCTTATGAACCCCTTGTCATATGAGCGCCTGCGTCCCGTGAACGCGGCGGCCCTCGCATTTGTCCGACTCAACCCTCTTGCGATCGAACTTGTCGACCGCCCCTGTCGTCTTCCGTTTGCGCTTTTGTGACAGCCCGATTGTGACAATAGCGTGACAGCCGGACATATCCCCCAAAGCAGGACGGACTTGGCATGACAGGTCACCCTACTGACTCTGCGGCTAGACAGAGGGCCGTGCAAAATCACGCAATTTTTGCGCCGCGGAATCGGTTTGCGCCGCACTGCGACATTTCTGCAACGAGGACAAAAAATTGCCCGGCATGTCGTAATGACGTGCCGGGCAATGTCTTTTGCGGCTCTTGTCGAGCCGATTTCAAGCTGCGGTCAGGCGGCGTCGCCGGCCTTGCGTGCCTCTTCGCTGAACACGCGGACGGGTTCCTTGCGGCCGTCCACCACGTCCTTGTCGATCACGACCTTCTCCACACCCTCCATCGTCGGGCAGGTCGAACATCGTGTCGAGCAGGATCGCCTCCATGATCGAGCGCAGGCCGCGCGCGCCGGTCTTGCGCTCGATCGCCTTCTTCGCGATGGCGTTGAGCGCGTCGTCGGTGAAGCTAAGCTCGACATTCTCCATGTCGAACAGCTTGGCATACTGCTTGACCAGCGCGTTCTTCGGCTCGCCCAGGATCTTCACCAGCGCGGCGATGTCCAGATCCTCCAGCGTCGCGATGACCGGCAGGCGGCCGACGAATTCCGGGATCAGGCCGAATTTCAGCAGATCTTCCGGCTCGCTCTTCCTCAGCAGTTCGCCGGTGCGGCGTTCCTCTGGCGCGGCGACATGGGCGCCAAAGCCGATCGACTTCGCCTTCAGCCGGTCGCCGATGATCTTTTCCAGACCCGCGAACGCGCCGCCGCAGATGAACAGGATGTTGGTCGTGTCGACCTGCAGGAATTCCTGCTGCGGATGCTTGCGCCCGCCCTGCGGCGGAACGCTGGCGGTCGTGCCCTCCATCAGCTTGAGCAGCGCCTGCTGCACGCCTTCGCCCGAAACGTCGCGGGTGATCGAGGGGTTTTCGGCCTTGCGGCTGATCTTGTCGATTTCGTCGATATAGACGATGCCGCGCTGCGCCTTTTCGACATTATAGTCGGCCGCCTGCAACAGCTTCAGGATGATGTTCTCCACATCCTCGCCGACATAGCCCGCTTCGGTCAGCGTGGTGGCGTCGGCCATGGTGAAGGGCACGTCGAGGAGGCGCGCCAGCGTCTGCGCCAGCAGGGTCTTGCCGCAGCCGGTCGGCCCGACGAGCAGGATGTTCGACTTGGCAAGTTCAACCTCGCCCGCCTTCGTCCCGTGCGCCAGACGCTTGTAGTGATTGTGGACCGCGACCGAAAGGACACGCTTGGCCCGGCTCTGCCCGATCACATAATCATCGAGATGGCGGCAGATTTCGACCGGAGTCGGCACGCCGCCCTCTTTCTTGCCGGCGATGCCGCCCTTCGTCTCTTCACGAATGATGTCGTTGCACAGTTCAACGCACTCGTCGCAGATGAACACCGTGGGGCCGGCAATCAGCTTGCGCACCTCATGCTGGCTCTTTCCGCAGAAAGAACAGTAGAGCGTGCTTTTCGAGTCAGAACCCGTCAATTTCGTCATTTCGCCTTCTTTCCTGCCTTCCGCCCTTTTCCGTCACGAAACGGAAAAAGCCGGAAGGCCGATATTTATCCCGACATCCTAAACCTGTGCAAGAAGGGATTCACAAGTGGCCATTATAGGCCGGTCCCGTAAACGGGCGCTTAGCTTTCGCTGCCGGCGTCCGTGGGTTGCGGGCGGCGATCGAACACTTCGTCGACCAGACCGAATGCCTTTGCCTCTTCCGCTTCAAGGAAAGTGTCGCGGTCCATCGCCCGCTCGATCTCTTCCAGCGGCTTGCCGGTATAGTCGGCGTAGAGGCCGTTCAGGCGCTGACGGATGCGCAGGATTTCGCTTGGCCTGGATCTCGATGTCGGACGCCATGCCCTGTGCGCCGCCGGACGGCTGATGGATCATGATGCGCGCATTCGACAGCGCGATACGCTTGCCCGGTTCGCCGCTGGCGAGCAGGAAGCTGCCCATCGATGCGGCCTGGCCGATGCACACCGTGCCGACCTGCGGACGGATGTAGCGCATGGTGTCGTGGATCGCCATGCCGGCCGTCACCACGCCGCCGGGCGAGTTGATGTACATCCAGATGTCCTTCTTCGGATTTTCCGATTCCAGGAACAGCAGCTGGGCGACGATCAGGGAGGCCATGTGATCCTCCACCTGACCCGTCACGAAGATGATGCGTTCACGCAGCAGGCGCGAGAAGATGTCGAAGCTGCGTTCGCCACGGTTGGACTGTTCGATGACGATCGGAACGAGGGCGGCCATCGGGTCGCGCATAATGTCGGTCATGGGAATCTTTCAGGTCGGTTGTCTTTGCCCGGCCCTACATCGGGACAATGCGAGCCGGGTTCAAGAGCTTTAACTTTTGGAAGGTTGACGAGCGCTTAGCGTCCCCCCTGCGAATGATCGAAATCGGGCGGAACGGTGCGTTTCATTCAGCCCTGCGCCGCATCGGCGGGCGCGGCATGGGCGAGATAAGCGAGCCGCTTCACCTCGCGCCGTCCACGCACCACGGTGTCGAGGATCAGGCCGCACATCCAGCTGAGCACGCCGATGGTGACAAGGCCGGTCGCCAGGATCGCGGTGGGCAGGCGCGGCACCTGACCGGTGGCGAGATAGGTCGGCAGCAGCGGGGCTGCGAGCAGCAGCGCGAGCAGCATCAGGCCAAGGCCGATGCCGCCGAAGAACCAGATCGGCCGTTCGATCCGGTAAAGCTGAATGATCGTGCGCAGGATGCGCCAGCCGTCACGATAGGTGGAAAGCTTGCTTTCCGACCCCTCCGGCCTGGCGGCATAGGCCGTTACCCGCTCCGCCACCGGCATGGCGAGTTCGAGCGCATGGACGCTGATTTCCGTTTCGATCTCGAAACCGGCGGACAGCACCGGGAAGCTCTTCACGAAGCGGCGGGAGAACACGCGGTAGCCCGACAGGATGTCGGTGAAGCTGCGCCCGAACAGGCGCTTGAGCAGGGTCGTGAGCGCCCAGTTGCCCATGCGATGGCCGCGGCGATAGGCTTCCTCCACCTCCGTCTTGCGGCACCCCACCACCATGTCGAGATTTTCCGCGAGCATGAGGTCGACGAGACCCGGCGCGGCGGCGGCCTCATAGGTCGCGTCGCCATCGGCCATGATGTAGATGTCGGCGTCCACATCGGCGAACATGCGACGCACCACATGCCCCTTTCCCTGCTGGCGGACGGGACGGACGATGGCCCCGGCGGCGAGCGCGATGTCGCGGCTGCCGTCGGTGCTGTTGTTGTCATAGACGTAGATGGTGGCCGATGGCAGCGCGGCGGCGAAATCGCGCACCGTCTGCGCGATGGCGCCCGCTTCGTTATAGCATGGCAGGATGACGGCGATCCGCGGCTGAGCCATCGGTTGGAATCCCATTTCTTCGTTGCACGGCCCCACGCCGGATGCGGGGGCGCTGTAGCATCAATTGGATTAAAAAACTTCTGGTGCGACATGCCTGCGCGCGATGGTGGGGAAGCGCCCTGCCCGGCGCTCCTTCCCGCAATGCCGCGCGCCCGGTTCAGCCCCGATAGAGACGGCCCCAAAAGACATGAGGCCCGCCGACACAGCGTCGACAGGCCCCATCGTCATTCCGTTCGGCGCATAGTCAGGCCGATCGGCACAAGGATCAGGCTTCCGCCTTCTTCTTGGCCGGAGCCTTCTTCGCCGGCTTCTTTTCCTCAGCCGGAGCGGCCTCTTCCGCCTTGGCTTCGGCCTTCTTGGCCGGTGCCTTCTTGGCGGGCTTCTTTACCTCGGCGGGCGCGGCGTCGGCTTCCTCGGCCTTCACCTCGTCCTTCTTGGCGGCGGCTTTCTTGGCAGGCGCCTTCTTGGCGGCCTTCTTCTCGCCATGGTCGTGATGGTCGTGGCCGCAATCGGGGCCGTGGACGTGGCCGTCCTCGTCCGCTTCGACTTCGGCCTGCAGCTCTTCGCGAGTCACGGCGCGGTCGGTGACTTCGGCCTTGTCGAACAGGAAGTCGACGACCTTGTCCTCATACAGCGGCGCGCGCAGCTGGGCGGCGGCCATGGGGTCCTGCTGAATGAACTGGAAGAAGCGTTCGCGGTCAGCCGGGGCGTATTGCATCGCCGCCTGCTGCATCAGCATGTTCATTTCCTGCTGCGACACCTGAACATTGTTCGCCTGACCGATTTCGGAGAGCAGGAGGCCAAGGCGCACGCGGCGGACCGCGATGGCGCGATAGTCATCCTTTTCCTTTTCCATTTCGGCGAGCGCGGCGGCCGGATCTTCCTCATGGCCCGCTTCATGTTCCAGCTGCTGCCAGATCTGGTTGAATTCGGCTTCCACCATGCTGGGCGGCACGTCGAAATCATGCGCGGCGGCGAGCTGATCGAGCAGCTTGCGCTTCATGTGGGTGCGGGTGAGGCCGTTCAGTTCCTGCTCGACCTGGGCCTTGAGCAGTTCATTCAGCTTCTCAGCGCTTTCCAGACCCAGACCCTTGGCGAAGTCGTCATCGACCTGCGGCTTGGACGGATCGAGGATCGCGGTGATCTTCAGGTCAAAGGTTGCGGCCTTGCCGGCCAGTTCCTTCGAGCCGTAATCTTCCGGGAAAGTGACGTCGATGGTCTTTTCATCGCCGGTCTTCACGCCGACCAGCTGCTCCTCGAAACCGGGGATCAGGCTGCCCGAACCGATGGCGACCTTCATGTCGGAACCCGTGCCGCCGGCAAAGGCTTCGCCATCGACCTTGCCCACGAAGTCCATGACCACCACGTCGCCATCGGCGGCCTTGTGGGTCTTGGCATAGGGGGCGAAGGCGTTCTGCTGCGTGGCGATGCGGCCGGCCGCTTCGGCGACTTCCGCTTCGGTCGGCTCGACGGTCAGGCGCTCCAGCTTCAGCCCGTCGATCGAGGGGGCCGCGATGTCGGGCAGCACTTCGAGCGCGACCTTGATTTCCGCGTCCTTGCCGAACTCGAACCCTTCGTCCAGTTCCACGGACGGCTGGATCGCCGGGCGCAGCTTGTTGTCGGCGATGACCTTCTGCACGCCTTCCTGGATCGAGTTGTTGAGCGCGTCGCGCTGAAGCGATTCGCCGTGCATCTTGCGGACGAGGTTGGCCGGCACCTTACCGGGACGGAAGCCAGGCATCCGCACCTGCGGCGCGATGGTCTTCACTTCCTGTTCGACGCGCGCGTCGATGTCCTTGGCGGTGATGGTGAGCGTGTAGGCGCGCTTGAGGCCTTCGTTCAACGTTTCGACAGTCTGCATCGTCTCTTCTCGAACGCTTTCTATAAAAGCTCTATAAAAGCTGGATTTCGTTGGCGCTTCCTGCGCGCGAACGCGGCGACCACTGGTGCGGGCGAAGGGACTCGAACCCCCACATCTTGCGATACCAGAACCTAAATCTGGCGCGTCTACCAGTTCCGCCACGCCCGCATTGGTCGCCGGGATGCGGCGGCATAGAGGAAGGGGGACCGAAGGGCAAGGCCGGAATCAGCGGCTTTTTGCCCTTATCGCATCGCAACGTGAAGCAGCGGGCGCGCAAAGCCCCGGCCCCGCGCCCGATTCGCTTCGGCGCGGCAGGGGATCAGGCCATGGGATCTGCTGGGCGCGGGGGAACCGGCCGCCGCGCCGTTACTTGGTAACGGACATCAGGAGAAAGACGCCATGGCGACCCAGCCCATCCCCACCAATCCGGCAGAAGTACCGCCGCCCGACATCATCGAACCGCAAAGCCCGCCGGAAATGCCGCCCGACAGCCCGCCGAGCGAAGCGCCCTATACCGAACCGCCCACCGTCGAGCCGCCGGTCCCGAACCGGGACGTGCCCGACCGGGGCGTGCCGGAAGCGCCGCCGCCGCCCGATTCCGAGCCGCGCGTGGAGCCGCCGGTGCCGCAATAGGAGAATGCCCCCCCTCCCCGTCCGGCATGGACGTGGGAGGGGTTGGCGCGATTGGGTTACCCCAGCGCCTTTTTCAGGATGTCGTTGACGACCTTCGGATTGGCCTTGCCGCCCATCGCCTTCATCGTCTGACCCACGAAGAAGCCGAACAGCGCTTCCTTGCCGCCGCGATACTGCTCGACCTTGTCGGCATTGTCGGCCAGCACCTTCGCCACCACTTCCTCGATCGCACCGGTGTCGGAGGTCTGCTTCAGTCCCTTCTCCTCGACGATCTTGCCGGCGCTGTCGCCAGTTTCGAGCATGATTTCGAACACCTGCTTGGCAAGGCTGCCCGACAGGGTGCCGTCGGCGACCAGCGCCAGAAGTTCGGCGCCGCGTTCCGGGCTGACCGGGCTGTCGTCCAGTGTCTTGCCCAGCCGGTTGAGCGCGCCGAACAGTTCGGACAGCAGCCAGTTTGCGGCGGGCTTGGCAACCTCTGCCTCGTCCTTCTTCTGGATCGCCGCGCTCTGCGCCACCAGCGCTTCGAACCAGCGGGCGGTTTCCGCCTCCGCCGTCAGCACCGCCGCGTTGTAGGCGGACAGGCCAAGGCCATCCTCATACCGCTTGCGCTTGGCATCGGGCAGTTCGGGCAGGCTGGCGCGGCATTCCTCAAGGAAGGCGTCGTCCAGTTCCAGCGGCAACAGGTCGGGATCGGGGAAGTAACGATAGTCGTGCGCATCTTCCTTCGACCGCATGGAGCGGGTTTCGCCCTTGTCGGGATCGAACAGGCGGGTTTCCTGCACGATCTTTCCGCCCGCTTCCAGTACGTCGACCTGCCGGTTCGCCTCATGCTCGATGGCGGCCATGACGAAGCGGACGGAGTTGACGTTCTTCGTCTCCGTGCGGGTGCCGAATTCGTCGCCGGGCTTGCGCACAGAGACGTTGACGTCAGCGCGCATGGAGCCTTCCTCCATATTGCCGTCGCACGAGCCGACATAGCGCAGGATCGAGCGCAGCTTGCGCAGATAGGCGCCGGCTTCCGCCGGCGAGCGCATGTCGGGGCGCGAGACGATTTCCATCAGCGCGACGCCAGAGCGGTTCAAGTCGACATAGGAGCGGGTGGGATGCTGATCGTGCATCAACTTGCCCGCGTCCTGCTCCACATGGATACGCTCGATCCCGATGGTCTTGGTGGGGCTGTCCGGGTCCTTCTCGTCCAGCGTCACCTCGACCGCGCCTTCACCCACCAGCGGGTGATAGAGCTGGGAAATCTGATAGCCCTGCGGCAGGTCGGCATAGAAGTAGTTTTTGCGGTCGAAGCGGGACCATTTGTTGATCTGCGCGTCGATCGCCATGCCGGTGCGCACCGCCTGACGAATGCATTCGCGGTTGGGCACGGGCAGCATGCCGGGCATCGCCGCGTCGATCAGGCTGACCTGCGTATTGGGTTCCGCGCCAAAGGCGGTGGCCGCGCCGGAAAACAGCTTCGACTGGCTGACCACCTGCGCGTGGACTTCCAGGCCGATCACGACCTCCCACTCGCCGGTTGCGCCCTGAATGCGATAGGTTGATTCAGTCATTTCTTCTCTTGATACCCAGGCCGATCAATCGTCGGCGCGTCCATTCACGCGCCGGCAGTTCGATGAGCCGATAACTGATGAACGAAGTGGCGACTACCACCAAAAGCACGAGAAGGCCCAGAAAATCACCGAGCAAGGGCGCCGCCTTCCACATCTGGTCATGCTCGCCCGTGCCGACCTGGCTGATCTCCAGAGCGCCGCCGAAGCGTTTGAGCAGCCCGGCAAGGCGCACTTCGACCAAAGCGTGCACCATGTAGATCGAATAGCTTAGCTGGCCCAGCCAGACGAGCGGGGTCCAGCACAGCCACCGGCTGATCGCGCCGCGCTCCATCGCAAAGACCAGCACCACGGCGGCAAACAGGAACGGGGCGAAAAAGGTGGGCCAGCCGGAGCCGAAGAACCAGACGAAACCGATCGCCGCCCCAGCCAGCAGCGCTTCGGCAAGCGTCGCGAGCGGCCATTGGCGCGGCAGCGGCCAGCGCGCATATATCGCATGGACCACCAGCCCCAGCGAAAAGCCGAACACGCACCGCACGAAACCAAGGTCGAAGGTCGCGTCCAGCGCCCTTGGCGAGGCGAGCACCAGCCAAATCAGCGCGCCGCCGCCCAGCAGGACGAATATCCAGCGCCCGCGATCCGAAAAGATCGTGAGCAGGACAGCGAACAGCAGATATACCCACATTTCCGCCGCGATGCTCCAGGCCGGCTGATTCCAGCCCAGCGAATCCTGCAACCCGAAGCTTTGCAGCAGCAGGAGATTATAGAGCAGGGTCAGCGGGTCATAATCGCCGGTGAACGCCGCCCCGCCCTTCCCCGCGGCGAGTTTGAGCAGTTCAAACGCCAGCCAGGCCATCAGCACGGCGAAATGCAGCGGATAGATCCGCCCCATGCGCAGCGCCATGAACCGACCCACCGACACGGTGCGCGCGGCAAGGCGGTCGCCATAAGCATGGCAGATAACGAAGCCGCTGAGCACGAAAAAGAAATCGACGAAGATCCAGCCGTTGCGGACCAGCGGCGATTCCATGACATGGCCCGATATGCGGAAATGGAACAGCGCGACCAGCATCGCGGCAATCCCGCGCAGGGAATCCAGCCCCTGAATCTGCCGGACGGGCGCAGCCCCGGCGGCGCGGCGGACCGACGCACTTTCCTGCAATGGCTCGCCCCCGTCCATGGTCCCCCTATGCCCTTGTCGGCCAGCCCCGCGCGCGGGCGGGGGCGCCATTGCATCTCCCGTCAGTCGGCAGCGGGACCGTTCACCACCACTTGTCCGGCCGCGCGGTGAAGCCGGCGCGTTGTTCGAGGGCGAGGCCCGCGTTCAGCACGGTCTGTTCGTCCAGCGCCTTGCCGATCACCTGAAGGCCGAGCGGCAGTCCCTGCGCCGTCAGCGCCGCGGGCACCGACATGGCGGGCAGGCCCGCGAGGCTGGCGGGCACGGCGAACACATCGTTCAGATACATGGCGAGCGGATCGCTGGTCTTTTCGCCAAGGCCGAAGGCTGCGCTGGGCGCGGTCGGCGTCAGGATGAAATCGCATTGCGCGAACGCCTGATCGAAATCGCGGGCGATCAGCGCGCGGACCTTCTGCGCCTGGGTATAATAAGCGTCGTAGAAGCCGGCGGAGAGCACATAGGTGCCGATCATGATGCGGCGGCGCACCTCCGGGCCGAAGCCGGCGGCGCGGGTGGCGGCATACATGTCCTGCAATCCCGCCCCGTCGGGCAGGTCGCGCAGGCCGTAGCGCACGCCATCATAGCGCGCGAGGTTCGATGAGGCTTCGGCCGGGGCGATGATGTAGTAGGCGGCCAGCGCATATTTGGTGTGGGGCAGCGATACGTCCACCACCTCCGCGCCCGCATCCTTCAGCCAGGCGATGCCATCGTCCCAGCTTTTGGCGACTTCGGCATCGATGCCATCGATGCGATATTCGCGCGGAATGCCGACCTTCTTGCCGCGAAGATCGGCGGAAAGTCCCGCCTCCCACTGCGGCACGGGCAGGTCGAGCGAGGTCGAGTCCTTCGGGTCGTAGCCCGCCATCGCCTCTAGCATGATGGCGCAGTCGCGCACGTCGCGCGCCATCGGCCCCGCCTGATCGAGCGAGGAGGCGAAGGCGACGATGCCCCAGCGCGAGCAGCGGCCATAGGTCGGCTTGATCCCCGAAATGCCGGTGAAGGCAGCGGGCTGGCGAATGGAGCCGCCGGTGTCGGTGCCGGTCGCCGCCGGGCACAGCCGCGCGGAAATCGCCGCCGACGAACCGCCGGACGAGCCGCCCGGCGCAAGCGCCGCATTGCCGCCGTCATTACGCGCCGCCAGGGCGAGATCACGTTGCCGAAATAGCTGGTTTCGTTCGACGACCCCATGGCGAACTGGTCAAGGTTGAGCTTGCCCAGCATCCCCGCGCCCGCCGCCCAGAGCTTGGCCGAGACGGTCGATTCATAGGTCGGCACGAACCCTTCGAGCATATGGCTGGCCGCCGTGGTCTGCACGCCTGCGGTGCAGAACAGGTCCTTCATGCCGATCGGCACGCCCGAGAGCGGCAGCAACATGTCGCCCTTTGCCCGTGCCGCGTCCGCCACGTCGGCCGCAGCCAGCGCATGATCGGGGGTTTCGACGATATAGGCGTTGAGCGCGCGGGCGGCGGCCACGTTGGCGTTGAAGCCTTCGGCCACTTCGCGCGCGGAAAAATCGCCAGCGCGAAAGCCGTCGCGGATCTGCGCGACGGTAAGGTTGGTCAGTTCAGTCATTATTCGATCACCTTGGGCACGGCGAAGAAGCCATGTTCGGCCGCCGGCGCGTTTGCCAGCACCTTGTCACGCACATTGCCGTCGGTCACTTCGTCGGTGCGCAGGCGCAGATGATTGGCGATCACCGACGCCATCGGCTCCACGCCGGTCACGTCGACCTCTCCCAGCTGTTCCACCCAGCCCAGAATATTGTTGAGTTCGGGCAGAAGCGCCTCGGCCTCTGCATCGGTGATGGAAATGCGCGCGAGGCCCGCGATTTTCCTGACGGTTGCATTGTCGATCATCGCCGCCCGCTAGCACCCGTATCGCCGCCCTTCAAGCGGGCATATGGCCGGTGCGCCTTGCAAAACGGGCGATGGAGAGGCAGAGCGGGCACAAGATGCCGCGCCGCGCCGTCATGCGCGACCGTTTGGCGCCAATGTTCTGGGGATGTCCGTCTGGCCCGCAAGTTCCTCTATGGAGTCGCCGCCCTCATCGTGCTGACCCTCGCCGCCAGTCTCGCCTATCGCATGTGGGGCCAGCAGTTGCTGACCTATGCCATGGTTCCGCGCAGCCAGTTCCGGCCGATGAAGCCGCTGGCGAGCGACGCCTATGCCAGCGGGCGCATGTGGATCGCGCGGCCCGACATGGGCGCGAAGGACCCGACATTGTGGCTGCCCGACGGCTATCGCGCGGAAAAGAGCGCGGCCGATGGGGGCCAGGCCGCGATCTTCTTCATCCACCCGACCAGCTATTTCGACCGCCAGCACTGGAACGCGGAAAACCCCGCGCGCGACGGGGCGGAGCGCGCCAAGCTGTTCGTGCAGAGCCAGGCGAGCGTGTTCGCCCCCGCCGGCAAGGTGTGGGCGCCGCGTTACCGGCAGGCGACGTTCGGCGCGTTCCTGGGCGACAGCGCGGACGCGACGCGGGCGCTGGACGCGGCCTATGCCGACGTGACGCAGGCGTTCGCGTGGTTCCTGCATGCCAATCCCGACGGGCCGATCATTCTGGCGGGGCACAGTCAGGGCACGCTGCACCTCTTGCGCCTGCTGAAGGACGCGGCGGGCAGCGAGGCGATTCGTCGCCGGATCGTCGCGGTCTATGCCGTCGGCTGGCCGGTGTCGGTGAGTGCCGACCTGCCCGCGCTGGGCCTGCCCGCCTGCACCGCGCGGGCGCAGGCCGGGTGCATCCTGTCCTGGCAAAGCTTTGCCGAACCGGCCGAGACGGACAGCATCGAAAAGATATTCGACGCGGAAACCGGCTTCGCCGGCGTGGCCCGCAAGGGCACGCAGATGCTGTGCACCAATCCGCTGACCGGCACGCCCAACAGCGCGGCGGCAGCCAGCCTGAACCTGGGCACGCTGCGCCCAGACGCCAGCCTGACAAAGGCGACGCTGGTGCCCGCCGCCGTGCCCGCACGGTGCGACAAGCGCGGCTTCCTGATGATCGGCGATCCGCCCGACCTTGGCCCCTATGTGCTGCCGGGCAACAACTATCATGTCTATGACTATGCGCTGTTCTGGGCCAACCTGCGGCGCGACGCCACCGAAAGGCTTACGACATTCCTGAAGCAGCGCTGATTACCGCCGATGCGGGCGATTTCGCCGAGGCGCTCCCCATCGGCGGGCGTCTGATCGGGCTGGACGTGGGCACCAAGACGATCGGCATGGCGCTGTGCGACGCGGGCTGGACCATCGCGTCGGCGGCGCAGACGATCAACCGCACGAAATTCACCCGCGACAAGGCGATCCTGCGCGATTTCATCGCCGCGCAGCAGGTGAAGGGGATCATCATCGGCCTGCCGGTCAATCTGGACGGCACGCAAAGTCCGCGCAGCCAGGCATCCCGCGCCTTTGCCCAGAATGTCGCCGACTTCGGCCTGCCCATATTGATGTGGGACGAGCGCTGGTCGACGCAGGCGGTCACCCGCACCCTGATCGACGCGGATGCAAGCCGCGCGCGGCGCGCCGAGCTGGTCGACAAGCTGGCCGCAGCCTACATCCTGCAAGGGGCGATCGACGCACTTGCCTATCGCAGGGGTTGAGCCGCGCCCGCCGGTCGCCTAAGGCAACGCCATGCCGCAGGGTTCCAGCCAGATCGGGTCGTCCGGATTGACCGGGCGGGATGCTTTTCCACATCGCCATTTGCTTGGCATATCGGGTCTTGCCCCGTGGGAGATCAGTTTCCTGCTGGACGAGGCGGAGCAGTGGGTCGCCCTGAACCGCGCCGATTCGCGCAAGCATGACGGGCGCCTGTCCGGCCTGACGCAGATCAACGCCTTTTTCGAGAACAGCACGCGCACGCTGCTGTCGTTCGAGATCGCGGGCAAGCGGCTGGGCGCGGACGTCGTCAACATGCACGCCGCGCAATCGAGCGTGAAGAAGGGCGAGACGCTGATCGACACGGCGGTCACGCTGAACGCCATGCGCGCCGACGTGATCGTCATCCGCCACGGCAGTTCGGGCGCGGTCGCGCTGATCGCGGACAAGGTGGACTGCCCGGTGCTGAACGCGGGCGACGGGCGGCACGAGCATCCGACGCAAGCGCTGCTCGACGCGCTGACCATCCGCCGGCGCAAGGGCGGGATTCAGGGCGTCACCGTCGCGATCTGCGGCGACGTGCTGCACAGCCGCGTCGCGCGATCGAACATATACAGCCTGACCGCGCTGGGCGCGAACGTGCGCGTCATCGCGCCGCCCACGCTGATGCCCGCCGGGATCGAGCGGATGGGGGTGACCGCCTTCACCGATTTCGACGCAGGGAGCTGGAGGGCGCGGACGTGGTGATGATGCTGCGCCTCCAGAACGAGCGGATGGACGGCGCGTTCATCCCCTCCCCCCGCGAATATCACATGCTCTATGGCCTGACCCCCGACCGTCTGGCGAAGGCGGCGCCCGATGCGCTGGTGATGCACCCCGGCCCGATGAACCGCGGCGTGGAGATCGACAGCAGCGTCGCCGACGACACGCGCGTTCGGCGATTACCGAGCAGGTCGAGATGGGCGTCGCGGTGCGCATGGCGTGCCTCGACGTGCTGACGCGCCGTGCCCGGCGGGTCGACGGATGGGGAGACGCGGCATGAGCGACCATCGCATCGCCATCATGAACGGCCGCGCCATCCTGCCCGGCGAAGAGGAGGCGGTGGCCGCCAGCTGCCTGATCGCGGACGGCCGGATCGCCGCGATCGGCGCGATCGATACTGCCGGACGGCACCGAGGTGGTCGATGCGCGCGGCCAAGCTGGCTCGCGCCGGGGATCATCGACCTGGGCGTGTTCCGCACCGACAAGCCGGCCTTTCACTTCGGCGGGATCACCCGCGCGGGATTGATGCCCGACCAGTCGCCGCCGCTGGACGACCCTGGCCTTATCCAGCGCGCCGCGCGGGCGGGCAAGCCCGATCTGTGGGTCCACCCCCTCGCCGCCGCCACGCGCGGGCCTCGCAGGGCATGGAGCCTGGCCGAAATCGGCCTGATGAAGGAGGCGGGCGCAGGCGGGGTCGCCACCGGCCGGCACTGGATCGCCGACAGCGGCGTGATGCGCCGCGTGCTGGCCTACGCCGCCTCGCTCGACCTGGACGTCACGGTGATCCATGCCGAGGATGACGGGCTCACCGCCGGCGCGGTCGCGACCGAGGGAGAAACGGCGACGCGGCTCGGCCTGCCCGCCGCGCCTGCGGTGGCCGAGGCGATCGCGATCGCGCGCGACCTGGCGCTCGTCGAGGAAACCGGCGCGTCGCGTCCATTTCCGCCAGGTCACCACGGCGCGCGGGTTCGACCTCATCCGCGCCGCCAAGGCGAAGGGCCTGCCGGTCACCTGCGGCATCACCCCCGCGCATCTGTTCCTGTCCGACACCGCGGTCGGCGATTTCCGCACCTTCGCGCGCCTGTCGCCGCCGCTGCGCAGCGAGGACGACCGGCAGGCGGCGCTGCGCGCGATTGCCGACGGGACGGTGGACGTGCTCGGCATCGGGCCATGACCCGCGCGGGCCGGAGGACAAGCGCCTGCCCTTCGCCGATGCAATGCCGGGCATGGCGGGCGCGGAAACGCTGCTGGCGCTGACGCTGGGCATGGTGCGCGACGGGCATATCGACCATGGCCGGATGATGGAGCTTCTGGCCCGCAATCCCGCGCGGCTGCTGGGCATCGATGCGGGGGTGCTGGCGGTCGACATGCCCGCCGACATCATCCTGATCGACGCCGACCGTCCGTGGCGCGTGGATTCAGGCAAGATGGCGGCGGAAGCGGGCAACACCCCGTTCGACCGCCTGCCCGTTCAGGGCCGCGTCGGCCGCGTGATGAAGGGCGGGCATTTCCTGTAACGGAAATGAAAAAAGGGGACGATGCAGTGCACCGTCCCCATCCTCTCAATCGAAGTCGTGTCTGGGTTCAGCGCGCCGCGAACTGGCGGGGCTTGGCGAGCGCCCAGCGCTCTGCCTTCACGCCGGGGTCGCCCGCGCGCACGAAGCAGGCATTGCCCTGCGCACGGATGGCGCTGCACATGGCGGAAGCGGTCTGCGCAGTGGCAAAGCCGCTGATCGCCAGACGGTGATAGTTGCGGCCGCGCACGGTCGCCTGCGTCGCGACGACAGGGAAGCGGGCGATGTCGGCATTGCGGCTGGCCAGCGAACGCCATTTTTCGCGGGCGACGGCGGCATTGTCATAGGCGCCCAGCTGCACGACGAAGCTCTTGCCGCCGGTGCTCTGCGTGGGTTCGAACGCGATGCGACGGGCCGTCGCGGCTTCCTCAGCGCCCCGGCGCACGACGGCGGCAGTGCGGATCGGCGTAGCGGGCGCGCGGATGATCGGCGCGGCGATCGGGCGGGCTTCCATCACCGCCTTTGCACCCTCTGCGATCTGCACGGGGGTGGGTTCGGGCTTGGCCACCGCTTCGACGACCGCAGGCGCTTCAGGAGCGGGGGTCGCTTCTGCAAAGCTGGCGATCGCGGTCGGTTCCGACGGCGTTTCGACCGGCGCGGCGACCGGAGCGGGCGTTGCCACCGGCTCGGCGGCGGCCGTCTGAACCGGCGCGCCGGCATTGCTGTTAAGGGCAAGGCGGACCGGCAGGCCCGCGTCGGTAGCCACCGGGTTCACGCCGGTGAGCGCGGCGATCCGCTGCGGCTCCGACCCCGCCTGCGCGGTGCGTGCCCAGGCAAGGATGCGTTCCTGCGCCGCTTCGGGCGACAGGTCCTGCTGCGCCATCAGCTTTGCTTCGGGCCAGCGACCGGCCAGCGCATAGGCATAGCCGAGGTTCTGGCGCGCCTTTGCCCCCGATGCGGGATCGCGAATGACTTCGCCCAGCACGCGCACGCCCTCGTCCGCGTCGCCAGCAAGGGCGATGGCGAGGCCGAAGTCGACGGCGGGCAGGTTCTCGCGGTTGGCGTCCAGCATGTTGCGGGCGGCCGCAGCCTTGCCGTTCGCCACCTGAACCAGTGCCAGGCTGACGATCGTGCGCGCGTCCTTCGCCCCCAGCGTCATCGCGTCGGAAAAGCTTGTTTCGGCCGAGGCATAGCGCCCGGCGAGCAGATAGGCCCGGCCCAGCATCGTGCGATAGGCCGCGTTCTGCGGATCGGCGGCAACGGCGGCTTCGGCGGCGGTCACGGCCTTCACCGCGTCATGCTTGCCCAGTGCCTGTTCGGTCATGGCGACCAGCTTGGCCGGGTTCTGCACCGCCGCGTTCGACACGCGGGTCGGGTTGAATGCCGCACAGCCGACCATGGTGGTCCCCATGATCAGCGACGACACCGCCACGTTTAGAAAAGCCTTGCGTTTCATGATCGTCTATCCCCGTCGATCGTTACTTCGCGCCCGTGGTCGGAACCTGTCCGGCCAGCTTGGCGATTTCGGGCAAGGTGCCCAGATAATTGTCCAGCGCCTCGATCAGGATCTGCTGGGCGGAGCGATGCTTGACCGCGCAGACGAGGCGCAGCTGAAGGTGCCGGTCCGGGTCGATGCGCAGGGTGAAGGCGGACTTGCCCTTGCCCGTCGCGCCATTGGCGGCGCGCGGAGCGGCGGCCTTCTTCGCCTTCGCGGCGACCTTGGCCGGTGCGGGCGCGGGAGCTGCCTCTGCAACCGGTTCGGCGGGCAGCGGCGCGGCGGCTTCTGTTGCCGCCGGTTCGGCGACCGGAGCAGGTGCCGGCACCGGCGCATGGTGCGGCATCGGCGTCAGCGCGGTGAAGGGGCGATGTTCGACCGGGTTGGCGGCATGTGCCGCATCCTCGCCCATGTCGTTCCAGCCCAAATCCTCCAGCGCGTGGCCGTTAGCAATACGTAACTG
>JAXHOI010000024.1:0-96643 GCA_034519505.1 Sphingobium sp. | reverse complement strand
GGTTGCCGTGCTGCCCCCGCTCGACCCGCGCATCGTGGGGCCGGCCGAAAAGCTGGTGGCGAAATATTATCCCGGCGTCCCGCTGGTCCCCACCATGTCTACCGGCGCGACGGACGCGATCTTCCTCAGCAAGATCGGCATCCCGACCTATGGCGTGCCGGGCACCTACAGCGACCCGGAAGGCAGCGGCGCGCATGGCCTGAACGAACGCATGTCGGTGAAGGCGCTGCTGACCGGCCGCGACCTTCTGACCGATCTGGTCAAGGATCTTGCCGGCGGCAAGTGACCCGCGCGAGAGCCATGACACCGCGCCGCCGCCTCTGCTACCCATCGCCAGACCCGTTCAAGACCAAAGCCATTCAGGGGACCGACTTCATGTTCCGTACCGCCATCGCCGCCTTCCTTCTCACCTCTGCGCTCGCCACGCCGGCGCTGGCGAAACTCTCGCCGCAGGAGAGCAAGATGCGCGCGACCGTCGAAAGCGAATATGAGCGGTCGGTCGCGTTGCTCGAACGCATGGTGAACCAGAACAGCGGCACGATGAATGTCGCGGGGGTGGAGGCGGTGCGCGACATGGTCGTGCCCGAACTGACCGCGCTCGGTTTCAAGACGCAGTGGAAGCCCAAGACGCAGATCCAGCGCGCGGGCGACCTGATCGCCGTCCATGCCGGCAAGCCGGGGACCAAGCGGCTGTTGCTGATCGGCCATCTGGACACCGTGTTTGAAAAGGACAGCCCGTTTCAGCGCTTCGAGCGCAAGGGCGAGATGGCGACCGGGCCGGGTGCGGGCGATGACAAGGGCGGGGTCGTTACCATGATCGCGGCGCTGCGCGCGATGCAGGCGGCGGGCACGCTGAAGGACGCGAATATCGAAATCGTGCTGACGGGGGATGAGGAAGATGCGGGCCGCCCGCTCGACATCGCCCGCGCCGACCTGATCGCGGCGGGCAAGCGCGCCGACGCGGCGCTGGATTTCGAAGGGCTGGCGGTTGAGGACGGCAAGGACATGGGCTCCATCGCGCGCCGCTCATCGAACAGCTGGACGCTGACGACCACCGGCAAGTCGGGCCATTCCAGCCGCATTTTCTCCCCCGCCGCGGGCGAAGGCGCGATTTTCGAGCTGACCCGCATCATCGCCGCCTTCCGCAAGGAGCTGCCCGAACCCAACCTGACCTTCAACGTCGGTATCGTGGGCGGCGGGCAGAGCGCGCAGCTGGACGCGGACGGCGTGCGCATCGCGGTCACCGGAAAGACCAACATCATCCCCAACATCGCCGTCGCGCGCGGCGATTTCCGCACCCTCAGCCAGGATCAGACCGACCGCGTGACCGCGAAGATGAAGGCGATCGTTGCCGCCCATGCGCCGGGCACGGGGGCAGAGATCAGCTTTGAGGAAGGCTATCCGCCCATGGCGCCAACGCCAGGCAATGCCGCGCTGCTCGACCGGCTGAACGGCGTCAACGCCGACCTTGGCCTGGCGAAGATGGACCGGCTCGACCCGTTGAAGCGCGGCGCGGGCGACATCAGCTTCGTTGCCGCCGATGTGGACGGGCTGGTCGGCCTTGGCACGTCGAGCGAGGGCGATCATGCACCGGGCGAGATGGTGGACCTTGGCTCGATCCGCCGTCAGGCGGCCCGCGCGGCGATCCTGATGACCCGCCTGTCGCGTGAGAAGGCCGTGAAATAAGGCGCGCGACCGCACCGGACGCTCCCTTTTTAGCCATTGTCACAAAAGCGCCGCCGCCCCGTCACGCGGCCCACATGCCCACGCCCTAAGCGCCGGTGGTCAATTCCGCTGGCGCAGGGGGGACGCATGCCTTGGAATTTGTTGATGGTGCCGCTCGCATGTGCGGGCCAGCCGACCGCCGAAACGCGCTGCATGACGCGCGACCTGGATACAGAGCCGCTGCCCGTCGTCACCCTGCCCGCCGATACGGCACCGCGCAACCTGACTCGGCGCGGCAGCCCCGCTAGCATTCTCGCGGTCCATCCGCTTACCTCCAGCGACCGCGCGCATCTGGGTAGCAGTGCCAGTTGGGCGGGCCGCGCTCCGGTGGCGCCAGGGCTGGACCTGCTCGCCAGCGCGCGGCGTGCACGCTCCGAACGCGGGCTGACGGGGGAGGCGGACCGCAGCGCGCGCTACAGCCTGACCGAAGCAGGCGCGGCGGTGCGGCTTTCTGGGCCGGGTGGCATCGGGCTGTCTCTGCGTTCCGGCCTGTCGCGGATGAAGCGACGCTCGAACGACATTCCCGTCGACCTGGGCGCGCGCCTTTCGTCAAGCTGGCGCACGGGCGTGGGCATCGATGGCGGGCAGGGGGCTTTCCACCTCGCGCTGGATCAGGTGCGCGTGCAGGCGAAGCGGACCACGGCGCTGCAACGCATGGAGGACGTGATGGGCGGTGCCCCGATGACCGGGCGGGGCATGGAACTCACTGTGTCGGGGCCAGTCCTACCCCGGCGCGACATGGTGCCAAGCTGGGCGCGCGGACCGCCATGCGCAAGCCTGCGCGACATCGGCGTGGGCGGCCTGCCGCCGCGCGCGCGCGACCAGCGCGCGACCCTGACGCTCAGCTGGGCATTGTAAGATTTCCGCGCGGATCGGGAACAAGCCGCACTTTCGCCTGTTACGCCCGCCATCATGGCACATCCCACCCAATATCCCCTCCTCGCCAAACCGCATGTCCGTCTGTCCGGCTCGGTCGATCAGGTCTTCTATGGCGCGTTCCGTCAGCAGTTGATGGCCGCCCCGCTGGACGGGCCGCTTGTCATTGCCGTCACGACGCTTGGCGGCGACCCGGAGGTCGCGCGCGCCATGGGCGACGACGTTCGCCTGTTGATGGAACAGGACGGCCGCGAACTGCTGTTCCTCGGTCAGGCCGCAGTCTATTCCGCCGGCGCTACCTTCATGAGCTATTTCCCGCGTGACCAGCGTTTCCTGACCAAGGGCACGCGGTTGATGATCCACGAGCGCCAGATCATGAAATCGGTGCAGCTTAATGGCCCGCTGCGCATGTGCGTCGCGAGCCTGAAGGCGACGCTCAACGAAATCGAACACAGCATCCGGATCGAGGAAGAAGGCTTCCGTCAGCTGATCGCCGGATCGAACGTCAGCTTTGACGAGGTGCACGCCCGCGCGCCGGAAAACTGGTATGTCGAGGCGGAGGAAGCGCTGAAACTGGGGCTGGTGCTGGACGTCATCTGACGCGCAGAGCGCTTTACGCTTGCGGAAAGCGTCAATGCGTTGCTAGGTGCAACGGATGCCCGATCTTCGCACTGTGATCGATAGCTTTGCCCTCGACGGTCAGGAATGGATCGTTGAGGCACCCGCGGTCTGGGCGCAGGGCCGCACGCTTTATGGCGGCATGACGGCGGCGCTGTCCCACGCCGCAGCGGTCAAGGCTTTCGGCGGGGATCTGCCGCAACTGCGCTCCGCACAGATCGCCTTTCTCGGCCCGGCGACGGGGCAACTGCATTTTGCCCCGACCATCCTCCGGCAGGGGCGATCGGCCACGATCGTGGCCGTGGATTGCCGCAACGAAGCCGGCATGGTGGCCCGCACGACCTTCATCTTCGGAGCCGCGCGGGAAAGCCGGATTGCCTGGGATGGCCCTGCACCGCCCTCCGTGCCTCCGCCGGACGCGTGCGAACGGTTCCTCAATCCCAAGGCGCAGCCGGAATTCGCCGCCAATTTCGAAATGCGGCTGGCCGGCGGTCAGCGACCGGGCGCGAGCGGCGATCCGCACTTCAGCGTGTGGGTGCGCTTTGCCAGCGCGCAGCATATCGATCCGACAACCGCGATCCTGGCGCTGGGCGACGCCCTGCCGCCCGGTGCGCTGGTCCTGTTCACCGAACGCGCGCCTATCAGCTCGATGAACTGGACCATCGACCTGTGCGCGGCGCCGGCCGCACATGACAACTGGCACCTGATGGACACGACGAGCGAACAGATCGGCGAGGGCTATGCCCTGCAATATATGCGGATATGGGATGCGGCCGGTCGGGCCGTCGCCTTTGGCCGTCAGGTGGTGGCGATCTTCGGCTGAGGTCTGGCGGACGCCATCGGCTGAAAGTCCAACACATCTTGTAACTGGCCATTCAGGAAACAGCCGCTAGAGTTTGCGCCATGCAATCCCCCATGCGGCGCGCGGGCGCCTTCCTCTCCGCCATTTCGCTTCTTCTGTCTGGCACGGTGCTGGCCACCCCGTTGCCGCTCTCGGCACAGACCGCACCTGCATCGAATGGCAACAGCAAGGCGGGCGAGCGCCCCTGGCTGTATCAGAACAGCGACGTGCCGGTGGACAAGGCGTGGTTGATGGGGGAACTGCCCAACGGCCTGCGCTATGCGATCCGCCGCAACGGCGTCCCGCCGGGGCAGGTGTCGATCCGCGTGCGGGTCGATGTGGGGTCGCTGATGGAAAAGCCGGAAGAATCCGGCTTTGCTCATTATATCGAGCATCTGACCTTCCGCGGCTCCAAATATGTGCCCGATGGAGAGGCCAAGCGGCTGTGGCAGCGGCTGGGCGCGACCTTCGGGTCGGACAGCAATGCCGAAACCACGCCGACCGGCACGACCTATGCCCTCGACCTGCCGTCAGCGACCGAGACGGGGCTGGACGAAAGCCTGAAGATCCTGATGGGCATGGTGTCGGAACCCAATATCGTGCCCGCGGCGGTGGACGCCGAGCGCGCGGTGGTGCTGGCCGAACGGCGCGAAAGCTTCGGCCCGCAGTTCCGCATGTCCGAAGCGGTGCGCAAGCTGCTGTTCGCCGGACAGCCGATGGCCGACCACACGCCCATCGGATCATCGGAATCGCTCAACGCCGCGAACGCACCCGCGCTCAAGGCTTTCCATGATCGCTGGTATCGCCCCGATCGCACGGTGATCGCCATTTCCGGCGATTTCGATCCGGCGGTGTTGCAACGCCTGCTGGTCAAGAACTTCTCCGGCTGGACCACATCGGGCAAGCCCACACCGCTGCCCGATTTCGGCAAGCCCGATCCCAAGGCACCGTCCACCGCCGTGCTGGTGGAGCCGGGCATCGCGTCCAACATGATGCTGGCCTATGTCCGCCCGTGGAAGCCGCGCGCCGACACCATTGTCTATAATCAGGGCAAGCTGACCGATCAGGTCGCGCTCAACATCATCAACCGCCGGCTGGAACAGGCCGCGCGCGCGGGCGGTAGCTTCATTCAGGCGAGTGTGGATCAATCGGACATCAGCCGGTCCATCGATGCGACCGTCATCACCATCGTGCCGTCGGGCGACTGGGAAAAGGCGGTGAAGGACGTGCGCGCCGTGATCGAGGACGCCCGTCGCACGCCACCCACGCAGGAGGAGATCGACCGCGAATATCGCCAGCTCGACACCGCGCTCGCCATCCAGGTGGAAAACAAGGACACCGAATCGGCCAAGACGCAGGTGGAAACGCTGGTCGGCGCGGTGGACATCCGCGAAACCACGGTGACGCCCGAAGCCGCGCTGGACATCTTCCGCACCGGCAAGCCGGGCATGACGCCCGCCCGCATGCAGGAGGCGGTGCGCCGCCTGTTTCAGGGAGAGGTCGTGCGTTCCATGCTGACGCTCGCCGCCGATCAGTCCGGTGCCGCGAAAAAGCTGGCCAGCGCGATCAGCGTGCCGGTCGCGCCCGCCACAAATGTTCGCCTCGTCAGCCGCTCGGTCAGTTTCGACAAGCTGCCACTGCCCGCCAATCCGCCGGCAACGGTGGTCGCGACCAAGCCGGTCGGCACGCTGGGCATGGAGATCATCGAATTTTCCAACGGCGTGCGCCTGTCGCTGTTTTCCAACGATGCGGAGGATGAAAAGGTGCGCGTCGCCGTGCGCTTCGGCCATGGCTGGCAGGATTTCTCGCCGTCGCAGCCGGTGGCCAGCTGGGCCGGTGCCTATGGCCTCGCCGCGACGGGTGTCGGCGAATATGACCAGCGCGACATAGACGATCTGGTCAACGGGCGGCGGATCGGTTTCGACTTTTCGGTCGATGACGATGCTTTCAAATTTTCCGCCGTCACGCGTCCGGCCGACCTGCACGATCAGTTGCGCCTGTTCGCGGCAAAGCTCGCCTCGCCCGGCTGGGACAGTGCGCCGCTCGCACGCATGAAATCGGCGCTGCTTGCCAATTATGACAGTTACAGCCAGTCGCCCGACGCGGTGCTGGGCCGCGACCTGCGCTGGCTGCTGCGCGACAAGGACGTGCGCTTCCGCACCCCTTCGCGCCAGGAGATCGCGGCGCTGACGCCCGAAGCGTTTCGGGCGACATGGGAGCCGGTTCTGCGCGAAGGCCCGATCGAAGTGCAGATGTTTGGCGATGTGAAGCGCGAGGATGCCATCGCTTATGTCGCGGACACCTTCGGTGTGCTTCCCGCTCGGGCCGACAATGCGGTGCCGCCGGTCAACCTGGCGCTGCGCTTTCCTGCGCACAATGCCGCGCCCCTGCTGCTTCAGCATGACGGCGCGTCCGATCAGGCCGCCGGCGTTGTCGCCTGGCCGACGGAGGGGGGCTTTGCCGCCCGCAAGGAGGCGCGCCAGCTGGAAATACTGGCGCAGATCTTCAACGACCGCCTGTTCGAAAAGCTGCGCTCCAGCGACGGCGCGGCGTACAGCCCCAATGTCTCGAACAACTGGCCCTTCGCCTTTGGGTCGGGCGGCTATATTCAGGTCATCAGTCAGGTGAAGCCGGACAAGCTGCCCTATTTCTTCAGCTTCGTTGCCAATGTGGCGCAGGATTTGCGCGATCATCCGGTGACCGACGACGAGTTGCAGCGGATCGTCACGCCGATGCGCCAGCTGCTCAACCGCGCCAGCACCGGCAACGCCTTCTGGATGAGCCAAATGGAGGGCGCGACGCGCGATCCGCGCTACATCACCGCGATGCAGAATTTCGGCACCGATCTGCTCTCGGTCACGCCCGCCGATATCCAGGCGCTGGCCAGGAAATATCTGGACCCCGACAAGAGCTGGTCGGCGATGGTCATGCCCAGCGGGCGGACGGCGCAGGCGCCCGCAAATGTCGCGGGCGCGGCCGGAGGACGCTGATCCCGAAAAGGACGTGATAGGCACTCGCGCCGTTCGACGGCGCGATTGCAAAACCCCTGCATATTCACATATCTAATCCACAAAGATTGATGCATTTTAGTGTGCGTTCCGTTTCGATCGGCTAACGGTGTCGAGAACAGGGGACCATCACATATGGCGGGCGATGAACAACGCTTTCTGGAGCGTTTGCCGCTGGCGACCGATCGTCCGATCCTGGCCTATGGATCGGCGTTGGTGCTTAGCGTCCTTGCCTTGCTGATTCGGGAAGCGGTCGCTGGACAGCTTCCGATCGGCTTCCCTTATGTCACCTTCTTTCCGGCGGTGATCGTCACATCCTTTTTCTTCGGTCGCGGCCCCGGCATTTTTGCGGCCATTCTGTGCGGTCTGTTCGCATGGGCGGCCTTCATCGCGCCGAACCAGGGCTATTTCAGCTACAGCACCATCGTTGCGCTGCTCTTCTATCTTTTCGTCGTCGCGACCGACATCCTGCTGATCCACTGGATGCAGATGGCGTATCGCAGTTTCGCGATCGAGCGGGAGAGAAGCGCCGCGCTGGTCGTCAATCGCGAACTGCTGTTCCGCGAACTTCAGCACCGCATCTCCAACAAGCTTCAGATCGTCGCCGGTCTGCTGACCCTGCAACGGCGTCGGGTGAAGGATGATGCGGCCAGCAAGGCGCTGAAGGATGCGGCCCGGCGCGTGGCCCTGATCGGCCGGATCAGCCGCGCCCTGCACGATCCCACGCACGAAGGGCTGGAGCTGGAGCGGTTCCTGCGCAAATTGATGGACGAGATACTGGATGCCTCCGGGCGTGACGACGTCGCTGTGTCCATCGATTGTGCGGGCGAGGTGGCGCTGGATGACGATGCCGCCGTGCCCTTTGCCCTGATCTTCGCCGAATGCGTCAGCAATGCGCTCGAACATGGCTTTCCCGACCGGGCTGGCCGGATCGAGGTGCAGGCCGGCAAAAGCGGGGCCGGGCGGTTGCAACTTTTGGTGCGGGACGATGGTCGTGGCGTTCCGGCCGGGTTCGACGTGCGGGACAGCGACAGCATGGGGTTGCAGATCGCGACGATGCTGGCGGGCCAGCTTGGTGGTCGCTTCACGCTGGAGCCAGCGCCGGGCGGACAGGGTGCCCTGGCGCGCCTCGACATTCGCGGCTGAAGCCTTCCGTCAGTTGAAACGGTGCAGCGCAGCAAACAGGCCGCGCAAGCCTGGCCAGAGCATCGAACTGCCCTGCGATTCGGCCACGATCAGCATGCTCACGATCCCGCAAAAGGCCATCATGCCGGCAATGAAAAGCGCCAGCCACAGCTTTGCGATCCACGATTTTCGTGGCGGCTCGGCGCTCATTCGCTTGCCGCGCGGGATCATGTCCATCCGGCTCATGCCCATCCATTATCGAAACTTGTTTAATCGATTGTAAGCGCGTCCGTTTCGACTTCGCTGCGACCGATGTTTACTATGCACATCCAGATGCACATCGTTCGGGGCGGAAGTATCGCTCCCGTCGCAATGCGTGCACCAAGTCGCTTGGCGTGCGCGACGCTTGCGGCTATGACCGCTCTCGCTATGCGTTTTCCCCTGCTTCGCTCGCTCGGCCTTGCCAGCGTCACCCTTCTCCCCATCGCCCTTGCCGGCTGTGCCACGTCGAAAAACAAGGCTGACACGCAATATGTCGCCCGTGACGTCAGCACGCTCTACAATGCGGGCAAATATCGGCTGGACCGGGGGCAGTACAAGCTGGCCGCCGCCCTGTTCGACGAGGTGGAGCGCCAGCATCCCTATTCCCCATGGGCGCGCCGCGCGCAGCTGATGTCGGCGTTCAGCTATTATGCCGACCGCGACTATACCAAGTCGATCGAATCCGCGCAGCGCTTCCTGTCGATCCATCCGGGCAACAAGGACGCACCCTACGCCTATTATCTGATCGCACTCAGCTATTATGAGCAGATCGCCGACGTAACCCGCGATCAGAAGATCACGCAGCAGGCGCTCGACGCGCTGGGTGAGCTGGTGCGCCGCTATCCCACGACCCGCTATGCCGCCGACGCGCGGCTGAAGGTCGATCTGGTGAACGACCATCTGGCGGGCAAGGAGATGGAGGTCGGCCGTTTCTATCAGCGACGCCGCCAGTGGCTTTCGGCTACCCTGCGCTTCCGCAACGTGATCGACAAATATCAGCAGACCACCCACACGCCCGAAGCGCTGGAGCGGCTGGTCGAAAGCTACACCGCGCTCGGCATGCCGGAAGAAGCGAAGAAGGCGGCGTCCGTGCTGGGCGCCAACTATCCCGGCTCGCCATGGTATCAGCGCAGCTACAAGCTGATCGAGGAACATCCGCCCAAGACCTGACGGCATGCGCAGGGGGAGGGCATATGGGTAAATGTTGCCCGATTGTTCTCATCCCCGCTTTGCCTGACGCCCGCTTCGCGCTAAGGCTTGCCGCGTGCTGACCGGACTATCCATCCGCAATATCGTGCTCATTCAGGCGCTGGACCTGGAATTTGCGCGTGGCCTGTCCGTGCTGACCGGCGAAACCGGCGCGGGCAAATCGATCCTGCTCGACGCGCTGGGCCTGACGCTGGGCCAGCGGGCGGACCTTGGCCTCATCCGTCAGGGTGAAAGCCAGGCCAGCGTCACGGCGACCTTCGCCGCGCCCGCCGCCGACCATCCGGTCGCCGCGCTACTCGCCGAAAACGAACTGATGCCCGAACCGGGCGAGCCGCTGATGGTGCGCCGGACCCTGCGCGCCGATGGTGGCAGCCGCGCCTTCATCAACGATCAGCCCTGCTCAGTCGCCCTGCTGCGCGACATCGGCGTGCATCTGGTGGAGGTGCATGGCCAGCATGACGATCGCGGCCTGCTCAATCCGCGCGGCCACCGCGCGATGCTGGACAGCTTCGGCCGGTGCGATGCCGCCGCCGTGGCGGGTGCGCATGGCCGCTGGCGCAGTGCGCAGGGCGCGCTGGACGATGCCCGCGCCGCCATCGCCAATGCCGCGCGCGATCGCGATTACCTGACTCACGCGCTTGCCGAACTGAACGACTTCGCAGCCCAACCGGGCGAGGAAGAGCAACTCGCCACCGCGCGCACCGACATGCAGAAGGGCGCGCGCCTGACCGACGACCTGACCGCCGTCACGCAATTGCTGGCGGGTGGGGAGGGGGCGCTTGCCCTGCTGCGTCAGGCGGCGCGCAGGCTGGACCGTATCGCGCCGGAGCATGAAGCGCTGGCCCAGGCGCTTGCCGCCATGGACCGCGCCCTTATCGAAGCGGACGAGGCGGAGGAATCGCTCGCCCGTGCTGTGGAGGCGATGAGCCACGATCCCGCCCGGCTGGACGAGATAGAGCGCCGCCTGTTCGATCTGCGCGCGCTGGCCCGCAAGCATCAGGTCGCGCCCGATGACTTGTCCGCCTTGCGCGACGAGATGGCCGCGCGCCTCGCCAGCATCGACGCGGGTGAGGAGGGATTGGCCAGGCTGGAAAGAGAGGCCGCCCGCGCCCTTGCCGATTATCGCGCCGCGGCCGAAGCATTGAGCACTGCGCGCCGTCAGGCAGCAACGCGACTGGATGCGGCCGTCGCCGCCGAGCTTGCGCCGTTGAAGCTGGACGCGGCGCGTTTCCGCACCGTGGTCGATCCGCTGCCCGAAGGCCAGTGGGGACCGCAGGGCGCGGACCGCGTGGAATTTGAAATCGCGACCAATCCCGGCGCGCCCTTCGCCCCGCTGATGAAGATCGCCAGCGGCGGCGAACTCTCCCGCTTCATCCTGGCGCTCAAAGTCGCGCTGGCGCAGGAGGGCGGGGCCGACACCATGATCTTTGACGAGATCGACCGGGGCGTGGGCGGCGCTGTCGCCTCTGCCATCGGGGAGCGGCTGCACCGCCTTGCCGCGCATTACCAGTTGCTGGTGGTGACTCACAGCCCGCAGGTGGCGGCGCGGGGCGCGGGCCATCTGATGATCGCAAAGTCGAGCGACGGCACCGTCACCCGCACCGGCGTGCGCCCGCTCGACGAGGATGAACGGCGCGAGGAAATCGCCCGCATGCTCTCCGGCGCGGAAGTGACGCAGGAAGCGCGCGCGCAGGCCGGGCGGCTGCTGGAAAAGCTGTGATGGGCATTGCCCCCGCTGATGCGCGAAGGGGCGCTGATCGGGACACGGCGCCATCGCTGGAAACTTGCCCCCCGGGTGCTTCCGCATGTCTGGCCGGGCGGCTATGCACGTCCCATGACTGACCCGACGACCCTGTCCGAAGCAGATGCCGCCAATCGCCTGATGCGCCTTGCGCGCGAAATCGCGCGGCATAACCGGCTGTATCACGATCAGGATCAGCCGGAAGTATCCGACGCCGAATATGACGCGTTGGTGCGGGAGAATAACGCGCTGGAGGCGGCGTTCCCCCACCTCGTCCGCGCCGATTCGCCCAATGCGCAGGTCGGGGCCGCGCCGACATCCGCGCTGAAAAAGGTTGCGCACGCGCAGCGCATGATGAGCCTGGACAATGGCTTTTCGGATGCGGACATCGCCGAATTCGTCGCCCGTGTCCGCCGCTTCCTGAACCTGTCCGACGATGCGCCCGTTGCGCTGACCGCCGAGCCGAAGATCGACGGCCTGTCCTGCTCCCTACGCTATGAAAAGGGCGTGCTGGTGCAGGCGGCGACGCGCGGCGACGGCACCACGGGGGAGGATGTGACCGCCAATGCGCGCACCATTCCCGACATTCCGCAGCAGCTTTCCGGCGACGACGTGCCCGACATTTTCGAGCTGCGCGGCGAAGTCTATATGGCGAAGGACGCCTTCGTCGCCTTGAACGCCCGTTTGCTGGCAGAGGCGGACGATCCGGCCAAGGCGCGCCAGTTCGCCAATCCCCGCAACGCCGCCGCCGGCTCCCTCCGTCAGAAGGACGCCGCGATTACCGCCAGCCGCCCACTACGTTTCCTGGCCCATGGCTGGGGCGAACATAGCGCGCTGCCCGCCGACACGCAGCTGGGCGTGATGCAGGCGATCGCGCGCTGGGGTGCGCCGCTGTCCGATCAGCTGGTGCGGGTCGATACGATCGACGCGCTGATCGCGCATTATCGCGCCATCGAGACGCGCGCGCGCCGAGCTGCCCTTCGACATCGACGGCGTGGTCTACAAGGTCGACCGGCTGGACTGGCAGGCGCGGCTGGGCTTCGTGGCAAAGGCGCCGCGCTGGGCCATCGCGCATAAATTCCCCGCAGAACGCGCGCAAACCACGCTGGAGGCGATCGACATTCAGGTCGGACGCACGGGCAAGCTGACCCCGGTGGGCCGGCTGACCCCGGTGACGGTCGGCGGCGTCGTGGTGTCCAACGTCACGCTGCACAATGCCGACGAGATCGCGCGACTGGGCGTGCGCCCGGGCGACCGCGTGGTCATCCAGCGCGCGGGCGACGTCATTCCGCAAGTCGTCGACAATCTGACGCGGGAGGAGGCGCGCGCGCCCTTCCATCTTCCCGACCATCTGCCCGGTGTGCGGCGTCGAGGCGGTGGCGCGAGGAGGGCGAGGTCGACATTCGCTGCACCGGCGGCCTCATCTGCCCGGCGCAGCGGTTCGAGCGTCTGCGCCATTTCGTCAGTCGCGGCGCGCTGGACATCGAGGGGCTGGGCGAAAAGACGATCCAGGAGTTTCTGGATCTGGGCTGGATCGCGGAACCTGCCGATATCTTTCGCTTGAAACAGCATCGCGACGCGCTGGTCGGGCGCGAAGGGTGGCAGGCGAAGTCGGTCGACAATCTGTTCGCCGCCATCGAGGGCGAAGCGCGCGCCCGACGCTGCCCGGCTGCTCTTTGGCCTCGGCATCCGCCACATCGGCGCGGTGACCGCGCGCGACCTGCTGAAGGGCGTATGGCCGGCATCCGCGGTGCTTCCCGACCTAGGCGCAGCCGAGATCATCGCCTATGTCGAGACGACCCGCGCGGCGAGGGCGAGTCAGACGGCCGACTATGCCAAGGCGGCCAAGAAACTGGACGAAGCCATCGCGGCGCTGATCGGCGTCGACAATGTCGGCGCGGCGGTCGGCCATGCGCTGGCCGATTTCTTCCACGAACCGCACAATGTCGAGGTATGGGACGACCTGCTCGCAGAAGTCTCCCCGCCCGTTCGTGGTCGCGGCGCAGGCGAGCGCCGTGACTGGCAAGACCGTCGTCTTCACCGGCAAGCTGGAAACCATGAGCCGGGACGAGGCAAAGGCGCAGGCCGAGCGGCTGGGTGCCAAGGCCGCCGGCTCCGTCAGCGCAAAGACCGATCTGGTGGTCGCCGGGCCGGGCGCGGGCAGCAAGCTGAAACAGGCGGCGGCGCTGGGCATCGAAGTGATCGATGAGGCGGCCTGGGCGCAGATCGTGCAGGCGGCGGGTTAGGGGCTTTGAAAGCGAGCGCCTCGATCGGCCGAAACCGCAGTCGATCCAGTCCTGCAGATTGTAATGGTTCGTCACCCGCGCGATCTTTCCGTCGCGAAAGGCGAAGAAGGTGCCGACGCGGAGGCGATAGCGCTGGCCGCGTGCAGGCGGCAGGTCGCTGTCGGTCTTCAGATATTCGCCCTCCAGCATGAATTCCGCTGCGCCGCGCGTGCCGTCCTCGCTGACGAACAGCTGCGGCGCGATAACCTGCTCGCGATAGCAATCGTCCATATGGGCCAGGAACGCGCGGAACATCGCGATCCCTTCGCGCGGCGTGCCCTGACAGGGTTCGTGAACGACATCGTCGGTCAGCAGCGCCAGCATGCCCGCACTGTCATGCGCGTTGAACGCATGATAATAACGCTTCAGAACATCGATCGACATTCGCAGACTTCCCCCTGATCAATCTTAAAGCACGTAGCGGCTAAGGTCGGTGTTCTTGGCGATGCCCGAAAGCTGCCCGTCGACATAGGCGGCGTCGATGGTCACGGTTTCGCCCTTGCGATCCTCCGCATCAAAGCTGACGTCTTCCAGCAGCTTTTCCATCACCGTCTGCAACCGGCGCGCGCCGATATTCTCGACCTGCTCGTTCACCTCGGCCGCGATGCGCGCGATCGACCGGATGCCGTCGTCGGTGAAGTCGATGGTGACGCCCTCCGTCCCCAGCAGCGCCGCATATTGCTCGGGCAGACTGGCCTTGCGTCTCGGTCAGGATGCGCGACGAAATCCGCCTCGGTCAGCGCGCGCAGCTCGACCCGGATCGGCAGGCGGCCCTGCAATTCGGGCAGCAGGTCGCTGGGCTTGGCGACATGGAAGGCGCCCGAGGCGATGAACAGGATATGGTCGGTCTTCATCGGGCCATATTTGGTCGCCACCGTGGTGCCTTCGATCAGCGGCAGCAGGTCGCGCTGCACGCCTTCGCGGCTGACCGAGCCGCCGCGCACGTCGCTGACCGCGATCTTGTCGATCTCGTCCAGGAAGACGATGCCGTTCTGCTCGGCATCGGCCAGCGCCACGCGCGCCACATCGTCCTGATCGAGCCGCTTGTCCTGCTCTTCCTCGACCAGCCGGTCCCAGGCGTCCGGCACGCGTCAGCTTTGCGCCGCTTCTTGCTGCGCCGCCCAAGCGCCTTGCCCATGATGTCGCTCAGGTTGATCATGCCGACCTGGCCGCCCATGCCGGGGATCTCCATGGGCATGGACGGGGTGTCGGCGACCTCGATCTCCACCTCGGTGTCGTTCATCTGCGTCTGCGCGCATGCGCTGGCGGAAAGCTGGCGCGCGTGGCCTCGCTCGCTTCCTTGCCGGTCAGCGCGTCGAGCAGGCGCTGCATCGCCGCTTCCGACGCTGCCTCGCGCACGGCCTCGCGGCGGCGGTCGTTTTCCAGCCGCATGGCTTCCTCGACGAGATCGCGGGCGATCTGTTCGACATCGCGGCCGACATAGCCGACCTCGGTGAACTTGGTCGCCTCGACCTTGATGAACGGTGCGTCGGCCAGCTTGGCCAGCCGCCGGCAGATCTCGGTCTTGCCGCAGCCCGTGGGGCCGATCATCAGGATGTTCTTGGGCGTCACTTCATCGCGCAGATCCGCCGAAAGCTGCTGGCGCCGCCAACGGTTGCGCAGCGCCACGGCAACGGCGCGCTTGGCGTCCTTCTGCCCGATGATGTGCGCGTCCAGCGCGGAAACGATGGCCTTTGGCGTAAGATTGTCGTTCATGGAGGGGAGATGGACTTTCCTGTTCTGTGCGCCGCCAACATGGGTATCCGGGCCGGGCGCTTTCAAGACGGGGCGTGCATCAGCCGTTAGCGGCGCGCGCGTGCGAAGGGAAGGGCGCAGCGATGCGGGCGCACTGTTCGTGGGGCCGCCCAATCGCTAAACAGCCGGGAATTTCGTCGGGGGACGCATGAAAGTGCTGATTCGCAGGCAACTGATCCAGATGGCGGGCACGGTCAGCCCGAAATGGCTGGCGCGCCAGCGCGTGGCGCAGGAATTGCGCCAGGGCGAGCCGGAACTGGCGCTGCTGTCGCTGCTCGCCGACCCGGCGCGCGATTTCATCGACATCGGTGCGAACAACGGTGTCTATGCCTTTCACGCGCTTGGCTTTTTCCGAAAGGTCGTGGCGGTGGAGGCGCACCCCGATCTTGCCGCGCCGCTGCGCCGGATATTGGGGGGGCAGGGCGATGTGCGCCCCTGCGCGCTGTCCGACCATGACGGGGTGGCAAAGCTGTGGGTGCCCCGGCTCAACCGCCGCGACGTGACGACGCGCTCCTCGTTGGAGGAGGGCGCCAATCCCGGCTTTACCATGCGTCAGGTGGAGGTGAAGCTGACCAGCCTGGACGCGCTGGCCCTCGAAGCGCCAGCGGTCATCAAGATCGATGTGGAAGGGCATGAGTTCGCCGTGCTGAACGGCGCGGTCGAAACGCTTCGCCGGCACAAGCCCGCCTGCATCGTCGAGGTGGAGGAGCGGCACAATGCGAACGGCGTCGCCCGCGCCTTCGCCTTCTTCGATGGGCTTGGCTATCGCCCCTATTATCTGCATCGCGGGAAGCTGTGCGAGGGGGCGGAGTTCGACGCAGCCCGGTTGCAGGCCGCCGATCATGCCAAGGCGTTCGTCAGCGGCCGGTCGGACGATTATGTGAACAACTTCCTGTTCTTCCACCCGGACAACGCCGCCGCACTGGACGCAGTGCGCGCGGGCCTGCACTGAGACTGCACGCCCCGCCGCGCGCCCTTGTCAGGTCGCGCTTTCCAGCATCTCCACGGTCAGCCGGTCGTTGGTATAGACGCATACGTCCGCCGCGATGCCCATCGCCTTGCGCGCGATGGTTTCGGCGTCGTCCTCGTAATCCATCAGTGCGCGGGCGGCGGCCAGCGCATAATTGCCGCCTGAACCGATCGCCGCGATACCGTCCACCGGCTCCAGCACGTCGCCATTGCCGGTCAGGATCAGCGTCACTTCCTTGTCGGCGACGGCCATCATCGCTTCCAGATTGCGCAGATATTTGTCCGTGCGCCAATCCTTGGCCAGTTCGACCGCGGCGCGCATCAACTGGCCGTTGTGCCGCTCCAGCTTCGCCTCCAGCCGCTCGAACAAAGTAAAAGCATCGGCCGTCGCGCCCGCAAAGCCGCCGATCACATTGCCGTCGTGCAGGCGTCGGACCTTGCGCGCATTGGGCTTCATCACCGTCTGGCCCATCGTGACCTGACCATCGCCCGCGACGATCACTTTCCCGTTCTTGCGCACCGACAGGATCGTGGTGCCATGCCATTGCGGCGCGCCGCTGCGTTCGTTTGCGTTCATGGCCGCGCATATGGTGCGTGGATGGATCAGGCGCAAGCGGATCGACACGGCGCACGCAGGAAGCGTTTCGTCGCTGCACTGCACCATTTCGCGGAACTTGTGATGACCCAATCGCTTATGCTGCGCTGAATGCTGTGAAGGTGGCCATTGACTTTGTGCGCTGCAACAAACACTCTCAGCGTCAACGACTCGTGCAGGGAGGCGTAGTGATGACCCTTAAGGCGATGGCTCAGGAAAAGATCGAGCGGGCGGGCATTTCCAATTTCGCCTTCCAGGACGAAACGCTGATCCTGTGCGGCACCCATTATCATGTCGAACCCTGCAATTGCGGCGCATCGGATTGCGACGGGGTGCAACTGCGGCCGGTGTCGGGCGGTTCGATCGGCACGATCCAGTAATTCCGGCGAGTTATCTCTGGCCAGTAAGCCTCAGCCAGCAAATCCCCGTGGCCCTCGCAGGTCGGCCTTGGTCTACCGCCCCTATATTGCATATCCGAGCCCCATTGAGGCAACTTGCCGGTTGACTTGCCACCGCGCCGGTGCCATCGGGGCCGCCGCTGAATTTTCCAGCGGGCGCGTAGCTCAGCGGTAGAGCACACCCTTCACACGGGTGGGGTCACAGGTTCAATCCCTGTCGCGCCCACCATCCCCGACTTGCAAGACGGTTGCGGATGGCTTTCCTGATCGATTGTCGGCATCATGTCGGCGGCCACCGGCCCGGACATATGCGATTTGATTCAGCTTACCTTTATCCTGGTCGACATGATGACCGCCATCGCCTCGGCCGCGCTGTGGGCGGTGGGGACGGCGCTTGGCGTGGCCGGCATTGCCTTTCTGGGCGGCGCGGCAATCTTCACGTTGTGGCGATCGCGCCGAAAGCGTTGATTCTCGCACTTTGGATGGATTGACGGCCGCGCGCGCTTTGCGTCATCCTGCAACCCTGAACAGGACAGGGCGGTCGAACCGCACGGTGAGGGGAAGGGTGATGCCAAAGCGTTTTGGTGCGCAGCCGCCTGCGGGGGCGACCCCCGGCGATGATCCCTGGGTGCTTGTCGACTGGACGCATGATGGCATCAACAGCGGCTTCGTGCTGACGCTGCGGCGTTCCCGCCCCATGGTCGCGCTGGAAGAGGGGCGGATAGAGACGGAGCATCTGTTGCTGACCCGTGGGCAGGCGATGGCGCTGGGGCGCTCCTTGATCGCCATGTCCGGCGGGCAGATGCCGCGCGGCTCGCTGTTGCGCCGCCTGCGCAAGGGGCTGATCGCCCGATTGCGCCGCCGTTGATCGGCACCATCGAAAAGACGGGCTTTAGAGGCTGAAAGCAAGCGTCGTTGGCAATGGCGAAGCCGGATCGCCACCTTCCCAATCGTTTCGGTAGATTATCTGCCGAACCATTGAGGAATTGAACGGATGCGGCTGCCGGGCTTTCGCACATTCGGGACACAGGTGCTGCTGGGCATGGCCGCCGGGCTGGCGCTGGGCCTGCTCGCGCGTCAGATCGGCCCGGCCCCGGACGGCGCGCCGAACATGCTGGTCCAGGCGCTCTCCATCGTCGGGACCAGCTTCGTCCAGTTGCTCAAGCTCATCGTGCCGCCGCTGGTCGTCACCGCCATCGTCACCAGCATCGCCAATCTGCGCAATCTGGAAAATCCCGGCCGCCTGGCGGGCCAGACGATCCTGTGGTTCGCTATTACCGCGCTTGCTTCCGTGCTGATCGGCCTGGCTGTCGGCACCTTGCTGCAACCGGGTGCGGGCCTGCATGACGCCGGGCTGGTCGCCAGTCGTTCGACCACGCAGGGCGGCTGGCTGGATTTCCTGAAGGGGCTGGTGCCCGCCAATTTCCTTGGCCTTACCGCCAGTTCGAAGCTGGATCTGGAGGGTGGGGCGGTGTCGACCAGCCTGTCGTTCAATGTGCTGCAACTGGTCGTGCTGGCGATTTTCGTGGGGGCCGCCGCGGTCAAGGCGGGGCCGAAGGCGCAGCCTTTCCTCGATTTTGCCGCCGCCCTGCTGGCGGTGGTCCGCACGCTGCTGCGCTGGGTGATCGCGCTGACCCCCATCGGCACCATCGGCCTGTTCGGCAATGCGGTGGCCAGCTATGGCTGGGACGCGCTGGGCAGCCTTGGCCGGTTCGCCATCGCCATCTATGTCGGACTGGCGCTGGTCATGCTGGTGCTTTATCCCGCGATCCTGCTCGCCCACCGGCTCAGCCCGCTCAAATTCTTCGCCCATGTCTGGCCCGCGACGCAGGTCGGCTTCGTCACCCGATCCTCCATCGGCACGCTGCCGGTGACAGAGCGCGTGACGGAGGTGGCGCTGGGCGTGCGGCGCGAATATGCCGCCTTTGCCGTTCCGCTGGGGGCAACGACGAAGATGGACGGTTGCGCGTCCATCTATCCTGCCATCGCGGCGCTGTTCATCGCGCAATTCTATGGCCTGACGCTTGGCCCCATCGATTATGCGCTGATCGTCTTCGTGTCGGTCATCGGATCGGCGGCCACGGCGGGGCTGACTGGGGCTACCGTGATGCTGACACTGACGCTCAGCACGCTGGGCCTGCCACTGGAAGGCGTGGGCCTGCTGCTTGCCATCGACCCCATCCTCGACATGGGGCGCACCGCCGTCAACGTGACGGGGCAGGCGCTGGTCGCGCTGGTCGTCGCCAAACGCGAAGGCTTGCTGGACCAGGCACGTTTTGATGCCCCCGTCGCACCGATCGGGAGTGTCATGCCCGCCGAATGAACCGGGCGTTAGGGTTTTCTTCCTATAGTGTCCGTGATGGGCACGGCGGATATCGGCGACAGGATGGTGGAAATGGCAGGGCGCCTTGACGGGCGAACCCTGTCCCGGCTGCTGACCGGCGCCTTTTTCCTCATCCTTGCCAGTGTCAGCCTGCTCGGCTGGTCGCTGATAGACCAGATGAACCGCGATGCGTCCGACGCCTCGCGCAAGACCGTCCTGGGCATCATACAGTCGGAACTTCAGGGGCGTCAGCGGGGCAGCTTCGTCACCAGCCACTGGGACGATGCGGTGACCAACCTCTACGGCGATCTCAACCGCGACTGGGCATCGTCGAACATCACATCCAACGCCAGTTGGCCGATGCACGTCTATGTAATCGACGGTCAGGGTCGGGTCTTGTTCTCCGACCACGCTTATCGTGACGGAGCCGCGCCACCCTTGCAACAGGCGGCGCCAGATGCCTTGCGCACCGTCATGGCGCACATTCCGCGCACGCTGGACGCGGCGGTGGCTCGCACCGTCGGCACGGGGCTCATCGGCAGTTTTCAGGGGCGGCCGGCATTTATCGATGTGGCGCCGATCCTGGCGGAGAACCCGCAAAATAACCCGCGTGGAAAGCCGCTGCGCTATCTTTTCTACGCCATGCCGCTGGATCGGATCGTGCTCAAGCGGTGGCGGGAGGGCTTCCACATGCCCGACCTGCAATGGAGCGCGACGAAGCCGCCCCGTGGCGGCGACCATTGCAGCGCCCCGGTCGCGACCGATGGCAGCGGATCGCTGGGCTACATCATCTGGCCCAAGCTGACACCGGGTTACACGGCCCTGCGGCACATGGGGCCGATGTTCGTTGCCGTGCTGCTGCTGTTCCTTTCGGTCACGCTGGTCTGTCAGTGGTTGGTGCGGTCGAGCCGCAATGCGATCCAGAAGAGCAAGCGGGAGGCCGATCATAACGCGGCACTCGCGCTATCCGCCCAGCGCAAGGCGGAAGAGGCGCTGGCCGAGGCAAAGCGGGACCGGGAACGGGCACGGTATCTGTCCGACCGGGAACTGGACGAGCGGCGCAAGCATGAAGAGGCTCTACGCAAAAACACGCTCGCCACTGCAGACGCGATTGAGGCGGACATTGCCGCGCTGACCGGCGGGCTGACTGCGGCGGCCAGGGCGTTGGAGGAAAGCGCGGATGCCACGCTTGGCGCCATCGACGAGCAGAAGGGGGTTGCCCACGGCATCCGGCAGCGCTCCGGCGAAGCGGTGGCGTCGGTCCATGACATCATGGGCAGCATCCGGGCGATGAATGCCGCTTTGGGCCGGATCAGCGCCGACACCGAACGCAACCAGGGCAATATCGCCGCGACCGCCGATCGTTCGGCCGTTGCCCGTGACGCCAACCGCGACATGCGCGAACGGGTCGAGGCGATCGGGCAGGCGGCGAGCGAGATAGCGGAGATCACGGCGCGCACCCGCATGCTGGCCCTTAACGCCGCGATCGAGGCGGCACGCGCCGGAGAGGCGGGGCGGGGCTTTGCCGTCGTCGCCAACGAAGTGAAGGCGCTGGCCAACCAGACCGACCAGCTGAACGCCATCGTCCAGGCGAGCGTGGAAGATATGGGCACGGCGGCCCGGACCAGCGCCGAGCTGACCGAAGATGTGCGGGAAGCGCTGCAACAGTTGCAGGGGTCGACCGCGACCACGCTGCGCACGGTCCATGAACAGAGCGCGACGACGCAGACGGTGAGCGAGCGGTCGGTGGCGGTGGACAATTACGCCGAAACCGTGGTGCGTGGCACCGGGGCGCTGATGGAATCCTTTGACGGCATCGGGCAGCAGGCGCAGCGGACCCGGGAAAGCGCCCGGAACGTGCGGCAGAGCGCCGACCATCTGAACCAGTCGCTGACGCAGCTGGTGGCGCGCCTTCGCGCTTGAGGGCCGGCGCCCCTAACATGCGCCCGCCCGCTCGGCCTGCCGCCAGGCCAGTTCGGCAATCACCGGCAGGGCGTCGGCACGCGATTTCGCCTGCGCATTGGCGGCGTTGCCCCGGATCAGCCGCCCCTTGATCCCATGCACGATGGCGGCGAGGCGGAAGAGGTTGAAGGCGACGGCATAGTCGAATTCGGGCAGCGCATCCCGTCCCGTCCGGCGGCAATAGGCGGCGATATAGTTCGCCTCCGCCGGGATGTTGAGCGCGGCAAGATCCGCGCCGCCCAGCCCGGTGAAGATCGCCGCGGGCATCCGGTACATCATGGCGTGATAGGCGAAATCGGCGGTCGGATTGCCGAGCGTCGAGAGTTCCCAGTCCAGCACGGCGATGACCCGGGGTTCGGTGGGGTGGAAGATCATGTTGTCGGCGCGGAAATCGCCATGGACGATGGCAGTGCTGTCCGACGCCGGGATGTTGGCGGGCAGCCATTCGACCAGCCGGTCCATATGGGGATCGCGCCCGGCAAGGTCGTCGGAGAGATATTGCGCGGACCATGTGCGGATCTGCCGCGCGAAATAATCGCCGGTGCGGCCATAGTCGCCAAGTCCCACGGCTTCGAAATCGATGCTGTGCAGCGCGGCGATGGTGGCGTTCATGGCGTCGAAATAAGCGGGCCGATCGTCGCGGGACACGCCGGGGAAGCTGGTGTCCCAGAAGATCCGCCCGTCCACCATGTCCATGACGTAGAACCAGCTGCCGATCACCGCTTCGTCGGTGCAGAGGGCATGGACGTGGGGCACCGGAAAGCCCGCCCTTGCCACGCCGTGCATCACGCGGGCTTCGCGGTCGACGGCATGCGCCCCTTTCAGCAGCGGCCCCGGCGGCTTTCGCCGCAGGACGTAAGCGCGGCCCGGCGTCGTCAGCTTGAACGTCGGGTTCGATTGCCCGCCGCGAAACTGCTCCACCACCAGCGGCCCGGCAAAGCCCGCCACATGTTCGGCCATCCAGCGTTCTAGCGCCGTCTGGTCGAATTTCAGTCCCTCTCTCACCGCGGTCGTGCCGACCTGGCTTTCTATATCGAAGCTCATGGGCCGAAGGTGACGCAAGTTTCCGTTTACGTCAAGCGCGGGGCCGGCGGCGGCGGGGGCGCTCATCCGCCGGCCCCGCGCCGACCCGTCACGCCGCTTCGATCGCCGCGATGATCGCCTTGTTGAAGGCGGGGATGTCATCGGGCTTGCGGCTGGTGATGAGGTTGCCGTCCACCACCACCTGTTCATCGACCACGTCCGCGCCCGCATTGGCAAGATCCGTTCGGATCGAGGGCCAGCTGGTCACGCGGCGGCCCGCCACCACGTCCGCCTCCGCCAGCAGCCAGGGGCCGTGGCAGATCGCGGCGACCGGCTTTCCCGCGTCGAAGAAGGCGCGCACGATGGCGAGCGCGTCCTCCTCCATCCGCAGCGCGTCGGGATTGGCGACGCCGCCGGGGATCACCAGCGCCTCAAAACCCGCCGGGTCGATGGCCGACATCTGCGCATCGGGTTGGATCGTGTCGCCTTTCTGGTCATGCTTCATCCCCTGAATCGGGTCGGTCTTGTTCGAGGCAAGGACGACCTGCGCCCCGGCCTCCAACAGGGCTTCGCGCGGGTCGAACAGTTCGGACTGTTCAAAGCCGTCGGTGGCGATGATGAGGACTTTCGCATCGGTGATCGCGGTCATGGGGGTGCTCCATATCGGGGGGAGCGCCCTTAACGGCTCGCGCCACGTCCGCGTTCCATCAGTCGCCGGGCATGGCGGGACCGGCGGAGGCACTGCCGGGTTCGGGCGCAGGATCGCGCGCGGGATCGGTTGTGGGAGCGGCTGCGCGGTGGCCGGGCCAGGCGGGATGATGCACGACCTCCGCATCGGGAACGGGCGCGCCGTCGCGGGTGTAGTGGAAGCCGAAATAGCGGTCCCGCTCCTGCGCGGCGGCGGCGCGGTCCCCCATGTCGCGGGCGATGCGGTGGAGGAGATAGGCGCTGCTTTCCGCCTCGCTCAACGCGCGCCAGTAATTGCCGGTGTCATAGGCGCCGGACGAGGGGCCGGAAAAGCCGGGCGGCGGCGGAAAATCGGTGCGCCAGACCTGATCCGGGCCGATCCACACGCCGCGCAGGGCGCGGGCGCGTGCCATCGCATCGGGCGCTTCGTCCACCCGGTCCAGCACCTGAAGCTGAAGCGCGTCCTCCACCGCTTCGGGCCGGGCATGATGGCCCAGTTCCGCCGTGATCGCCTCCCGGTCGCGGCGGGTGCGCTCCTGCCGGTCGGCGTGGGTGAGGGGCGCAGTTTCGAGGGCGGGGGAGGCGGCGTCGGGGCAAACTTCACACTCTCCTGCGCCGCTGATTTCCGCGCTTTGGGCGGCGATTGCGGCGGGGCTGCGCGCGGCGATGAACAGGGCGACGGCGGCGGCGGGGTTCAGCAGGGCGGCGGTGTGGGTGGTGGTGTGCGCGGGGTCGGCGGCGTCGTCGGTGGCGGCCGCATCGGTCGGGGGCGCTAGCGTCTCTGCATCCTCCTCCGTCGCCTCGTCCGGGCAGATCATGCAGAGGAAGGCGCGGAAATCCTGCGCGATCAGGCGGGCAAGGGCGTGATCGGTGCCCTCCACCGGGCTGTCGCACTGCCGGTCCAGCCGGGCCAGCATGGCCAGCGCGGCGCGATTTTCGAAGCGGTGGCGGGTGGGGTCGCCCTGGGCGTCGCGGGCGACGGTGTCGACCTGGCCATAGATGGCGCGCTCCATCAGTTCATCGACCACGCGCGCCCGCGCGACCAGGATCGCGGCGTCCCAGCCGGCGGCAAAGGCCGCGCCGGACGCGCTGTGGCGCAGGTCATAGGCGGCCCGGTGCGACTTTCCCACGATCGCGGCGGCGGAGCGGACCGATCCGGTGATGGCCAGCGTCTCCAGAAAACGGCGTTGCAGCGCGGGCGACCAGCCGTCGCGGCGGCTCCGGGGCGAAGGCGCAGGCAGCGCGTCGCGCGCGGCGAGCGCCGCCGGTGCGGATGGGTGGGCGAAATGAAAGCTCATGGGCGTGGCTCCATCGAACAAGGGTTTGCGATGGAGGCTAAGCGCGCGCGGGGCGTGTAGGACAGGGGAAAGGGGGGCGTCAGGGATATTGCTGGCGGGTGTGTTTGACCGCGAGGATTTCGACCGCCTGCGCGGCGACGCGATAGACGATAAGATAATTGGGCGTGACCAGCGCTTCGCGGGTGCCGGGGACGCGGCCGGTGCGATGCATATAGGGGTGCTCCGCGAGCCGTTCGGCCGTGTGCCTTATTGCCTGCGCCGTGCGCGCCGCCGCACGGGAGTTCTGAACCTCGATGAAATCGACAATCGCCTCAAGATCGTCCAGCGCTTCCGTCAGCCAGACGAGGGGCAGCATCAGGCGGGCTTGGACCGATCAAGGATCGCCTGCATCCGCGCCATTGCCTGATCGTGCGGAATCCGCGGTTTGTCCGACGCCATGCGTGCTTCCACGGTTGCGCGGAACCAGGCGTCATAGGCTTCCGCATCTTCGGTCGTCGCGAATTCGGACTCGATGGGGGTCAGCTTGGTCATGGCTTTAGTGTATCTCAGGCTCCGGCTTCTGTCGAATTTTTGTCGCGCCATTATCTGCTACCGTCCCTTGCCGAAGCGTTGACGATCTCGGCGTTCACTCCGCCGCGACGGCCTCCAGGCCGAGCAGCGGGGCGAGGTAGCGGCCGGTGAAGCTGCGGGGTTCCTTCGCGACCTGTTCGGGGGTGCCGATGGCGACGACTTCGCCGCCCTTCACGCCGCCCTCCGGCCCCATGTCGATCAGGTAGTCGGCGGTCTTGATGACGTCCAGATTATGTTCGATCACGACCACGCTGTTGCCCTGATCCACCAGCGCGTGCAGCACTTCCAGCAGCTTGCGCACATCCTCGAAATGGAGGCCGGTGGTCGGTTCGTCGAGGATATAGAGCGTGTTGCCGGTGGCGCGGCGGCGACAGTTCCTTGGCCAGCTTCACCCGCTGCGCCTCGCCGCCCGACAGCGTCGTCGCCTGCTGGCCGACCTTGATATAGCCAAGGCCCACCTCGGCCAGCATCGCCATCTTGTCGCGGATGGGCGGCACCGCCTTGAAGAATTCCACCGCATCCTCGACCGTCATGTCCAGCACGTCGGCGATCGAGTGGCCCTTGAACTTCACCTCCAGCGTTTCGCGGTTGTAGCGCGCGCCGTGGCACACGTCGCACGTCACATAGACGTCGGGCAGGAAGTGCATCTCGATCTTGATCAGGCCGTCGCCCTGGCACGCCTCGCAGCGGCCGCCCTTGACGTTGAAGCTGAAGCGGCCGGGCTTGTAGCCGCGCGCCTGCGCTTTCGGGCAGGCCGGCGAACCAGTCGCGGATGTTGGTGAAGGCGCCGGTATAGGTGGCGGGGTTGCTGCGCGGGGTGCGGCCGATGGGCGACTGGTCGATGTCGATCACCTTGTCGCAATGTTCCAGCCCCGTCACCTTGTCATGCGCGCCCGCGACGATGCGCGCGCCGTTCAGCGCGCGCGCGGCCGCGGCGTAGAGCGTGTCGATGGTGAAGCTCGACTTGCCCGAGCCCGACACGCCGGTGATGCAGGTGAAGGTGCCGAGCGGGATGCTCGCGGTGACGCTTTTCAGGTTGTTGGCGCGCGCGCTGTGGACGGTCAGCTTCTTGCTCGTTGCCCTTGCGGCGCTTGGCCGGCACGTCGATGCGGCGGGTGCCGTTGAGGTAATCGGCGGTCAGGCTGTCCTTGGCTTTCAGCAGTTGTTTCAGCGTGCCTTGGGCCACGATGGTGCCGCCGTGGACGCCCGCGCCCGGCCCCATGTCGACGATGTAATCGGCGGTGCGGATCGCATCCTCGTCATGTTCCACCACGATGACGGTGTTGCCGAGGTCGCGCAGGCGCTTCAATGTGATGAGCAGCCGGTCATTGTCGCGCTGGTGCAGGCCGATGCTGGGTTCGTCGAGCACGTAGAGCACGCCCGACAGGCCGCTGCCGATCTGCGAGGCGAGGCGGATGCGCTGGCTTTCGCCGCCGCTGACAGCGTGCCGCTGGTGCGGTCGAGGTTGAGGTAATCGAGCCCGACATTGTTGAGGAAGCCGAGGCGTTCGATGATTTCCTTCAGGATGGCGCTTGGCGATCTGGTTCTGCTGGTCGGTCAGCATGTCGCGGCAGCGTCGGTGAACAAGCGCGAGCGCGTCGGCGACGCAGCGATCCGCGTGGCGATGGAGATGTCCGTCGCCCGCGATCTTCACCGCCAGCGCTTCGGGTTTCAGCCGCGCGCCGTGGCAGGTTTCGCAGGGCTGCGCGGTCTGATATTTCGCTCAGTTCCTCGCGCATCCAGGCGCTTTCGGTCTGGAGCAGGCGGCGGTTGAGGTTGCCGATGACCCCCTCGAACGCCTTGCGCACGTCGTATACTTCTTGCGCCCGTCCTTGAAGGTCAGCGTGACGGGCTTGCCCCCGGTGCCGTGCAGGATGATGAGCTTCACCTCACCCGGCAGTTCCGCCCAGGGCGTGTCGAGCGAGAAGCCGTATTCGCGCGCGAGGCTGCCGAGCACCTGCATGTAATAGGGCGACGGCGGGTTGGATTTCGCCCAGGGCACGACCGCGCCCTTCTTCAGCGATAGCGCTTCGTTGGGGACGACGAGGTCGGGGTCGAATTCCTGCCGCTCGCCCAGGCCGTCGCAGGCCGGGCAGGCGCCCTGCGGCGCGTTGAAGGAGAACAGGCGCGGTTCGATTTCGGCGATGGTAAAGCCGCTGACCGGGCAGGCGAATTTCTCCGAAAAGACGATGCGGTTGGCGGGGATGCCCGCGCCCTTCATCGCGCCGCCCTCCGCCTCGCCCTCTCGCCCCGGCACCACGCCGTCGGCGAGGTCGACATAGGCGAGGCCGTCGGCCAGTTTCAGCGCCTGTTCGAAGCTGTCGGCCAGCCGCGTGCCCATGTCGTCGTCGACCGCCAGGCGGTCGACCACCACTTCGATGTCATGCTTGTATTTCTTGTCGAGCGCGGGCGCCTCCTCGATCTCGTATCATTTCGCCGTCGATGCGCACGCGGGTGAAGCCGGCCTTCTGCCATTCGGCCAGTTCCTTACGATATTCGCCTTTGCGCCCGCGCACCACCGGCGCGAGCAGATAGAAGCGCGTGCCGGCGGGAAGAAGGGCGACGCGATCGACCATCTGGCTGACCGTCTGCGCGCTGATCGGCTCGCCGGTCGCGGGGGAATAGGGGATGCCCACGCGCGCCCAAAGCAGGCGCATATAATCGTAGATTTCGGTGACGGTGGCGACGGTGGAGCGGGGATTGCGGCTGGTCGTCTTCTGCTCGATGGAGATGGCGGGCGACAGCCCCTCAATATGCTCGACATCGGGCTTCTGCATCATTTCCAGGAACTGGCGCGCATAGGCGGAGAGCGATTCCACATAGCGCCGCTGCCCCTCGGCATAGATGGTGTCGAAGGCGAGCGAGGATTTGCCCGATCCCGAAAGGCCGGTGATGACCACCAGCGCGTCGCGGGGCAGGTCGACATCCACGCCCTTCAGATTATGCTCACGCGCGCCGCGCACCGAAATATGGGTCAGACTCATGGGAATGATTGTTCCAGATTTGTTCTTTTTCGGCAAGGGGGCGCGAGGACGCGCCCGGCCGCGATGCGGGCCGGTGGCATACATGGGCGCGAGGGGCGTGCGGGGCAAGGGGGCGCGGCGATTGGCCGGGGTGGCGATGGTCGTGCTGTGCCTGTTGGCCGGTGCGGTGCGGGTGCCGATGGCGGCGGCGCAGGAAGGGGGCGCAGCGGCGAGCGGGCAGCGCCCCTATTGCCCCGAACGGCCGGGGCTGAACACGCCGCCCTGCACCATGGCGCCCGGCGCGCTGAGCATCGAGGCGGGCCTTGCCGACTGGACGCGGGAAAGCGACGCGCAGAGCGTGACGCGCACGCTGACCGGCGGCGACATGCTGATCCGATATGGCATCGCGACCCATGCGGAGGTGCAGTTGGGCTGGACCGCGTTCGGGCAGGTGCGCGAACGCGACCGGGCGAGCGGCGCGGTGGACCGGCAGATCGGGACGGGCGACGTGACGCTGGGCGTGAAGCGCAACCTGATCGACCCGGACGGCGAACATGCGTCGGTCGCGATCGCCGCGTCCTTCACCCTGCCGACCGGGGGGCAGGCGATTGGCGCTGGCGATTGGGGCGCGGGCGTGCGCGTGCCGGTCGCCATTCCGCTGAGCGACGCGGTGACGTTGGAGGCGACGCCGGAAATCGACGCGGCGGTGGATGAGGACCGGCATGGCCGCCACGCCGCCTATGGCCTGGCCGCGGGCATCGGATGGGATGTCAATGACCGGCTGAACCTGACGTTCGAGGGGCAGGCAATGGCGGATCGCGACCCGGCCGGGCACCAGACCCCGCTGCTCGCCGCCCTGTCCGCCGCGCTGGCGCTTGGCGATAACGCGCAGGTCGATGTGGGCGCGGTGGTGGGCGTGAACCACGACGCGCCGGATGTGGAGGGCTATGTGGGGGTGTCGAGGCGGTTTTGAGGGGGGCTGTCGATTTCGACTGCAGGCATCGGGAAGGCAGATTTTCGGGCACCTCGATGAAGTCTTCGGGCGGTGCTACGGTATATTATTGTCACTTCGGCAGCGCCTAACTATGCAATCAACTGAACATCAGCCCCATCGCGATAATTTGGTCGCGTTATGACGGAGATTCATACTTGATCGACGGCCATTTTTTTCTTCCTGCGGATTATGTGTCGCGTCATGAACCCGAATATTATGATGACGCCGCAAGTCATAATATCGGGGTGCTGTTTCAGCCCGAAATCATGCCGATTGCCGAGCTGCTACTTGCTGGAACCGGGCGTAAGCGACTAGTCGATATCGGGACAGGTAACGGGACCAAGCTTGTTGGCGCTGCGGCACAGGAAAAGCTTGGGATCGATTTCGGGTCCAATCTTGATTACTGCATAACTCATCACGGAAATGCGGCTGAGTGGCGTGCATGTGATCTGGGCGGCGTGATCCCTCAAGATCTTCTGGAAGCAATAGGGCCGGATGACGTCGTTGTCTGTTCCGATGTGATTGAGCATTTGCCTGATCCTTCTTCATTGCTTCATCTGCTCCGCGCAGCCTATGAGGCAGGTGCTCTTGTCATTACCAGCACTCCGGAACGCGTGCTCGTTCGCGGGGCCGATCATCTGGGGCCTCCCCCCAATGCGGCGCATGTCCGCGAATGGTCTCTTTCCGAATACAGGGCAATGCTCAGCGCGGTTGGGTTGCCACCGCTGTTTGCGGGACTTACGCTCAACAACGACCGCGACGACCTGCTCAGAACGATAGTTTCACTTCATGAACCGAGATTGCAGTCGCGGTTCGTTCCGGCGACAAGCCGGCCGCTCGCCATCATTTCGACATTCAACGAGGCGGATATCATTGATGAGGTGATCGAGCGCTGGCTCCATCAGGGTTGCGACGTCCATGTGCTCGACAATTGGTCTACAGATGAGACATGGGCGCGGCTGGAACGATTGGCTGATAAATTTGGCGCTCATATGGTTCTCGAGCGCTTCCCCGCAGTCGAGACAACACGCGGCAGTTGGGTTGATATCCTGACGCGCAAGGAGGAGATTGCGTTCTGTCACAAGGGTCGCTGGATATTGCATTCGGACGCGGATGAAATCCGCGCCGCGCCCTTCAAGTCATTGACCTTGGCCGACGCCTTGCAACAGGTTCAGGAAGCGGGGTGGAACCGGGTCGATTTCACCGTTCTCAATCACCGACCGGTGAACAATCAACGGTATCTTTCAGGCCATTCGCTCGGTGCCCTTAGCCATTTCGAATTCGGCACGAAGCCCGGCCATTTTCTTCAGAAAAAGGCATGGTTGCAAGGGAGCGAGCGCGTGCATCTGACCTCGTCGGGCGGTCATGAGGCTGGGTTTTCCACTGCGCGCGATTGCCCTTACAAGTTCGTGCTGCATCATTTCCCCTTGCGTTCGCAAGAGCATGGCCGGCGAAAGATCCTGCGTGAACGGTATCCACGCTGGACTGAGAAGGAGTTCAATGAACTTGGCTGGCATCATCATTACGATGATATGCAGGATCATGAGATGATCTGGAATGCGGGCGAGCTTGCCGAGTTCAAAGACGGCTGGTGGGAAATGCACGGGCTGCAGATCATCACCGGACTAAGGCGCTAACGCCACTCACTCCCCCCCTTCACCCGCCGCGCAAATGCGGGCATGGGCTTTGGCCATGACTTTTCCCCTGTTCGACGTCGATCTGTTCCTGCGCGAATATTGGCAGAAGCGGCCTTTGCTGATCCGCGATCCCTGGGCGCGCGCGGGGGCGGGGGGCTGGGCCAATCCGCTGGAGCCGGACGAGCTGGCCGGCCTTGCGTGTGAGGCGGGGGTGGAGGCGCGGCTGATCATCGGCGCGCCGCACGGTGCGGGCGCGGGCGCTGCCCCCGCTCTCACCATGGAAAGCGGGCCGTTCGCGGCGGAGCGCTTTGCCAGCCTGCCCGCCGGGCCGTGGACGCTGCTGGTGCAGGCGGTGGACCATCATGTGCCCGATGTCGCCGCGCTGATCGCGCCGTTCCGCTTCGTGCCGGACTGGCGGATCGACGACGTGATGGTCAGCTATGCCAGCGACGGCGGCGGGGTGGGGCCGCATTACGACCAGTATGACGTGTTCCTGGTGCAGGGGCTGGGCCGCCGCCGGTGGCGCGTGGGGCCGCGATGCGATGCGGCAACGCCCCTGCTGCCCCACCCGGACCTGCGCCTGATCGCGGATTTCGACGCCAGCGGGGAATGGGTGCTGGAACCGGGCGACATGCTGTATGTGCCGCCCGGCTTTGCGCATGACGGCGTGGCGGTGGGCGATGATTGCATGACATATTCCATCGGCTTTCGCGCGCCCGCCCGCGCCGACCTGGTCGAGGAGTGGGCGCAGGCGCGGGTGGACGCGATGGTGGAGGACGACCGCTATGCCGACCCGGACCTTCGCGCCGCCACCCACCCCGGAGAGATCGACGCGGCGGCGATCGACCGGCTGCACGCGCTGGTGATGGAGGCGATGGGCGACCGCGCGGCCTTTGCCCGGTGGTTCGGCGCGTGGAACAGCCAGCCCAAATATCCCGACATCGACTGGCGGCCGGAGGAGCCGGTGACGGGGGCGCAGGTGCGAGAGGCGCTGGTCAACGGCGCGACGCTGCGCCGCAATCCGGCGAGCCGCTATGCGTTCCTGAGCGAGGAGGGGGGCACGGTGCAGCTGTTCGTGGATGGAGAGCGCTTTGCCTGCACCGGCGCGGTGGCGGCGCTGGCGCGCGACCTGTGCGCGGCGGGCGCGAGCGGGCAGGCGGGCGCGCCCATAGCGGCGAAGGATGCCGACGCGCTGGCGCTGATCGTGGCGCTGATCAACCGGGGCAGTCTGGCGCTGGACGATGGCATGGAGGATTGAGCGGCGATGGCGCTGATCCTGTTCAACAAGCCCTATGGCACATTATGCCAGTTCAGCCCGGAACGCGGCGGGCCGGTGCGCCCGACGCTGGCCGACCATATCGACCGGCCCGGCGTCTATCCCGCCGGGCGGCTGGACACCGACAGCGAGGGGCTGTTGCTGCTGACCGACGACGGGCGGTTGCAGGCGCGCATCGCCGACCCCCGGCACAAGATGGCCAAGACCTATCGCGTGCAGGTGGAGGGCGTGCCGGACGAAGCGGCGCTGGACGCGCTGCGCCGCGGCGTCATGCTGAAGGACGGGATGACATTGCCAGCGCAGGTGGAGCGGATCGACCCGCCGGACCTGTGGCCGCGCGTGCCCCCGGTGCGGTTCCGCAAGAGCGTGCCCGATTGCTGGATCGCGCTCACCATCCGCGAAGGCCGCAACCGGCAAGTCCGCCGCATGACCGCCGCCGTCGGCCACCCCACGCTGCGCCTGGTGCGCTGGCGGATCGGCGATTGGAGCGTGGAGGGACTGGCGCCGGGGGAATGGCGGGAAGGGTAGAGGGAGTGGTGTGGATAGGCCGATTTTAGGTGCAACAGCTCAGATTGCCTAGCTTTAGCCTCTCCGCCCGCCAGCGCCGTTTTTCTTGGCGAAAAGAACCTGTTGCAGTAGCATTTGGGTTTGGGGGACCGGATGGCTAACATCAGCAAAAATTGGAACGGCCACATATATGGCACGAACATGGGTAACGTCGCTGTGTCGCTTGAGGGAGAGGACTCAGCGCTTCACGGACTGATCCGACTGAGCGACAACCAAAATGGCGTTATAGTCTATGAAGTCGCAGGAAGTTTTGAATCGGGCAGCCTGAACCTGACCGGTGAGCCGCAAGGGGATGTTCCGAAAGAGATTGTCGTTGGGAAGTTGACCGTTACCGGTTCGCTCACGCCAGAGGGCAGGATCGATGGCGAATGGTCGACGACGATCGGGACCGGTGGCACATACCAACTTTGGCCTCATCAGTACCAAGTTCGTTCGATAATACCGGGTGCTATCCCCGAGCAGATGAACACATCTACGAAATCACTGGGGGCAATTCGTCTCTATGCGAATAACGTTCGTAGCATAATTGATCAACTGACAAAGGACTTTTCGCAGAAACGAGCAGTTGTTACTTTTAGCGATAAAGGTAACGAGAAAAACATATATTCTGATGAGTTCGAGTCAATATTAGATAATCTTCCAGAATTACGCTATATAAAGATTTCCGTTCAAGAGCCCGAATTGTATGGGCTTAACCGGAACGCCATGATCGAACTGACCGCGTGGGGCGAAAACACGATCCGGGTCCAAGGTGTTTAAGAGGCTTGGGCGATAGGAAAGGCAGAAGCGCTTCACCGGCATGTGCTCGGATTTCAGCGGAAACTCGCCACACAATTCCGAAAGTTCGGGTTAACAGTCAACGTAATGATTACTGTTGCGGCGCTCGCTGCGCTTCCGGGCCTGCCGACATTTTGGCAACGATTAGCTTTCGGGACGAGCGCACTTGTTGTCCAATCCCTTATAACCGTCTTCCATCGTAGGTACGTGCCCAACTTCATATTGTTTCCTACCAAACAAAAGCCCAGTTGGATTGGACGGCTGGTGCCAGGTGCAGCATCATGGGCGATCACATTAATTGGGGCAGTTCTCGCCGCAATTATCTACGGCCTGCTCAAAGGTGAATTAGCCGGTTCACCGCTCGCTAACGCCTTTCGGGGGATCTTTCCATGATCGGAAAGGGGTAGTTTTCACACAACCCAGCGGTCAAAATTTACGCTTAGAGGCGGATTAGGGAGCAGCGCATCTTAATCCAAAAACGAAAATCGCGGCACTTGGCGTCCCTCGATCATTCGCCCCTCAACCCCCAGCCACAGCTTTCCGCGTGGCTAGGTGGGCTTCGACGGTTTGCAGACCGTCGGGGCTTTGGGTGGCGAGGTCCAGGGGGCGGCCGCCCAGTGCCTCGTCATGGCTGTTGAGGAAGCGGATCGCTTCATCCTTGCCAAGGACGAGGAAGGCCGTGCGGGAGACCTGGCCCTGGCGCGCGGCCTGTTCGGGCAAGAGGCGCGGGCCGCTGAAACGATTCCGGAAACGGTTGGTCATCAGCGTGTCTCCCGATGGGATTGGTTTCAGCCGAGAATGTCGGCGACGATTTTCTGTAGATCCCGGCGCGACAAAGTTCCGGCGGGGCCGGCGGCCCGAACGGGCGCGGGCGCAAGGAAAGGTCGATTGATCAAAGTCTTAACGATAGAAATATGCATGTTCATCCTGACGCAGGCTCCATTGGCCATGCGCCGTTTTTGTTGAGGTTGGTGATGTGGCGAAGCCGCGCGACATGCGTTCCGCCCGCACGCGCCCCATGACGGGACGGCGCGGGGCGGGGCATGGGGCCGCGCGGGCTTGCCGGAAAAGCGGATCAGGCCGCTTCGAGATTGACGGCCGCAGCCTTGCCGCGACGATCCATTTCGATGTCGTAGCTCAGCCGCTGATCCTTGTGCAGGGTCGCCATGCCGGCGCGTTCGACCGCGCTGATATGAACGAAGCTGTCGTTGCCGCCGTCTTCCGGGGCGATGAAGCCATAGCCCTTGTCTGCATTGAAGAATTTTACGGTGCCGATGGGCATGAGTGTTTTCCTTTCGCGAAAACAGAGTTTCCCGCCGCGCAAAAGCACGCAGCGGCGCTGGTAGTGGCGAGAGAAAGGAAGACGTGCCGTGTTTATCGGCAGGAAATTCCGTCGCAGGCGACGTTAGCCACCCCTATATCGGGGAAAGTCGGGCAAAAGTCAAGTTTGATGGCGCGCGCACCCCGCAAGGGCGCGGATCAGGCGGCGGCGGGCTTTGTCGCGAACCAGATATTGTGCCAGTCCTCCCGACTGTCGGCATAAGCGGGCAGCAATACTTCATCGACGTCGAAACCGGCGACCTCCAGCCGCTCGGCAAAGTCCGGGTCGGCATAGGAGGACCAGATCGCCAGCACGCCGCCCGGCCGCAGCGCGGCATAGGCAGAGCGCAGTCCCCAGGCGCAGTAAAGCCGGTCGTTATAGGGGGTGATGAACCCGTCCGGCCCGTTGTCGACATCCAGCAGGATGGCGTCGAACCGCGCGGTCGCCTTGTCGATCACGTCATGCACGTCGGCCAGTTGCAGCGAAATGCGCGGGTCGGACAGGTCGGCCCCGAACACGTCGGCCAGCGGGCCGGTGGCCCACTGCACCACCTTTGGCACCAGTTCGGCGACGGTGATCGTGGCGTCCGGCCCCCATGCGTCGAGCGCCGCGCCCAGCGTGAAACCCATGCCGAGGCCACCGATCAGGACATGGCCGTTGCGGTCCGAAAGCCGCTGATAACTGAGCGTGGCAAGCGCCTGTTCCGACACATGGTTGCGGTTGCCCATCAACTCGTCGCGGCCGAACTGGATCGAATAATCCGCCCCGCAGCGCAGCAGGTGCAGCTGACCGCCCGCGCCCGGCACATCGGCGACGTCGACCACCTCGATCGGCGGGCCGTCATGGCGGGGGGCGTCGTCACCGGCGGGCCGGTCGTACAGTTGCTGCTGGTCCATGCCCGTCCTGTCGCGTTCGCAGATCATTCGCGACGTCGACCGGAGCGGCGTTCATTGCGCGGTGATAAGGAACCATGGTCATGTTTCGCCGCGCTTTGCAAGCGGGCCGATGGATCGGGACGCCGCGATCCGTGCCGACGGGGGAAAGGGCGGGCGCCCGTTCAGTTGACGTAGTGGCTTTCCACGGCAGCGGTCGGCGCGGGCAGGGGGGCGGGCACGGGGCGCGCCGACGCCCTGGGCGGGTTCAGGTGGCGGCCGATGGTGGCGACCAGCGCGGTGAATTGCCAGGCCACAGGTTCCAGCAGGGCGGCGAGGCTTTCCAGCTTCGCGACCGGCATGTCGAGCGCGCGCAGGCGCGGCGTGCGTCCACGCTGTTCGTACAGGCGGAAGCTGAGCACCCGCTGCCCGCCATCGTCGAAGCCGGTCGACATCAGGCCATGGAAGAGGAGGTGGCGGTCCTCCTCCAGCCCCATGAACAGTTCGATCGAGGGCCACAGGCGTTCGGCGAACGCAGCCACCGGGCCATCCATCCGAAGGATCGTTTCGATCCGCCGCAGCCTGTCGTCCATCCGCTGCGGCACGTCGCCCAGCGCGCGATAGGCGGGATCGCGCGCGCACATCATCAGCAACTGCGTGACGGCAAGCTCGACTGCGGCATAACGCTGAATGAACAATCCGCGAAGATAGACGCCGCGTTCGTACAGGGCACCCTGTGCGCATTCGGGAAGATCGCGTCTCTCCATATGCCTCCATTATAGGATAATATGGATGATGGCGAGCACGATCTTCTTATAAATTTAATGAGTTACTTGCGGGGCACGCCATCATGGCGGCGAAGGAATATCGGAAGTGGCGCCGGGGTCCGCGGCAGGGACTGGCGCGACCTGCGGCGCGGCGAAGGCGTGGAGGCGGGGGAAGTAGCTTTCCACCGGATTGGTGTCGGGCAGGATGTAAACATAGCCGCCCTTCTTCGCGAACATCGGGCTGATGTCGCGGCCATAGATCGCCTTTGGCACGTTGATGCAGCCGAAGGTGATGCGGTTATCGTCGATCTCCGGCGAGAGCATGCGTTTGGTGCGCTGTTCCTTCGGCGCGCCGGTGGGGATGGTGTGCAGCGCGACGCTGGTGGCGAAATCCACCCACAGCACCCGTTGACGCCCGGCGGCGAGGCCGAATTTGGCGAGATAGCGCCCGGCGGGCGTCGTCTTTTCCGCCGGGCCGATTTCGGCAAGCGACTTCGCGCCGATGCCGGGGGTGGCGTCGTCCCCAGGCGCGATGCCGATCAGCACCGGCGCGTCGCCCACGAACGCGCCCTTTGCATCATAGAGGAACAGGCGGGCGGCGGGCTTGTCGATGATGATGTAGGGCAGGGCGTGATTGTCGCCCTCTGCCGCGATCCAGGCCGCGACGCGGGCGGCGGTGGGGGACAGGGCGACCGAGGGCACGGGCGGGGGTGCGGGCGTCGCGGCGGCGGGCTTGCGCGCCTTGCCTTTCTTCTTCGCGGACTTTGCCTTGGCGGCGGGCGCGGCGTGGGCCGGGCCGACGGCAAGCGGTGTGATAGCGCAGGCGATCGCGGCCAGCATCAGCAACCGGCAGGCGCGGGCGCGCAGGGAAAGGGCGGGGGTGGAGCGCGGCAAGGGCTGGGGACATGCGGCGGGCGGATCGTCCGTGGCTGGAGAGGGGCGAGAGGGGGCGGCAAAACCCCCGCCGCACCATGGGGCGGTGCGGCGGTGTCAATCGGCGTGCAAACGGGACCCCCTATCGGCGCGCAAAAGGGACCCCCTTTCACGATGGCGCAAGGTTGATCGGACACGCGCCTTTGCGCTGCGCGCGGCGTAGGGAGGGCGGAGCCCGACCGGAGGCGCGCGCAGCGCAAAGCATCTTTTAATCGGAGGTCGGTGGGGGCGATCAGCTGCGGTTTTTGAAGCGCCAGCTGTCATTGCCGGTCTCGACGATGTCGCAATGGTGGGTGACGCGATCAAGGAGCGCGGTGGTCATCTTGGGATCGCCGAACACGGTGGGCCATTCGCCGAACGCGAGGTTGGTGGTGATGATGACGCTGGTCTGCTCGTAGAGCTTGCTGATCAGGTGGAACAGCAACTGGCCGCCCGAGCGGGCGAACGGCAGATATCCCAGTTCGTCGAGCACGATCAGGTCGAGGCGGGATAGCTGGGCGGCGAGAGCGCCGCTCTTGCCGATCCTGGCCTCCTCTTCGAGGCGGGTCACCAGATCGACGGTGTTGAAGTAGCGGCCTCGCGCACCCGAGCGAACGACATTGGCGGCGATGGCGATGGCCAGGTGGGTTTTGCCGGTGCCCGTGCCGCCGACCAGGACGATGTTGCGCCGAGCGGGCAGGAACGCGCCACTGTGCAGCGAACGCACCAGCCCCTCGTTGATCGGCGTGCCCTCGAACCGGAACGCATCGATATCCTTCACGACCGGCAGCCGGGCGGCCGCCATCCGGTATCGGATCGAGGCAGCATGGCGATGTGTTGCTTCCGCGCGCAGAAGGTCGGTCAGTATCTCCATCGTGGTGCGCTGGCGCTGAAGGCCGGTGGTGACCGCATCGTCGAACGCGCCCGCCATGCCCTTGAGCCCAAGCCCGCGCATCGCCTCGATCATGTCATGCCGCTGCATCGAAGGTCCTCAGCTGGTCGTAACGGGCGCAGTCGGCGATCGGCGGATGGCGCAAGGCGCTGTCTTCGGAGGTGATGATGGTGAGCGGTCGCGGCGGTTCGCGGCGCCGCGCCAGGATGTTGAGGATCAGGTCGTCGCTCGCCGTGCCGGTCGCCAATGCCTCGCGGACGGCCGCTTCGACCGGCTCCAGACCATCGGTCAGCACGGCCGACAGCACACGGACGAACCGGCGGTCGGCATCGTCGCCATTGCCAAGCTTGCGGCGCAGGCGCGCCAGCGCCGGCGGCAGATCCCAGTCCTGGAAGGGCGCGCCGTTCCGCAGCGCTCCGGGCTTGCGGGCCAGTACCGGCAGATAATGCCAGGGGTCATAGATCGTGCGGTTGCGCCCGAAGTAGCGGGGATGCTCGGCGACAACCTCCTCGCCGCAGCGCACGACAATGCGGTCGGCATAGGCCCGGACCTGCACCGTCCGCCGCGCCACCGTCGAGAGAACCGAGTAGCGGTTGCGATCGAAGCTGATCAGGCAGGTGCCCGTCACCGCATGCTCGCTCTCGTTAAAGCCGTCGAACGGTCCCAGCATCGGCTGCAGTGCCGATCGCTCGATCTCCAGCGCCTGCGCCACGGTCAGCTCGCCCTGTTCCGGGTGTGCCTGTCGTTCCGCCCAGCGCTGGCACTCGGCCTCCAGCCAGCCATTGAGCTCGTCGAGGCTGGCGAACCGCAACCGGGGTTGGAAGAAGCGGCCCCGGATCGTCTGCACCTGGTTCTCGACCTGGCCCTTCTCCCATCCCGCCGCCGGCGAGCAGGCGGTGGGCTCGACCATATAATGGTCGGTCATGATCAGGAACCGCCGGTTGAAGACCCGCTCCTTCCCCGTGAACACGCTCGTCACCGCCGTCTTCATATTATCGTAGATGCCGCGGCCCGGCACGCCGCCGAAGAAAGCAAAGCCGCGCGCATGCGCGTCGAACAGCATCTCCTGACTCTCGCGCGGATAGGCCCGGACATAGACCGCCCGCGATGCACACAGCCGCATATGCGCAACCTTCACGCGCATCGGCTTGCCGGCGATCTCCACATCCTCATGGCTCCAGTCGAACTGGTAGGCCTCGCCCGGCTTGAACATCAGCGGGATGAAGGCGGTGACACCATCGCCGGCATCCTTGCGCCGGTCGGCCTTCCAGCGCGCCGCGTAGCGCCGAACGGCATCGTAGGAACCCTCAAAACCTTCGCGCTCCAGCAGATCATGTATCCGCGTCATCCGCAGTCGCTCGCGCCTGCCGCGCACCTCGTTCTCTTCCAGCAGTGTGTTCAGGCGATCCTGAAACGGCCCGATCCTAGGCAGTGGCTGAACCTTGCGCTGATAGTCGAATGCGCCTTCCGGCGCCCGGATCGCCTTGCGGATCACCTTCCGCGACACATGCAAATCCCGCGCGATCGCCTTGATCGCCTTGCCGCCGGCATACTCGCGCCGAATCCGAACCACTGTCTCCAAAATCCAACATCCCGATCTCGCCGCCTGAAAATCCAGCCGGCTGCTTAAACCATCGAAATGAGGGGTCCCTTTTAGACGCCGATCACCCCGCTAACGGGGTCCTTTTTGCACGCCGATCCACAGCGGCGGGGCAGGAGGGGGACAGGGTTTGAAAAACGGCGTCCCTTTCAGGCACCGTCCGCCAGCGACCATCCCGCTGCGAACCGTAAGCTGTTAGTTGCGCGCGCGCTTGCGGCGGTTTTCCTGCGCCTGCACCCGCTGTTCCAGGCTGTCGACGCGGCCGTTCAGCTGATCGAGGCGCTGGCCGTTATTCTGCGCGGCGCCCGAAGCGGCCTGCGCCTCGCCCAGCGCCTGACGCGCGGTCCCGTCCGTCTGCTGCAGCTTGGCGTCGAGCGCGTCGACCCGCTGGTTCACGATGGCGACCTGTTCGCGCACGAAGCCCTTCGTCGCGCAGCCGCCAGGGCAGACCGACGCGCCCAGCACGGCAAGCAGCGAGGCAGGTTTGATGAGGGACGGCGACATGCAATTCTCCTTATGGTTAACGACCGGAGCCGTTCCAAGCCGCCTGGACGAAGCGCTGACAATCCCCAATCTGGCCGGACGTGCCGCGCGCGGGGCAGGCCGCGCGGGCGCTCGACAGGCGGTTTTCCGGGCGCGATGGACGGAGCAGGGGAGGAGCGCGGGATGGCGGCGGGGGAGGGTGGAGAGATCCGGGTGGGGGTGGTTGGCGGGGGCGCTGCGCCTACTGTTGAGATGCCTCCACGGCATCGACGAGGCTGCGCACATAAGCTGTAAGTCCGCCTAACTGATCGGGGTTTGCCCCCAGAACCAATTGCAGCAGCGCCAGCGTATCATCCTTCTTGTTGAATGTTACGCGATGCTGGGACAAATCAGAGCACGCGTCGGCAATCAGCTTGGCCGCATCGACCTTGGCGAGCCAAGACTCGTTTGCAAGATCGTTGTTCCATTCCGCTGTCTTGTACTTGGAGCTGGAGGCGAGTTCCGCCAGCTTCCTTTCGACATCGGCTGTATCAATGTCCGCCTGCTCACTGTCTCGTTCACCAATAAAGGCCGCGATGGCATCGGCATTGACCAGATAACATTCAATCATTCGGCGTGGCAGGAAATGCATCCGGTTGTGCGAGTTCCGGATCATTTCCTGTTTTTCGACGTCGGTCAGCTTCTCACTGTCAAAGCTGAAAGCAACCGAAGCGACCAGCGGCATGGCAACCTGACTCAGTCGCTCATAGATTTGATACACCAACTGCTTGTCCCGTCGGTTGGTCTGGAAGTCGCCCGTCGCCATGACCGAAGTAAAGATCGTGCCTCTGGGAAGGGCTTTACCTGTCGCGTGCCGATAGAGCAGGGGGAAGCACAACTCCTCCGTTGGGCCTTCGACCCAGATCACGCGATCAGCGGCAAAGACATCCGCCATCGAAACGCCGAGATGCTGTGCGACTTCGCGGAAGGCGTCCAACTGCCCGATGTCGAGGCGTGTAACCGTCGATTCATATCCATCGCGCTTCACCAGATGAATGGTGCGCGGATTGCTGGATCCGATCACTTCAGGAGCATGGGTGGAAATGATGTACTGATGCTGCGGATATTCCGTTTGCAGGATACGCAGGAGCGCTTTGACCGCGGATGGGTGCAGGAAGCTGTTGATTTCATCGATCATGATCACGGCATTTTCGACCGTCATCACGGCGGTCAGAATCGCCATGACCTGAGAAACGCCAGTGCCGCTTTGCAGAAGAGGGAAACTCAATTCGGGACGTTCTTGCGCTTCCGTGGGCCAGACACGGATTTCGACTTGGTTCAGGCTGTGGGGGCTAACACTGATGGCTCCGACAGTTGGAAATATCTCGCGAAGATGTCTAACCAGCTGTTTGAAAATGTCTCCGCGCTCGCCGCTCAGCGTGAACAGGACTGAAGGAAGATTCTGGGCGTTCGGAGAGAGCCGTCTGGCCGGTTCGGCTGATGAAATACCGACATTCATGCGCTCGGCAGAGAAATGGAACATATTTCGCTGCCAGATGCCGTGAACAGCATCAGCAGTAGAATCGTCGCCGCGATAATGCTGGTTGAATGTGAGTTCTCCTCCCGATGATTCTACAAGCGCGCAAACTTGTTCGCCTATACCAAGCCATTTGAAGCGGCCGTGTCCTGGGTATGTGGCGCTAAAAGTTGATCTGGGGTGTCCTGATACATCCACCGAGATGAAGGGTTCCGCCAAGAACGCTTCCATAAATTCGTCCGCTTTTTCTCCTCGGTTTATTGGAATGAAGCTTCGGCCTCTTTGCAATAGAGCGTCGCGAAGTTCTGCTCCGCTGATGTCTATCGTCATTCGAACTTCTGGCAGGGGCAGGCGGAAAGTTTCCCATCGCTCTGGTGTCCGGTGCCTATCGTCATCGAGTGTGGGTTGGAGCGCGCGCAGCAAGGCGCTTTTGCCGGCATTGTTCTGCCCGACCAGCAGATTAATTCCGTCATCGAAATCGATGTCACCGGAATCGCCGAATGACTGAAAACCGAGGATGCGCGCGCGTGCAAGTTTCATGGTGCCCCCATGCGCATGTTTTGCAGCTTTCTCAATAAAATAGCCAGATGGAACCGTCGGGACTGGCTTTGGAGGGGATTGGTTCGTTTAACCGCTTTTAATCCCGGTTGTTTAATCCGGCGTCATGGACGTTGGCGGGACAGGGCGGCTGGGTGGACTCGATACCCTTCGGGGGATCGCGGCGCTGTGCATCGTGGCGTTTCATGCACTGATGCTGGTGACGCAGGATTTCGGCATCGGCAAAGCCTATCTGGCGGTGGATTTCTTTTTCGTGCTGTCGGGCTATCTGATGGCGCGGACCTATGAGCATCGGTTCGCGGCGGGCATGGGATTGCGCGCGTTCATGCGCGTGCGCCTGGCCCGGCTCTATCCGTTCATGCTGGCGGGCGGGCTGATCGGCGTGCTGCTGCTGCGGCAGGTGATGCCTGATCTCTGGATGCCGGTCGCCGCAGTCAACCTGCTGCTCTTGCCGGTGCTGTTCGGGGATCTGGCCTTTCCGCTGAATGTCGCGTCCTGGTCGATCTTCTTCGAGTTGCTGGCCAATGCGTTGCACCGGTTGACCCTGGCGCGGATGCGCAAGGGGGCGCTGATCGCGTTGCTGGCTCTGTTCGGTGCGATGCTGGTGAAGCTGGCGATGACGCGCGACCTGGGCGTGGGCGGATCGCCGGACACGCTGCTGGCGGCGGTGCCGCGCGTGCTGTTCAGCTATATCCTCGGCATATTGCTGTGGCGGCAGTGGGGCGATGCGCCGCCCGTGCGCTTGCCCGCATGGGCGACATTCGCGGCGATGCCCGCTTTCTTCGTCGGCATGTGGGCGGCCGGGGTGACGGGCGGCTGGGCCGACCTGATCTTCGTGTTTTTGATCAGCCCCGTGCTGCTGATCGGCGGGCTGTCGGCCCGCGGCGGGCGCGTGGGCGCGGCGATGGGCGCGCTGTCCTTTCCGCTGTACGCCGTGCAGATGCCGGTGCTGGAACTCTCGCACCGGGCCGGGTGGCCGATGGCCGCGTGCGTGGCGATGTGCGTTGCCGTTGCCGGCGTGCTGGCGGCGGTTCCCCTGCTGGCGCGCCGCATGCGGCAGGGGGCGGGCGGCGGCGTGGCGGCGGCCGAGCGCTTTTCGCTCAGCCGCTGCGACTAAGCCGCCGCATCGTCACGCCTCAGTCCTTTTCCACCTGGCTGACGTCTCTCACCGCCCCCTTGGCGGCGTTGGTGGTGAGCGCGGCATAGGCGCGCAGGGCAGGGGACACCTCGCGCTTGCGGCCGAAGGGCTTCCACGCCTTTGCCCCGCGCGCGATCATTTCCGCGCGGCGCTTGTCCAGTTCCGCTTCGTCCACCGCCAGCGTGATGCCGCGCTTGGGAATGTCGATGTGGATCGGGTCGCCGGTCGCGACCAGCGCGATCAGGCCGCCTTCGGCCGCTTCGGGTGAGACATGGCCGATGGAGAGGCCCGACGTGCCGCCCGAAAAGCGCCCGTCGGTGATGAGGGCGCATGCCTTCCCCAGACCCTTCGACTTGAGGTAGCTGGTGGGGTAGAGCATTTCCTGCATCCCCGGCCCGCCCTTTGGCCCTTCATAGCGGATGACGACGACGTCGCCCGCCTGAACTTCATTGCCGAGGATGCCGGCGACCGCCGCATCCTGGCTTTCATAGACGCGGGCGGTGCCGTGGAAGACGAGGATGCTGTCGTCCACCCCGGCGGTCTTCACGATGCAGCCTTCGGGCGCGAGATTGCCGTAGAGGACGGCGAGGCCGCCATCCTTCGAGAAGGGATGGTCCGCGTCGCGGATCACGCCGGTCTGGCGATCGGTGTCGAGATCGTGCCAGCGGTTCGACGTGCTGAACGCCTGCGTCGTGCGGACGCCGCCGGGCGCGGCCTTGTAGAATTGCTGCACGCTTTCGCTGTTGGTGCGGCTGATGTCCCAGCGGTTGAGCGCGTCGGCCATGGTGGGGCTGTGTACCGTCGGCAGGCTGGCGTCGATCAGGCCCGCGCGGTCGAGCTGGCCCAGGATCGCCATGATGCCGCCGGCGCGGTGGACATCCTCCATATGCACGTCCTGCTTGGCGGGGGCGACCTTGCACAGGCACGGCACCCGGCGCGAGAGACGGTCGATGTCGGCCATGGTGAAATCCACCCCGCCTTCATAGGCGGCAGCGAGCAGGTGGAGCACGGTGTTGGTGGAGCCGCCCATCGCGATGTCCAGGCTCATGGCGTTTTCGAACGCGGCGAAGCTGGCGATGTTGCGGGGCAGGGCGCTGGCATCCCTCCTGCTCATACCAGCAGCTTGTAGCTGGTCGACGATGGTGCGCCCGCGCCCTTCCGGGAAGTCCTGCGCGAGTCGGCATGGGTGGCGAGCACCGATCCCGTTGCCGGGGAGGGGGGAGACAAGGCCAGCGCCTTCGTGTCAGAACGGCGGATTATCGAATTGGCGGTGAACATGCCCGGCAGCGCTGCCGCAGGTCGCGGGGGGGGCGAGCGAACTCGGAAATGAAGCCTTCTCCTCATCGGTGTGGCACACCGTCCGGCGGCTTTGCGGCGCGGCAAACAAGCGTGGGCCGGATCCGGGGCTCGCCCCGTGCGCCCCCCCCCCCCCCCCCCCCCCCCCCCCCGCTTCCCCCGCCCCACACTGTGGAGGAGGGGGGGGGCATCCAGCTCCGCCCGCCCCCCGCCACGCTCCGGGCCACCGCCCCACGAGCACCCCCGCGGAGCCTACACCGGGATGCGACCCCAAGGGGCACCTTGGCCGCCATCAACATGCCACGGCTGTGGTGCCTCCTCTTCTTATCTGCAAGTGGAAAATCACACAAAAGCCGCGTCTGGAAGCACAATTACAGGGCGTTCTAGCCACCTGCTCTGTTCTCAGGCCACCCGCTGTGCGGCGCAGTCAGATCTGCCCGGCTGGGCCGGGAATGCTCGACACAGCTGCCTGCCATGGCTTCCACTGTGGCGAATGCCGTCATCATTTGCGATGGTCGTTGTCTGAAGAGATTCCTTCGGCACCGACGCCTTCACGCCCGCCCCTCAATCTCCCGCCTTTGCAGGCAGGAGCTGGCCCAGATCTGTCCCACAAGGTGGAACGTGGCCAGGGGACTATGAACTGCTGCATTGAAGCTTCAATTGGCTTGGAAATGTTCAGAAGCCAGTCAGGCGCTTCGCCCGAGAATCCCTCCATCCTTCATCCCGTCTGCTTTGCCCACTTACAGGCCGCGCGCGCCCCCCCCTCTATTCTACAGTAGTGAACGCTGGGCTGCGGGAGCAATGTCTAGAGCATCGGGGACGTCCCTGGCTCAGTGGAGACCCAGACCCAGGTGGCCGGGCCCCGCGCCCCTCGCGCCGCTGCCAGCGCTGCCCACCCGCCCCTGATGCTGCGTGCGGCGTTGCAGCCAGAGAACTGTGCTTCAGACCCGAGGATGGATGAAAGCTTTTGCTGAAATGTTTCCCAGAATATGTCGAAACGCCTGAAAAATTCTGGGAACTTCTGTTGCTGCTTTTTGTCCACACGCAGGCTCGGCGGGTGTGCCGGCGGGGGCATTGCATTGCCGCCATCGCCGGCCATGGGCCGAATCCGCGCGAAGGCGGCGCCCGCAGCGCGAGGATGGACAGGCGATCGCACGGTTTTTCGGATGGCTGGGGCGCAGGCTGCTCGCTTGCCCTGCTGCTGGTCGTGGCGGTCGGCGCGGCGAAGTTCGTCGGGCCGTGAATTTGGCTGAAGACAGCCGAGGAGGATTGTCCACTGGTAGAGCGGCGATTCATGGCGCTGGAGGAGGCGAGCCAGCGCTTTGCCGCCGAGCGCGACGGGGCGGTCGGGCGGCTGAAGGCGGGTGCGCAGATGTGGCGCGGGCGCGGGATCGGCGAGCTGGACGCGGCGATTGCCGAGCGGCAGCGCGCGCTGATCGCGGCGCGGCGGGCAGCGGCGGACCTGCCCCCGCGCTGGCGGCTGGCGCTGGAGGGCAGCGACGCGGTGCTGGCGGCGGAGCGGGTGCGGCTGCGCGTGGCGGTGATCGCGGAGGAACTGGCCCTGGCGGCCACTGCGCCCCGCGCGCTGCTGGCGAGCGAGCAACGGGCAGGCGGCACGGAGCCTGGCCGACCTGAACACGCAGCGAGGTTGGCGGCGGGGCAGGCGGCGGCGCGTTGCCGCGCGGCGCAGGGCGCGCGGAGTGCGTTCGAGGCGCGCTGGCGCTGGCGGCTGCGCGCCTGGATCGAAAGCCGTGAGCATCGCGCGCCCTGACCCGCGCAGGAACGAAGGCGGCGTGCACGCCGCGCAGCGCGTACGGCAGTCAGGCCGGCGCCGAGGTCCGCCGCGCTGGAGCAGGAGCCTGGTCTATCGCGTAGCCGAGCCAGGGCGCGCGCGACGGGGCGGAGGCGGCGTTCGCCACGCTGACCGGGCGGCAGGCGCAGCGACTGGGCACGCTGGGCGATGAATTGTCGGACGACGCGCGGCGGGCGGCGGTGGAATGGCGCGGGTCGGCGATGGCGCGGCTGCGCCTGTGGGCCGGGGCGATGCAGCTGTCCACCCTGTTGTGGAAGGCGGCGGTGGCGCTCGCGATCATCATGGCCAGCCCCTATCTGATCCGGCTGTTCTGTTATTTCGTGCTGGCGCCCGTCGCCATGCGCCGCCCGTCCATTCGCCTGAACGTGCCGGGCGGAGCGGGCGTGCGGGTGGAGCCGGCCGAACGCTCCGCCACCTCCGTCGCGGTGACGCTGACGCAGGGGGAGGAGTTGCTGGTGCGGCAGGATTATCTGCAAAGCTCCAGCCATGAAGGGGCGAAGGGGACGCAGTGGTTCCTGGATTGGCGGCACCCGGTGACCAGCATCGCGACCGGCCTGTCGTTCCTGACCCGCATCCGGGGCGAGGGGCAGATGACGAGCGTGTCGGCGGTGCGCGATCCCTTTGCCGAGGTGACGATATTGACCCTGCCCGAAGGGGGCGCGTGCGTGCTGCAACCCCGCGCGATCGCGGCGGTGGCGCAGCCGATCGACCGGCCGCTGACGGTGCGCACGCACTGGCGGCTGTTTTCGCTCAACGCCTGGCTGACGATGCAGCTGCGCTATGTCGTTTTCCATGGCCCGGCGCGGCTGGTGGTGAAGGGCGGGCGCGGCGTGCGGGTGGAGCGGGCGGCGCGCGGGCGGGTGTTCGGGCAGGCGCAGCTGGTCGGCTTTTCCGCCGACCTTGCCTATTCGGTGACGCGCACGGAGACGTTCTGGCCCTATCTGCTGGCGCGCGAGCAGTTGCTGAAGGACAAGGTGGAGGCGGGCGAAGGCGTGCTGGTGGTCGAGGAAGCGCCGATGGCGGGCCGCCGGGGCGAGGTGCGGCACGGGATAGAGGGGCTGATCGACGCGGGGATGAAGGTGCTGGGGATGTGAGGTGCCGGGGACGGCGGGGCGCTATTCCTCTTCCTTCGTCGCCACGAAGTCGAAGCGGATGCGCACCCAGCTGCCGATCAGGGGGCGGCCGCCGATGCGCGGCGGGCGCACGCGAAATTGCCAGGAGGCAAGGCGCAGCGCCTTTGACAGGCCGGAGCCGATCGGGGATTCGTCGAGCTGGCGGCAATCCTCCACCCGGTAATCGTCGATCGTGCGGCACGCGATAGTCGCCCAGCTGCCCGCCGGTGCGCCGCGCGGCGGCAGATAGGTGACGAGTTCGGCATGGGTCGGCTCGCGATACCATTGCGCGTTGTAGAGGGGCGCGCCGCCCGGTCCTTCACCCGGTCCCGCCTTTGCCCCGTCGTTCGGGCCGCTGGACTGGCCCGATCCGCTCTGCCGCTGCGACGCCATCTTGCCGATGTCGGCGGCGGCGAAATCGCTGCGTTTCATGACGATCATATATTTGGAAAGATCGACCGCCTCTGCCGGGGGCTTGGGCTGCGTCTGGGCAGGCGGTGCGGGCTGGCGCGGGGCGCCGCCGCCCGATTGCTTCGCCGCCTTCGTCGCGCCCTTGGGCTTGGGCTTGTCGGCCACCTTGTCATCGGCGGGCGCGATGGTGAAGGTGGCGAGCGTGTCTTCCTTCAGTCGCCGGGTCAGGTCCGCCGGGGCGAGCGTCAGCAGCAGCGCGAAAAGCAGCAGGTGGATGAAAAGCGTGAGCAGGATACCTGCGGCGCGCTCGCGCAGGGGCGGGCGCGTCGAAGAACCTGTGGCAAGGGGCATGGCAGCGGAAATAGGCGGACTGCGCCTGTCGGGCAAGACGGGCGCGCCTTACAAAATTGTAACGGAGGCGCGCGCCGGGCGCGCGGTCAGTCGATGACGCGCGCCTGCTTCATCCGGTGCGCGAAAAGCAGCTGGACCACCGCCATGAAGACGATGAAGGCGGGGAAGGGGACGGTGGTCGCCACGCCCTTGACCGCGATCATGTCGGTGGCGAGGAAGCTGTAGCCGAACTGCACCAGCACGCCTGCCAGCGACACGGCGTAGAGCGGCACGGCCAGTTCGCGCCGCATGATGAGCATGATGCTGCCCAGCGTGCCCAGCCATACCGCGAGCGCATAGGCGGCCCAGACCCAGTGCGGCATCGCGGCCCAGATGCGCGCGGTATAGGGATCGGTCTTTGCCAGCGCGGCCAGATCCGCCGTCACCTGCATCAGATAAGCCGCGTCGCCCATCAGGTTCCACAGCAGGAACAGGATTGCGACGGGCAGGAAATAGCCCGGTCGAACGGTTGCCATGAACATCCCCCTTTTTTTGTCCCACGGGCAGCGACGCTTCGGCCCGCTTGCCACCGGGCATCAGATTGTCACGGACGTTACGTCGGTGCAATGGGGTCGGAAAGGCTGAAAATGCGGCCCGCCGGGCCATACCGCAGCGGCTTGCGAACGGCCCGAAACGGCTCATCGTAAAAAGCGATCATTGTGACCGCATCTGTTTGTTGGAAAGCGGAATTTCCTTCCTACATATAAGGAGCGCGGATGAAGAGAGGTCTTCCCCCTTGCACTGATCTCCATCGCGCACATCGTGTCGCTCGCCGGTCGTCCCTCCCCCCCCTCTTGACGACCGGCGGGCGCACAAACCGCCAAGCGCCGCACATTTTTCGTAAGGGATATTCCCCAGGTGACGGACACTGGCGTTATCGCCATAGGGCGTTGATCGAACGAATTTTATACCGAAGGGCAAACTTCGGGTCGCAGGGAAAGGGACGCGCGCCGACATGGCCGTGCGTCCCTTTCTTTTTTCTTCGGAATGGCGGCGGGCGTCCCTTCAGGCCGCATGTCCTTTTCCTGCGGGACGGGTAAAAGCACGCGCATGAGCGAGCCTGCGCCGATCATCCTGACCGCCACCATGGCGCGCGCCGACTTCGCCTGGGCCGACGGGCTGCGGCGGGCGCATTTTCCGCCTGAGCGCAATGTCGTTCCCGCGCATATCAGCCTGTTCCACCACCTGCCGCCCGGCAGCCTTGCCGAGCTGACCGACCTGATGCGCGAAGCCGCCGCCGGCCCCGCGCCCGACGCGATGCTGAGCGAAGTCATGTCGCTGGGTCGGGGAGTGGCGTTCCGGGTGGAGTCGCCCGGCCTGATCGCCATTCGCCAGCGGATCGCCGAGCGCTTCCACGGCCTGCTGACGCCGCAGGACCAGCACAAGCCCCGGCTGCACATCACCGTCCAGAACAAGGTGACGCCGCAGGAAGCCAAGGCGCTGCATGGCGCGCTGGCGGCGGATTTCCGGCCCCGGCCGATCCGCATCGCGGGGCTGGCGGCATGGTATTATCGCGGCGGGCCATGGGAAGCGATTGCCGAGCGGCGTTTCCGCTAAAAGCGGTTCAGGTCGGCAGGGTGCCTGCGCGCCAAATTACCGAACCGTCATCATTCCGTCAGCGCGGTGAAGGGCGCGGGCGCGCAGGGAGTGGGCAACGATCCGCAGCAAGGTGCGCGCCATGAGATTTCGTCCCAACCGCAAAATCGCGGTCGCCGCATTGGCGGTGCTGGCGCTGGGCCTGGGCGTTGCGGCCAGTCCGCAGCCGGGGACGGACATCGCCCCGTCGACCGTGCGCATGTTCCCCGCCGGGGACGCGCATGCGCGGGTCGCGGTGATGTTCTTTTCCGGCGACATGGGCTTTCGTTTTGGCCTGAGCGCCAAGGTGGCGGGCGGCATTTCGCAGCAGCTTGCTCCCACCGTCGGCTTCAGCTCCTATGCCATGTTCGCCAAGCGCCGCACGCCGGACGAGGCGCGGCGGATCGTCGAGAATGCGATGGCAGAGACGCTGGCGCGCACGGGGGCGCAAAAGATCGTGCTGGCGGGCGAATCCTATGGCGCGGACATGGTGGCGACCATCGCGCCGCAATTGCCGCCGGAATTGCGCGCGAAGGTGGCGGCGATCGCCCTGATCGTACCGGGCGAGCATGTCTATTTCCGGGCCGATCCGCTGGGCTTTGCCTATATGGGCAAGCCCGATGCGCAGCCCGCCGACGCGGTGCGGGCGATCGACTGGGCGCCGGTGATCTGCATCCAGGGGGCGGAGGAAACCGACAGCCTTTGCCCACGCCTTGCCGGATCGGCGGTGCGGGCGAGCGCGCTTCCCGGCGGCCATTATCTGCACCATGACGCCGACGCGGTGGTGCGCGCGGTGGTCGGCAATCTGCGCGCCGTCATGCCGGTGTGATCTGCGTCGCTGCGCGCGGGGCGGCGGCGCGTTACTATCCGGCCCATCCGAGCAGGGAGTGCGGCAATGCCCGAATATCTGGCCCCCGGCGTCTATGTCGAGGAAGACAGCTTCAGAGCGCGCCGGGTGGAAGGTGCGCCCACCAGCATCGCCGCGATATTGGGGCAGGCGGCGCGCGGGCCGGTCGCGCTACGTCTGGTGCGCAGCTTTGCCGAATATGACCGGCTGTTCGGGCTGACGGCGGCGGGGGACGGGCATTTGCCCCACGCCGTGCGCGGCTTTTTCGAAAATGGCGGGGAGCAGGCGGTGATCGGGCGTATCGTGGGCGCAGGTGCGCAGGCGGCGCAGCGTGTCACCGGCGGACTGACGCTGCGCGCCATCGGACCGGGCGCGTGGGGCAATGGCATCCGGGTGCGGATCGAGGCCGTGGCGGCGGGGCGGGTGCGCCTGCGCGCTGCTTTGCCCGCACGTGGAGCGGACCCGGCGGCCGATCCGTTCGATCCGGCGAGCGGCGCAGAGATGGTAGAGGATTTTCCGGCACTGTCCTTCGTCGATGCGGCGGCGGCGGCAAGCAGCATCGCGCAAGTGGCGCATGCGTCCGCGCTGATCGCGCTGGAATGGGACGGCGGGGGCGGTGCGCCGGTGCCCGCCGAAACCCGCGCGCTGGAAGGCGGGCAGGATGGTGCGCCGGTCGGCGCGGCGGACCATGACGCGGCGCTGACCCTGCTGGAGGATGTCGCCTGGCAGGACGTGTCGCTTATCCTGGCGCCGGGCGGGGACAGCGCCGTGGCCGAACGGCTGATCGCCCATTGCGACGCCCATCGCGACCGCATGGCGATCATCGACTGCACGCAGGCAGAGGCGAGCGGCGGCGCCATCGCCGTGCCGCCGCCATGGGACAGCAGCCGCGCGGCGCTTTATCTGCCGTGGCTCATCGTGGGGGACATCAATAGCGGGGCGGACCGGATGGTCCCGCCCTCCGGCCATGTCGCGGGCATCTATGCACGCACCGACATGGAGCGGGGCGTTCACAAGGCACCCGCGAACGAAGTGGTGCTGGGCATCCGCCGCTTTTCCCGCACCATCACGGCCGGCGAGCAGGAGCGGCTGAACCCGGCGGGGATCAACGTGCTGCGCTTCTTCGCCGGGCGCGGATATCGCGTGTGGGGCGCGCGGACCTTGTCGCGCGACCCGGAATGGAAATATGTGAATGTGCGCCGCTATGCCCAGTTTCTGGAGCGATCGATCGAACGCGGCACCCGCTTTGCGGTGTTCGAGCCGAATGGCCCCGCGCTGTGGGCGGCGATGCGGCAGGTGACCGGCGATTTCCTGCAACAGCAATGGCAGACCGGCGCGCTGATGGGCGTGAAGGCGCGGGACGCCTATTTCGTGAAATGCGATCCGACCACGATGACGCAGGCCGACCGGGACGCGGGCCGCGTGATCATGGAAATCGGGCTGGCGATCACGCGCCCGGCCGAATTCATCATCCTGCGGATCGTGCAGATGAGCGCGGGGGCAGGGTGAGCCGCGGTCGGGCGTGCGCCCGAAAGATCGCGCATTCTTGGCGAAAAGCTGCTACAGGTGCTTGCATCAGATGATTTGGACCGCAAGCCCGTCTGACTGAGAGACCATCGCGCTCCCGCTTGTAAGCCGGAGACCGTCCATGGAAGACCTCAACTACCTCCTTCATCGCGAGCAGCAGGAACTGATGAACGTCGATGCCTCGCAGGATATCAGCGCCCGCCGCACGCATCAGGCGCTGGCGGAAGGATATGCGCAGCGCATCCGCGATCACAGCCACCCCTATCGCTCGCCCCAGCCGGGCAATGCCGGCACGTTCGATCCCGCGCCCTTTGGCGTGCCCGCGCCCGGCGAAGGGATGCAGCCGGTGGAAGCGCCGGTCGCCCGGCGCGTGCCCGCCCCGCGCCGCAGCGGCAACAAGAGCGAACTGACCCATTGTTACGAACAGATCACGCGGCTGGAAAAGCTGAAGCTGACCGAGCCGCTGGAAAATGTGCGGCGCACCTATGACAGCGCGCTGACCGCCTGGGGACGGCGCATCGCCCTGATCGAAGCGACGATCGCGGGACGGCAGAGATAGGGGCCGTCCACCGGGAGGCGGGATGCCGTCGATCTGAACAGGGTGGTAGCGGAGGAGGCGCTATAACTTTCGTCTCAGGCAATTTCAGAGCGTCCCCAACTACTCTGTAAAATCAGCGATTTATCTTGTAACGTGTTCGCGGTCGGTCGCCCTGAATCGCCTGAATTCCCGCTGAAATGTGGGAACGATTGTGGGACCAAATACCACCGTTTTTGGCGGTATGAATCCCTGACAGGGGCTCGAACCTGATGGCGTTGACAGTATTGAAAGTGAAGAACGCAAAGCCCGGTCGCCATGTCGATGGCAGGGGCTTGTGCCTCGTCGTAAAGCCCAGCGGCGCGCGCACCTGGGTGCTGCGCATGCAGTTAAAAGGCCGCCGCCGCGACTATGGGCTGGGATCGGCGCATGATGTTTCGCTATCCGATGCCAGAACAGCGGCAGCAGAATTGCGCCGCCGAGTTCGTGAAGGCTTCGATCCTGTCGCCGAACGGCGAAAGGCGCGCAAGGTCATTCCGACCTTTGAGGCCGCAACCCGCACATGCCATGAGACATTGGGCGACGGGTGGAAGGATGGCCATCATGCCCGGTGGCTGTCTGGTTTCGAGCGGCACCTCTTTCCGCGCATCGGCAAAAAGCCGGTCGACAAGGTGGACAGCGCCTGCGTCGTCGAGGCGCTTTCCCCGATATGGCTGGAGATACCGGAAACAGCGCGGCGCTTGCTCCAGCGCATCGGCGTAGTGCTCGATTTCGCGCATGTGAAAGGCTGGGTGCCAGAAGAAGTGTCGTTGCGTTCGGTGCGCAAGGGCTTGCCGCGTCAGAACGACAAACGCGGGCACATGGAGGCCATGCCCTATGCCGACGTTCCGGCGCTGATGCAGAAGCTTGCCAGCGCCGCCCCGACGACCGGGCGCGACGCCTTGCGCTTCACGATTTACAACGCCGTGCGGTCCAACGAGACGCGCCTTGCGGTATGGGCCGAGTTCGATCTCGAAAAGGCGGTATGGACCATTCCGGCTGAACGGATGAAAGCGGGCGAAACCCACGTCGTGCCGCTTTCGACACCGGTTGTGGCACTGCTGCGCAAACGCTGGGATGAGCGGACCAGCGATACAGGCTTGGTCTTTTCCAACGACGGCAAGAAGCCGATCAGTGACATGACCATGACCAAGCTTCTGCGCGACGATGGCTTCGCCAGCATCACGGTGCACGGCTTCCGATCCACCTTCACCGACTGGGCCGCCGAATGCACCGACTTCCCCAAAGAAGTCGCTGACAAGGCCCTCGCCCACAAGCTGCCTAACAAGGTCGAAGCCGCCTACCGCCGAACCGATTTCTTCGAGAAGCGCCGCAGACTGATGAAGCAATGGGCGGATTATCTGAGCAATCGCACACGAGCAGCGAATACGGCGGCAGCCGAGCCTACTTCGGCTCGCGCTGCCGCATGACCAGTTCGTGCAGACTGGCAGTCGTGATACGGGTCGATTTGCCGAGCTTGATGACCTCAATTTCGCCAGACGCAATCAGTTCGTAGAGCTTGGTGCGGCCGACGCCGATCATGCGCGCAGCGTCATTTACCTTCACGCAGATCGGCTCGACCGGAGGCGGCGCTATCACCGCGCAGCGCTCTCATTCCGATACGACACCGGATCATCGATCCAGCGGTTCACGGCGGATTCCCGCCAGCCCGCGCCGTGGACGCTAATCTTCACCTGGGACGGGAAAGTCCCCTCTGCGATCTTGCGATACATGGTGGAGCGGGACAGGCCGGTGCGGGCGAGAACGGTTTTGAGGCGGATGATCTTGTCGGTGTTGGGCATGGGACGTGCTTCCATTCATTGGCAGTTACTGGTGCCCCCTGATCCAAGAATTTCGTTTCGGGTCATCGAGTGCAATGGAATTCGCAACCACTGTGCCCGTGTTCGCAAACGCGGATAGAATAACTTGCGGAGGGACAGGAACGGTTATGGAAGAGTAGAGAAGGGGGCGGACGCAAGTTCCGGGTGGCTTGATGCGGCACCATGCAGCCTGCTCGACTGGCCAATTTCTCGAAACGCGCATCTGATTTTCATCAGAGCCGGAAATCCGCGCCGAGATTGACGAAGATTGCGTGCGAATCAGCGCAAATTCATCGCCTCTGATTGATGCGCTCACGCGATGACGTGTGCTAAGACCATGCCATGGCAAATCACTCGATCACTTCTGAGAAAGCCGGAACGTCCTCTCCATCGCCTGCTTCACAGCCACATGAGGCGTTGACCTACGTCGTCAGCAATCCCTTGCCGCCATCAAGGATTTCCTGGCTCAGACAGCAGTCAAAGCATGTGGCCGAGGTTTTTCGACAGCGATTGAACCAAACGACTGACTGAGAAACCATTTCGTGGAAAGCGTCCCTTCAGCCTGCTAGGCGTTAACAATGCTTTCGATTGCCTATTCCCCCTGCGCGCCCCACGTTTCGAGCACCCGCGCTGTATGACGCCCGCCCAATTCATCGCCAAATGGCGCAGTGCCGAGTTGAAGGAACGTTCCGCATCACAGGAACACTTCCTTGACCTGTGCGAACTGCTCGACATTGAAAAGCCCGCCAGCGCCGATCCGAAAGGCGATTGGTTCACCTTCGAAAAAGGCGCATCCAAGACAGGCGGCGGCGAAGGCTGGGCCGATGTCTGGCGCAAGCATTGCTTTGCGTGGGAATACAAAGGCCGCAAGAAGGACCTCGACCGCGCCTTCGCCCAGCTCCAGCAATATGCCATCGCACTGGATAACCCGCCACTGCTGATAGTCAGCGACATGGACCGGTTCCGCATCCACACCAACTGGACCAATACGGTGCAGGAGGTGCACGAATTCGCGCTCGATGATCTGCTGGACGGGGCGAAGCGCGATGTGCTGCGCGCCTGCTTCCTCGACCCCGAACGGCTGAAGCCGGCCAAGACCCGCCAGATGCTGACCGAAGAGGCAGCGGAAGAATTCTCGCAGCTGGCACAGCGCCTGCGCGCACGCGGGCATGCTCCCCACTTGGTCGCACATTTCGTCAACCGGCTCGTGTTCTGCATGTTCGCCGAGGATGTGGGCCTGCTGCCCGATCACATGTTCACCGCCATGCTCAAGGCGAGCGCGCCCAAGCCTGACACCTTTGCCACCAACGCGGCGATCCTGTTCGGGGCGATGAAGTCGGGCGGGCTGGTCGGCTTCACCAAGGTCGAGTGGTTCAACGGCGGGCTGTTCGACGATGACAGCGCCCTGCCGCTGGAACGCGCGGACATCGACAATCTGATCGCGCGCCGCGCTGGACTGGTCGGAAATTGACCCATCGATCCTGGGCACGCTGTTCGAACGCGGGCTGGACCCCGACAAGCGCAGCCAGCTGGGCGCGCATTACACCGATCGCGACAAGATCATGCAGATCGTCGAGCCGGTCATCATCCGTCCCCTCCTCACCGAGTGGGAAGCGATCCGGGCCGAGATCGAGGATCTGATCGCCAACGCCCCGCAACAGACTGCGGAAAAGCTGCTCAAGGGGGCCGAGCGGACCAAGCGCGACCGGGCCTTTGCCAAGGCGCAGGAGCTGCTGCGCGGGTTTCTTGAGCGGCTGCGCAATTTCCGCGTGCTCGATCCCGCCTGCGGATCGGGCAATTTCCTCTACCTCTCGCTGCTCGCGCTCAAGGACATCGAGCACCGCGCCAATCTTGAGGCAGAGGCGCTGGGCTGCACGCGCGAGTTTCCCGCTGTCGGGCCGGAATGCGTGCTGGGGATCGAGCTGAACCCCTATGCCGCCGAACTGGCGCGCGTGTCGGTATGGATCGGCGAAATCCAGTGGATGCGCCGCAACGGGTTTGAGGCGGCGAAGAACCCGATCCTGCGCAGCCTCGGCAATATCGAAAACCGCGATGCCGTGCTGGTGACGGATGGGCATGGGAACCCTGTGCTGGATGCCAATGGCAAGCCCCGGCGTGCGTCATGGCCAGATGCGGATGTGGTGGTGGGCAACCCGCCGTTCCTTGGAAACAAGAAGATGATCGCCGAGCTTGGCGAGAGCTATACTCTCGCTCTGCGCAAAGCATGGCCGCAGGTGCCGGGCGGGGCTGAACTTGTTTGCTATTGGTTCGCGGGTGCATGGGACCGGATGATCGCGGGTAAATTGAGCCGCGCCGGGTTGGTCGCCACCAATTCCATTCGCGGCGGCGCGAACCGCGCAGTGCTCAAGCCAATCGTCGAACATGGCCGGATTTTCGAGGCTTGGAGCGATGAGTCTTGGACCGTCGATGGCGCGGCGGTCAGGGTATCCCTTGTCTGTTTTAGCTCTGAAAAAGAGGGCCTGACGACCCTTGAAGGCATCGCCGTTGAGAGCATCAGCGCTGATCTCGAAAACTCGTCTGCCAGCATTGACCTAACAAAGTCGCATCGTTTGCCAGAGACTTTTGGCCGTAGCTTCATTGGACGCCAGAAGGACGGGCCACTCGATATTGAGGGTGATTTGGCGCGCCATATGATCACCGAGAGTCACAATCCACACGGTCGGAGCAATGCCGAAATTGTAAGGCCTTGGCGGAACGGAATGGATCTGACGCGGCGCCCAAGCGACAAATGGCTTATCGACTTCATGGCGATGGAAGAGGCCGAAGCCGCGCTCTTTGAGCTGCCCTTCGAATTTGCTCGCACTCATCTGAAGCCGATCCGTGACCAAAATCGAGACCCTAAGCGACGGTCACATTGGTGGAGGCCTGGTCGGACTGGCGATGACATTCGGAACGGCTTGAAAGGTTTCCCAAGATTCATCGGAACCCCCCGAGTTTCTAAACACCGTCTATTCGTCTGGTTGCATTCATCGGTAAATCCGGACTCTGCGACCGTGGCCATTGGTCGGGATGACGATACCAGTTTCGGCATCCTGCATAGCCGGTTCCATGAAATCTGGTCGCTTCGGATGGGCACATTTCTCGGTGTGGGCAATGACCCGCGCTACACCCCCTCAACTACCTTCGAGACGTTCCCCTTCCCCGAAGGCCTGACGCCCGACATCCCCGCCAGCGATTACGCCGCTGACCCTCGCGCGCAGGCCATCGCCACTGCCGCCGAGCGCCTCAACACCTTGCGCGAGAACTGGCTCAACCCGCCCGATCTGGTCAAGCGCGTGCCGGAAGTCGTCCCCGGCTATCCCGACCGCATCCTGCCGAAGGACGAAGCCGCCGTGCAGGAACTCAAGAAGCGCACGCTCACCAACCTCTACAACGCCCGCCCCGCCTGGCTCGACCACGCCCACCGCGCGCTCAATGAAGCGGTCGCCGATGCCTATGGCTGGGGCGAAGACTACCGCACCGGCACCCTGACCGACGACGAAATCCTCGCCCGGCTGTTCCGGCTCAATCAGGAGCGCGCTGCGCGTTGATCTGCGCCGCAGCGCCTCTGCCTGGCCGATCATGCAACGGCAGGTATTGGTTTTTGGCCTGCGCGGCTTATCTCGACGTGGTCAAACGAGGTAGGAGATCAAGCAGGATGAGCAGCAATCACGGCCCCATGGCGTGCCCCTTGGACGGAACCACTCTGGTGATGAGCGAAAGATCGGGGATCGAGATTGATTATTGCCCAACCTGCCGCGGCGTGTGGCTCGACCGCGGGGAGCTGGACAAAATCATTGAGCGCAGCATTCAGCCAACTCCAGCGCCGACGCAGCCAGCCCCCGCACAGCCCGGCTATGACCGTGGCCATCAGCAGGGCCACAGCTATCCGCCGCGCAAGCGCAAGAAATCATTTCTGGAAGAACTGTTCGACTGATTAGCTGCTCCGAATGGCCAAGGTGATCCATGAGCCGCCGACAAGCCCGATGAAGCTCCGGTCTGGAGCGCCGTGATCAGGCCGCTGTATCCGTCCGGATGTTCGTACCGGTGCACAGGGCGCGCGTTATCGCTCTGCTTCTAAGGAATTGGCAGGTGCATTTCGGAAATGACAAAGTGCGGCGTCAGAGCCAGCCCGATTTCCTGAACCGGAGGTATAACAGGACACAAATCGCAGCGATTACGCCAAGCACCACGAAATAGGCATATTCCATTCGCAGTTCAGGCATGTTGTCGAAATTCATGCCGTAAATCCCGGCAATTGCTGTCGGAACGGCGAGGATCGCCGCCCATGCTGCCAGTTGCCGGGTGATATCACCCTGCCGCTGCTGCTCGATCAGGGCGCTGGTTTCCATCACCGAATTGAGCATTTCGCGATGCAGCGCAGCCAGCGACGCGACCCGCCGGACATGATCGAGCACATCGCGGAAATAAGGCCGCACATCCGCATCGACATTAGGCAGATCGAGACTTGCCAGCTTGGCGCAGACATCCTCCATCGGTATCAGCATGCGTTGCAGTAGCAGCAAATCCCGGCGCAGGTTGAACAACTCGCGCATTTCGGTGCGCGTGAGCGCGGATTCGAGCGCGCTCTGTTCAAGCCGCTGTACGATTTCTCCCGCCGCGTCGATGACGGGAAAATAATTGTCGGCGATCATGTCGAGCAGGGCATGCAGAACATAGTCCGTTCCATGCGCAAGTTGCGCGGGGCGGGCTTCCAGCTTCTGGCGAAGTGCAGAATGGCCCTGATCGGAGCCATGCCGGACAGTGACAATGTGATGGCGGCCTACAAAGAAAGCTGTTTCGCCATAGGCAATGTGACCCCCTTCCATCTTGGCGGTGCGCGCCGCGACAAAGAGCTGTTCTCCATAAATCTCGAGCTTCGGGAGTTGATGGGCATGAAGCGCATCTTCCACAGCAAGCGGATGCAGGCCGAACGCCTTTGCGCAAGCGTCCATCTCCTCGAGCGTGGGGTCAAACAGCCCCACCCAGGAAAATGTGCCTTGTGGGCTTTCCTGCGAAATCGGGGAATCGCTGGCTGCGAGGGTTACCTCGCCAATCGGGAAGCCTGCGTGATATTCACGCGCCGCAATGATCGTCACTCGTCCTCCTCCTCCGACCCACCAGCAACCCCTTGGTTCCAGCGCCCTCGTAGGCGAATTCGAAACTGGTCCATTTGCGTCGCCAACGCCGGGCGACGATCCTTTCGCCGGGACGCGCGGCATCATCCAGAAAAACCACTCCACCCGGTGCCACACGGGAAAAAAGGCGTTCCGCGATACCCCTCGCAAAGGGGTGAATAGCCCAGGGCGGCCCATCGATCACCAGCATGTCGATCACCGGCGGAACCTCAGGAAGCGAATACCACAACCCCGGCCATGCCGGATCACGCTGAGTTAGCGGGGCATGATGGAACTGCGCCGACAAATCATGTTCGCCCAGCCACTCGCGCATATGCGAGACGAAGGGATCGTACTGATCGAAGCTGTGCAGGCATCCGCCGCCGTTGAGCGAGAGGGCCTGCGCTATCACAAGTGAAGTCGCTCCCGATCCCAACTCCACCACGTGTTGAGGTCGCCGCTGTTCGATTTCATCAACAAGGCGGTGCAGGAGGTAGGTATCGGCCTTCCAACTACCCAAATGGGGCAGCGCATCTTGCGGCAAGCTGAGCCGTTCCAGAAGTGCAAACTTCTCGGCTTTGGTTCCGCCATACAGGCTCTTGAGCAACCAGGGCCATTGCACCAGAGAGAAGGCAAGCTGAAACAGTCTCTCGCCCAAAGTCCGCGATGCATCACCAGATTGAGGCATTTCCTTGGCCAGCAGGCCGGTCAGGTATTTTGTGGTCAAAGCTGATCATTCCAATCGCGGTTTGCGGCCTCTTAGGAGAATAAGCCTCGATTGGCGAAGCCTAATTGACCGCAACAGGCTGCGGTTATTGATTACGTTCAAACGCCCGCTTGCCTTTCCGCTTCCACAACACCAGTGCCTGTTCGCGTTCATCGCCGCCCAGCTTGGCCGCGACGGTAAGGAACGCGCCGTAGAGCGTAGCGCGATCATCGTCGGCGAGTTCGACCAGCCCGGCCTTCACCACCAGGCCGCCCAGTTCGATCAGTTGTCGCGTGCGTTCGCGTCGTTTGACTTGCCATTCACGCATGTCGGTTCGCGCCTTTCGTGCCTCAAGCCGATGCCGCGCCGCCGTCAAGCGGGAGAGTGCCGTCCGGCTGGCCTCGAGGTCCATCGCCACGCTTGCGCGCCTTGCTTTGAAAGAAGGCCGCGCCCCGCTTGCGCCACGCCTCCTTCTTTTGGGCATCGCTGCTTTCCGCAATGACGAGCAGCGCACCGGCCAACGTTTCCGCATCGGTCGCATCGGCCCCGGTGGCGATCACCAGTTCGCCAAGCTGTTGCACGCGGCGTTCCTTCAGTTGCTTCGCCTTGTCGGCGAGCGCCTTCAGTTCCGAATCAAAGTCACGGGGTTTGCGCATCGAAGTTCTCCATTGAGAGGTGATGCGCTGATGATAATACCTATTTCTCAATGCTGTAGAGTCGCCGGGACGGCCTGATACAGAATAGTCCCGAGCAGGATTTTATCATGGGAGGGCGCGCTTATACGTCGTGCCGACGTGCGCTTGGTGGCGTAGATGGATTGCCGTCATGGCGATCTTCCACCTCTCCGTCAAAGTCATCAGCCGGTCGAGCGGGCGCAGCGCCGTGGCCGCCGCGGCCTATCGCGGGGCTGAGCGGCTGCACGACGAACGGCTCGACCGCGACCATGACTTCACCAACAAGGACGGGGTCGTCCATTCCGAAGTGATGCTGCCGGAAGGCGCGCCGGAGGAATTCGCCGACCGCGAAAAACTCTGGAACGCGGTCGAAGCCGCCGAGAAGCGCAAGGACGCGCAGCTTTCCCGCGAGGTCGAATTCGCCATTCCGCGTGAGCTGACCAAGGAACAGGGCATCGAGCTGGCGCGGGAGTTTGCCGAGGCCGAGTTCGTCGAAAAGGGCATGATCGCCGATCTCAACGTCCATTGGGATATTGGCGCGGACGGCCAGCCCAAACCCCATGCCCATGTCATGCTCACCATGCGCGAAGTCGGCAAAGATGGCTTCGGCGCGAAGGTGCGCGAGTGGAACAAGGCGGAGTTGGTCGAGCAATGGCGCGAACGCTGGGCCGATCACGTCAACCAGCGTCTTGCCGAACTCGATATCGATGCGCGGATCGATCACCGCAGCCTGGAGGCGCAGGGCATTGGGCTGGAGCCGCAGGACAAGATCGGCCCCGCCGCTTCACGCATGAGCGTGCGCGGGCTTGAGGCAGAGCGGATCGAAGAACACCGCGCCGTCGCGCAGCGAAATGGCGAGCGGATCATCGCCAACCCCGCTGTCGCGCTCGACGCGATCACGCACAGCCAAGCCACGTTCACGGGCCGTGACCTATCGATGTTCGTGCACCGGCACAGCGACGGGAAAGAGCAGTTCGATCAGGCGATGAGCGCGGTGCGCGGATCGTCTGACCTGATTGCGCTGGGTAAGGACGGACGCGGCGAAGACCGGTTCACATCGCGCCAGATGATCGAGACCGAACAGAGGCTTGGGCGCGCATCGGAATTGCTGGCCGAACGCGAGCGGCATCAGGTCGAAGATCGTGGCCGGGAAGGAGCGCTGGCGCGCGCGGCGGAGCGCGGGCTGGTGCTATCCGGCGAGCAGCGCGCGGCGTTCGATCATGTGACCGATAATCGCGGCCTCAGTGTTGTCGTCGGCTATGCCGGGACCGGCAAGAGCGCGATGCTGGGCGTTGCGCGCGAGGCTTGGGAAAGCGCGGGCTATACAGTTCGCGGCGCAGCACTATCCGGCATTGCAGCCGAGGGCTTGGAACACGGTTCGTGTATTGCATCACGCACGATAGCCAGCCTTGAGCACCAGTGGAGCCAGGGCCGCGAACAGCTCACTTCGCGCGACGTTCTGGTGATCGACGAGGCAGGCATGGTCGGCACGCGCCAGATGGAGCGCGTGCTCTCCCATGCCGCCGATGCTGGCGCAAAAGTGGTGTTAGTTGGCGACCCGCAGCAGCTTCAGGCCATCGAAGCCGGAGCAGCCTTTCGCGCGATCCATGAACGGCACGGCGGCGTCGAAATCAGCGAAGTGCGCCGCCAGCACGAAGGCTGGCAGCAGGATGCCACGCGGCACCTTGCCACGGGGCGCACCGGACTTGCCATTCAGGACTATGGCGAACGCGGTATGATCCACGCAGGTGAGACGCGAGAAGCTGCACGCGGCGAGCTGATCGAGCGCTGGGATCGCGACCGGCAGGCCAGCCCCGGCGATACGCGCATCATCCTCACCCATACCAATGACGAAGTGCGCGAACTCAATGACGCGGCACGCGGAAAGCTGCGCGCTAATGGCGAGTTGGGCAATGAAGTGACCATCCGCGCCGAGCGCGGCGAGCGTCTGTTCGCCAGCGGCGACCGCATCATGTTCCTGCGCAATGAGCGGGGCCTGGGCGTCAAGAATGGCACACTGGGCACCATTGAGCAGGTGACGCCGCAGCGCGTGGCCGTGCGCACCGACGATGGCCGCAACGTCGCCTTCGACACAAAAGACTATGCTCACCTCGATCATGGCTACGCCGCGACGATCCACAAGGCGCAGGGCATAACAGTGGACCGCACACATGTGCTGGCAACGCCGGGGATGGACAGCCACGGGGCCTATGTCGCGATGTCCCGCCACCGTGATGGCCTTGCCCTGCATTATGGGCGCGAAGACTTCGCCGATCAGTCCAAACTTGTCCGCACGCTCAGCCGCGAACGCGGCAAGGACATGGCGAGCGATTACAAGCCCGAGCAGCAGTTTGCCGAACGGCGCGGCATCACTTTCCGCGAGCGGATCGTGGAGCTCGCCCGGCAATTGCCGGAACGGGCGAAGTCGATCTTCGCTGGCTTCCGTCCGCAGGCCAACCGGCTCGAACCCCTGCCGACCGATCAGGCTGGCCTGTCCGACCAGCGCCGGGCGGTCGAGCGCTATGTACGTGCTGCCAACGACATCGGGCAGATGCGCGAACAGGGATTGCCCGTCCTGCCCCACCAGCGCGACGCGCTGGAGAAGGCAGGAAAGGCACTCGACGCGATCCGGCCCCATGGCACAGCCGACCTTGCCAGCGCCTTGCAGCGCCAACCCTCGCTCGCCCGTGAGGCCGCCGATGGTCGCAGCCAGGGTGCAATCCGCGCCATGCAGCTTGAGGCCGAAATCCGCGTCGATCCCGCGCAGCGTGCAGACCGCTTTGTGAGCGACTGGCAGCGGCTGGGACAAGCACGGCAAGCGATGCAGCGCGATGGCGACAGCAACGGTGCGCAGCGGCTCACGGGCCGCATGACGGACATGGCGAAGGGGCTGGAGCGCGATGCGCAGGTCGAATCCCTTCTGCGCAGCCGCACCCGCGAGCTTGGCATCAAGACAGAACTCGGTCGCGATCTGGCCCGCGACCTTGCCGCCTCCATCTCGATGGAGCGGAGCCGGTCAATCGGCATGGGCCTTTAGGAGAAACACAATGGATACCGACACGGATGACGTGGAATTGACCCTGGACCTTGAGCCGGAACCCGACCCTGATCCGCTCACCCCGGATACCGCAGGCGATCCCGCCGCCGAGGCGTTTGCCCGCCTTGAGGGCGAGATGGCCCTGATGCGCCGGGCGGTGCAGCACCTTGCCGCCGAACGCGCAGACATTGTCATCCCCGACTACGGTGCGACCCTGACCGACTTATTCAAGCGGATGGGCGCGATCAGCGAGAGCCTGAAGGGCATGGCGCGCCATCCAGCATTGCAGATGACACCTGAGAGCATTGGTCAGCGGATCGCCGCAACAGCAGAATCAGCGCGGCGCAGCGATCAGGACAGGATCAGTCAGGCCCGGAGCGACTTGATCCACGCCGCTCAGGAGATGCGCAGCGTCACGGCCCATGCGCGCACTGCCGCCGAGCAGCAGCATCAACTCTACCAGGTAGCAGGCGGAGCCGTGCTCGCTGGTATCTTGCTCTGGTCTTTCCTTCCCGGCACCATTGCTCGCGCGATGCCGGATAACTGGCACTGGCCAGAGCGCATGGCGGCGCGGGTCGTGGGCGCGCCCTCACGCTGGGATGCAGGCGCGCGGCTGATGCAGAGCGACAGCCCTGAGGCATGGAATGCACTGGTGCAGGCCTCTGACATCCAGCGCGACAACAGAGATACCATTGACGCTTGCCGGAAGACCGCTGCAACATCGCAGCAGCCAGTGCGATGCACCCTCAAGATTCGTCCGGACAGCTCAGAGAGCAAGACAGCAACAACGCGAGAGGGGCCGCGCAACGATCCCACAGAGGAGCATAACAGCCCATTCCGACCCGCACAAAATGTGGGAACAAATGTGGTTTCGATTTTCCGGAAAAGTCATTTTGTCTTTTGAAAACAAACCGATAAATGACTTGAATGGTAGCGGAGGAGGGACTTGAACCCCCGACACGCGGATTATGATTCCGCTGCTCTAACCAGCTGAGCTACTCCGCCATACCGGCGTCGCGACGGGCGCTTCCCCGTGCGAGACGGCGGCCTATACGCAGAGCGTGGCGCGCGGTCAACATGCGATTGCGATGCTTTTTCCTTATAGCTGGGATTGATTTGCATTACTTGCGCGGCCCCCGCTTTGCCGCCAAAAGACCGGCCGACAACCGGCCTTTTTGAACGGATGGCGTGCGGGCCGTCGCATGGGCGCGGAAATGGGGAGTGCGGGAAAGATGGCGCAGTATGACGTCCTGATCGTGGGAGCCGGGCATGCCGGTGCGCAGGCGGCGCTGATGTTGCGGCAGATGAAGTTCGAGGGCACGGTCGGCCTGCTGGGTGACGAGGCCAATCCGCCCTATGAACGGCCGCCGCTGTCGAAGGAATATATGGCCGGCGACAAGACGTTCGACCGCATCCTGATTCGCCCCGAACATTTCTGGACCGAGCGGCAGGTCGACCTGTTGCTGGGCAAGCGGGTGGCGTCGGTCGATCCGGCCGCGCACAGCGTTACGTTGAGCGATGGCGAGAGCATCGGATATGGCAAGCTGATCTGGGCGACGGGCGGTTCGCCTCGCCCGCTGACCTGCCCCGGCGGCGACGCGCAGGGCGTGTTCGGCATCCGCAACAAGGAGGATGCCGACGCGATCATGGACCGGCTTGCCAGCGTGGACAACGTGGTGATCGTGGGCGGCGGCTATATCGGGTTGGAAGCAGCCGCGGTGATGAGCAAGTTCGGCAAGCATGTGACCCTGCTCGAAGCGCTGGACCGCGTGCTGGCGCGCGTGGCGGGCGAGGCGCTGTCGCGCTTTTACGAAGGCGAGCATCGCGCCCATGGCGTCGACCTGCGCACCGGCGCGATGGTGGAGGCGATCGCGTGTGCGGACGGCAAGGCGACCGGCGTGGTGCTGAAAGGCGGAGAGACGATCCCCGCCGATCTGGTGATCGTGGGCATCGGCATCATCCCGGCGACCGGCCCGCTGGTGGCGGCGGGGGCCGTGGGCGGCAATGGCGTGGACGTGGACGGTTATTGCCGCACCAGCCTGCCCGACGTCTATGCCGTGGGCGATTGCGCCGCGCATGCCAACGCCTTTGCCGACGGCGCGCATATCCGGCTGGAATCGGTGCAGAACGCCAATGATCAGGCGAAGGTCGCGGTCGAGCATATCCTGGGCGAGGGCAAGGAATATCACGCCGTGCCCTGGTTCTGGTCGAACCAGTACGACTTGAAGCTGCAGACCGTGGGCCTGTCCACCGGGCATGACGACACGGTGCTGCGCGGCGATCCGGCCACGCGCAGCTTCTCGGTCATCTACCTGAAGGGCGGGAAGGTCATCGCGCTCGATTGCGTCAACGCGATCAAGGATTATGTGCAGGGCCGCGCGCATGTGATTGCGGGGGCGAAGATCGATCCGGCGCTGCTGGCCGACGCCTCCGTCCCGCTGAAGGAAATGGCGGCCGCCTGATCCGGCAAGTGCCGCGCTCTGCCGGTCAGCGGCGGCGCTCGCGAAATTCCTGCATCCGCTCTCGCGCGGCGTCGAATTCGGCGCGGGTGACGCGGCCGTCATGGTTCGCGTCCACCCGGTCGAACAGGCGCGGCGGCGATTCCGCCAATTCCCGGCGAGAGATCGCGCCGTCATTGTTGCGGTCCGCACCCTCCATCAGTTCGGTCAGGCGCTGGAACATGGCCGGACGCGCGCGGGCAAGGCGGGGGAAGTCGGCGGGGCTGACCAGCCCGTCGCCATTGCGGTCCATCCGGTCGAACTGGGCCATGCGATAAGCCTGAAATTCGGCGCGGGTGACGACGCCGTCGTAGTTGGCGTCGGCGGCATCGAACCATGCGTCCGCGCCGCCGCCCAGCCCGCCGCCCAGGCGACCGCGCAGGCCAAGCTGCGCCTGCGCCGGAAGCGCCGCAGCGATCAGGGCAAGGCCCAGCAGGGCAAGGGGAATCGGGGAGGGGCGTTGCATCTTGCTTTCCTTACACGGGAAACAGGCCGGCGGCAGCAGGGTCCAATTGCCGCCGGCCCATCCCGCCATGCCGGAACGAAAGAGAGGGAGCGTTCCGGCACGATGGGTCGTGCGATCAGTTAGGGTCGCGGGTGACAGAGCCGGTGTAGGTGGCGCTTTCGCCGGCGCGGTTGGTGTGGGTGACGGTGCCGTTCACGGTGTTGCCGTCGCGGCTGATGTCGGTGGAGCGGCCCCAGGTCGCGCCGTTGCTGTTGCTGTGCGTGACGTCGTTGGAATAGGCGCCGTCGCCATAGCTGGTGTTGCGGGTGGTGTTGCGGCTGGCGCCGTTGTTCAGAGTGACGCCGCGGCTGGCGCTGGTGCTGCCCGGTTCGCGGTCGACATTGCGATAGCTGTTGAAGCCGCGGCCGTTGCTGCCCTGAACCGAGCGGGAGGAGGCGACATCGCCATTGCTGCGGGTGGCGGATCGCATGCCGCTGACACTGCCGCGCGCGCCCGAGGCGTTCCAGCTGCGCGTGCGGGCCGATGCGTCGACGCTGGCGACGGAGAGGCCGCCCGCGATCGTCAGGGCCATCATCGAAAGGCTGGCGAAGGTCTTCATCATCATGTCTCCTCAAAATATCGAAATGGATCGAATGTGATGCAACGGACGCCATGGGGTCAGTTGGGTCGGGGGGAAGGCGACGCCCGTTGCTGAAGACGCTTTTGAGGGGCGCATGTAAGCGCGGTTCGACAATCGCGTGACAACGGGTGACAAAATGTAACATCGCTTCCCAGCCTGCGCGGTTGCTGGCAGAAAGCGGGACATGAGCGAACAGGGGGCTGATATCGCGATAGTCGAGGACGATGACGAGATCCGCGATCTCGTCACCGCCCTGCTGACGCGCGAAGGGTGGCGATGCCATCCATGCCGCACGGCGGTGGAATTCGACGCGCTGGTCGCGCGGCAGGCGATCGACATGGCGGTGCTGGACATCATGCTGCCGGGCGAGGACGGATTGTCCATCTGTCGCCGGTTGCGCGCGCAGGGCAGCCTGCCCATGCTGATCCTGTCCGCGCGGCAGGACGATGTGGACCGCATCGTCGGGCTGGAGATCGGGGCGGACGATTATCTGCCCAAGCCGTTCAACCCGCGCGAGCTGGTGGCGCGTATCCGCGCGCTGCTGCGCCGGGCGCGCGCCCATGCCGCGCCCGCGCCGACCGTCGCCCTCACCGCGACGGTGATCGCGACGCCGCGTTATCATTTCGACGGCTGGCAATGGGATGCCGACGCTAACGGCACGCTGACCGCGCCCGACGGCACCGAGGTGGAGCTGACCACCGGCGAGCACGACATGCTGCTGTGCCTGGTCGAGCATCCCCAGCGCACCTTGTCGCGCGATCAGCTGCTCGACTGGACGCGGGGGCGCAGCGCGATGCCGTTCGACCGCACCATCGACGTGCAGGTCGGGCGGTTGCGGCGCAAGCTGTCCGCCCATGATGGCGGCGACCGCCTGATCCGCACGATCCGGGGCGGCGGCTATCTGTTCGCGTCGCCCGTGCGCAAGCAGGCATGAGCGGGAACCTGTTCGCGCGGATCGGCGCGATCATGCTGGGCGGCTTCGTGTTGTTGCAGCTGTTCGTCATCGTGGTGATGGCGCTGCCCGGCCGGGCGGGCGACCGGTCGAGCTATGGCCTGCCTTCGCCGCAGGCGCTGGCGCAGATGGTCGATGCGGTGGAGGGCGCCGCGCAAAATTCGGGCGAGAGCGGGGCCAACGCGCTGGTCGAAAGCTATGCCGGGTCGCTGTTCACTGTCACGCTGGCCGATGAGGCGCCGCGCCATTTCGAAACCATTCCCGACAGCATGCGCGAACTGGGCGGGCGTTACCGCGCGGCACTGGCCGATCATAACATCGCCATCGACGGCGGGCCGGGCCTGCTGGTGCGGATGCTGGGAGAGGCGGCGCGGCCGGCCCGATCCCCCTGCGCGTCACCATCTGGCTGCGCGACGGGCGGGTGCTGGTGGTGACGGGGCGACCGTCCGATGGGGTGCGGGCCTATCTGTTGCAGCGCAGTTTCCTGGGCATGTTCGCGGGGTTGGTGCTGCTCCTCGTGCTGCTGATCGCGGTGCGGCGCACGACGCAGCCACTGGTGCGCCTGACCGATCAGGTGCGCGCGGTGGGGCAGGACATCCACGCGCCCGACGCCGATGTGGCGGGCAGCCGGGAAATCCGCGCGCTGGCCGAAGCGTTCAACGAGATGAAGGGGCGCATCGCCGGACTGGTGCAGGAACGCACGTTCATCCTGGCGGGGATCGCGCATGACATGCGCACCTATCTGACGCGCCTGCGCCTGCGCGCCGAGTTCATCGACGACGACACCCAGCGCGACAAGGCGAGCGCGGACATGGACGCGATGGCGGCGTTGCTGGACGACAGCCTGTTGTTCGCGAGCCTGGACCGCAAGGAAGCCGACGGGGGTGAGCGCATCGACCTGATGGCGCTGAGCAGGCGTCTGGTCGACGCGGGACAGCGGCGCGCCGGGCGAGGTGGAGGTCGTGGCGGTGGGGGCGGTGCCCGATGTGCTGGGCGATGCCGCGGCGCTGGAGCGGATTTTCAACAATCTGGTCGACAACGGCCTGCGCCACGGCGCGCATGTGCGCGTGTCGCTGAGCCATGAGGGCGCAGAGGCGATCTGGGCGTTCGAGGATGACGGGCCGGGCGTGCCGGCGGAATCGATGGCCATGCTGGGTCAGGCATTTGCCCGGCTCGATTCCTCGCGCGATCGGCGGACAGGCGGCGCGGGGCTGGGGCTGGCGATTACGGAGGGGCTGGCGCAATCCATGCGCGGGCGTGTCATTTTCGGGCGCAGCGCGCTGGGCGGATTGCGGGTCGACGTGCATATTCCGCTGGCAAGTGACTGAATATAGACCTGTTTTGGCACAGCGGTGGGCGATCCCTGCGACTTAAGCGGTGGGCACGCAATTTTCCCTTGCAATCATGTCAACAGCGCGCACTAATGTTGCAGCGCAGCACATCCCTCGCTGCGCGGGAGTGGGAATGCCCTTCTACGAGATGCTCGACAAGGACGGCTCGGTTCGGTCCTGCTATGCAGAGGTCGAACGCTGGGTCGCGGAAACCGGGATCGCCGGCCTCAATCGCCGGCTGGAAGAGGCGGAGGCCATCTTCCGACGCATCGGCATCACCTTTGCGGTCTATGGCGAGGGGGGCGACCCGGAACGGCTGATCCCGTTCGATCTGTTGCCCCGCATCTTCACCGCCGCCGAATGGCGCACGCTGGACGCCGGGATCAAGCAGCGGGCGCGGGCGCTCAACGCTTTCCTGCACGATGTCTATCACCGGGGCGAGATCATCAAGGCGGGGATCATTCCGGGCGATCTGGTGTACAAGAACGCTGCATTCCGCCCCGAAATGGTGAACTTCTCCCCGCCGGGAAAGGTGTACAGCCACATCGTCGGTATCGACATCGTGCGCACCGGGCCGGACAGCTTTCAGGTGCTGGAGGACAATTGCCGCACGCCGTCGGGCGTATCCTATATGCTGGAAAACCGCGAGATCATGACGCGGATGTTCCCCGACCTGTTCGGGCAGGGCGTGGTCGCGCCGGTCGACAATTATGCCGACCAGCTGCTCAAGAGCCTGAAGGAAGTCGCGCCGCCGGCATGCAAGGGCGATCCCGAAGTGGTGGTGCTGACCCCCGGATCGCTCAACAGCGCCTATTACGAGCACAGCTTCCTGGCCGACCTGATGGGGGTGGAGCTGGTGGAGCCGGCCGATCTCTTCGTCGAGGATGGCCGCTGCTACATGCGCACGACCAGCGGGCCGAAGGCGGTGGACGTGATCTATCGCCGGATCGACGACGAATATATCGATCCGCTGGTGTTCCGTCCCGACAGCCTGCTGGGCGTGCCGGGCATTTTCTCCGCCTATCGTCAGGGCGGGGTGACATTATGCTCCGCGCCCGGCGCGGGCATCGCCGATGACAAGGCGATCTATGTCTATGTGCCGGAGATGATCCGCTTCTACCTCGGCGAAACGCCGCTGCTGGAAAATATCCAGACCTGGCAGTGCGCAAGGCCGGACGAATGCGCCTATGTGCTGGAGCATCTGCACGAGCTGGTGGCGAAGGAAGTGCACGGGTCGGGCGGTTACGGCATGCTGATCGGGCCGAAATCGACCAAGGACGAAGTGGCCGCCTATGCCGATCGCATTCGCGCCAACCCGTCGGAATTCATCGCGCAGCCGACGCTGGCGCTGTCCACCGTGCCGACGCTGGGTCAGGCGAGCATCGTGGAACGGCACGCCGATTTCCGCCCGTTCTGCCTGGTCGGCACGCAGATGCGGCTGGTGCCCGGCGGGCTGACGCGCGTGGCGCTTACCGAAGGATCGCTGGTGGTCAATTCCAGCCAGGGCGGCGGCGTGAAGGATACATGGATTTTGCGGGAATGATCGTGCGCGCTTCGCCATTTCCTTTCCGCCGGTTTGAAGAGGCCGACCGATGCTGAGCCGCACCGCCGAAAACCTGTTCTGGCTCGCCCGCTATATCGAGCGGGCGGAGGCGACCGCGCGGTTGCTGACCATGGGGCAGCGCATGGCGATCCTTCCGGGCGCGCATCATCGCGACGAATGGCGATCGGTGGTCCGCGTGACCGGGTGCGAGGAGCGCTTTTCCGAAGGCGCGTTCGTCAAGGAATCCGACGTGGTGGAGGCGCTGCTGCTGGACAGCGGCAATCCCTGCTCCATCCGGTCGTGCCTGGCGATGGCACGGGCCAATGCGAAATCGGCGCGCACGCAGTTGACGCAGGACATGTGGGAGGCGCTGAACGATGGCTGGCGCACGCTCGACAGCTATGACGTGTCGGACGCCCGGCGCGAGCTGCCCACGCTGATCGACTGGGTGAAGAAGCGGGCGATGGCGTTTCGCGGCGCGGCGGAGGCCGGGCAGCTGCGCAACGAAAGCAACGATTTCCTGGGCGTGGGCAGCGCGCTGGAACGGGCGCAGATGACGCTGCGCCTGCTGGACGTGAAATATTATGTGCTGCTGCCCGAAACAGAAGTGATCGGCGGCACGCGCGACCATTATCAGTGGACCAGCGTGCTGCACGCGCTGTCGGGCAGCCGCGCCTATCACCATGTGTATCGCGGTTCCTATACCCCGTGGCAGATCACCGACTTCCTGATGCTGAACCCGCTGTTCCCGCGCAGTGTGCGGTTCTGCCTGGAGCAGTTGCAGGTCCATCTTGCCCGTCTGGAGGGGTGGCATGGCGTTCATGCCGATTGTCACGATACCATCGCCACGATGGTCACCGACATGGAGGGAATGGACAGTGGCGAACTGTTCCGGCGCGGGCTGCACGAAACGGTGCAGGCGAGCCTGGCGATGACGAACCGGCTGGGTTCGGAAATCGCCCAGGCCTATTATTTCGGCTGATCGTTCAGCAGGGCAGATCCATGAAACTCGTCGTTCGTCACAGCACCTTCTATCGCTACGGCGCGGGGTCGACCCGGGCGGCCATGCTGCTGAAGCTGAAGCCCCGCACCCTCGCCACGCAGACCGTTTCGGAATGGTCGCTGAGCGTCAATGGCGAACGGATCGAGCGTTTCTACACCAATGGCTATGGCGACCAGGAGGCGCTGTGGATGAGCCACGCCTGGCTGGAGGAGGCGGAGATCGTCGCCACCGGCGTGGTCGACACGGTGGATGCCGCCGGGGTGATGGGCGACATGGGCGAGCGGTTCGACCCGCGCATCTATCTGCGCGACACCGACCTGACGCTGGCGGACGAGGCGATCGTCGCGCTGGCCCGGTCGGTCGAGGGAAATGGCGAGCTGGCGACGCTGCACGCCCTGTCCGCCGCCGTGCGCGAGGCGGTGGATTATCGCAGCGGATCGACCGGCACGGATACGACCGCCGCGCAGGCATTGGCGCAGGGGCGCGGCGTGTGTCAGGACCATGCCCATGTGTTCATCGCCGGGGCGCGGGTGCTGGGCATTCCCGCGCGCTATGTCACCGGATATTTGCTGGCGGAGGCCGACGAGCTGGCGCTGCATGAAACCCATGGCTGGGCCGAAGCGCGGGTGCCGGGGCTGGGCTGGGTCGGGTTCGATCCGTCGAACGGCGTTTCGGTGACCGACAGCTATGTGCGGATCGCCGGCGGCATGGATGCGCATGATGCCGCGCCGGTGCGGGGATCGGTGACGGCGGCGGGCCTGATCGCCATAGATGCCGATGTGCGCATCGACCATGCCGAAGCCGCGCAGGTCCAGCAGTTGCAGGAACAGCAGCAGCAACAGACGCGGCCGGAGCGCGAATAGGCTGGTCTGACAGCGCGGTTGGGATTAGGACAAGTGCAAGACTCCAGCCGCCTTTGCCCGGACGGGCTGGGCGGCCGAGCCACTGGGGGGTGTGGAGGGATCAATGACATATTGCGTGGCGGTGCGGGTCGACGCGGGCCTGGTGATGCTTTCGGACACCCGGACCAATGCGGGCATGGACAATGTCTCCCGCTTTCGGAAGATGTTCACCTATGAAGTGCCCGGTGAGCGCGCCATCACCATGATGTGTTCGGGCAATCTGTCGATCACGCAGGAGGTCAAGACCTGCCTGTCCCGCGCGATCAAGGATTCGGCGGAAAATCCCGATGTCGAAACCATATTGAACTGCAAGTCGATGCACCGCGCCGCGCAGATCGTGGGCGATGCGATGGCCGCGATGCAGGGCCGTTACCGCAGCCAGATCGAAATGCAGGGCGCGGGCGCGGACGCATCCATCCTGCTGTGCGGACAGCGCAAGGGCGGCAAGCTGCGCCTCTACCTCATCTACACCGCCGGCAATTTCATCGAGGCGACGGCCGACACCCCCTTCTTCCAAATCGGCGAGCATAAATATGGCAAGCCGATGCTGGACCGCGTGATCCAGCCGGGCACCTCCATCGAGGAAGCCGTGCGCGCCGTGTGCGTGTCGATGGATTCGACGATGCGGTCGAACCTGTCGGTCGGCATGCCGCTGGACCTGTCGATCATCGAGAAGGACGCCTTTCGTTTCCGCACGCGCACCCGGATCGAGCCGGATGACGAGAAGTTCGCGCGGATTTCGGAAAGCTGGGCAGCGGTGCTGCGCAAGGGCTTCGAGACGCTGCCTTCCTTCATTTAAGCGCGGGCAGGCGACGTCCGGGCCGTCGGTCCGCGTTTTCGGGACATCGCAGAAACGGCAGGTGCCTTTCGCGAGGCATCCATAATCGCGCTTGTCGAATCGATAATTCGGCGATATTCGAAATATCGAACGAATGGAGAAGCCGACATGAAGCGTCTGCACCTGCATGTGAGCGTGCCCGACATCGATCAGGCCATCGCCTTTTACAGCACCCTGTTCGACGCGGCCCCGGCCGTGGTGAAGGGCGATTACGCCAAGTGGATGCTGGACGACCCCTGCGTGAACCTGGCCATTTCATCGCGCGCGCGGGCGACCGGCATCGATCATGTCGGCATTCAGGTCGATGCGCCTGAGGAACTGACCGCGCTCGCCACCCGGCTGAAGGCGGCGGGGAACACCACCTTCGACCAGGAAGCGACGACATGCTGCTATGCGCAGTCCGACAAGAGCTGGGTCACCGACACGGCAGGCGTGCGCTGGGAAACATTCTTCACCCATGGCGAGGCGACATCCTATGGCGAGGATGAGGTGCTGCCCGAACCTGCGGCGGGCGCATGCTGCGCGCCCAAGGCGGCGTGCTGCTGATGCTGTTGCCCGATGCCGTCGACGCGCTCTCCGCGCTGGCCCATGGACACCGGCTGGCGGTGTTCCGCCTGCTGGTGCGGGCCGGGGCGGACGGGGTTCCCGCGGGCGAGATCGCACGCGAGGTCGGCGTGCTGCCCAACACGCTGTCCACCCATCTCAACATTCTGGGCCATGCCGGGCTGATCCAGTCGCGGCGGGAGGGCCGGTCGGTCATCTACTGCGCCGATTATGACGGGATGCGCGACCTGATGGGCTTTCTGGTGTCGGATTGCTGCGCCGGGCGGCCGGAAATCTGCGCGCCGCTGATGGCGCAGGCGAATTGCTGCGCGGTGGAGGAGCGGGGATGACCACGTTCGAGCGTTACCTCTCGCTTTGGGTTGCCCTGTGCATCGTGGTGGGGATCGCGGCGGGGCAGGCGATGCCCGCTTTCTTCGCGGCGGTGGGTTCGGCGGAGGTTGCCCGCGTGAACATGCCGGTCGCGGTGCTGGTGTGGCTGATGATCATTCCCATGCTGCTGAAGATCGATTTCGGCGCGCTGGGAACGGTGCGGCGGCACTGGCGCGGGGTTGGCGTCACCCTGTTCGTCAACTGGGCGGTGAAGCCGTTTTCGATGGCGCTACTGGGTGCGATCTTCATCAACGGCCTGTTCGCGCCGCTGCTGCCCGCCGGGCAATCCCATTCCTATATCGCCGGGCTGATCCTGCTGGCGGCGGCGCCCTGCACCGCGATGGTCTTTGTCTGGTCCAACCTGTGCGATGGCGAGCCGACCTATACGCTGAGTCAGGTGGCGCTGAACGATGTCATCATGGTGTTCCTGTTCGCGCCGCTGGTGGGGCTGCTGCTGGGCGTCGCGGCGATCACGGTGCCGTGGGACACGCTGATCCTGTCGGTGCTGCTCTATATCATCGTGCCGGTCATCGTGGCGCAGGTCGTGCGGCGGGCGATGCTGGTGCGCGGGGGGCAGGGCGCGCTGGACGCCTTGCTGGCGCGGCTCGGCCCGGTGTCGCTGGTCGCGCTGCTGGCGACGCTGGTGCTGCTGTTCGGCTTTCAGGGCGGGCAGATCGTGGCGCAGCCGCTGGTCATCGCGCTGCTGGCGGTGCCGATCCTGATCCAGGTCTATTTCAATGCAGGGCTTGCCTATATCCTCAACCGCATGAGCGGAGAGGCGCATTGCGTCGCCGGGCCGTCGGCACTGATCGGGGCCAGCAATTTCTTCGAACTGGCGGTCGCGGCGGCGATTGCGCTGTTCGGCCTGCAATCGGGCGCGGCGCTGGCCACGGTGGTCGGCGTGCTGATCGAGGTGCCGGTGATGCTGTCCGTCGTCGCCATCGTGAACCGATCGAAGGGCTGGTACGAACGCGGCGCATCCGTCGCGCGCGTTCAGAACATGGGTATTCAGGAAGAGGGGTGACGCCAGCATGGCCGATGCATTTCCCATCACCATCTATCACAATCCCGACTGCGGCACGTCGCGCAACGCGCTGGCGATGGTGGAGGCGGCGGGTTATGCGCCGCAGGTCGTGGAATATCGCAAGACCGGATGGACCGCTGAACAGATCGTCGGATTGCTGAACGCCATGGGCGCGCGCCCGCGCGACATCCTGCGCGAAAAGGGGACGCCCGCGGCCGAACTGGGCCTGCTGGACGAAGGGGCGTCGGACGCGGTGATCATCGACGCGATGGTCGCCCACCCCATCTTGGTGAACCGCCCGATCGTGGTCAGCCCCATGGGCACGAAGCTGTGCCGCCCGTCCGAAGTGGTGCTGGAATTGCTGGACAAACGCCCGGAAAGCTTCACCAAGGAAGATGGCGAGGTGGTGCGGCTTTAGGAGGGGGAAGCCCTCTAGCCGCCCGCGTTCCAGGGATCATGTTCGCCCGACCGGATCCAGCGGGTGCAGATCCACTTCTGCCCCCGCGCGACGGGCTTGCCCTGATGCATGGCGAGGTCCGCCGGGCGGCCATCGTCCAGCACATTGCGGAACAGCAGCGCGTCGCCCTTGCGCGCGCGGACGGAGAGGCCGAGCCGGGGAAACAGCGTCTCGCCGCCGACATAGCCTTCATTCAAGTAGAGGATCATCGTCCAGATGCGCTGATTGCCCGCAGCGGGCAGGCAGTCGTGATGCAGGCGATATTCCTGCCGCTCGCGATAGCGCAGCAGGGTCAGCGGCTCGCCCTGCACCACCCGCGTGGCGCTGGCCTGCGCGATGCGGCGATTGATCGCCTGAACCACCAGCGTTTCGCGCGCGGGGCCGAAGGCGGCATTGTCCGACGCGCGGATCGGATGCGGGCGGCGCGCGCCGCTCACGGGATCGACGATCATCGCCGGTTCCAGCGTCGGCTCTCCTTCCGCAATCAGATGATGGCATTCGGCGGCGGTGAGGAAGGCGGGGAAGTGGATGACGGGCCAGGCGTCCGTCAATGCGTGGGCCGTGGCAGGATGGCGCGGCATGCCCTGTTCATCGAGGGCCATGGCATCGAGCAGGGCGAGGTGATCGCGCGCCAGCGGGTCGCCCCGCGCCGCCTCTGCAAGGAGCGCCCGTGCCCCCGGCCAGTCCGCTGCGCCGCCGCTGCCATTGGCGGTCAGCGCCGCTTCCATCAGCGCCGCGTCGACATGGCCGATCTGCACCGCGCGGCGGAGCAGGGCGCGGGCCTGCGCAAGATCGTGGGCGACGCCATGGCCGGCAAGATGCCAGGTCGCCAGCGTATATAGGGCGTCCACATCCCCCTGCGCGCAGCCGCGCTGAAGCAGGGCAATCGCCTGCGCCACCTGTCCGGCGGCGGCGAGCGCAAGCGCCTGATGGGGGATGGGGGAGGGCATAGGAAAGCTGATGAAGAAAAGGGGCCGGAAGTCAATCCGGCCCCTCTCTTGTCCCAGGCTTCGCGAAATCAGAACTTCGCGACGGCGCCGATATAGGCGTATCGGCCACGGACATCGTAGATGCCCGAACCCGCACCCACGCCCGTCAGGCCGAAGGGCGGCAGGCGGTTGCCGATATTGTCGACGCCACCATAGATGTTGAAGCGATCGGTCACGTCCAGCCCGACACGGATGTCGTGGTAGAACACGTCCGGATACCGCCGCAACGAGGCATAGTCGGCATTCTGCGGCGGGAGGCCGTTGACCGAGTTGTAGTCCTCGTAAGTATTGAGGTACATCTTGTCGATCCAGCGGAGCTGGTAGCCGATCGTGACCTTGCCGACCTTCACGTCGCCGTTGAAGTTGACCTGGTTCTTGGGATCGCCCAGTTCGCCCAGAATCTGGTTCCGGAAGTTGGGATCAGCCGGGTTGAGGAACTCGTTGCGTTCCAGGATGCGGGTGTAGAGCGTCTTGAAACCCGCCGAACCCCAGCTGAACTGCTTGCGATAGTTCAGCTCTGCGTTGATGCCGCGCGCGGTCAGCTTCGCATAGTTGAGCGTGGTCTGCTGCAACGAACCCTGAAGCACCTGATAGGGTGCCTCCTCGCTCGGGCCGGTGCCCGCACCGTTACGCGTGAACAGGCCGCAGAACGGATTGTTCAGGTTCGGCGCGTCGTAGCAGGCGTTCAGGATCTGCTGTGCCGACGGTGCGGTGATGACATTGTCGACCTTGATGTCGAAATAGTCGACCGACAGCGACAGGCCCGGCACCCAGCGCGGCTGGATGACGCCGCCGACCGTCCAGCTGGTCGAGGTTTCTTCGCGCAGGTTCGGGTTGCCGCCCGAAACCAGCTCGATCGACGAGGTATAGACGAAGTCGTAGTTGGTCGGGATGCCCGCCGCACGGCAGTTGGCTTCGCGCGTTGCCGAACCGGCGCCGATGTTGCGCAGCGAGCACGGATCGTTGGGCGCGGGCGCGAAGTTCTGGCTCTGCTCCGAATAGAGGTCGACCACGTTGGGCGCGCGGATCGCCTTGTTATACGTGCCGCGGAAACGGATGTCGCGAACCGGGGTCCAGGTCAGCTCCGTGCCCCAGGTATAGACCGTGCCGGTGCTGCCCTTGTAGTCCGAGATACGGCCCGAGGCATTGGCGGTCAGTTCCTGGAAGAAGGGGCGGTCCTTCAGCAGCGGGATGCTGATTTCGCCGAACAGCTCCTTCACCTCGAACGCGGGCGCCCGGAAGGTCGGGATCGCGTTGTAGAAGGCATAGCCCTGCTGCGTCAGGTCATCCAGGTCGTAGAACACCTTTTCCCGACGATATTCGGCGCCGACCGAGAAGCCGATCGGCCCGCCGGGCAGTTCGAACCACTGGCTGGAATCGCCCGACAGGAAGCCGGACGCCACGAACTGCTTGATCTTGCCGGTCGCGATCGTGTCGGTCAGGATGTAGTTGCGCGCCGCATCCGTCACCGAACCTTCGCCGAACGGATTGAGCGGAACGCACGCCGCGATGTCGGCGGCCAGAATGGACGGATTGTCGCCATAATCGACCGTGCCCGCCGGGTTCAGCCGTGAGCGGCAGACGATGTTGCCGGCGGCATCGCGGGTGGTGTCGAGCGCCAGCAGGTAACGCTGGACGTTGACATTGCCCTTGATGACGTTGCGTTCGCGATGCTCGCCATAATTGGCCGAGACTTCGAAGTTCCAGTCATCGTTGAAGTCGCCGCGCACACCGAACACCGCGCGATAGGTTTCACGACGAATCTTTTCGTCGCGAATGCCAAAGTCGGTCCAGTTGCGGCGCAGGTTGAAGCGGAACGTGCCGGCGGCGATCGCGGCCCGCTGTGCGGCGAGCTGCGCCGGGGTCAGTGCCGCGCCGGTGTTGGCGTTCACCGTGGTCGCCAGCAACTGGTCCGTGATGGCCGTGCGCGCCTGATCCGACAGATAGGGATTGTCGAGGCGCACGCGCTCACGCCCGCCCGGATCGCCCAGGGTCGTGCCCTGCGAGAAGAATGGGCCGCTTTGCGAACCGAACGCATCGGTGCGGACATATTTCGCTTCCCAGAACGGCACGAAGGCCGGGCTGAATTCATAATGGCCGATCAGGTTGACCGAGATACGCTCCAGCTGAGGGCTGAGCGCGAGCAGACGGCCGTCGCGACCGCTATAGCCGTTGCCGCCGACATAGTTGCCGTTCGGGCCAAGGCCGATGCGCGTGCCGGTTTGCGGTGTGAGCGAACCGTCGCGCTGGAACAGCTGGTTGCAGACATAGGCCGCACCGAACGCATCGCGGCCGCATGCCGCGTTCGCCGCGCTCTGGAAAATGCCGGTCTGGCCGCCCAGCGAAATGGTGGCCGAGCGCACGTCGCGGTAGAACTGGCGGTCGAACACGCCGTCCGACCCGTTCGGTGTGCCGGCCGGATCGGTATCGACGACCACAAACGTATTGTTCTGACGGATCGTGGGCCGGTTGGAGCCGTAGAAGTCGTCGGAATTGGCATATTCGACGTTCAGCGCGATGTTGCCGCGATTGTCGTTGAAATTGGTGCCGGCGAGCAGCGAGACGTAACGGTTGCCGGCGTCATGATATTTGCTGATGCCCGACTGGCCGCGCAGCTGCACCCCTTCATAATCCTGCTTCAGGATGAAGTTGACGACGCCGGCAATCGCATCCGAACCGTAAACCGACGAAGCGCCGCCGGTGACGACGTCGACACGCTCGATCAGGTCGGTCGGGAACGTGTTGGTATCGGGCGACACGCCGTTCGACAGGACGTCCGATCCGACGTGACGGCGGCCGTTCACCAGCACCAGCGTGCGCTGCGTGTCCAGACCGTAAAGGTCGAGCAGGTTGAGGCCGCGGGTGCCCAGGAAGCGGGTCGAGTTCTGCTGGCTGAACGTGCTGCGCAGCTGCGGCAGTTCGTTCAGCGTGTCGCCGATCGACAGCTGGCCAGTTTCGAAGAATTCGTCGCCCGAAATGGTCGCGATGGGCGAGTTGGCTTCCAGATTGGGACGGCGGATGCGCGACCCGGTAACGATGATCGACGACGCACCTTCGACGTCAGATGCACCTTGCGCAGTCGCATCCTGCGCCGGTGCGGCGGCCTGCTGCGCGAAAGCAGCAGTCGATAGCAGGCAGCCGCCCGCAAGGGCGGTTACCGCCAAAAACCGATTTTTCATGTGTCCAGACCCCTATCTTATCTTTCACTCCGCACTGTGTGTGGGGGTGCGTGTGAAGGGGCATAAGGAAGATCAGGCGCCATCCGAACACAAGTCAAATAAACGACTTAGAGGATATGGCTGGCCATTCCTCCGTTCACCTGTCGCAGTTCTGCAACAGGGCTTTCATGTGCGCGTCATTTCCTGTGCGGGGCAGAATGCCTCCGAAATGGCGGAAGCGCTACGTTTCCGAACGCCGCTGAAGGGAGGCGCAAACGACCGTCGATCTTCGTTTCGTAGCCGGTTACAAAAATAATTTGTCGATCGACATTGTTTGCGTCGGGCCATCGCGCCGGCTGTTCCTGCATCCAGTGCGAAACGAACCGGTTGTAGATGGAGAGTGGGGTGCGCCTCCGGCTCGCCCGCCGCGTCAGGATCGGGTCTCGCGCGGACGTGACTCGCATAGCGATCAAATTGGCGGCGGAAAAAGTGGCGCACCCAAGAGGATTCGAACCTCTGGCCTTTGCCTTCGGAGCAATTTAGCCTGCCTATCCGAAAAACGCGATAGGGCACGCTAGGATACGATAAGCAACTGATAGCACTGGACTTTCCCGATTTCGGTGCCGACGTTCTTATCCAAATGTTCGCTCCGATATCCGCCCGGCTGCTTCCGTGGTGCTTCCGTGGAAACAGCCCCTCAGCAGAGGGAAACGCTTCATGGCAAAGCTTACCAAGCGCGTCGTAGACGCCGCCGACATTCGGGAAAAGGACTACTTCATCTGGGACGACGAGCTGCCGGGCTTCGGCCTTCGCGTGTTCGCTTCCGGGAAGCGCAGCTACCTCATCCAGTATCGAGCCGCCGGCCGGACGCGACGCTTCACGATCGGCCTTCATGGCGTCTGGACCGCGGAAACGGCGCGGCAAGAGGCAAAGGTCCAACTCGGGCGCGTCGCGGCGGGCGACAATCCTTCAGAAGAACGCCAGCTCGATCACAAGGCAATTACCGTCAAGGAGCTCTGCACGCTCTACCTGCACGACATGAATGCCGGCCTTATCCTGGGCAAAGGCGGCCGCCCGAAGAAGGCAAGCACTGTCACGGTCGATACGGGGCGCATCAATCGGCACATCATCCCGCTGGTGGGCGCCCGCCGGGTGAAAGACCTCACCAAAGCCGACGTGAACAAGCTTTTGAAGGACGTCATGGCGGGCAGGACGAGTGTCTCGGTGAAGACCGACAAACTCAGGGGACGGGCCATCGTGCGCGGTGGCGCTGGCACCGCTACCCGCACGGTAGGTCTTCTCGGCGGCATCCTGACTTATGCCATCGACGCCGGGATCATCGAACATAATCCGGCCCACGGCATTAAGAAGCCGAAGGACAACGTCCGCAAGCGCCGGCTCTCGGAGGCGGAATATCGCGTGCTCGGCACGATGCTCTGTGAGGCCGCCGAGACCGAGAAATACGCCATGACGGTCGAGATCATCCGTCAGATCGCCATGACCGGCTGCCGACGTTCGGAAATGATTGAGCTCAAATGGAGCGAAGTCGATACCGACGCCAGTTGTCTGCGGCTGGAGGACAGCAAAGAGGGAGAATCGATCCGGCCCATCGGTCTGCCGGTTGTGGAGCGTCTCGAGCAGCGTGCGAAGTCGCGTGCCGGGACCTACGTCTTCCCAGGTCAGGACGAAGACAATGCGTTCGGCGGTTTCCCAAACCATTGGGAGCAGATTTTCAGGAACTCCCCGCTCGCCGGCGTGACGCCGCACGTTCTGCGCCACAGCTTCGCCAGCATCGCCAACGATCTCGGCTTCACCGAGGTAACGATCGCGGCGCTGGTCGGTCACTCCAAGGGATCCGTCACGAGCAAATACATCCATTCGCTCGACACTGCGCTCATCATGGCGGCCGATACGATCGCCGGCTACATCCGGGGCCTCCTCGACGGCGTCGCCTTTAAGCAGACCGCCTATGCCCTTGATCGAGATTCCCGGAAGGCGGCGCTCGCCCGCTTCCTGCATTCCGCAGCGGCTGACGGCCAGGATCGACTGCCGCTCGCAGCCTAATTCCCCCGTCATGAAGCTGGACTGAGACGCTGGTCCGCCCTTGCAAATTTATCCCAGAAGTAGGATGTTGCGATATGGCTCGTACATTGTCGGCAGGTGAGAAGCCGCTCGACTGGATGGGCTCGTCCAAGAAGGACTTCCTCGGCTTCCCCGAGCCGGTGAAGGACGAAATGGGCAATGCGCTTGGCCTTGCGCAGTTCGGCGGGAAACACCCCTCCGCCAAACCGTGGAAGGGCCAGGGCGCGGGTGTATTCGAGGTGGTCGAAGACCATGCCGGGGACACGTATCGCGCGGTCTATACCGTGCGGTTCAAGGAGGTGGTGTATGTGCTCCACGCCTTCCAGAAGAAGTCACCCAAGGGGATCAAGACGGCGCAAATCGACATCGATCTGGTCGAGCGGCGGCTGAAGGCCGCGCAACAGGATTATGAGGCCCGCTATGGCAAATCAAAGCGCTGACATGACGGACGATGACGCAATCACCCGGGGAACGCGCAATGTCTTCGCCGACCTCGGCTACGCTGATGCCGATGAACGCCAGACCAAGCTGCGTCTGGCGCATGCGATCAACAGCATCGTCGCGCGTCGGCGGCTGACCCAAGCGGCAACCGCCGAGAAGCTGCATGTCAGCCAGCCAAAGGTATCGGCGCTCAGCAACTACAAGCTCGACGGCTTTTCCGTGGAACGGCTGATGACCTTCCTGACCGCCCTTGATCAGGACGTCCAGATCGTCATCAAGAACAAGCCCCGGTCTCGTCAGGCCGGCCGGATCTCGGTCATCGCGGCCTGACGCGTGATGCGGTCTTTCGAATCCACCGCCGCCTGCGATAATATTGCGGCCAAGAGCGGCTGACTGTCGGCGTTTCGCACGACCTCGAAACCGGCGACGTGGTTCTGGTCGTCAAGTCCGAGAAGGCGATCCACGATTTCGCGCCGGACCGCGCCCGTGCCGTCGCGGCTGAACTGCGGGCTGCGGCCAGTGCGGGCGACGCTGTCCTGATCGTGCCCACAGCCGACGATGGCCGGCAGATAAGGCTGGGCGGAGATGCGGCCTCGGCATTGGTCATGGCTGCGGACATCGAGCGCAATGCGAGCCTCGGCCAAGCTATTAAGACATTCGAATAATTCCCGAGGCCTTTATCGCCATCGTCGAAAGCGCTCCGGGGCGAGACTCGAAAGCTGGCGGAGCGGTTGCGTGAAGATCGCTTCACGGCGTCAGCCTACGGCCACCAGTCGCTCTGCGTCAGCACGCCTAACGTAGCTTACAGGCTCCGCCGCAAGCCCCTCTACACGTTGTGCGCGGTGTTCCGCGGATGTTCTTGCGTTCTCTTGTCTCCGAGTCTCATCGATCCGTGATGGAGCTTGAAAGGCATCGGGGTGCTTTACGACCGGAGCGCGGCGATTACCGAACGACATGAAACGCTTCTCGAACTTATCGAGAGCGGTGGTCGGTCTGCTGCCGCCCTCGCAGAAGCGGTCGGCGTCTCTCAACCCACCATCAACCGCGACCTGAGCTACCTTCGGAAGAAAGGCCATGCCATCAAGGCCCGCCGCCTCCCCGTGGGCTGGGCTTATGAGCTCGATGGATCGAAGCGCCTGCGATCGACGGCTGCGGGCAACCGGGCATGACCGTCGTGACGGTCAATGGCTGGCTGGAAAAGCTCGGATACGCAGCCGAGCCGGGCGTTCTGCATTTGCGCGGCGACGCCGTTCCGGACACCCACCCCTACGCTCTCGAAATCAAGACCCTCCTCAAGCCGGAGGGGGCCATCCGCGCGCGGGCCGTTTTCGATGTCGAGGGCGTGCCGACCGTAGTCTTCGTCGGGGAGGACGAAACGCTGCTGTCGAGAGCCGAGCTGGATAAGGCTCGCCAGCGCATCTGGAACCAGAATCTCGCGACGATCGTGATTGAGCTGAGGGGTGAGGAAGCTGTCGCGCTTCCTGCCCGCAAACTGAAGAACGCTGGCGAGCGTTTGCGGCTCGAAGACGCGCGTTCGGATGGCCCGTTTTCCGCGGCGGATGTCTCGACGGCCAACTTGTCGCGGCGGATGCCGAAATGGTTCGATGTCAAGGCGCGGGTCGATCGCAAGCTGCTGGCGAACCTGTCGACCGCTGTCGCTAGACTGACCGATGAGGGCCTGACCGGCATCGAGGACGCGCGCGTGCGCCGACGCCTCGCCGAGCTTCTGATGGGCCAGGTGCTCTTCATCTCCTACCTCGAACATCGTGAGATCGTCGGCGCGACGTATCGAGCGCGGCGCAATGTGGAACAACTCCCTGCGTTGGTCGCCCGGCTCGACCGTTCCGGCATCGCGGCGCTGATCGACCGGTTGCGGTCGGACTTCAACGGCGACTTCCTCGGCGACGATCGGCACGATCCCTGGACGGCGCTTTCGGACAACGGCTTCGGACTGCTCTCGCAGTTTCTCAGCCGCACCGACCTGCAGACCGGTCAGGGCGACTTCTGGAACTACGACTTCAGCTACATACCGGTCGAGTTGCTCTCCGGCTTATACGAACAGTTCCTCACGCCCGAGGAGCAGGCGGAAGACGGCGCCTATTACACGCCTCGCAATCTCGCCATGCTTGCCGTCGATCAGGCGTTCCTCGCCTCTCCCGACCCTCTGACCGAGACGATCTTCGACGGGGCGTGCGGCTCGGGAATCCTGCTGACTACGGCCTACCGCCGTCTGATCGCGCTCGCCGAGGCGCAAAAGGGCGGCCAGCTTGGCTTTGCCGAGCGCGGCGAACTTCTCACCCGCAGCATCTTCGGCGGCGACATCAACTTCATGGCCTGCCGGGTCACCGCGTTCAGCCTTTACCTGTCGCTGCTGGAGGGGCTCGATCCCGCCGACATCCTGGAAGCACAGGAGCGCGACGGCACCAAGCTGCCGCCGCTCAAGGATCATAACCTGGCTCACGGCCGCGATCATGCGGACTTCTTCGACGATGCGCATGCCTTCTTCGGGCGTCGCTTCTCGCTGATTATCTCCAATCCACCCTGGGCCGAGCCAGAAGGTGCAGCGCACACCTCGGCGGACGCCTGGGCGGCTCGCGCGGGCACGCCCTTTTCGCGCCGCCAAGTGGCCGGAGCCTACGCCCTGCGCGCGCTCGACTATCTGGACGAAGGGGGCCGCACGTGCCTGATCCTGCCGATCGGCCAGCTGCTCGGCGCCTCCAGCGAAGCCTTCGTCTCCTACCTGCTGCGCGCCTACAAGCCGAGCCGCATCATTAACTTCGGTGACCTACAGGGGCTGTTGTTCCCGACCGCCGAAAACACCTGCCATGTGTTTCTTGGCGCTCGACGCGAGGCCGTCGTTCCGAAGGCCATCCCGTTCGGCGAGACCTTCGACTATCTGGTTCCCAAGGCCGACCTGAGCCTGGCGCTTGGCCGTCTCACCATGCAGTCGGCCGATCGGCACCTGCTACAGACCCGTTCGGTCGCCGAGGATCCGCAGCTTCTCGTCACCATGATGTGGGGCGACGCCAATGACCTGGCGATTTGGAGCCGGCTCAGCCTGCGCGGCACCTTTGCGAACCTCTGGCGCGGTCCCCGCGAGTTCCGGCGCTGGACCTACCGCAAGGGCATCCATCTCGAAGACAAGAGCCGTGAAGCAGTCGATCCGGGCCCGCTTCGCGACATGCCCCATATCCCGATCGCCGCGTTAAGCGCGGGGGTTCCGGTATTGCATCCGGACCTGCTGCGGTCGTGGCCGGCGGATAAGACCACCGTCGTGGGCCTGAACGATGCGGTGCTCGCCGTGTTCGACGGACCCCGCGTCGTTTTCCCCGATGGCTTCTCGCGCGAACAGCAGAACGTCCGCGCGGTCTACTACGACAAGCCGGCAAGCTTCACCCATAGCATCGGGGTCATTGCCGGCCCGGAGACCGACGCGCCCCTGCTCAAGTTCGCGGCCGTCTACCTTCGGTCCAGCCTCGCGCGCTATTTCCTCATGATGCGCGGCTGGAAGATGCTGTGCGAGCGCAACGGCGTCCACCTCACCGATGTCGATGCCTTTCCGTTCTTTGCGCCGGAAGACGCGCCCGATCCGGACGCTGCCGCTTCCGCGCTGGCCTCGATCACGGGTTACGTCGATCGGCTGAGAGGCCAGGACGAGTTGCTGCAGCGCGCCGACTATCAGTCGGTTCGTGACAAGCTCGACAAGGCCGTCTTCTCCTATTTCGGCCTCACCGACGAAGAGCAGACGCTGGTGACCGAGACCGTCGAGGTGCTGATGCCCTCGATCAGGCCTCGAAGCTTCAAGAGCCTCGATACTCCGGCGCAGAAAACCGCAGGCGAGCAGGATTTCCGCATCTACGCCGATGCGCTGGCCGCTGCGCTGACCACTTGGCGCGACCGGACCGGCGGCCGGGGGCGGTTCGACGTCAACGTGGTCGCTAGCGATCCGACGCGCGCCGGACCTTCGGGTATCGTGAAGGTCAGCTACGCCGAACAGGGTCACACGCAACCTGGCGCCACGGCAGCCATCAATGACGAGCTGGTCATCGAAACCCTGGCCTCACTGCGCAAGTCGGGCTTGCGCACCATCCCGTCCGGCGATCACCTCACCCTCGTCCCGGACGCGCATTTGTGGATCGACGGCAGCCTGTATCTGGCCCGGCCGCTCACGCACCGCAGCTGGACCGTCCGCCAGGCGCTGCGCGACGCCGAGCACATCGTGCGGACGGTTCAGTCACGCGCCGGCTCCGAAAAGCTGTCGGTGCCTGCGTGACGGAGGCTGCCGACTGGCTCTCCGCCTTTCCCCTGCAACCCGCGACCGAGGCGGTCGAAGCACTGCGACAGGGGTGGTCCGAGCTGGCTGCCCGGCCGCTTCCCGACTTCAATCCCAAGACCAAGGAAGCCGCCCTCACCAAGCGCCTGAAGGTCTATGTCGAGAATCATGTCGCGCGCGAACGCGGCCTGCTCGGGATGTGGGCGGCTGAGGATATCATCGGCGAGATTGATCCGGTCACCGGCACGATGATCGAGGAGCGTCGTACCGACATCGTCTACGGCTGGAACAATGAGACGCAGGCGATGCAGCTGGTGTTCGAATTCAAAAGGCTCGGGCGCCAGAAGAAGCATCGGGACCACTATTTGCGCGATCAAGGGCTCGGCCGCTTTGTCACTGGGATTTATAGCCGGAAGCAGGCGGTGGCGGCGATGGTCGGCGTACTGCTCGACCCGGAGCCCGACATTGTGCCGCACATTCGCGATGCGCTCGCCGACGCAGGACTGGCGAGCCTCCTGCGGCTGAAGCCCACCGCCGCCGGTGAAGCCTATGCGCGCCCCTCGTCGCTATTCACCGCCGCAGACTTCGACACCGAGCATGAGCGGGACCCGGCGCTGGCGCCCAGCCATGGCAGCATCCGCGTATCGCACTTCTTCTTCGCCTTCGGCTACCCCACCACCACCGTGAAGCCGAAGGCGTGAGGGGTGCTGCATAATCGGCAGCCGCTGGCGACCGCTCGCAGGGCGGTTATCCCCGGTCGGGGCGCTTGCGATTCCCTGCAAAGTTCGCCGCGAAATAGTCGATCACCTCCGCCGCCTGCGTTCCCTTCCTGAAAGCCTTCTGCTCCTCGAAATCGACACTGGGGATGAGGTGGATGAGCTGGTTGTCGGCATAGAGCGACATGACGGCATCGGGGTCCAGTCCGCCGCTCCGCAGCCCCGCCATGGTGTTCGCCGCTTCGAGCGCCGCTCCGATCATCACGTCCGCCAATTGCACCGCCGGGCTTTGCCTTGAATCAACCTGCGTCACCTGGCGAAGCTTCAGCGGAAATTTGAAGCTGGCGATCGCGGTCTGGCGAAGCTCGATCGTGTCCTCGTGGTCGATGAAGCGCTGCAGCAGTTCGTGATAGCGTTCGAGATTCTTCGACTGGTCGTGCTCGACCCGGTACGGACGGTCGCTCATGATTTCCATCCGGCTGATCAGCGACTGCAGCACGATAATCGCGATGTCCGTATCTACGCCCGGCGTCATAATCGCTGACAAGCACTCGGGCGCCGCGTCCCGGGCCAGCGGGCCGATCGCTTCCGGAAACTTCCGCCAGTCCGTTCTCCGCGCTGCGGCGACGAGGTCACGCAACGCATCTGCGCTTTTCTCTTTGACCGCCCGTTGAAATGCGGCCAGCAGGGCCGCGAACGCGGCTTCGCCAAGGAGTGTAGGCCCAGCGAAGGATAGCAGCGAGGCCATCGCATAGTTCTGGCCATCTTCATAGAAATTGTGTCCGCGCTCATAATACCAGGGCTCAACCGCATAGTCGCAGAACATCAGTATCAGCAGGAAGCGCTTGTCGCACACATAGGTGACGCTCTTGTAGCTGGCGAGCAAATCGCGCAGCAGCGCAAGCAGCCCTGCATGGTTGGTCGGTCGGCGCGAAAGCGATCGATACTTCAGCTCGCTCGCCTGCACGCGCGGCAAGTGTTCTCTAATCAGGCGACCCGCATCGTCATCGTTAATCTCGATCGCTGCCGCGCCCTGGAAGCGCTGATCCACGTTCAGGAGGTCGAAGCCGGTATAGCCGCTCTCATCAATCCGGAAGCATTCCGTGATGCCCGCAGGCGCCTCAAGGTGACGTTTCATAGCGGCGCTCGTGCGACATCGGCATGGCGTCGCCCTTCAGCTCCGCCCGCATGACATGGATGTCAGGCTGGATGGAAAATGGCTTGGAGCTGTCCCACCAGCGCGCCTGGACATGCAACTCGATGCCCGAACCATCCGTGTAGGTGTAGTTCCAGCGCTGACTCATGGTGCGCGGCTCTTCGCCGCCAATCATCCCGGCAGCTTCCGCTGCCTGGGGCACGGCGTAGATGTTCTTCGCATCAGCCGCCTGATCGATGATCTCGACGAAGCGACGATAGAGTTCGAGCGATGAAGCATGTTTCATCCGGGCACCATAGCAATCGCGGGGGCGCCTCGATAGCGAGACGGTGGGAGGGGAATGCCTTCCCCTGCGCGCCAGCCCTACGGTCTGACGCTACCCCTTCTGCGGTGGCCTGCCCCCGCAACACCCCCCGGAAACGAGGTTCGGTGTCCGTTCGAGGTTCTCTGCCGGACTGAATCTTCGGTTTGCCAGCGCGCTGGTTAAGAGAGGAAGAGGACCGCGGGAGTGTCCGTGACGGGTTCAGGATCGGGAGAGAGGCTTCCCGAGGCCCGTCGTGGAGTGTCCCCCCATGACCATGCAAGTCCTCGATGCCCGCCGCGCCGCCAATGACGGCTACAAGGTTGATGTCAGCCGCGGCCAACGCATCGGCCGCGTCTCGTCGGAATGGTTCAATCGACCCGACGACGAGCGTTTCCTCTCCCTCGACGATCTGGCGCGTAGGGTCCGTGGCCGCTCGGAACGCAGTCGCACCCGCGTGATCGAAAGCGCCCTGATCCACGTCGAGGCGAACCGGGCTGATCCCGAACGCTTGGCGCTGATGCTCCCCGGCGCAGATAAGCCGGTGGCGCCAACCCATTGGAGCTTCGGCCAACTCGCCAGCCTGGTCGGCGCGCCTGCCGCCTATCTGCGCCAGCTCCCCGCCGCGCTCGCCGGCATCAATCTGCAATACGGCCTGACCTCGCACCGGGCCGAACAGATCAAGACGCTGGAAATTGAGGATGGCCGCGTCGAGCTGCGCGCCGTCACCGGCCCCGACTATGGCCGAATCTTCGATCACGAGCTGGTCGAGGCGGTGCAGCGTATCGCCGGCAACGGCACGGGCGACACCCGCTGGAAGGTGCCGGGCGTGCTCGACTGGTCGACGGGCGTCTACAATCCGCGCGTCGACATCACCAAGGATACGACGACCCTCTACGCTTCCGACCGTGACGTCTTCCTGTTCCTCGTGGACGACCTGAACCCGATCGAAGCCGGCCGTCTGCCGGACGGCTCGCCCGATCTATACTTCCGGGGCTTCTATTGCTGGAACTCCGAGGTTGGCGCCAAGACCCTCGGCATGGCGAGCTTCTATCTGCGGGCCGTCTGCCAGAACCGCAATCTCTGGGGCGTCGAGGATTTCGAGGAGATCAGCATCCGCCATTCGAAATACGCCGCCTCGCGCTTCGCCCATGAAGCCGCTCCGGCGCTGCTGAATTTCGCCAACTCCTCACCCATGCCATTCGTCAACGGCATCCGGACGGCCCGCGAGCGGATCGTGGCGCGCACCGACGAGGACCGCACCGACTTCCTGCGCAAGCGCGGCTTCTCCAAGGCGGAGACCGGCAAGATCATCGACACGGTACTGGCCGAGGAAGGTCGCCCGCCCGAAAGCATCTTCGACTTCGTCCAGGGCATCACAGCGGTCGCGCGCGACAAGGCGCATCAGGACGCCCGCCTCGACCTGGAGGGCAAGGCCAAGAAGCTGCTCGATCGCGCCGCCTGATTTCCGCTCAGCCGGGGATACGGTCTTCCGTGTCTCCGGTTTTGCGCTTCCGTGCCTTTCAGTTCGCTGGTTCGTGGCGCCGCCCCCCTTAGAGGAAGAGGGCGGCGCTTCGCTCCGTGACGGGTTGGAGGTCGAGAGAGAGTCTCCCGGCCGCCCGTCGCGGAGTATCCCGACATGGCAACCGCCGTTCAGAAGATCGCGTCCCTTGGCGAGCGTCGCGACATCCCTTTCAACAAGCTCATCCTGAGCCAGGCCAACGTCCGAAAGGTCAAGCGCGGAATCTCGATCCCCGAGCTGGCCGAGGACATCGCACGCCGCGGCCTTCTCAAGAACCTCCACGTCCGGCCCGTCGTCGACGGCGAAGGTCAGGAGACCGGCATGTTCGAGGTGCCGGCCGGCGGCCGGCGCTACGAGGCGCTCGCGCTTCTCGTAAAGGCCAAGCGTCTGTCCAAGACCGTGGCGGTGCCATGCGGCGTTCGCGCGGCGGACTCTCCGATCTCAGCCGAGGAGGACAGTCTGGCCGAGAACGCCCAGGTCGTGCCGTTGCATCCGCTCGACCAGTTCCGCGCCTTCAAGGCCATGGTCGACAAGGGCGATGGCGAAGAGGAAATCGCCGCCCGGTTCTTCGTCACCCCGGCCGTGGTGCGTCAGCGCCTGCGCCTGGCGGCCGTCGCGCCGTCGCTGCTGGAGGTCTATGCCGAGGACGGCATCGCGCTCGATCAGTTGATGGCGTTCACCGTCACGACCGACCACGACCGTCAGGTGAAGGTGTGGGAGGCCATCCAGCGTTCCTACACGCGCCAGCCCTATGAGATCCGCCGCATGCTGACCGAGGGCGCCGTGCGCGCCTCCGATCGCCGCGCCAGGTTCGTGGGTGTCGACGCATATGAAGCGGCCGGCGGCGCGACCCTGCGCGACCTGTTCCAGGACGACGACGGCGGATGGCTGCAGGACCCGGCGCTGCTCGACAGCCTCGCCACGGAGAAGATCGGCGCGGCCGCCGAGGAGATCGCGGCCGAGGGCTGGCGCTGGATCGCAGCGGACATCGACTTCCCCTACGGCCATACCGCTGGACTGCGCCGGATCGCAGGGCAACGTCCCGAACTCTCCGACGACGAACAGGCCACCTATGAGGCCCTGACCGAAGAGCTGGATCGGCTCTATGCCGAGCATGACGACGGCGAGGACCTGCCGGAGGCCGTCGATCTTCGGCTCGAGGAGATCGAGACCGCGATCGCCGCCTTCCAGAACCGTCCGACCATCTACGACCCGGCGGAGATCGCCCGTGCCGGCGCGTTCGTCAGCATCGACAGTTCGGGCCGATTACAGGTCGAGCGAGGCTACGTCCGCCCCGAGGACGAGGCCCTGATCGAGCCTGTGGGCGATGGCGAAGGCACGAGCGACGGCACGGCCGCGGATGCGGAACCGATGCGGACGGTCATCACGATCGGGGGCAAGCCCGATGGTGACGACGACGAGGACGATGTCGCAAAACCGCTGCCCGAGCGGCTCGTGGTCGAGTTGACCGCCTTCCGCACCCTCGCGCTGCGCAACGCGGTGGCAGGCAATCCGCACGTCGCCATGACGGCGCTTCTCCACAAGTTCGTGTCGGACACCTTTATGACCCGGATGTATACGGGCGCCATAGAGGCCGGAGTGAAGCACATCTTCTTCCCGGTCCAGGACGATGGGCTGAAGGACAGCCCGTCCGCGCTGGCCGTGCAGGAGCGTCACGACGCCTGGGCGGCCGACATCCCGAAGGACGATGACGCCCTTTGGGACTGGCTTGCGGGTCTCGACGACGCCCGCCGGATGGCGTTGCTGGCACACTGCGTCAGCTACGGCGTGAACGCGCTCTACGAGCGTACGAACCCGCACAGCTCGGGCGGCGTGTCCCAGCACACGCTCGATATGCGGCTCGCGCAGGCCGACCGGCTGACCCAGGCGACCGGGCTCGACATGGTCGAAGCAGGCTGGCGTCCGACCTTCGACAACTACCTCAACCGCGTGACAAAGCCGCGCATCCTCGAAGCGGTTCGCGAAGGCGCAGGCGAGCGGGCCGCCCAGCTCATCGAACATCTGAAGAAGGGCGACATGGCCAAGGAGGCCGAACGCCTGCTGGCCGACACCGGATGGCTTGCGGAGCCGCTGCGCCTCGCCTCTGCCGAAGGTGATGCGGCGCCCACCGACGAGGGCACGGGCGATGACAATGCCCTGCCGGATTTCCTCACCGAGAACGATGAGGACGCCGGTGACGTGGTCGAGGACGAGGAAGCGGCCCTGATCGCCGCCGAATAAGTGACCGCGCGGGGCGGTTCCGGCCGCCCCGCGCCCCTCTCGCCAATCCCGTTTCGCAGCCCGGCCCCGCGCCGGGCTTTTCGCATTTCAGGAGCCTGACATGGCCGACTACTTCACTCACTTCTCGTGCCTTCTCGGCGTCGGCACACCCGAGAACGCCGCCCGCGCGCTCGACCTTTACAACCAGCTTTCGGAGGAAGGCGCATCCGAGGAACCGCCCTCCGAGGGCTTCCTTCTCTCGATCCAGCCGGAGCACGGCGGCTCGAACCTCTGGATGCGCGACGACGTCACGGGCGATCCGGCGCGCCTGATCGAGTTCGTGAAGCGCTGCGCCAGCGAGTTCGGCCTTAAGGGTCGCTGGGGTTTCCAGTACGCCGACACCTGCTCCCGACCGCGCATCAACGCCTTCGGAGGCGGCGGGCACGTCCTGGACCTCGCAACTGGCGACACCGTCGCCTGGACCTACACGAACGGCTGGCTTGCTGAGCACGTGGCCGGCGAAGGAGAGCCGACATGAGCATTCCAGACTATGCCCGGACCAATTTCCAGACGCTGTTGCGCGCGGCGGCGGACGGCAACCTCGCGCTGATGGAGTGCCGGGACGCCGCCACCGGCGCCGCCCGTTTCGTCATCTGCGCCGTTGGCCGGGACGATGGCGACTATGTCTTCACGCCCTTCGGCCACCTTGCCGAAGGCAATCCTTACGACGCGTACCTGCCGCCGGACCCTGGCGATCCTGACGGCTTCATCGCCAACGGAGGCGAACCGTTGCCAGCTTGACGGAAGTGCATGCCCTCAACGCAAACCGGCGATGGTGTAGCCGCCATCCACCAGAATGCTTTGACCAGTCACGAACCGGGCCTCGTCCGTCGCCAGCCAGACGGCGACATCGCCCGCGTCATCGGGCTGACCAGCGCGCTTGGCCGGAGTGTGCGCAATGAAGGGCGCGAAAGCGGAATCGTCGCTCCAGCCGCTCCGCGCCATCGGCGTGTCGATGATGCCGGGATTAATGTTGTTGATGCGGATGCCGTCCGGACCATACTCGATTGCCACTGCGCGGATCAGCGCGTCGAGCGCACCCTTGCTCGCCGAATAGCTGGACGATCCGCCCAACGCACCCTTCGCCAGCCATGACGACGTGTTGATGATAGACCCTCCAATGCCCTGAGAGAGGAAGGCTTGGATCTCGTATTTGATCGATAGCCACACACCCCGGAGATTGGTGGCGATGACCGTATCGAAATTCGCGCTCGTCTGCTCGGCGATCGGCGCGAAGTTTCCGAGAATCCCCGCATTGTTGAAGGCGGCGTCGAGTCGGCCATAGCGATCGACGGCGGTGTCGATGAGCCGGCGTATGTCGTCTTCGTTCGAGACGTCCGTGGCCACGGCCAGCGCGTCTCCGCCTGCGGCGACGATCTCCTGTGCGACGCTCTCGATTTCGGCGAGGCGACGTCCGGCCAGCACCACGGTCGCACCGTCCCGCGCAAAGGCCAGCGCGGCGGCGCGGCCGATCCCCGTGCCGCCGCCGGTGACGATGGCGACGCGATCCTGAAGACGGCCCGGCGAAGAGGCGGGAGTGGTGTCAGACATCGTGATCCTCGTGAAAGCTCTATCAGACCCCGAAGATAGGCCTCTCGATTGTTCGGAATAATCCTCGTTGCATCGCGCGCCTTGTTGGGTGACGCTCACCAATGATGCGCACGGGCGATCTCGGAGAACTTGCGGCCTTCGTGGCTATAGCGGAGGAAGGCGGGTTCCGCCGCGCGGCCGCACGGCTGAACCTCACGCCATCGACGCTCTCCCATTCGCTTCGCTCGCTCGAGGGCAAGCTCGGCGTGCGGCTGATCAGCCGCACAACGCGAACAGTCGCATTGACCGAAGCTGGTCACGCGCTGCTGCGCCAGATCGGCCCGGCTTTCGCCACCATCGAAACAGCGGTCGAGACCATCAACGATTTTCGCGACCATCCGGCCGGAACGATCAGGATCAGCGTGCCGCGCACGGTGGCGGCACGTGTGCTGGTGCCCAAGTTCCGCGCCTTTGCTGACCGCTACCCCGATGTCACGCTGGAGATCGCCGCTGAGAATGGTTTCATCGACATCATCAAGGACGGTTTCGATGCCGGCGTCCGGTTGGGCGAAAGCCTCGACCGAGACATGATCGCGGTGCGCCTGACGCCGGACCTCACTACAGCCGTTGTGGGGTCGCCCGACTATTTCTCCCGCTTTCCCAAGCCGGAAACGCCGCGTGATCTGCACCTGCATCGCTGCATAGGCTGGCGTCAGACCGAAAGCGGGGCACTCTATCGTTGGGAATTCGAGAAGGACGGGCAAGCACTGAATGTCGCGGTGGACAGTCCGCTCGTTCTCGACGATCCCGACCTCATGGTCGCGGCGGCGCTCGATGGGGTCGGGTTGGCCTATTCCACCGAGCAACACATCGGCGAACATCTCGCCTCGGGCCGCTTGGTCCGCGTGCTTCAGAGCTGGTGTCCGACTTATCCGGGCCTTTTCCTCTACTATGCGAACCGCAGGCAATCGCCCGCGGCGCTGAAGGCGTTCGTAGAGATGTTTCGGATGTCATCGGAGTAGACCGGAAGGGCTCGATGTAATTCGTGTTTGCCGCGTAGTCACCATAGCGCTCCGCCTTACGGCCGGGCGCTTTTTTCATGCCCAAGGCTGAGAGGAAGAGGACGGCCGGGACGGGTCGAGTCCGGACGGCCGAGAGAGAGCGCCGACCGGGCTTGTCCCTTCCGCTCTCCCGAGGTCCCTCCCATGAACATCCTGTCTCCCGTGGCCGTTCCGGCCGCGACCGCCGCCCGCGCGCGTGCGATCCTTGCGGCGGCGCACCAGCTTCTCGATCATCTTGAACGCGGGCGTCGCATCGACGCCGCGACCCTGCGCACCGCGATGGAAACGGCCTTCGGCGCGTCCGACGCCAGCGGCGTCTGGGACTGGAAGACCGCCTATGAGGCGT
>JAXHOI010000048.1:0-32794 GCA_034519505.1 Sphingobium sp. | reverse complement strand
CTACCTGACGCCGCTCAACCGCTGACACGCAGTCATCAGAGGGGCCTGCACATGCAGCACATTGCCACATTGTACGATCGGATCGTAGCCATTGCCGCCTCGCGCTTGGCCGAGGGCGTTGCGCTGCTGCTGGCCCGGATCGCGCTCGCCGGCATATTCTGGCGATCGGGCCGGAGTAAAGTGACGGAAGGCAGTCTTTTCGAGATCAGCGATTCAACCCGCTATCTGTTCGAAAATGACTATGCCGCCGTTCCGCTGCCAGCCGAGATCGCTGCGCCATTGGCAACGCTGGGCGAGCATCTGTTCCCAGTGCTGCTGGTAATCGAGCTGGCAACCCGGCTCTCGGCCGGGCGCTGCTCGCAATGACGCTCGTCATCCAGATTTTCGTGTATCCGCAAGCCTGGTGGACGACGCATATCCTGTGGGCCGCGCTGGCTGCGGTGCTGATCGTGCGCGGCGGCGGCGTGCTGTCGCTCGACACGCCGATCAGCTACTGGCGGCAAAAGCGCGCGTGAACGGCCACAGGGAGAGGGAACGGCGATGATCGCGGACGAGCCTACCTTCGCCCGGCTCATGATTGCGAGCCAGGGCGGCGACCGGCGTGCCTACACCGTGCTGCTGACCGAGGCGCAGTTCTGGCTAGAACGCTTCTTCCGCCGTCGCGTGCCCCCGGCCCAGATCGACGATCTGGTGCAGGAGGTACTGCTTGCCATTCATGCCAAGCGCGCGACCTGGGATGAAACGCGGGCCTTCCTGCCGTGGCTCGCCGCCATCGCCCGCTATCGCTGGGTCGATCATTTGCGACGGGTTTACCGCTCCAGCGAAAGTGAACTCGGCGATCATGATGCCCCCGAGGACAGCGAGGAGGATGCCGTATTGGCCCGGATGAGCCTTGACCGGCTGTTCGTGCAACTCTCCCCGGCGCAATGCAGCGCAATCGAACTGGTGAAGATCGAAGGACTTTCGGTTACCGAGGCGGCCATGCGCACCGGCCAGAGTGAAAGTCTGATCAAAGTGAACATTCATCGCGGCCTCAGGAAACTGTCCGCGCTCGTCGAAGAGGCTGACTGACCATGCCCCCCCGCCCGACCCCCTGCCCAATCCCCTCATCGCACAACTCGCAGGCGAGCTTGAGCCAGTACGCCCCTTGCGCATGCGTCATGGCCTGGCGCTGGTAGCGGTTGTAACCGTGCTGACGATCGCCGCCATTGCGCTGTGGCAGGGCTTGTGGAGCGGCCCTGACGGGCGGGCAGGCGGCCGCCATCTTCTTCATCGCCAATGGGCTTATCGCACTGGTTGGGCTCGCCTCGGCGCGGGCGGTGGTTCGCATGGCGGCTCCGCGTGTCGGCGCCCGGCAGGATGGTTTGCGCTGGCTGCTGGCGGCGCTTGCTATCTTGCCCGTCACCGCCTTGTTGCTGATGGCGCTGGAGGGGGCAGTCGGCGGACACGACCACGCGACGGATGGGCTGAACTGCTTCATCGCCGGAACCGTCAGCGGCATTGGCGTGGCGGCAGCGCTGATCATTTGGCTGCGCCGTGGTGCACCAGTTGCTCCCAACCTAGCCGGGTTCTACACCGGCATAGCGGCGGGGGCGCTGGGCAGTTTTGCGCACGGCATGTCATGCCCGTTCAATACTATCGGGCACCTGGGCATCTGGCACGTTGCGCCCGTGGCCGTGTCAGCCGCGCTCGGGCGTATTGCCGTACCAGCGTTGATACGGTGGTAAAATCTTGCAGCGCGTGCTGGCATGATTTGAGGTCGAAGGTCGGTTCAGGCCTGTAGATCGGCAGCACATGCACGCCCATGGCAGGCATTCGGCGTTCACTCCGTCCGCGTCACTTCACATCATGTCGCGAACAACTCTATCCAGATCCAGATAATCCAGCAACGCTCGTATCCGCGTCGCCGCGCGATCCTCCGCCGCATAGAGGGCGTGAATGTCCTCGCCATCGCGGGATTGAACTCTTTCAACACCTCGACCAGCCGCTCGGCCTTAATGTCAGCTGCGACGTGAAAGGCTCCCATGTCGGGCAATGCCGCAGCCCGCGACAGCCATCTGCCGGACCACCTCGCCCGAATTGCCGAAGAAGCGTCTTCCACTGGCTTTTGCACGATGCGCCCTTCGACTTGGAAAGGCCAGCTATCGATCGAACGGCGAAAGCTGAACCGCAGGCAGTCATGTTGGTCGAGATCGTCAGGAATCTGAGGGACACCGCGACGCGCGAGATAGTCCGGGCTGGCGACCAGTGCCATGCGGCTATGCCCCAGCTTTTTTGCGCGCAGCCGCGTGTCGCGCAACGGACCGATGCGGATTGCGATGTCCGCTCGCTTCTCCACCAGATCAACGATGCTGTCGGTAAGCGTCAGTTCGACCTTCACGGCCGGATAGCGTTCAGCAAAGCCGGGAAGGGCCGGGATCAGGCATTGGACCCCGAAGGATGGCGAGGCGTTGACGCGCAGCAGCCCCCGCGCGACCTGATTTGCTGGCCAGGCTTTCTCAACTTCTGCCATTTCCGCAATCGGTGCTTATCCGATCGCGATAGGCCACGCCCTCTGTCGTCAAAGGCCAGCGCGCGCGTGGTGCGCCGCAGAAGCGTAACGGCGAGCCGCTTCTCCAGCCGCGCGACGGATCGGCTGACGGCCGAGGGGGTGAAACGCAGCATGCGTGCGGCATTTGCAAAGCTACCCTCCGCCGAAACGGTCAGAAATATCTCAATGTCGCCAAAACGATTATCCATGATTTGAATTCACTTCTGAAGTGATGAGACGCATTCTAGGCATCAATGATGAAGATGTCTATTTCCCGTCAATTGATCGCCACTGTCGGAATAAATCATGGACCTCAAACTCAACGGCAAAACCGCCATCGTCACCGGATCGACCGCCCTCGGCTTGCGATAGCCAAACGCCTCTCCGCAGGGTGTCGCTGTTACCATCACCGGTCGAAACCAAGTGAAGCTGGAGGCAGCCGCTACGGAGATCGGCGGCAGCGTTAATCCCGTCCTTGCCGATCCTGCAACCGCCGAAGGTGCCGCCGCCCTCATCGCCGCCGTTCCCGACACCGACATCCTCGTCAATAATCTTGGTATCTATGAAGCCAAGGACTTTGCCGACATCACGGACGAGGACTGGCATCACATGAAAATTTGAGGTCAACGTCGTCAGCGGCGCTCGCCTCGCCCGGCATTATTTCCCTTTGATGTTGCAGAAAAATTGGGGTCGCGTGCTTTTCATTGCCGGCGAAAGCGGCCTTCTGCCGCCCGCCGAGATGATCCATTACGGCATGACAAAGTCAGCACAGCTTTCCATCTCGCGCATGGTCTTGCCGAACAAACACGGGGAACGGGTGTCACGGTCAACAGTATATTGCCCGGACCGACCCGTTCGGAGGATTGTCGATTTCATCCGCTCTGTTGTCGAACATAAGGATGCACCGGAAGCCGAACGGGAGGTCGAATTCTTCACCAAGCTGCGCCCCTTGTCGCTGGTAAGGGCTGATCCGGGGAGCAGACGAAGTCGGCGCGATGGTCGCCTATCTCACCGTCCGCTTGCCGCTGCAACCAATGGCGCGGCTCTCCGGGTCGAGGGTGGGATCATACCCACTATCGCCTGATTGGGCGGCAGGTTCAAATTGCTCAACGGTCCCGTCTCTGGTCTTCTTGGCCATTCAATATCGAGGATGAGCGGTCGATCATGTTCCCACCATTGAACGGCAGGACATGATCGACTGCGGCGTCAACAATGGCGGTCTTCGGCTAGATCGAAAAAATGGCGTCGCTGAAAGTTCGTGAAGGGTGGATATCGGCCGGCGGCAACTGGGGACTTTCCGGTCATTCGTCATCGCATCCCGCGAATGGAGGCTTCCAATCAAACACCGGACATTCAAACCACTGAGGACATAGTAGCTAGGAACCGGAATGACTGGCCGATTTCGGAATGTCGTCTGTGGATGGCTCCCGCGTTGCAAGCATAAAATGATGATCTGACCTTTGGTCGGGTGCAGTCGTCTGTCCGGCCTGTTTGTGCAGTCGGTTCAGACTGCTGGCCCTGATGGGGTCCGCGAACAAGGTTCCGATCGGCTTTGCAGGCTATTACGCCTATGACATTCCTTGGGTTGTCCTTGTTCCCGGTCCGACCGGTTTTGCCATCACATCCTTCGCTCTCACAACCTCGTGAAGCTGATCTCCTCAGCTAAACTCTTGATCTATGCTGCCGCCAGCATCGGCGCATGCCCGCGTTCGAAGACGCCGCCGCGCGCCATGACAGCCCACGCGATCCGCGCCATCTTGTTGGCGATGGCGACCGAGGCGACGCGCGCAGGCTTTCGCGCCAACAAGGCGATGAAGCGCGGATCGACCGTATCGGGCTTCTCCCTGGCGTATCGGACCAGTGCGGTTGCGCCGACGATCAGAAGCTGCCGCAGATACTTGTCACCCATCTTGGTGATCCGCCCCAGGCGTTCCTTGCCGCCGCTCGAGCTCTGTCGCGGAGTCAGCCCAAGCCAGGCGGCGAACTGGCGCCCGGAGGTGAACTGGCTTGGGTCGGTCACCGACGCGGCGAGCGCGGTCGCGCCGATCGGCCCGATGCCGGGGATAGTCGCCAGACGGCGCGCGGTCTCATCGCTCCGCTGCAGGGCGGCGAGGCGCAGATCCATCTTCCGCAACTTGGCGTGAAGCTGAAGCACATGATCCGCCAGCAGAGCAACGACGTTCTGCGCCTCGCTAGGCAGGTCGAGCTCAGCCTCGCCATCAACGATCCCCCGCGCCATCTGCAGCGCCTTCACGATCCCGACCGGGATGGCGACGCCCAGTTCTGCGAGCACACTGCGCATCATGTTAACCAGCTGCGTGCGCTGTTTGATCAACAGCTGGCGCACGCGGTGCAGCGACAACGCCGCCTGCTGCTCGCGCGATTTGATGGGCACGAACCGCATCGTCTGACGTGTAACCGCTTCGCAGATTGCCTCAGCATCGGCGGCGTCGTTCTTTCCGCGCTTTACGTAAGGCTTCACGTAAGCCGCCGGCATCAGCCGAACCTCGTGACCCAGCTTGGTCAGTTCAGCGCGCCCAGTGATGCGACGTACCGCAAGCCTCGGCGCCTACCAGGCACGGCGGCAGTCTTCGCGAAGAACGGCAGCATCTGCGATCGTCGCAGCGCCTTGCGGACGACTGGTTCGCCCTGCGAATTAATACCGTGAACCTGAAAAACGTTCTTGGCCAAATCGAGGCCGATCGTGCTAATCTCCATGGCGGGTGGCTCCTTCTGCTCGTGTTTGCATGACAGCAACCCATCTTGGCACATTGATGCCGTGAGCGGGAGCCATCCACCTCATCCGGTTTCGATCGGTCGCTGCGCTATAGCTGCCGTTCCTCTTTACAGAGCAGGCGATCGGTCGCAGGCGCAAATGGCTGCCGGTCGGCCCTCGAACATTTTTTGCCATTGGATAGGTTGAGCGCCATTCCTGATTGCGGACATGGCCCGGCGCTGCAATACCTTCTGCTATGGCGACCGTGGCAATCGTATTGATGATATTCTTTGCGGCGTTCGGAAGCGCCATTTTCCTAACACGCCGCTGGAATACTGCCGTTGGCATCTTCGGCGGCCTAGGGGTTGGGGTGGCTTGTTGGGCTATTGCCTCAGTTGGCATGTTCGTATGGTTCGCTAACCGCTAATCTGTCGTCGCCCTTTGGACCAATAGTGACTACCAATTGCATCGATAGCGTTCCTCCAAAGTGGATGCTATTGGATGGCGGTATGCGCTTACCCATCCGCAATAAAAGCAGCCGCCCAATGACGGTGTTCGTTGAGTTGCAGTGCGTCCAAGTGGAGGTCCCCGTAGGCGGTGAAGCAATCATCCGCCTTGCAGATGGTTGCCCTCATTCGATCGATGTTGATGACCGCTGGGTGACTATTTGGGACGAAGATGGCAGCGCTTCTGTCGAAGTTGTCACCAGCGATGACCGGCGGATCGATGACGCCCTCATGATTGCTCGCGTGTGGCTTCATCGGCTTGGCGCAAAAGATGAAGCACTACTGATTGAGGCCACAGTAGAGGCGCTTGGAGCTGACTATCGGATATTTTGCTGCAAGAAATCGCGTGTTCCGAGTCTTCCATGATGGTTTCTTGGACAAGGAAAGCTGCAGCGCCCAACGATCCAACTCTTGAGGCCTGTTACAATGCAGGGGCAACTGCCGCCCGGCTCAATGATGCTGCGCGTGTGGCACAGTCATTCCCGGAATTAGGCTGCGCCCCTTTTTGACACCGACACTGCTCGCGCGGCGTTTAATAGGGCGCTGGGCAATGTCCGCTAATCGTGATTAGCGCATACTAGCTACCTATCCGCTATCCACCCTTTCGCGCCGTTCTGGCGTTGGATTTCATGCGGAGGGGTAAACCGGACTGGCGGCACCGGCGCGACTCGCAACTCGTTGGACACGGTCAGATCGCCGGGATGGGTGGTGAGCGGTCCGGCGGCTTTTGGTGATCACCATAGGAAAGCGACATCGGATCCGCTTGCCAAGACGCATTGTTCGAGCATCGCACGGAGATCGTCAGCGGCTTTGACGAGCTTGGCGTGTCGGCGGATCAAGTCTGTGCGCAAGCAGCAGTCGGCGGAATCTGACAAAGGCGGTACGCTCGGGCGTCGCTTCGTTCGCTGAAAACCCGCAGAAGCAGCGGAAAGAGGCCCGATCGTCCAGCATCTCGGCCAGCTTCACATCGGACAGAGTCGTACCGGATTGACCAGCAGCAGCGCTTTGAACACCGCCAGTGGCGGTCAGGCAAGCCGCCTTTGCTGGCCGGTAAAGCGGATCAAGAAGCACCACGGCCGCGCTCCAACGACCAGCGAGACAAGCGCGTCGAGCGATGATGCCGCTTGCCTGCGCGCAGTAAATCCAAACCGCTCGTAACCAACCGAGCATTGCGCCACCGGTGCCCTTCTTATCGGAAAGCGGCGTTCAGGATAGGCACCAACATGAGGCGACTGAGGCGGTGCCAATTGGCTGCTGCCCGCGTACTGGAAAAGATCAATCCACCGCCTTGTGCAGGACGACCCTGTCCAGCGGCTCACCCGTTGCGGTGAAGGCATTATAGGTCAGCGTCGCCGGGCTGACGTCGATGACCTGATAGGCTTGCGTGCGGGAGGCGGACTTTTTCGCCCAGGGTAGAGAGCCGACATCATACATTTTCGGGCCAGCTACGGACACGGCATAGGTCGAACCTGCGTCGTCGGCCGAGGGGCCGTCTGGCCCGATCGCGCCGCGGGCATAGCCATGGTCATGGCCTTGCAGTACCAGATCGACCTTATATTTATCGACCAGCGGCTTGAGCGCGGCGCGCACCTTGGGATTGTCGCGGCCAGGTTCGCTGGAGAAGAGCGGAAAATGCAGGAACAGCACGGTCCAGCGGTTCGGATTGTTCGCCAATAGCCCGTCGAGCCATTGAATGATGGCCTTGCGCGCTATCGGGTCTCGATCCACCTGCATTGAATCGATCGAGATCAGGCGCAGGCCCTGATAGTCGGTATACCAGTTGGTTTCGCGGCTGGCGGGCACGTCCGCCGGGCCATTTTCGGGCAGGGTGAACTGGCGACGCCACTGTCCGTTGATCGAGGAGCCCGCGCGGGCGGCTTCGTCCTTGCCATATTCATGGTTGCCAGGCGTCGGCATTTGCGGGGTCTGGGCATAGAGGAAGCCCCCTGAGGCGAACCATTCGCCCCATTCGGCATCGCTGTCATGCCGGTTGATAAGGTCGCCCGCGTGGATCACGAAAGCGGCGTCGCCCGCCTTGCGGAAGGCCATGCGCAGGGTGCGCGAAGCCTGCGACAGGACATTATTCTGCATGTCGCCCATATAGATGAAGCGGAACGGCGCATTGGTTTTGGCCGCCGTGTGGAATTGCAGCCACTCCGACCAATGCGTGCCGTCGCCGACGCGATAGGCATAGACCGTATCGGGCTCCAGGCCTTTGAGCACCGCCGCATGATAAGCCGCACGGAAGGCCAGGTCTTCCCGCACAGCCAGCGTCGCGTCGTCGGTGACGGCAGCCAGCGTCATGGGTGCCTTGACATAGTCGGGACTGTTGGTCGCCTTTGCATATTGCACCTGACCTTTCAGGCCCGGTGCCGAGCGCCAGCTGATCGCCATCTCGGTCGCCGGATCGGCGGTGAGGTTGAGGATGATGCGTTCAGGCTGCACCGTCGCCGGGGCAAGCGCCAGGGCGGTTGCAGTCGGCGTTTCCGCCGCCTTCGCTGAAGCGAAGGGGGCGGTGCCGAGCAGTAGGGCAACAGTCAGGACGCGGAATTTGCGGTGCATCGTCAATCCTCTCAGAAGATCAGGTTGAGGCCGAGCGTCATGCTGCGTCCATTCTTGATATAGGCGCGGCTGGCACCCTGGCCGGTCGACACGGTCTGCCAATAGGTATGCGAGTCAAAGAGGTTCTGAACCTGGAACTGGATCGACGACTTCTTCATGAACGTCTTGCGGACGGTCAGGTCGACAAAGCTATAGGCTTGCTCATAGGGGTTATTGCCGAAATCGTTGATGCCGCCCAGGAATTTGGACTGATAATTCCAAGCGCCATAGATTTCCCAGCCCTTGCGTGCCCAGAACAGCTGCAGGTTGGCGATCGTCTCGGGCGTTTCCATCAATGGCAGGCTGTAACCCTCCGGGTGCCACGACAGGCCAGTCACCGCCTTGGACCGTTGCAGCGTCACATTGCCGCCCACGCCCAACGAACCGAAGATCCCCGGCAGCCAATGCAGCAATTGTTGGCCGCTAATCTCGACACCATAGACTTCCGCCGACTTGCCATTGTTGGGCATGGAAATCGCGACGCCGGTGGGATCGACATTCTCGCCCAGCGTTCCGTTGCGGATGTTGCTGGACGAAGAGCGGAACAGGAAGTTGGTGATGCGCTTATAGTATAGCGCAACGGAATAAGCGCCGGTGTTGCCCGCATAATGTTCGAGCGACATGTCGAAATTGACCGATCGCAGCGGCTTGAGGTCGGGGTTCCCTTGCTCGATGGCCAGCAACACCCAGTCCGACGTGTCATTCTGCGTGCCATCGCCATCGGGGTCGGTGTCGTAGCTATATTCGCGCGCCGAACTCATGCGGGCGATGTCGGGGCGCGCGAAGCTGGTCCAAATCGCGCTACGCAGCTTGGTCTTGTTGTCGAAGTCGTAATTGACGTGGAGAGAAGGCAGAACGTTGGTGAAGCTGGAACGGTCGGTCGTGTAGCGTGCGCCCAGTACCTGATCGAGATTATAGGCATCGACGGTATTGCGCGTGGTTTCGACGCGTACGCCGCCGATCACTGTGGCCTCGCCGAAGCGTGCGGTCGCCATCGCATAGCCCGAAATGACCCGTTCGTTGAAGCGGAAGCTGTCCTCGTCCGATATCTGAGCGTTGGACGGATCGACGGCGAAGCCTTCGAATATCGAGCTTTCGCCGCTTTCGGCGCGCTGAAGTTCGGCCAGCATCTTGGCGTTGTCGATGGTCGTCCCGAGACGGTAGAGGCCGCTATAGGCCCCCGTCGAACAGGCTATCCACATTCGTGCCGTAGAAGTTCGAAAAGTCCGCAAGCGTGCCATCGGCATCGAGTTGCAGGAACGAGCCGGAATAGGTGCGGCGCTTGGAATCGTAGAATTTGCCGCCGGCTTTCACCGAGTCCAGCCAGTCGATATCTGGTTTCCACTGGAGGTTCATCTGGGCCTGCCACAGCTTTTCGCTGCTGCCGCCCACTTCGCCTTCCAAGCTGCTGAATGCATATTGTGAAGGGTCCTGCACGCCCGCCATGCCTGCGTCGTTGAGCAGCCATTTGGGATAGCGCGCGTCGCCGGAGCTTGAGAACAGCACGCCCTTATTGCCCAGCCAGCCATATTTGTCGCTGCGGAACTCCATCGTGTAACCATCGTCGAGATTATCGTCCGACTGCGAGTAGGAGACATCATAATCGATCGTCACCGTGCCCAGCCGGGAGATGCCGCCGACATTGGCGGAGGCCAGGTTGCCGCTTTCGTTAGTGGCTTCCCAGAAGCGACGCAAACGGAAGCCCTGCGGATCCCAGGTGCCGGAGCCGCCGTTGAGACTGTAGAAGGATCGGGCCGAGCGGTCGGCATCCGTGATCCGTCCATCACGATCGCGATCGACGATCTGTGCGGCGGTATAGCCGTAGATCCGGCCCAGCTTGTCGTCATAGCCGATGATATTGTCGTCCGGCTGGCCAAGCGACGTGTCGTCAGTATCCACCTGCGAAAGCCGGGTGGAGTTCCGGCCGGTATCGTTGCGGAAGTTCAGGCGGTTGAGAAACTCCTTCTTCTGATATTTGGCATATTGCCCGCGGAAGTGGAGATCATGATTGTCCGATCGATAGTCGATGCTGGTGTTGCCACCCCAGCGCTTGACGTCGGTTTCGCCAAAGCCCAGGTCCATACCGCGCATGACGAAGCGATTGGGGTCCCAGCCCAGCGTCTCGCTGTCATCATACCAGGTGTCCGGCTGGTTATCGCCATCGACGCCATTCTGTTCGAACTGCGATTGGCGGCGGCTCCAGTTCGCGGAAACGTAGATGCCGAAATTATCGCTGAACTGGCGCGAGACGGCCCCCGAAATCTGGCCCGACTTGCGATGATCATATTTGTCCAGCATGCCACCTTCGACCGACAAGCGGAAGTAGGTCGGGTCCTGGTCGAACGCGGTCGGCGTCGAGATATCGACTGAGCCGCCCAACGCGTCGCCATCGCGGTCGGGTGTAAGCGTCTTGTAGACGGTGATCTGCTTGATGCCGTCTGGCGGCAGGACCGACAGGCGCACGCCGCGGAAGAAATTGTCATCGCGCGATCCTGCGCCGCCGAGGCGCACGCCGTTGATCGAATAATTGTTCAGTTCGGTCGACAGGCCGCGCACCGTAATGCGGTCGCCTTCGCCCGTGGTCGCGCTGCGCACGGCATTGACGCCGGGCAGGCGGGCGAGGGCTTCGGACACATTGTTGGCGGGCAGCTTGCCCATGTCGTCCGCCATGATGGTGTCGGACACGGTGTCGTTGTTGCGCTTGATGTCGAGCGCCTTCTGCGCCGCCTCGATATAGCCGGTGACGACGATTTCGGCGTCCACTGCTCCCATGGGCACAGCCTTCACCGGAGCAGCGGCCGGGACCGACGCGCGCGGCGCGCGGTCGGCCATGGCGACGGGGCGGATTTTGACCGGCAGCGGCTTGACGATGATCGTCCCGCCCGGTTCTGGGCGGTGACGTTCGCGCCACCGATCAACTGCGTCAGCGCGCGTTCGGCCGACATGGTGCCCGATACCGGCTGGCTGCGACGACCGCGCATCACGTCGGGCGAGGCGGCGACCGGCATGCCGGTCACGCGCGAATATTCCTGCAGCGCGCGGGCAAGGTCCTGCGCAGGAATGGCGAAGGCGTAGATGCGTGCGCTCGCGGCGTGGGCCATGGGCGAAGCGGTGATCCCGCCGACAAGTGTCGCGCAGGCAATCGCCAAAAGCGAAGCGGCAGGCTTGGTCATTCGAAACATGTGTAAAAGAACCCCCAGTTCAGAAATCATTCAGGGGGAAGACGCAGTTTGGTTCCAAAACCAGACAAATATTTATTATTTCATTTCAGTGACTTATTCATGAAAATTTCGCTTCATGATCAGCGCGACAGGAGGTAGCGGTCACCGTCCGTTTGCCTGCGCAGGTCATGGATAGCCGCAACGGCGTCAAGCACCGCAAGGGGCTGGTTCGTCTGGAACCGTCCACTCACCAACAGTTCGCCCAGGGCAGGGTCGGCCAGCGCGATAGGCCGGGGGGAAGTGCGATTGAGGTTCTGGATGAGTTGCCAGACCGGCGTATCATCAGCCTCGTACCAGCCTTCGGTCCAGCCGGGACGCTTCGCCTCGATGCCGTGCAGACTGCGCACGCCAGCGCCCGATATTTCGAGCCCGCTGCCCGCCCGGAGACGCCATCGGCGGCCAAGGCCGGCATCGACGCTGACAAGCCCGCGATAGACCTGGACGATCCGTGTATCATCATCGAGCCGATCGATGTCGAACGCCGTCCCCAGTACAGAGACGCTGGTGCCGCCAGTATCGACCGAGAAGCTGCGCAAACGCTCATGCGCGACGTCGAAAAAGGCTTCCCCCCGTTCCAGTGCGACATGACGCGACCAGGGCGTTATGCGTACGGCGATCCGCGTGGCACCGTTCATCCTGATCTTCGAGCCATCGGAGAGGGTGACCAGCTTCGTTGCGCCGCGTGGCGTAGCGAAGGCGGTTTGCTCCATGATCAGCCGGGGGCCGAGCAAGGAGCGCGAAGGGGAGGCATAGACTGGCCGCACCCATACCGACCAACCGCCGCCAGGCCGGGCAGGGCCAACGCGGGCTATCATCGTCATTGGATGCTGTTGGGACGGCTCCGGCCAGTCGAAGCGCGCTATCCAGACCATCGGACTGCCAGATCGTGCTGAGTCGCGCATAGGCGTCGATGTGGCGCGGATCCTTCAGGATCCAGCGATCGAATTCGGCAGCCACCTCGGCGCCCTGCACGGGCCTGTTCATGCGGTCGATCCAGCGTGCCGCCTGCATGTCGATGTCGTGGACATTCGCTGCCCATCAGTCCTGCCCCACCAGATCGACGCCGGCTTGCTCCAGCGCCTTGCGCAGGTCGATCATGCCGCGTGTGATGTGCTTTTCCACAGCTTTGGCGCTGAGCGACAGGTCTTCGCCGATGGCACGGCAGCTTTCCTGGTTCAACCGTCGGCGGATCAGCACTTCGCGCCGCAGGGGCGGCATGCGCCGAAGGCAACGGTGGAATATGGCGATCGCCCGGCGCGAATCGAGAATCCGGTCGAGCGAGGGCTCATCGCTCTGCCAATCCGCATCGACTTCGTCGGAGAGTCGCCGTTCGCGGCGGTGCATGTCGATGATCAGATTGTCCGCGATGCGGAAGGCGAGGGCGAAGAGGCTGCTGATCTGCTGCACGGCGCTCAGTTCGACCAGCCGGGCAACGGTTTCCTGTGCGATGTCATCCGGCGATGTCCGGCCGCCCGCTGCGGCCCCGAACATAGCGTAACACAGCCGTCCGCACCGCGTCCCCTCATCATCCGGGCGCGCCGCGTCCGCCATAGGCGCTTCCGAATTCTGATCGACGAAAGCACAAAATCCCCAATCTGCGAAAGTGGGGCTGGTTAATCGTGCGACATGACATTTTTATGATGGCGGACTTTTCCCCCCGCATCTTGGCCTCTTGAAGATGCTCATCGACATCGGAAAGGTGAGACATGACCGTCTCCCAGCTATAGTCGAACCCTTGACGCTGGGTTTCGTCCCGGCTCTGCCGCACCATGGCCTGTGCGCGCTGCGAGACATCACGCGACCCTCCGGTGAGCGTCTTGGCGTTTTCGTCAGCCTTGAAATGCAAGCCCAGATCGGCCCCGGCATCGCGCTACAACTTTCAGAGTGGATTTTCCTGAGCCGTTTGGCCCGCCAATCATGGTAATGAGAGGCCGAGGTCTGTCCCTCAGGCGAAGTCGAAGCCGGGGCTGCCGCGCTCTGGGCGGCCAGCAACCGCCCACGTTTATGCACAACGATCTGATCGTTGATCACGGAAACCACCTTGGCACCCTTACTGATGCAGCGGTCAAGATGAGCCACCAGTTTCGCCCGAAAGGCTGGCAGCGATCCATACAGGACTTCGAGAGGTATCTGTGCTGGCACTCATCAATGACTGGCCTTCTCGCGGCGGTAGACAGCCTTTATATTTTGCTATGTAGGTACAGGCTAGGGTCCAAACCCAATCACCTTCTTGAAATTTGGCCCGCACATTGATTCAGGGAGTCTCCGCTGAGAGAGGAGGATCGTGTCCCACAGCGTGGTGTAGGTTCGCTGGGATAGCCACAGCGACCTCCGGCTAAGCCGGATTGATCATGCTGCCATGGCAGGCAACGTGATGATGGGGTTATCGCTTAAACCTGAGACGCTCTCAAGTGTCATGTAGCGGCAGCGTTGGACGGCCCATTCGTCGTTCTGTTCCAGAAGGATAGCGCCGACGAGACGGGTAATCGCCTCTTCGTTGGGGAAGATGCCGACAACATCAGTACGCCGCTTGATCTCGCCATTGAGCCGCTCGATCGGATTGTTGCTGTGCAACTTCGTGCGGTGTTGGGCTGGGAAGGTCATGTAGGCCAGCACATCCTCCTCGGCGCTGTCCATCAGGGCAGCGAGTTTTGGCACGGTAGGGCGCAATTGATCGGCGACGCTACGCCATTGGGCCTTTGCGGCCTCTGGAGTTTCCTGGGCGAAAGCGGTGGCGATGAATGCCGACACGACCCGGCGTCCGCTCTTGCCGGCATGGGCCAGCGCATTGCGCATGAAATGAACCCGGCATCGCTGCCAGGTGGCGCTGAACACTTTGGCGACGGAAGCTTTTATGCCTTCATGGGAATCGGAGATCACCAGCTTCACGCCGCGCAGACCGCGACGGGCAAGGCTGCGTAGAAAGTCGGTCCAGAAGACCTCAGCTTCGGAATGACCGATCGCCATGCCGAGCACTTCGCGCCGGCCATCGCTGTTAACGCCAACGGCAATGATGACCGCGACAGAGACAATGCGACCGGCTCGCCGCACTTTGATGTAGGTCGCGTCCATCCAGAGATAGGGCCAGTCGCCTTCGATCGGACGATCGAGAAAGGCCTTCACCCGCTCGTCGATCTCCACGCACAGTCGGCTGACCTGGCTCTTTGAGATCCCACTCATGCCCATGGCTTTGACCAGATCGTCCACAGAGCGGGTCGAGATCCCCTGGATATAAGCTTCCTGGATGACGGCCGTCAGTGCCTTCTCTGCCATACGGCGGGGCTCCAGAAACCCTGGAAAATATGTTCCCTTGCGCAGCTTGGGGATCCGCAGCTCGACCGTGCCTGCCCGCGTCTCCCAGTCCCGATCCCGATAGCCGTTGCGCTGCGCGAGGCGCTCGGGATCCTTATCGCCATAGGCCGCGCCCGTAAGGTCGCCCACTTCCAGCTCCATCAGCCGCTGCGCGGCAAAGCCGATCATATCGCGTAGAAAATCGCCGTCGGCTGTCTTCCCAACCAGGGCGTGCAGGTCCATCTTGTCATTGGTCATCGGTGGTCTCCGTAAGTTGAGTCTCGCAACCCAAACTTATCCGAAGTTCGCCGGTGACCACCCGCGAAACTGACCGGCCGCTACAGCGCTTTATCGATGAGCGCGCGTCCGGTCAGCTTCGCTACCCTCAAAACCTACACCACGCGCCGGGACACGACCCTGCCGAGCGCGACCGGCTACTTCCGGAGCGGGTTGCAACATTGACGCGCGGTATAATATTGAATGTAGGCAATTCGGGCAAGGTCACTCTTGCCGAGATTGAAGCCTGGCTGTGGGAACGAGGCCTTTGTCTTAGAGCCTTCTCTGATTGGGGCCCTTTGGGTCAAGCTGCTTCCTCGATTACGTGATCGTTCCCATGGATCACTCGCTTCTCTCCGCGGTTGGCGCAAGGCCGCCGCATAATGGGGTCATGGAGAGCAAGGCGTCTCAATCTGTTTCGCGACCTTCAGCTCGGCTGAGGTTCCGGACTCTAAGCGAGATCGTCTTGCCCTTCGTCCCCATAGGAACGACCGTCTTCTCAGGCGGGAACTTGTTCGGGCCTCCTCATGCTATCTGGCCTGCTGGAACCTTCCCCCAGCGAAACTCGGTCTGATCGCTCCACATGCGATGCAGAATCACCGCGAGCTTGCGGGCGACAGCGACGCGGGCCTTTGCCATCCCCCGCCGCTTGGCAATGCCCATGCCCCAGGCCTTAAGCGCCGACCATTTCTTGCATCGGGTCAGTAACGTAGGTTGGCGGTCGAAGCGTTTGCCCCGCCAATGGAGAGCTTCAAATGCGGCGGGGACTTCGCCGCTTGGCTGGGATTGGTGCCGAAACAGCATTCGAGCGGAGGCGAGACACGTCATGGCCGCGTCTCCAAGGCTGGGCAAAGCGACATTCGGCAGCTGCTTATCATGGGCGCAATGTCGCGATTGAACTGGATGGGCCGAAAATCGATCCCAGAAATATCGTGGCTAGCCCGCATGCTGCGCGCGCAAGCCACGGATGCTGGTGGCAATCGCCTTGGCCAACAAGATGGCCCGGATGATCTGGGCGATGCTGACGAAACAGGAGGATTATCGAGACCCCGGCAACGGCAATCGCCGCCGATAGAAGAGGCTGCGCAAGGCCCAAGCTGGCAAGGGGGAGTGAGAAGGCGACGACCCGAATGGGCAAAATGATCGAACAGATCTGGATCAGGAAAACCAGTTGAGAGTCCCGAGCTTCGAGCTCGTGAATCAGATTTGGACCTGATCCGCGGATCACCATACCGGCCAGCGGCTTCTGAAACGCCGCAATCAAAGACCTGACAGAAGACGGCGCTCGATCACCTGTTCACCGGTTCAGAAACTTCTTGCCTCACGGGCGGCAACCACAGAAGGGCTCTCAGGCGCGGCATCGACTGCGCGAAGGCAAGCCGCGCTTAGATTTCGGGAAGGGATTAAAATCTTACTGAATATGCTGTTCGCGCTCCAGCGATCGGATCATCGCCTGGTTCATCATATATTCGCGGCGCAATTCGCGATTCTCTGCCAGCTTTTCCATATGCTGTTCCTGGGCGCTTGGACCATCCTTGGCGGACGCTTCCATCGCCTTCTTGTTCTTGATCGTCTGCGTCTGAACGGAATTCCGACGCGATCGTGCGCCGCTGGCGATCGTACAGCCCCAGCCGCGCGTCGGCATCAGATCCATCCAGCAGGATGTCGCGCAACTTGTCGGTCAGGTTCCAGGCATCGTGAATGCCCGAATTCATGCCGAACCCGCCCAGCGGATTGTTGAGATGCGCGGCATCGCCGGCCAGCACCACGCGGCCCTGATGGAAGTTACGGAGCGACCCGCTGATGCACCCGGTACAAGGTGCGGTGATAGGTCTGCACCGCCTTGCCATCAGGCACCAGGCCAGCGAACACCGCTGACTTCTTGGCATCGGACAGCAGCATCGCATCGCTTTCCTGCTCGTGCGATAGCACCAGCACGCGCCACAGCGTGGGAACGCGCAGCAACACGCACCATTCCGCCGCATCGGACATATAGCTGACGTTGGCCAGATTCATCATAATGCTGCTCGACCGGATAGGCCGTCGACAGTGTCAGGAACCGTTCGGGATAGGTGAAGCCGTCAAACTCCACGCCTATCCATTTGCGCACGGTCGAACTCGCTCCGTCCGCCCCGACCAGATAGTCGCAGCGATAGGTCTTAATCGCCAGCGGCCCTTCGACATGCACGGTCACGCCGTCGCCATCCTGGTCGTAGGACAGCAACTGATGCTGGAACACGCACCTGCCCGTGGGGATGATTGGCCAGCCGTCCGGTCAACATCCGCGCTAGCTTATATTGCTCGCACTGCAGCCGGTAGGGATGGGGCGTCATGTCGGCGATGTCGGCCATGTCCAGGCTGATGACATTGCCGCTGCGGCGGTTGCGATATTGATAGACCGGCGCCTTCAGCCCATCGTCCAGCAATTCGCCCAGCACGCCCAGCTCCTCCATCATCGCCAGCGTGGGCGGATGGAAGGTGGATGCGCGCATATCACTCCGCGCAATGGGTGGCCGGTTCCACCAGGACGACATCGATGCCCATTTCCGCCAGTCGATAGGCGATAACCGCGCCAACCGGCCCGGCCCCGCGACAAGCACGCGTGTTCTTTCGATCATATTTCAGTTCCTGCAATTCAGATAGGCGCGCAGATATGCGGTCCGGGCTTCAGGCCGGATCGACGAGCAACCGCATGGAAACGGTGGCCGCGCCTTCGCGCAGCTTGAGCGCCGCCTGATATTGCGGCGACGCTATATAGGCGCGGGCCGCATCGGCATCGGGATAACGGCTGACGACGATCCGCTCGCCGGGCACCGCCTGCCCCTCCAGCATCTCTGCAACCGGTCCCTTGACCACCGACTCCCCGCCAAATTGTTCGGCCAGGCCGGCGATGCCCTTGCCATAGGCGGCGAACGCCTCGGCGTCGGTGATCGTCACCGTCGCCACTATATATGCTGCCATCGCGGCCTCCCTGTTAACGCTCGCCGACATAGTGGCACGCAACCGGCGGATCGGGCGTCAGGGTCTGATCATTTTATTCGCCAGTCAATAAAATCCGCTTTGGCCGGATGACGGCAGGGAGCGCTGCCGCCCCCACAAAGCGAGCCCACGTTCCAGAACATCCTTGCAAGGACAAACGATGGTCGATTCACTGGGTTATCGCATGAAGTTCGCGGTCGTCGCGCCTTCGACCAATACCAGCGTTGAGCCGGAATATGCCGCCATGCGCCCGCGCGGCGTCACCAATCATTTCTCGCGCATCGCCATTCCCGATACCAAGGTGACGGATGACGACAGCTTCATGATCATGCTGGAAAATATCCGCGCCGCGACCTTCGACGCCGTCGACGTGTCGGTGTCGATGGACCCTGGCTGCGTCATCATGGGCACCATCCGCCGGAAACCTTCTGGGACGGCGCGGAGGGCGCGGACCGCCTGCACAAAAAGATGCTGGAGCGGACCGGCGGCGTCCCTGTCATCATGGGATCGACCGCCGTGGATGCTGCGATCAAGGCCTATGAAAGCGAGACCGGCCCGATCCGCAAAATCGGCATTCTCACCCCATACGCCCCCGTCGGCGACGCGAACGTCAAGAAATTCTTCGAGGATCAGGGCTATGAGGTGGTCCATATAGAGGGCCTCAAATCCCCCTCCCCATGATGATCGCGCCTTGAGGACAAGCAGAAGCTCAAGCGTACCGCGATCGCCGTCAGCGAAGAGCGTCGACGCGATCATTCGAGGCCGGTACAGCAACCTGGCCTTTGTGGAAATCCGCCGCCATGGCCGAGTACAAGCAAGGAAAAGCCGGTGATCGCGATCCATACCTGCGCCACCTATTGGCACGCCCTGCGCAGCATGGGAGCTCGAACGATCAGATGGACGGTTTCGGCGCTCGCTGCTCAGCCGCTTCCTAAAAAGGGAAGGTCGCTTACATGGACTATGATTATATCCCCCTGCCCCAGCGCCAGCCGCTGAAATGGCCCAATGGCGCGCGGGTTGCGCTGATCCTGACTTTCAATCTGGAAACCTGGGATCTCACCAAGGACACCGACAAGCCCTATTATGCCGGTGGCCCCGCAATTTTGCCCGATGTCCTGCCCGGCAACACGCCCGATTTTCCCAATTTCACATGGCGCGAATATGGGCAGCGCGTCGGCCTATGGCGGCTCATCGACCTGTTCGACGAACTGGGGGTGAAGGCCAGCTGCACCACCAACGCCGTGACCTTTGAACGGCGCAAGGCGATGACCGATGCGGTGCTGGAACGCGGATGGGAATTGCTCACCCACAATTGGGAGCAAGGCGAGCTGCTCACCAATTTCGCGCATGAACCGGATAAGGAGCGCGACATTATCCTGCGCTCGCTGGCGCAATTTGAGAAATATACGGGGCGCAAGTCGAAGGGCTGGCTCTCCTCCTCGCTGCGCGGGACGATGCAGACGGCGGATATTTTGGCAGAACAAGGCTGCACATTCTACTGCGACATCATGAATGATGATCAGCCCTATCTGCTGCGCACGCCGCACGGGCCGATCGTGTCGGTGCCCTATTCCAATGAAATCCAACGACTTTACCTTCGTCACGCGCAAAAATTATACGACCGACGAATATCGCGACGCGCTGATCGAGGAACTGGATGTCCTCTATGCGGAGGGCGCGAAGACGGGGCGGATCATGAACCTTGGCCTGCACCCGCATGTGTCGGGCCGCGCCCACCGCATCCGGGCCTTGCGCGAATTCATCGAACACGCCAAGTCGCTGCCGGGCGTGTGGTGGGCGACGCGGGAAGGGAATGCGCAATGGTATCTCCAGAACCATGAAAGCCACATCCCCGGCCAGCTCGGATGACGCGAACGCCTTCATCGCCGCCACTGAAGGGCCTGCTTTCGGCAGGCGCCGGACGGAGCGGCGGCTATACAGCGATGCCGGGCTGCTGGGACGGCCTCACCGCCCTGCTGATCGAGCAAGCGGGCTTCCCCATCGCCTTCCTGTCCGGGCGGCGCACGCTATCGATGGGGCGCTTTGGCCGCCCGGACATGGGGCTGGTGACGGCCAGCGAAGTGGCCGAAGCGGTGGCGGTGATCCGGGATCGTATCGCCGACCCTGATCGTCGATGCCGACACCGGCTTTGGCAATGCGCTCACCCTGCAACGCGCTATGCGCGCCTTCGAAACGAGGCGGGCGCCAGCGCGGTGCAGATCGAGGATCGAAGGCTTCCCCAAACGCTGCGGCCATATGGCGGGCAAGACGGTGGTTCCGCTGGCGGAATCCGTCGGGCGGATCAGGGCGGCGCTGGACGCGCGCCAGAACATGCTGGTCATCGCCCGCACCGATGCGTTGGCGGTCTCCGATGGGCTGGACGCCGCGATCGACCGGGCGGAGAACCTTTCTGGAAAACCGGGCGCGAGACCATCCTCTTCATCGAAGGGCCACGGACGATGGACGAACTGGAGCGGATCGCTGCCCGCTTCGCCGACCGCGTGCCGTTGGTCCATAATCTGGTCGAGGGCGGCGTGACGCCGACCGCCGATGGCGCGACGGCTCGAAACGCTGGGCTTCGCCATTGCCCTCCATCCCCTGCTGCTGATGCACGGACTGGTCGCGCAGGCGCCCGGCTGGCTGGGGACATTGGCGCGCGAACGCACCACCACCAGCCTCGCTGACCAGATCGTCCAACTCTCCGACATGAACACCCTGTTGGGCGCGCCGGACCTCATTGCCCTTGGGAAACGCTATGACAGTTGATCTGAACGCCGATTATGCAACCGCCGGTTTCGGCGGCAAGCTGACCTTTGGCCAACGTCCGCGCTCCTGATCGTCGACGTGGTCATGGCCTATCTCGATCCCGCCTCGCCGCTCTATGCCGGGGTGGAGGATGCACTGGCCTCCAACGTCCGGCTCGCGGCGGCGGCGCGTCCGCGGTTGGCGTGCCGGTGATCTTCACCAACATCAGCTATGAACCAGGCGGCATCGATGGCGGCATGTTCTTCCGCAAGGTGCCCGCGCTCAAGGCGTTCGAACAGGGATCGCCCGCCGGCGCTGCCCCCCCGAACTCCAGCCATTGCCAGGCGAACTGGTCGTGTCAAAAAAATATCCGTCCGCTTTCTTTGGCACGTCGCTGGCCTCCACCCTCCACGCCGCCGGGTTCGACACGCTGCTCATCACCGGCTTTTCGACATCGGGCTGCGTGCGTGCGTCGGCGCTCGATGCGCTTTGCCATGGCTTTGCCCCCTTCGTCGTGCACGAAGCCTGTGGCGATGCGCGACCGCGCCCTCAAGAACGAGATCTCTTCGACATGGCCGCCAAGATGGCCGAGGTAGTGGGCGAGGCCGAAGCCATCGCCCTGATGGGCGATCGCCCGGTATGATCGACCGAGACTTCGTGACCATTGCCGAAGGGCCGGTGCATATGCGCCGCCTGCGTGGTCCGGGTCGTCCGCTGTTGCTGCTCCACCCCTCGCCCAACAGCTCGCGCGGCATGGTGCCGGTGATGCAGGCGTTGCGCGCGGCGGGCAGCGACGCCGACCTCATCGCCATCGACACGCTGGGCAATGGCGATTCCCCGCCGCCCGCGCCCGACGTGCCGGACATCGCCTATTTCGCCGATGCCGTGCGGCGGATCATTGCAACCATGGGCCTGGCGCAGGTCGATCTCTATGGCGCACACCGGCGCGCGCATCGCCTGCGAACTGGCCGCCACCTGTCCCGATCTGGTCGGCCGGGTGATCTTCCAGGGGATCAGCGATTCGATCCGCCACCCGCGCCAAACGACTGGACGCCTATGCCCCTGCGATGGAGGCCGACGATTATGGCCGCCACTTCATCTGGGCGTTCAACTTCGTGCGCGACCAGTCGCTCCACGCCCCCTATTTCCTGCGTGATCCAGAACACCGCCTGATGAACCGCGCGGTGCCGGACGCCGATGCGCTCCATGCCGCCGCGCTCGACGTGCTCAAAAGCCTGACCTGCTATCACAAGCCCTATCGCGCCGCCTTCGCCTATCCCACGGCGGACCGCATCGCATTGGTACCGCGCCCATCCTGTTCCTCCGCCTGCCCGGCCTGCCGCCCCATATCGCGGCGGCAGCGCCCGAACTGGCGGCGATGATGGCGGATGCCCGCGTCGTGGATACCGACGATCAGGCATCGGCCATCATGGCCTTCCTCAGCCGGTAGGCATCAGGCGATAGGCCGCACCCGCAGCGACGTGTCCATCGACGACAGCGCCTCGCAGCCATTTTTGGTGACCAGCATCATATCCTCGACATGCGACGTGCCCCAGCCGAATTCATGATAGGGCATGTCCAGGGTGAAGACCATATTCTCCTCGAAAACGAGGGGATGATGCCCCGGCATCTGCGCGCCGACCGACACCGGATGGTCGGTATGTTCCAGCCCCACCGAATGCGGCCCGGCGATGACGAAGCCGGGGAAACCCTCGTCATGGACGGCCTTCAGGGTCAGGTCGACAATCTCCTTGAACGTCTTGCCTGGCCGGATATTGTCGTAAGCGATATGCAGCGCGCGCGTCGGCGACATTGCGGTCCAGCATCTCCTTGGTCAGCTCACCGCAGATGACCGTGCGCCCCACATCGCCGCGATATTGCTTGTAGCTGCCCACCGAATCCAGCTTCATGATCTCGTTCGCCTCGACCACGCCGGTCGCCAGGCCTCGGATATTGGCGATGATCCATTCAGACTGGCCGCCCTGGTCCAGCATCGATTGCGCATGGATGCGGCCGATATCGTCCAGCGGCATGCCCACATGGATCTGGTCAATCACCGCGTTGATCGCCGTCTCGCTCATCCGCGCGGCGATCCGCAGCAACTCGATTTCCGCCGGGCTTTTCACCATGCGGATTTCCTTGAAGATGTTGAGCGCATCGCAGCCGGTGAGGTCAGGCAACCCCACCTCGTTCAGCCACCCCAGCACGCGCGGATCATCAAACCCTATCCGCCCCTGCGACAGCCCGCCGTCTCGATCGCGGCCTTCAATGCGCGGGTCGAGGAAATCGCCGGATTGTCGCTGTGCATCGCATAGCGGGCCAGCAACTGCCGGTCGCGCAGCGCCATCTCCGCGCCTTCGCGCGTGGGATAGGGCGTCAGTGCCTGCCCCTTGGCGGACGCTTCGGTGACCACCTGGTCGCCGCCGCTCTCGTCAATCTCTTCGGTCGTGAACTCGAAATCGCGCGGCGGCATCGGCTGGCCCGGCTTGATCCGGGTGATGTAGGTCGACACGTTGGGCATCCATGTCGGCACATGTTCCAGATGATAGACGCCCGTGCCCGGCATGATGAGCGCTGCGGGCTTGCTCTCGTCACGCGGCAGGAAGGCGTAGAGCGTGTAATTGCGCGACATCAGGAACATCGATCCCCAATAGTCGCTCAGATAATAGATATTCTCCTGGAACGCGGCGACCAGGCCGTCGAGGCCGTGCCGGTCCATGACGGCGTTGGCGCGTTCTCTGTTCAGCAGCATATCTCTGATCCTTCCTGTTCGACGCCGCCAGTCTAGCGCGTCCCCGCCCGTCCCGGCCACTCTAGTCCGCGGCTGTTCGCCAGATGATAAAATCGCGGCGCGGGCGCGACGTCGGCCGCTCATGCCGCTATGATGCAGCCCGGACAGTCAAGGCGGAGACAGGCAATGGACGAAGTGGTGCTGGGCCAGCGCGGGCGGGCAACGATCGATTTCCATTGCGCCGTGCGCGGTGCGGTCGCGAAGCTCCAACGCGCAGTCGAGGCGGAACTCAGCGACGCGGGCATCAATGCCCAGACCATGCCGGAAAAGATGGACGACCGGCATCGCCTGGTCGACCACACGCTTGCCCGTTCGCCAGTCTATGGCGCGCGCGCGTTGCTGGGCGAATGGACCGCCAAGGATCATGGGCCGATCTGCCAGGATGCCTTTGCCGAAATCCGCGAGACGGTGGAGCCGATGCTCAAGGCGCTGGAGGATGGCCCCGCCACATTGGAACTGGATGAGACGCTGGAACTGCCCGCCTATTTCGAGCGGGTGTGGTTCCACCGCACCACCGGCGGCTGGGACGCCAGCGAGCATAATGGCTTTGTCCATGGCGAACTGATCCATAAACGCATCCTGACCCGCGTGTTCGGCGGCAATATCTTTGGCCATCGCCGCACCGCAGCGGCCAAGGCGCCACCCGCGCCTATCGCCGCATCCTCGACATGGGGGCTTCGTCGGGCCATAATATGGTCGCCCTGGCGGAGGCTTTCCCCGATGCGCAGATCAGCGGCGTCGATTTTCGGCCCGGATGCTGGAGCAGGCGCGCCGCGTGGCGAACGTCCATGGCTGGGCCTGGAAACTCTATCAACGCCCCTGCGAAGCCACCGGCTTTGCGGACGGCAGCTTCGACCTGGTCCGCAGCTATAATCTGATCCACGAAATCCGCCGCGGATCATCCGCGCGGTGTTCGCGGGAGGCCTATCGCCTGCTCGAACCGGGCGGCACGGTCATCATGTCGGATGTCCCCGCTATGCCGACCTCGACCGCATGGCATCCTGGCGCTCGACTGGGCCGCACGCTGGGGCGGGGAACCATATTGGCGCGCGGCGTCGACCGCCGACCTGGTCGCAGTCGCGCAGAAAGCCAGCTTCGTCGATGTGGACGGCGGCGTCCTGCCTGGCGGGCGGCCCTATATCCTGGTCGCCCGCAAGCCGGAGGCCGCGCGATGACCGACGCCAAGACCAGCCCCAAGCGCGCGTCGACCCCGAGCCGCGCCAGATGCTGCGCGACAACCAGCTCGATCATCTGGGCGAAGCGATGCTGACGCTGACGCGCGAACTGTGGGTGCTGACCGACCGGGTACGGATATTGGAGGCAGTGCTGGAGGATAGGGGCATCGATGTGCGCGACGCCATCGCCACCTATGTCCCATCGGCGGAACTGGAAACGGAACTGGCGGCGGCGCGGGTGCGGCTGATCGACGCCATCGTCACACACTGACGGGGCAAGGCGACGCCTAAAGCCTTACCGCCGCAAAGAATTCCTCGATCAGCACGGCGATGCGTTCCACCTCCAGGTCGAACAGGCCATGCGCCACGCCCGGCATCTCCACATATTGCGCGCCCCGCACTCTTGACGCATGGGCACGGGTCAGATCCCCAGGTCGTCCTGCGGATTGAGGATCAGCGTATCATGCGCCAGCGCGTCGAGCGCGGCTTGCAGGTCATGGCGATAGACCGCATCATAGCCCCAGGGCGCCCGCGCGCCGCAGCGCAGATTCTCGGTCAGCGACTCGTGCAGCCACGCGGTATCGACCCGCGCGTCGGACAGCGACCGCATCAGCGCCCACATCCGCACCAGATGCGACCCATCCTCTGCCGGCCTCGGCCAGTGGGCCAGCGCCGCGCGCTTCTCGGCACGCACGTCGGCACCATAGGCCGCGACGGACACCAGGATCAGGCGGCGCACCTGCCGGGGCCGCATAGTGGCCATCGCCACGGCAATGGACGATCCGGTATGATAGCCCAACAGGTCGACCATCGTATCCGCGATCATCCCGTTGGCGGCCAGCCGCTCCACTACGCCGAACATCGCCTCGGCATGATCCTCGATCGAAGGCGGCGCAGGCGGCGCATCACTGGCACCATAGCCGGGCGTATCCGGCGCGAATACGGCGCGGCCCGGCGCCAGTTGCGCCATCAGCCGTTCGTAGATCCAGCCCGACTTGGGCGTGGGGTGCAGCATCAACAGCGGCGGCGCGGTCGGCTTGCCGGCCAATCGCACATGCACCTGGCCCCACCGGCCCTCGACATAGGTTTTCGTGGTCATCGCCTCAGCGCGACGCGCCCGGACGCACGCGCAGCGACGTGTCGCAATTGGTCAGTGGCTCCACCCCGTTGGCTGTCACCAATATCTGGTCCTCGACATGCAGATTGCCCCAGCCGATTTCATAATAGGGCATGTCGAGTGAGAAGATCATATTCTCCTCGAACACGAACGGGCCATTGCCGCCGGGCAGGGTCGGGCCGATCGGGATCTTGTGGTCGGAATGTTCCAGGCCGATCGAATGGGGCGTGGCGAAGAAGAAGCCGGGGAAGCCCGCCGCGCGCACCGCGTCGATCACCGCGCTGGTCACTTCCTGTCCGGTGACGCCCGGCTTCGGCGTCCAGCACGGTCTGGCAACCGACCTCCAGCGCCTTCATGCGCCGGACAGGATTCAGGCTTGAGGGTCGCTCGCACACTGCCACTCGGCCCAGGTCGCCCAGATAGTTTTTATATTCGCATAATCCGTCGAAGGTGATGCTCTCCCCCTCCAGCACGGTACCCATGGCATGGTGCGTGCCGTTCTGGCCGGTGTTGAGGTAGATCGCCTTGCCACCGCGTTTGGCGACTTCGACGATTATAGATCAGGTCCAGTTCGTCACGCGGCATCCCGACATCGATCAGATCAAGAACCACGTCGAGCGCTTCCTGGTTCATCAGTGCGACCTTGCGCATCAGCGCGATTTCGTCGGGCGACTTGACCATGCGGATATCGCGGAACGTCGTCGTCGCGTCGGACACCTGGACGTCCGGCAGGCCGATTTCCTGCAACCATGGCCCGACACGCGGATCGTCCGACCCCAGATTGCCCGCCGACAAACCCGCCTCGGCGATCGCCTTCTTCAGCGCGTAGATGGCGTTGACCGATGCGTTGCCACGATGGCCTTCCTGAAACAGCAGATATTGCTCGTCGCGCGGCGAGAGGGTGTCGTGGTTGATCGGCCATTTCATGCCATATTCGACATGTTCGGGATCTTCGACATCGGGATCGAAATCGCGCCGGTCCAGATAGATGGGATGCACATAGCTCTGGATGCTGGGCATCCATGTCAGTTCAGGCTTGTGGAAGAAACGGACATGCTCGACCCCGGTGACGATCAGCGCGGGCGGCGCCGCTCTCGTCGCGCGGCAGGAACGCATAATTATAGAATGTCCGGCGCATCCGCATCAGCGCGCCCCAATACTCGGACAGATAATAGACGTTGATCGGCGACGTCGCGATCAGGCCGTCCAGCCCCTCGCGGTCCATGATGGCATAGGCGCGGTCCTTGTTCAGCAGCATCGATATGTCCGATCGGCGAAGGGCAAAAAGAAACCCCGGCAATCTTGCGATTGCCGGGGAGTTTGTATGTCAACATCAGAAGCGAACCGCGCCCCTGACACCGATGGTGGCCCGTTCCGGCGCCGCCAGGGCGATGGTGTTCAACCCTTGGGCAGCGCTGCCGTTCGGGTTGGTGTTACGCAGCACGTTCGACGGTGTCTTGTCGTCGAAGATGTTGCGCGCGAACAATTCCAGCGTGTATTTAGCCGAGCTGGCACCGACGCGCAAGTTGATACGGCTGGCCGAATTGATCCACGCAACATTGGCGGCAGTGGCATATTGCTTGCCGGTGTAGATATAATCGACGCGCACGATGCCGGTCCAGTCGTCGTTGATCCGCGGCTGGTAGTTGATGGCCGCGGTGCCGCTATATTCGGGATAGCGTTCCATCGTATTGCCGACCGGGTTGATGACGCCATCAATGGCGACACATTCCGAACAGGCGACGCTGCGGATGTCAGTGGCCGCCCAGTTGAACGTGCCCTCCAGCGTCAGGTCGCGGGTTGCCTGGAAAGCGCCTTCCAGTTCCACGCCCCACAGGTTGGTCGAACCATCGGGGAAGGTCAGGGTCGCCGTCGATGTAGTGGTGCCCGTCAGATAGGCGATATTCTGGTTGATCTGGCGATTGCGCCATTCGCCATAATAGAAAGCGCTCAGCACCCGCAGGCGACGGCCGAAAAATTCGCCCTTCAGGCCCGCTTCGTACATCGTCAGCTTTTCTTCGGCCACCGCGATCGGGATTTCGCGCCCGGCATTGGCGGTCAACTGCGCCTGAATAGCAGGCGAAAACAGCGCATAATTGGTGTTGAACGTGCCGGGGCGCGTACCGCGCGACCAAGACGCATAGGTCGATACCGTCGGCGTGATCTCATAGTTCAGGATGACACGCGGGGTGAAGGACTTGAACGTCTTGGCCAGATTGGCGGACTCCTCGCCTGTTACAGCCGAATAGCCGATATGGTTGACCCGGTCCCACTGATACCGAGCTTCCCCGCTCAGTTTCAGGCCGTCTAGCAGTTCGTAGCTGGCCGAGCCGAACACACCGAAAGTGCGGGCGCGATAGTCCGTCGGCGCACCCAGATTGGTCGGCGTGGCGCCGCGCGATGCGCGGGTGAAAAAGTCGATGCTTTCCCAATAATAGTTGCCACCGACCATATAAGTCAGTCGACCATTGTCAGGCGATGCCAGCCGTAATTCCGCCGAATTATTCTCAATGTCATAGAGCAGGTAAACGGTCGAAAAATAGCCGGTGCCGTCGGGCGGGCGGTTATAGGTGTCAGTGAGCGCCGCCCACTGGTTGCGGTTATGCGACACGGCGGCGGACAGGTATGATCGCCCACGTCCTGATCGATCATCGAGCGCGTGTCTGATAGGCTTTACGTTCGATGCCCAGATGGTCAGATAAATCCGCCGGAGCGCCGTAGCGCCGACGGCAGCAGGATTGGTAACACCGCCAAAATTCAGGCTGCCCCCACGGTCGATGTTCTGCGACATTTTGGACGGCACGATGTTGCCGACATTGCCACAAATATAGTTGAAACCGGTGGTGCTGCCCGCGGGAACACGCCCGTTGCCGCCTACATTGCAATTATAGTCCGCTTCGGTCAGCGGCGACTGGGCCGAAGGGGCCATCGCTATCTTCCCAATAGGTGGCATAGCCGCGCACGGTGGTCGTTTCGGTCGGCAGCGATGAAGCTGAAATCGATCGACTGCATTGTCGCGCTCCTTGAGCCGGCCGCTATAGCCAGCATTCTTATGCTGGCCGTCGGTGTGATAATGGCGACCCGCCAGGCGCACCGCCAGCTTGTCCTCGACGATCGGCCCTTCGACGCTGACCTTGGCGTCGATGCTGATATAGGAGGAATAGGAGACATCGACGCTGCCCTTCATCTCCACCGAAGCGACGGCGCGCGGGTGATGAAGTTGATCGCACCGGCAAAGGTCGAACGACCGAAATAGGCGCTCTGCGGTCCCTTCACCACTTCGACCCGCTCGATGTCGCCCATGCCCGACGTCGCACCGCCCGGCACCGCGACGCCATCGACGAAGATCGTCACGGCCTGGCGGTTGGGCGAGTCACCGGGATACATGCCGCGCATCGAAATCGTCTGGAAACCGCGATCGTTGCGATTGGCCGAGCTGTTCTGATAGCGCAGGCCCGGCACGAAGTCGTTGAGTTCGTTCAGGCCGGTCACGCCGCGCTGGTTCAGCGCATCGCCGCTCAGCGCGGTGATGGAAACGGGCACGTCGATCAGGTTTTCGCCGCGCTTACGGGCGGTGACGACGATTTCGCCCATGCCGCTGGGGGCTGCGCTGTCGGCGGCGGCGGCAGTATCCTGCGCCAGCGCCGGAACGCTGGACAAAGCGAGCACGGCGCTCGCGGTAGTCAGGCACAACATGGCCTTGCGTGAATGTGAAGACGGAACCTTGTGGGTCGTAAACATGTTCTTCTGCTCCCTGCGCTGAAAAGACGTAAAGTCTCCTGCGAACACTCAGGCACGTCTTTTGCGGCTCCGAGTTGTTGATGCGATCATCCGCAGCGAGGGGCCTTTGCGTCCAGCATCACCGTTCGACTATCCACCTGCCGGTCAGATACGGCTGGTTTGTCCGACAGGCGATCATGAGCAAGGCGATGCTGGCCTGATGCCCGCGTCCTGCCGATCAAACGGCACCGGCGCAGACGTCGGGCCATAGGGAGCGTCCTATCATGCGAGCCAAAACCGACAGGATGAGCCTTTTCGCCATGCCCATGGGCAGCGGCGCCCACAGTGCCGGATGGCGCCACCCCCTGGCGGGCGACAGCCGCCTGCACTCCATAGGCCATTATCGCGCGATCGCCCAGATCGCCGAGCGCGGAAAATTCGATGCGATGTTCCTGGCCGATGCGCAAGGGTTCAGGCCCATCGCCGGGCGCGACGCCTATGCCTGCGTCGACGCGATCCGCATGGACCCGGTGACCGTGCTGAGCGCGGTCGCGATGGCGACGTCGCGGTTGGGGCTGATCGCTACCCTGTCCACCAGCTATAACGAACCCTATTCGGCCGCACGGCGGCTCGCTACGCTCGATCATATCAGCGAAGGCCGCGCGGGGTGGAACGTCGTCACCTCCACGACCGAAAACGAAGCGCATAATTTCGGACGCGAAGGCCATTATGGCCATGGCGAACGCTATGCCCGCGCCGCCGAGTTCGTCGACGTCGCCAAGGCGCTGTGGGACAGCTGGGACGATGACGCCATCCTGGCCGACCAGGATGGCGGCCGCTATTTCGATCCGGCCAAGGTCCATGGCATCGCCCATAAGGGCACCCATTTCAGCGTCGCCGGCCCGCTCACCATGGGCCGCCCGCCGCAGGGACACCCGGTCATCGTGCAGGCCGGCTCGTCCGACGCCGGGCTGGGTTGGCCGCGCAGACGGCCGAGGCGGTGTTCACCTCCACCCGGCGCTGGAGGCGCGCAGGCCTTCTACGCCGACCTCAAGGACCGGGTCGCCGCGACCGGCCGCGCGCGCAGCAGCCTGAAAATCCTGACCGCTATCCAGCCAGTTGTCGCCGACACGGCTGAGGAGGCCGAAGCGATCACCCGCGAACTGGAAGCCCTGGTCCCCGCCGACCTGGCGATCGCGCTGTTGCAGATGCAATTGGGCGGCATGGACCTGTCCGGCTTCGACCCTGACGGTCCCCTGCCCCCCGTCCCCGCCAACAATGCCTCCCAGGGGTCGCGAAGCGGATCATCGATCATGCGGCGCGCGAAAATCTCTCCATCCTCCAGATCGCCCGCCACATCGCCGCCGGTCGTACCAGCAAGGCCGCGAGCGGCACGCCGCAGCAGGTCGCCGATATGCTGACCGACTGGTTCGCCGCGTCCGCCGCCGATGGCTTCGTCATCGCCGCGCCGGTCCTGCCCGACATGCTGGCGCGCTTCGTCGACGGAGTCGTTCCGATCCTTCAGGCGCGCGGCCTGTTCCGCATCGATTATGAAGGCACGACCCTGCGCGACCATCTGGGCCTGACCCGCCCCGCCAGCCGCCATGCGGGACACCCCGAACGCCATGTCGAACCGGAAATCTGGGCGGAGGTCGGTCGGTGAAGGTCTTCGGCCTCCTCCCCTATGTCGATGAAAGCGAAATCACCCGCGCGACCCGGCAAGCCCGCCTTCATCAGGACGGCAATGCTGCTATGACGAGCTGGGCTATGAGCGGGTCTGATCGCCCAAAGCGCCAGTTCGCCCGACAGCATGACCGTGGCCGCATCGGTGATCCGTGGACGCAACAGCTCAAACTGATGATCGCCCACCGCTGGCTTCGTCGCGCCGACCATGGCGCGGATGCGCAGCGACCATCGACCAACTGAGCGGCGGCCGCTGCGGCGTCCGCCATCGTCACCGCGACCAACGACGCTGAAACGCGCGGCGACGGCGATTGCGCCTGGACGAACGCTATGCCCGCAGCCGCGAATATGTCGGCCTGCTGCGCCAAGCTGGACCGCGACACCAACCCTTCGATCACCAGGCGACGCCTACCAGGTCGAAGGCGCGCGCGATGATCCGCCCGGTCAACAGCACGATCCCGATCTTCTGGGGCGAGATCGTGGGCCGCTAGCGTGCAATGCCGGCGGCACCGAATGCGCGGATGACCGCCTTCGCCGGCACCGCATCGAACGCAGCGCCGCGTTGATCAGCGCAAGTCCGCTACCGCCGCCCTTCAAGCCCGCTCGCCTCCTTCCTCATGTCCATCCGCGTCGTGATCGCCGACGGCTTGCCGCCGCATGGGCGCGCGCCCGGTCATCGTCGCCACCATCACGGCGCAGGGCGGCCCGTCCAAAAGGGGCTGAGCAGCGGTTCGGACAGCGCCGCCCACCGCGTCGCCGAAGCCATGGCCGCCCGCTCGACCGCCGATCCCTGCCTGTGGGGCGGCGTGATCGAAGCGACCGGCAGCACGTCCGCGATGGCGCTGGTCGGCGGTCCCGATCCGGTGGTCGAAACCCTGCGCGCCTATGAAGCGATCGGCGTGGACGATGTGCTGCTGCGCGGCTTCGACAATCTGGCCGATGCGCAGGCGGTCGGGGAAATGCTCATCCGCGGTCGACGACTCCAGCGCCACGCTGCGCAGGGCTTCAGTGACGATCCGCAACAAGGGCGTCTCCACCACGACGGCCCGGCGCAGCATCAGCCCCGCCAGATAGTCGAACCGCATGTCAGCAGGTCAACGCCGCAGACGCCCTGCCGACATCCGCCTGCACCTGCGTACTCCGGCAATATCGCGATCATATCGCCCTGCATCGTCGCCTGCCGGATCAACGGCAGATGCGCTGTTGAGCGCCTGTTGCGGCGCGGTCAGCCCCAGCCGAAGAAACAGGCTGGCAAAGCGATAGGAGAGCGAAGTTCGGAGCGGGATCGCCCTGCTCGCCCGCGACATCCTGCACCGTGACGGGCTGCGCAGATGATGCCCCGGCCCGCGCATGAGGTTCCAACAGGATCGTCCCAGCGGATCGAAACTCAGTTCCGCCGTCTCCCGCTGGCCCGCGCAGTCGAAGTCAACCAATACGTAACTT
>JAXHOI010000014.1:0-6579 GCA_034519505.1 Sphingobium sp. | reverse complement strand
GTTCAAGACCGCAGCGCCCGGCGCGTCGCCTGCATCGGACTTTAGCCGAGAAGGATGACGAGATCGCGGTGCTGAAGGCGGCACTCACTGCGCTCAACAGCAAGATCGACAAGCTGGGCGGCGCATAAGCGCTTTCCGCCTGCGCGTACCGAAGGCCAGCCCATGCGCAGCACGTCCGACGCGGTGACTGTCCGGCTCTATCATCTGAGCGCGGAGGGCGAGGCGGCGCTGCAACCACGCTGATGTATGGATCGCTGGCCCAGGCGCTTGTGAAGGCGGAGGAACAGCTCTGTGGAGGTTCAGGACGACCTGTTCATCGCCACCGACAATGACGTGATCGCCTATTCTGGACTCTGATCGAGGAATAAGGGCGGGCAGCGCTTTGCCGCCCGCCGCCACTCCCGATCATTCGGCAGGGTGGAAATGTCCATGTTCTTCGTCGAGGGACGTGCAGCACGCCATCGGAAATCGCGAAGAACGCCCCGGACAAGTTCGGTTCGCCACTGCGCTCCTTGCTGCGGATACACGGAATGTGCGCAGACCGGCAAGGCCGACGCGAACGCCTTCCTGTTCCATGGCGCGCTCGGCGTGCGGCTGCGATCGTCGCCATGACCGCGACCGCGCGCTCGCGCGCTTCGTCGAGCATGCTCGATCCAGTCGGCCATGAAGCCGCCTTCGCCGGGAGCGGCGTCTTTCAGATCCTGGCTGAGCGCCGCCTTGCACCCGCCGCACATGCCCATGACCCATGACGACGATTTCCGCCGACTTTCAGAACCTGGACAGCGAACTCGAGCGCTGGCGGAAACGCCGTGATGGCCAGGCGTCGTTTCAAGGGGGCACCAGCGCCGCGACGTTGCGCACCACGAAGATGTCACCCGGGTCGACTGTCGAAGATCTGGGCCGGGTCGACCCGGCTGTCGGAACAGGCGATCACCATGACTCGCGGCGATTGCCCCTCACGCAAGTTCTGTGCCCAGCCGTTCGTGCTGGCGGTGACCAGCCGGTCTCCGCGGAAGCGGCGATATCCTTCGAGCATGTCGGCGAAATCGGTCATGGCGCTGCTGATCCTCCAGTGGCGGTTGAAAGTGTTCGCAGGCGAACAAGGCCGTTACGGCGAGGCCGGAGGGACTGGCAACCCTGACCATCATCGCTATTTGGGCGCTGCATGAACGATATTTCCGATCCGCCCCTGCCGAATCGCCCCGCGCGCGCAAGCCGGACTGGATCCGGGTGAAGGCGCCCACCAGCCTAATGGCTACAACGAAACACGCAAGCTGATGCGAGACCAGGGGCTAACAACGGTGTGCGAAGAAGCGGCGTGCCCAAACATCGGCGAATGCTGGACCAAGAAGCACGCGACGGTGATGATCCTGGGCGACACCTGCACGCGCGCCTGTGCGTTCTGCAACGTCAAGACCGGGCATGCCGCGGAAGGTCGATGTCAACGAGCCACAGAACATGGCCGACGCCTGCGCAGAGATGGGTCTGGAGCATATCGTGGTCACCTCGGTCGACCGCGACGACCTGCCCGATGGCGGCGCTGGCCAGTTCGTGAAGGTGATCGAGGCGCTGCGCCGCACGACGCCCAATACCACGATCGAAATTCTGACGCCGGATTTCCGCAACAAGCATGAAGCCGCGGTTGAGGCGATCGTCGCTGCGCCAGCCGGACGTTTACAACCACAATCTGGAAACGGTGCCCCGCCTGTACCCCACGATCCGTCCGGGCGCGCGCTATTATGCGCTCGCTGCGCCTGCTGGAAATGGTCAAGAAGCCTCGACCCTTCGATTTTCACCAAGTCAGGGATCATGCTGGGCCTGGGAGAGGAACGGCTGGAAGTGCATCAGGTGATGGACGACATGCGGTCGGCCGACATCGATTTCCTGACGATGGGACAATATCTCCAGCCGACGCCCAAGCATGCCAAGGTGATCGATTTCGTCACGCCGCAAAGCTTTGCCGCTTACGGGGCCATCGCGCGGGCCAAGGGATTTCTGCAGGTCGCTGCCAGTCCGCTGACCCGGTCCAGCTATCATGCGGGCAAGGACTTTGCCGAGATGCGCGCCGCACGTGAGGCGAAGCTGGCAAAGGCCGCCAAGCAGACAGCCTGATGCCCAGTCATAGCGAAACGCGCCATCTGGCCATACAGCAAGCAGCAGATGTTCGATCTGGTTGCCGACATCTACGTTGTCCCGAATTCCTGCCCTGGTGGCGGGCATGCGGCTGCGCAAGGATACTCGCAACCGAAGCGCTGGCCGACATGATCGTGGGGTTCAAGCGGCCTGCGCGCGAGACCTTCACGTCCCGCGTCGTGAAGGAAGCGCCGGACCATATCCATGTCGATTATGTCGACGGGCCGCTCAAGCATCTGTCGAATGATTGGCGGTTTCGCGACGCGCCGGACGGGCAGGGCGTGCTGGTCGATTTCGCGGTCGACTTCGCTTTCAAGAACCGGCTGTTTGAAATGCTGGCGGGGCAGATGTTCGATGCCGCGTTGCGCAAGATGATCGGCGCGTTCGAGACGCGGGCCGCCGCGCTTTACGGCGCGGGGGGCAACAACAGGTCGAGCGCGACCAGCGCGGCCTGAAGGCGGATGCCGCCCCGTCCGTTGTTTTCGAACACTTGCCGGTCGGCCTGGTGATCGTTCTCAGGGCTGGCCTTTTCCGCCTTGCCAAACACGACGGTGCCCACCGGCTTCTGTTCGAGACACCCGCCGGGGCCAGCTATTCCGGTAATCGCGACGCCCATCGGCCCTGCTCGCTCAGAGCGCCGCGCGCCATGGCCCAGGCACAGGCGATGGAGACGGCGCCGAAGGTGTCGATGACATCCTCATGCACCTTCAGCATCCGCTGCTTGGCTTCGTTCGAATATGTTACAAAGCCTGCCAGGAACACGTCGGACGAGCCGGCGATTTCCGTCAGCGCGGCGGAGACGAGGCCGCCCGTGCAGCTTTCGGCTACAGCGACAGTGCGCCCGGCGGCCCGGTTCGCCTCAACTACCTCTTGCGCCTTGGCGACAAGTTCGGCGGGCAGAATAGTGTCAGTCATTCATCCTAATCCATTGACAAGGTAACGATCCGGCGCGCCCACATCCGGGGCGCTTTGCCGATCGGCGATCGCTCTCCGCGACGGCATTTCGTTGCTCTATATAGTCATTCCTGCGGCAAATTCACGGTGGCGACGGCCTGGGCGGCTATACCTTCTCCCCTGCCTGCAAAACCCAACCCTTCCGTGGTCGTTGCCTTCACGCTGACGCGGTTAGGCGAAACGTCAAGCAATCCGGCCAGCCGCGTGCGCATGGCGTCGCGATGCGGCCCGATCTTCGGTGCCTCGCAAATGATGGTGAGGTCGACATGTTCGATCCGCCCCCGCCTCGCCGTAACACGATCGCGCGCGAATTCCAGAAATCGGGACGATGGCGCGCCCCGCCATTTGGGATCGGAGGGTGGAAAATGACTGCCGATGTCACCTTCGGCAAGTGCGCCGAGGATCGCGTCGACCAGCGCATGAATAGCAACATCCGCATCGCTATGGCCCGACAGCCCCTTCGCGTGGGGGATGCGGACACCGGCCAGCCACAGTTCCTCGCCCTCGACCAGCCGATCACGCATTCATATCCGCATTCCGGTGCGGATGGAACGGGCGGCGGAGAGCCGTGCTTCGGCCTGCGCGACGTCGGCGGGGTGGGTCAGTTTCTCCAGCATCGCATCTCCCTCTACGGCCGCAACAACCAGCCCGGCTGCCCGCGCGATCTGCGCGTCGTCTGTGGCCTCCCGTGAACTGTCCCACTGCCGATGCGCAGCAAGGATGGCGTCAAAGCGAAATGCCTGGGGCGTTTGCACGCGCGCAAGCAGGCGTCTGTCCACCGTGTCGCCCAATCCCGTCTCGCTAAGCTGGGCAAGTGTATCGACGACTGGCAGGACCGGAACGGCTCCCTTGGCGCAGCCGAGTGCCGCGAGGAGGCGGTCGATCACCGCAGGCGGCAGAAACGGACGAGCGGCGTCGTGAATCAGGACGTTCGCCGCGCCGCCCGATCGTTCGATCTTGTGCAGTCCCGCCGCAACCGATTCCCGCCGCGTATCGCCGCCGGTACAAAAGCGCAGGTCGGCAACATCGCCGACAGCCTGCCTTGCCAGCGCCTCCTGCCCCGCGCCCACAACGACGACAATCGCATCGATACCGCCATGGGCACGAAATCCTCGCACCGCATGGGCGACGGGCGCAGCGCCAGCGACTGGCTGAAACTGCTTGGGCAGGGCGCCACCCATGCGCTCTCCCTTGCCGCGACGATCAGCGCGACGGTGCGTTCACTGTTTACGGGGGCGTCATGCGAACTCATGGTCGCCGCCCATAGCGCCCCGGCCCACGCAATGCGAGTCCTGCGCAGGCAGAGGCGCCGGCGCTGGCTCGGCTTGCTCCCATGTGGCTTTGCCGCTATGTGGTGCCTGATTTTTAGGCACATTTGCATCCCATGTCACGATTGAAACCCATTCAGGTCGGCCCGGTCACGATCGACCAGCCAGTCATTCTTGCCCCCATGACCGGGGTGACGGATATGCCGTTCCGCACGCTGGTGCGGCGCTATGGCTCCGGGCTTAACGTAACGGAGATGATCGCGTCGCCCGCTGCTATCCGAGAAACCCGCCAATCGATCCAGAAAGCGGCATGGGACGCGGTGGAGGAACCGGTCTCGATGCAGCTGGTCGGCCGCACGCCGCATGAAATGGCTGAGGCCGCCAAGCTGTCCGAGCAAAAGGGCGCAGCGATCATCGACATCAACATGGGGTGCCCAGTGCGCAAGGTGACGAGCGGCGACGCAGGCAGCGCGCTGATGCGCGACCTGCCGCTTGCCGCCAGCCTGATTGACGCCACGGTGAAGGCGGTCGGCGTGCCGGTGACGGTGAAGATGCGCATGGGTTGGTGCCATGACAGCCTCGAATGCGCCGGAACTCGCCCATATCGCGGAGGATCTGGGCAAGCGGATCACCGTTCACGGACGCACCCGCAATCAGATGTACAAGGGGCATGCCGACTGGCGCTTTGTCCGGTCGGTAAAGGACGCCGTCGCGTTGCCGGTCATCGTAAACGGCGACATTTGCGGGATTGAGGATGCCGATACAGCGCTTGATCATTCAGGTGCCGACGGCGTGATGATCGGTCGCGGCGCATATGGAAAGCCCTGGCTGCTGGGGCAGGTCATGCACTGGTTCGCGACCGGCGAACGCCGCGCCGACCCGACGCTGGAAGAGCAATATCACCTGGTGATCGGCCATTATCATGCGATGCTGCAGCATTATGGCCGTGATGTGGGTGTGAACATGGCCCGCAAGCATCTGGGCTGGTACACAAAGGGTCTGCCCGGATCTGCGGAGTTCCGAAACGCGGTCAATCAGGTGCCGGACGCCAACAAGGTGCTCGACATGCTGGCCGCGTTCTACGAGCCGCTGATCGAGCATCCGGTCAGAGAGGCTGCTTGAGCGGTTCGATGGTGGGGCAGGCGCCAAGCAACCGACCCCTTAGGCGGCAGCCCGCATTTTCCGATGTCATGCTCGCCCTTCCCGTGGCGACGCTGCTGCTCGATCCGGAAGGACGGATAGCGGACGCCAATGTGCGTGCCGAAACCCTGCTGAACATGGCGCGATCCGCGATTATCGGTGCGGACATCGGGCGCACTGTGCGGGTGGTTGATCGTGATGCGCCCAGTCACCTGTGGCAGCTGGACCAGCCGGTGGCGGCTTATGACATCCGCGTGCAGCGCGGGCATGGCCGAAATGAGTCGACCTGGTGGTGGCCCCGCTGTCAGCCGAAGGCGGCGGTCGTCGCCTTGCACACATGGCCAGGCGCAGAAGATGGCGCATCTTCGTACGCAGGGCGGCAACCGATCCGCCATGGGCGCGGCGGCGATCCTGGCGCATGAGATCAAGAACCCGTTGTCGGGCATTCGCGGCGCGGCACAGCTGCTCGACGGCGCCATTCCGATCCGCAGGCAAGCGCGCTGACCCAGCTGATCTGCAACGAAGTCGACCGGATCGTCGCCCTGATCGATCGAATGCAGGACTTCACCCGGCTTCAGGCGCTCGCTTGCTCAGCGGAGAATATCTATCCGCTGCTGGAGCGGGCGACCGAAGTCGCAGCCGCCGGATTTGCCAATGCGATCCCGATCCGCAAGGATTACGACCCCTCGCTTCCTTTTGCGCTGATCAACAACGATGCGTTCGTTCAGATCATGATCAATCTGCTGAAAAATGCGGCGGAGGCGCTGGCGGGTATTGCCCAGCCGGAAATCCGCATCAGCACAGCGTTTCGTCACGGCGTATCGATCATGCGGGCGGGTGGGCGGCAATGCGCCGCTGCCGATTGAAATCTGTGGTCGAGGATAATACGCTGACGTTCCCGACAATATTCGGGAACATCTGTTCAATCCATTTATCACCGGGAAACGGGATGGGCAGGGGCTGGGCCTTGCCCTTGTCGATAAGCTGGCCCGCGATATGAACGGCCTCGATATGAACGCGACAACGACCGCCAGCGCAGCCTGTTTCGGCTCATGCTGCCCATGAGCTGGGCTGAAAGGAGCGA